>CACCKE010000001.1 GCA_902546615.1 uncultured Pelagibacteraceae bacterium
GGATTGTTGCACCTGCAGAAGATCTCCCTTTTAAAGAAAATACATTTGATGCATACCTCGTATCCTTTGGTGTTAGGAATTTTTCTAATATTGAAAAATCATTGAGTGAAGCATATAGAGTGTTAAAACCTGGGGGAAAATTTTATTGCTTAGAATTTTCCAAGGCTGAGAATGAAACGATTTCAAGTGTGTATAATTTTTATTCTTCAATTATACCAGTAATGGGTAAAATTATTGTTGGAGATGAAAAGCCTTATGAGTACTTAACAAAAACAATTAGTAATTTCCCATCACAAGAAAATTTTAAAAAAATAATTGAGGGTACAAAATTTAAAGATGTAAACTATCGTAATATTTTTAATGGAATAGTAGCCATACACAATGCCACAAAAATTATAAATGCTCAGTAATTTACTTTTTTTGATCAAACTGATTAGAGTACTAAAAAAGTACAATGTATTAATCTTAATAAATAAAAATATACGATTTAAATTTTTATTTATTTTTTTTACTAATTTAATTTCTATAGGCGTGTCTTATGATAAAAACCATAAGAATAAATCTGACGGGTTAAGAATTGCGCAAGCATTGAACGAACTTGGTCCTTCATTTGTTAAACTAGGACAGTTAATATCTACAAGGCCAGATATCGTAGGCAATACAATTGCAGAGGATCTGTCATTATTAAGAGATAATTTGCCACCCTTTTCTAGAAAAATAGCTATTGAAATTATTGAAGATGAGTTTGGAACAAGTATTGATAATATTTTTTCACAATTTAGCGAACCAATTGCTGCAGCTTCAATTGCTCAAGTGCATTTTGCTAAAATAAAATCATCTAATACAGAAATTGATGTGGCGGTGAAAGTTCTAAGGCCAGAAATAGAAAAAATAATCAATCAGGAAATGGAAAGGCTTGAGTGGCTTACCACTTTCATGGAAAGTTTCACTGAATTTCAAAGGTTAAGGCCTAATTCTATAATAAAAAAAGCAAAGGAAGTCATAAAGTTTGAGCTGGATTTAAGATATGAGGCTGCGGCTGCTTCAGAGTTATCTGAGAATACGAATATGGATGAGAGTTTTTATGTACCAAAAGTTTATTGGGATAAAATTACTCAAAAAATACTCACGATGGAAAAAATTATTGGTGTTCCTGCAGATAAAATTGATGAGTTGAACGAAAAAAAAGTAAATAAAAAACAGGCAGCTGAGAATCTGATTATAAATTTTTTAAGACAGTCAATAAGAGATGGGTATTTTCATGCCGACCTTCATCAAGGTAATTTATTCCTTAATCCAAAAGGTAAACTTTTAGCAGTTGATTTTGGTATTATGGGTAGATTGGATAAAAAAAATAGATCTTATTTAGCAGAAATTATTTATGGATTTATAAAACAAGATTATTTACATATTGCAAAAATTCATCAAGAAGCAGGCTTGATTGACAAAAATCAATCTATAGAGGATTTTTCACAAGCTTTGAGATCGATCGGGGAACCAATCATAAATCAAAAAGCTAAAAATATTTCAATGGGAAATGTGCTTCTCCAGTTATTTGATATAACAAAGCAATTTAATATGTTTTTACAACCACAGCTTTTGCTTTTACAGAAAACAATGATAACGGTTGAGGGCGTTGCCAGAAAGTTGGATCCAGATATTAATTTTTGGGAAGTATCGAAACCTGAAATTGAAACATGGCTAAAAGATGAGTTAGGAATTAAAAATAGACTTCAACAAACGCAACAGGCATTACAAAGTATAGCAAGAAAAGTTCCTGACATTCCTGACTTTATCTCAAGAGCTGATCAGGCCTTTGATTTGATTGTAAAGAATGAAGAGGATAAAACTCCAAAAAATAGTGCTAGCAATTCATATATAATAGGCGGTGTAGCCCTTATAGTTGGAATAATGCTTGCTTTTGTATTCATTTAGAAAAATTTTTCGTTTATTACTAGTCATTTAGAACAAAAAAGTATACGTGTACGAAATGCAAAATAAAAAAGTTCTATTGATTATTACTGGAGGTATTGCTGCATATAAGTCTCTAGAAACAATACGTGAATTAAAAAAAAATAACGTAGACGTAACATGTATTTTAACAAAATCTGGATCTGAATTTGTAACACCTTTATCTATTGAAAGTCTCTCAGGAAATAAAGTTTATACTGATTTGTTTAATTTAACAGATGAGCATGAAATGGGTCACATTCAACTTTCTAGATTGTCAGATATTATTTTAGTTGCTCCAGCGACTGCAAATATGATTTCAAAAATGGCTTACGGGGTAGCTGATGATCTTGCATCTACTGTTCTCATGGCTACAAACAAGCCAATACTGATTGCACCGGCAATGAATGTGAGAATGTGGTTGAATAATTCTACACAAAGAAATGTTGAGACATTAAAAAACGATGGCATCAAATTTATCGGCCCGGATAACGGTGAAATGGCTTGCGGTGAATACGGTGAAGGCCGCATGGCTGAACCGAATGAAGTCGTAAAATTTATTAAAAAATATTTTGATGCGCTTGATTATAAACCTCTTGTGAATCGAACTGCCTTAGTGACTGCTGGTCCAACTAAAGAAATGATAGACCCTGTAAGATTTATCTCTAATGAATCCTCTGGAAAACAGGGCTATGCAATAGCAGAAACATTGCAAAGCTTAGGTGCAAAAACAACTTTAGTTTCTGGCCCAACGAGCTTAGTCGAGCCTAATGTAGAACAGGTCATAAAAGTGGACTCAGCTGATCAAATGTTAGAAGCATGCGAAAGTTCACTGCCAGCAGATATAGCAGTATGTGCTGCTGCCGTAGCAGACTATAAGATTGCTAATAAAGAGATTGCAAAGATAAAGAAAGATGGATCACGTCAAAATATTATTTTAGAAGAAAACCCAGATATTTTGGAAAGACTAAGTAAAAGAAACCATCTAAGGCCAAAACTGGTAGTAGGTTTCGCAGCTGAGACTAGTAATCTTGAAAGAAACTCTGATGAAAAACTAAATAAAAAAGGCTGTGATTGGGTTCTAGGCAACAATGTTTCAGAAAATAATATATTTAATCAGGATACAAATAAAATATACTTTACGTCAAAACTATATTCTGAAAACTGGGAATTGATGACAAAAAAAGAAGTAGCCAAGAAACTGTGTCAAAAAATTTCTCTTCATTTAAATAATTGATATTATTGATTTGGCTGATCTATCTTTCTCAGAAGTACATATAAAAAAAATTTCAAAGCTTAAGGATTTTGATTTTCCTTCTTATCAGACTGATGAGGCTGCTGGAGTTGACTTAAGTGCATCCATTGAAAATTCAGTTAAAATTCGTCCATGGGAAAGAGAAATTATTCCATGTGGAATTTCAATTGCAATGCCAAAAGGTTTGGAGGCTCAGATTCGGCCAAGATCTGGTTTAGCATTTAAACATGGTATAACAATATTAAACACTCCTGGAACAATAGACAGTGATTATAGAGGTGAAATTAAAGTTGTATTAATAAATTTAAGCAAAGATGAATTTACCGTTCATCCAAAAGATAGAATTGCTCAAATGGTCTTCACAAATACTATACAAGTTACGTTTAAAGAAGTTCAAGATCTTGATCAAACAAAAAGAGGTGATGGAGGATTTGGATCTACTGGAAAAGATTAATCAAAATCTTTAATTAGTGCAGTCTTTACCTCATTAGTAAGTACTGAAATATGTGGATATTGTTCGTGGTCGGTTCCAATCTCAACAGTGCAATCCATATCTTTAAAATCTCTAACATGATAATCTTCAAACTTAAAGTGCAGAAAATGAACTGATGATGTTTTTCCTGAGTTGTCTGTACGATCTACGTCATTTTCAGGCACAGCAAAAATTTTATTTCCATTTACCTTTATATATGTCTTATTTTCTACATTGCCTAAAGAGGACAAAACTTTTTTTCTAGTTAATGGATTATCTATTTCAAACATGAATGTAGCAACTAATTCTGAACCATTTGGTATTAGGGGATTATACGCCTCTAATTCATCTCTTAATTGTTCATCGCCACCTTTTTCAATATAAAGCATTTCCTGTATCTGAGCTTTCATTGTAAAAAAATTTTCAAAGTAGAAAGTAGAATGTGGTCCTAACTCTACTCGTCTATTTTTTTTCATTGCAACAACTTCTTTTCGAATTGCCTTACGCTCTTTTGAATAAGTAGTTAAGTCCAATAAATCTGACGAGTCGATTTTTTTTTGTTCGATTGGCATATCACTTACCTAATAATTAATCATTAAATATCAAGTTAAATTATAGGATTTTGCTATAACTTCTATTGGGTGCATTGATATATATTTTGTATCTTTATCTTCATTTAAAAATTCATTTAAATGCTTACAAGCAAGAGGGCAGTCCGAGACCATATACTTGTTTTTTTTGTTTCGGATTTGACGAGCAGTCGCCCTGCCGTATTTAATTGCCGACTTTCTTGTTTTTTTCATGACCCCAAAAGTTCCTCCATGTCCAGCGCACTTTTCAACGACATCTACTTTGGTTTCGGGAATTTTTTTCAACATTTCTAGCGCTTTATTGCCCATATTTTGTGCCCGAGCATGGCAGGCGTTGTGAACAGTAATTCCATCATCAAAAGATTGTAAACCATCAACAAGTCCTTCTTTTTTAGCTATATCAACAATATATTCATCAATGTCAAAAACATGCTTTGATAGTCGCTTAACATTTTTATTTTCTGGATTAATTAATGGCCATTCAAATTTTAACATTAGACCACAACTGGCTGTTAGAGTTACTATGTCATAACCTTGATCGATAAGTTTACATAATTCTTCTGAGATATTTTCCGATTGAATTTTTACTTTTTCATGCTGTGCTTGCTCTAAATGTGGCATTCCGCAACAACCTGGGTACGTTGATATTGTGTCTACACCATTAAAATTTAAAACATTATTAGCTGCTACTCCTACTTTTGAATTATTATGGTTAACATAACATGTTGAATAAATTGCGACCTTTCTTCCGTAAGCTGGAGCATTTTTATTTAACTTATTAGAAATATTTTTGAAGTTATCATGAAATGAATTTCTTTCGAACTTAGGTAATTCAGCATCTTTATCTATACCTGTCAAAAGTTCCAACGGACTTCTTGTTAATTTATTTTTTTTATCAGATGACCAATTAGCTACACTTGGCGAGAGTCTTGCGAGACTCGCATTTCGATCTACCTTTGCAAGTTCTTTTGGAATTTTTGATAATTTTTTTTGATTTTCTTGATAAGTTCTGTATCTGAGCATCAGATGAGGAAAATCGATATTAAATTCATGAGGCGGTACGTAAGGACATTTAGTCATAAAACACATATCACATAATGTGCATTTATCTGTAACATCCTCGAAATGTTTTTTTGTTAAATCATCAACTGACTCATTTGGGGAGTCGTCAATAAAATCAAATAATGTTGGAAAACTATCGCAGAGATTAAAGCACCGTCGGCAACTATGACAAACCTCAAACTGTCGACGCATCTCAGCATCTAAAGCTTTTTCATTTAGATATTCATCTGAGTTCCAATCTACAATATCACGTGTGGGTGCAGCTAAACTGCCTTCTTTTTTTATATCCATGATAGAAAAAAGGGGCTATTTAAGCCCCTTTTTTAATTAATCGATTGAGTCTAATGTTTTTTGGAATTTGCCTGCGTGAGACTTTTCAGCTTTAGCCAATGTTTCGAACCAATCAGCTATTTCGTCAAAACCCTCTTCTCTTGCAGTCTTTGCCATGCCTGGATACATATCAGTATACTCATGAGTTTCTCCAGCTATAGCAGCTTTTAGATTATCCTCTGTTGAACCAATTGGTTCTCCTGTTGCAGGATCACCTACTTCTTCCATAAACTCTAGATGTCCATGAGCGTGTCCTGTTTCACCTTCTGCAGTTGATCTAAATACAGCCGCTACATCATTGTGGCCTTCTACATCTGCTTTTTGTGCAAAGTATAAATACCTTCTATTTGCTTGGCTCTCACCTGCAAATGCTGCTTTTAGGTTATCCAAAGTTTTACTATCTTTTAATTCAGTCATTTGTCTCTCCTTAATAAGTTAATACTAAGATATAATTGATTTAAAAAAAGTCAATACATTAGAATCGTTCTAAACTGATATTGAGAATTATTATCAATTAATTATCTAAGTGAACTAGAACTTCTATCTTATTAATTTTTTTATTTTTTGGAGGCTTTGGAAGGCCACTTACTTTCATGTCTACATTAATATCAATCAATTTTTGATCCTTTTTAGAATAAAAGTGGTGATGATGCTCAGTGTTAGTATCAAAATAAATACGTTCAGAATTAATCATTAATTTTTTTAAAAGACCTTTTTCGTAAAAGTCATGAAGGGTATTATAAATTGTTGCAAGAGATATTCCCGCTTTCATCTTCAAAAGTTTATTTGATAGAGTTTCAGCTGTTACATGCTTGTTTACACCGTCAAATAAGTAATTAGCTATAATCACTCTTTGCTTAGTTGGTCTTAGCGAGTTTTGTCTCAAAAAATGCTTGATATCTTTCATAAATTTATTTTTATTAAAATTTAATGTATTTTACAATAATAATACATTAATCTTACAAACTTCATATAAAACAATAAGATAGATAAACCTTGTGGAAAAAAAATCAAGCTTTACAAAAGAAGATCTTTTAGATTGCGCTCACGGCACAATGTTTGGAATTGGAAATGCACGGCTTCCACTTCCCCCAATGTTAATGTTTGATAGAATAACAAAAATTACTAATAGTGGTGGTAGATTCGGTAAAGGTGAAATTGTTGCTCAATTAGACGTAACACCAGACCTGTGGTTTTTTGATTGTCATTTTGAAATGGATCCTGTGATGCCAGGATGTCTAGGCTTGGATGCAATGTGGCAATTAGTTGGATTCTATTTGGGATGGATTGGTGAACCTGGACGCGGTAGGGCGCTAGGTTCAGGAAACGTAAAGTTTGGTGGTGAAATTTTAAAGGACTCAAAATTGGTTGAATATAAAATTGAAATGAAAAAAATAATAAAAAGAGGTGTTATTGTAGGAGTAGGCGATGGAGTGGTAGAAGTAGATGGTAAGCAAATATATTCTGCCGAAGGATTAAAGG
Organism: uncultured Pelagibacteraceae bacterium; assembly: GCA_902546615.1. Taxonomy (GTDB): domain Bacteria; phylum Pseudomonadota; class Alphaproteobacteria; order Pelagibacterales; family AG-422-B15; genus CACNXQ01. The sequence continues at coordinate 7,142 of CACCKE010000001.1, forward strand.
TAGGACTGATTAAATAATGAGAAGAGTTGTAATTACAGGCCTTGGAATCGTATCATCTCTTGGAAATAATAAGGATGAAGTAAAATCATCATTATACAATGCTTCGTCCGGTATTTCTTTTGACCAATCACAAAAAGAAATGGGTTTTAGAAGCCAGGTGAGTGGGCAAATAGATCTCAATTTAGAAGAGACTATAGAAAGAAAGTTTCTTAGATTTATGGGAGATGGAGCGAGCTATAATTATATTGCAATGAATGAGGCCATTGAGGACTCCGGACTTAATGAAGAAGAAATATCGAATAATATGACAGGTTTAATTATGGGATCAGGCGGACCATCCACTAAAAGCTTACTAAGAGCGTTTGACATCACTCGAGAAAAAGGTCCAAAAAAAATTGGTCCTACAAGCGTTCCAAAAGTCATGTGCAGTACCAACTCTGCAACTTTATCAACGTATTTTAAAATTAAAGGCATAAATTATTCAATAAGTTCAGCGTGTTCTACTAGCGCTCATTGTATAGGTAATGCTTTTGAAATTATACAAATGGGAAAACAGGATCGTATATTTGCTGGAGGTGGTGAGGAATTAGATTGGACTTTGTCAGCACTCTTTGATGCAATGCCCGCTTTATCTTCAAAATATAATGATCAACCTTCAAAATCTTCCAGGGCTTTTGATAAACATCGTGATGGTTTTGTAATTGCTGGCGGAGGTGGGGTAGTCGTTTTAGAAGATTTAGAAACAGCTGTAAAAAGAAATGCCAAGATATATGCAGAGATAGTCGGTTATGGGGCTACATCAGATGGTCATGACATGGTTCAGCCATCAGGAGAAGGTGCTGAAAGATGCATGATGATGGCAAAAAAAGATATTGATAAAATTGATTACATTAATGCTCACGGAACATCAACACCTGTAGGTGATATTGCTGAATTAAAAGCAATAAAAAAAGTATTTAAAGATGATTTACCTCTTATCAGTTCCACAAAATCTTTGAGTGGGCATTCTTTAGGTGCCGCTGGTGTTCATGAATCAATTTACACTTTATTAATGATGAATAATAATTTTGTTTCAGAGTCTGCTAATATTGATGAGTTGGATGAAGAAGCAATTGGAATGAACATTCTAACTTCACGTCATGATGAAAAAATTGATACCGCAATGAGTAATAGCTTTGGATTTGGCGGTACAAATGCATCATTAGTGTTTAAGAGATTTGAATGATGAGTTTACTGCATGGAAAAAAAGGGGTGGTTATGGGTGTTGCTAATGACCATTCTATTGCTTGGGGAATTTCAAAAAAATTATCTGATGAAGGCGCTGAGCTTTGTTTTACTTATCAAGGAGAGTCCTTGCATCGAAGAGTGAAGCCTTTGGCAAATTCAATTAAAAGTAATTTTTTAATTGAATGTGACGTATTAAAAGAAGGATCAGTAAAGAAATCATTTGATGAAATTGGGAATCATTGGGGCGAAATTGACTTTGTATTACATTCAATAGCATTTTCTGAAAAAGAAGAATTAAAAGGAAAATATTTGAATACATCACGCAATAATTTTTCAAATACTATGCTTATTTCATGTTTTTCTTTTACAGAGGTAGCTCACGAAGCTGAAAAACTAATGAAAAATGGTGGTTCACTTCTAACACTTACTTATGATGGATCTCAAAAATATATTCGGAACTACAACGTAATGGGTGTTGCAAAAGCTGCTCTTGAGTCCAGTGTAAGATATTTAGCTGCTGATCTCGGCCCTTCAAATATTAGAGTAAATGCCTTATCAGCTGGACCTATGAAAACACTTGCTATGGCTGGTATTTCTGGTGGCAAAGATATGATGAAGTGGTCTGAGAAAAATTCTTTAATGAATAGAAACATTGATTTAGAGGATGTTGGAAAATCTGGCCTATACTTACTAAGTGATTTGTCTTCCGGCGTAACAGGTGAAACACATTACGTTGACTGTGGCTATAATATTGTAGGTGTTCCTAAAGAAATTTAGTTTTTTTCTGTTAAAAGAGAAAACTGTTTTGATATATTACCCTTTTCACGATCAATTAAACTTGTGGGGTACTCGCCTGTAAAACAATGATCAGTAAATTGAGGTTGGTCAGGGTTTCTATTCTCATAGCCCATAGCTCTATAAGTGCCCTCTAATGATAAGAAAAATAATGATTTAGATCCAATAGTCTTACTAATCTCTTCAATACTATTTTTTGACGCAATAAGTTCATTATAATCTGGAGTATCGATTCCATAAAAATCAGGATGCTTTATCGGAGGGCATGCTATACCTAAATGTACTTCTTTCGCACCTGCATCATAAATCATTTTAATTATTTTTTTAGCTGTAGTTCCTCTTACAATAGAGTCATCGATTAAAATAATTTTTTTATTTTTAATGTAAGATACATTAGCATTATGTTTAAGCTTAACACCAAATTGTCTAATACTTTGGGATGGCTCGATAAATGTTCTTCCAACATAGTGATTTCTAATTATACCTAGTTCAAATGGCGTGTTTGACTGCTGTGCATAGCCGAGGGCAGCTGGAACTCCTGAGTCAGGAACAGGTACAACTGTATCTGCATCAACATAATGTTCTTTTGCTAATTCTATTCCAAGATTTTTTCTATAAGTATAAACTGTGTTTCCTCCCAGCATACTGTCAGGACGAGAAAAATAAATTCTCTCAAAAATACATGGTCTTTCAGCAACTTTTGGGAAAGGTCTAATGCTTTCCATCCCTTTTTCTGAAATTATTATTATTTCTCCATTTTCAATTTCTCTGACAAATTTTGCACCGATAATATCAAGAGCACATGATTCTGAAGCTAGAACTGGGGCCCCATTGAGGTCACCAAGAACTAAAGGTCTTATTCCATAAGGATCTCTTACACCAATAAGTTTCTTGTTTGTAAGAATAACAAGTGAATAGGCCCCATGGATTTGAAATAAAGCATCTATAAGTTTATCAACTATTTGCTTTCGCTCAGACTGCGCTACTAATTGCAAAATTGTTTCAGTATCAGATGTAGATTGAAAAATTGATCCACGACTTACAAGATTTTCTCTTAAAGCTGAAGCATTTGTTAGATTTCCATTATGTGCACATGCAAAGCCACCTGACATTAAATCTGCATACAACGGCTGAATATTTTTTAAAATTGAATCACCAGTTGTAGAATATCGAACGTGACCAATTGCATTGCTACCCTGCAATCTATTAATTACCTCTTGTTTATTAAAGTGATCCCCAACAAGTCCCGGTCTTCTGACGCCGTGAAACTTTTCTCCATCAAATGAAACAATTCCGGCGCCTTCTTGACCCCGATGTTGTAGGGCATGTAATCCTAAGGCAGTAAGTGCGGAAGCGTCTGGGCTTCCAAATATACCAAATACACCACATTCTTCATGAAGTTTATCTTCTGAAGTGTTAATGTATTCCATTAATGAAACCTTTGTTTAGATTTCAGCATCCTTTATTGATAATTTAACCTTGCCTTTATCAAAACCGATTACTTTGACTTTTACTATATCACCTTCACTTACAACGTCAGTAACTTTCTCAACTCTCTCCTCAGATAGTTGTGAAATATGAACAAGTCCATCCCTTTTTCCAAAGAAATTAACAAAAGCGCCAAATTCCATAATTTTAACAACCTTACCCTCATAAACCTGACCAACTTCAGGTTCTTCAATAATTGAGTTTATTAATTCAATTGCGGCTTGAATTGATTCATTATTGGTTCCAGCTATTTTTACATTGCCGCTATCACTAATATCGATTCTTGCGCCAGATTTTTCAATTATATCTTTTATGGTTGCACCACCTTTTCCAATAATTTCGCCAATATTATCTCTTTTGACTTTCATCATTTCAACTCTGGGTGTGTAAGGTCCAAGCTCAGTTCTTGGAGAGTTTAACGCTTTATTCATTTCATTTAAGATATATTCTCTTCCGCCCTTAGCTTGGTCTAGGGCCTTTTCCATAATCTCATATGTGATTCCAGTGATTTTAATATCCATCTGCAATGATGTAACACCGTCTTTGGTGCCTGCTACTTTAAAATCCATATCACCTAAATGGTCTTCATCACCGAGAATATCAGATAATACAGCAAAATCATCGCCCTCTTTAATTAATCCCATTGCAATACCTGAAACTGAATTTTTGATGGGAACCCCAGCATCCATTAGAGCAAGTGAAGATCCACAAACAGTCGCCATTGATGATGAACCATTTGATTCAGTAATATCTGATACTAAGCGGATTGTATAATCAAAATCCTCTTTATTAGGCAATACTGCTTTAAGGGCTCTCCAAGCTAATTTACCATGACCAATTTCTCTTCTACCTGCTGAACCCATTCTTCCAACCTCCCCAACTGAATATGGAGGAAAATTATAATGAAGCATGAAATTTTCTTTATAAGAACCTTGAAGTGCCTCAATCCGTTGCTCATCTTCTCCAAATCCTAAAGTTGCAACAACAATTGCCTGTGTTTCACCTCTGGTAAACAAGGAAGAACCATGTGTTCTAGGCAACCATGAAACTTCTGAAGAAATATCTCTTACTTCATCAAGCTTACGCCCATCAATTCTAGATTTATCATTCAAAATTTGCGATCTAACTACATCTTTTTCAATTTTTTTGAAATATGACATTACTTCATTAATATTTTTATCTTCAATGTCAGCGTACTTTTCTTCTACAGCAGACTTAATCTCACTTAAAGAGTTTTGTCTTTCCATCTTATCAACGATTGAATAGCTTTTTTTGATTTGATCTTCGAATTCACTTTTAATCTCATTAATCAACTCATCATTAACATTATATTCAAATTCCCATGGGTCTCTGGCACACTCCTCAGCAAGATTAATAATTATTTTTATGACTTCTTGCATTGACTCGTGTCCAAATTTGACTGCACCCAACATAATTTCCTCAGAAAGTTCTTTAGCTTCAGATTCAACCATTAGGACAGCATCTTGGGTTCCAGATACTACAAGGTCTAATTGAGTTTCTTCATTGATTTTTGGATTTAATATATAATCTTTTCCGTCATAACCAACTCTACATCCACCAATTGGTCCCATGAATGGTATACCAGATAATGTCAAGGCACTAGAAGCTGCTATCATTGCAACTATGTCGGGGTTTGTTTCTGTATCGTGCGACAATACAGTTAAAATAACTTGAGTTTCGTTTTTGAATCCCTCAGGAAATAATGGTCTTATAGGCCTATCAATTAGTCTTGAGGTAAGTGTTTCAAATTCAGTAGGTCTACCTTCACGTTTAAAAAAGCCACCTGGAATTTTACCTGCTGCATAAAATTTTTCTTGATAACTGACAGTTAATGGAAAAAAATCAATGTCGGGTTTTGCAGTTTTAGCAGCTACGACATTAGCCATAACAACTGTATCTCCATAACTAACTATAGTCGAAGCAGTTGCCTGTTTTGCTACCTTTCCTGTTTCTATTTTTAATACTTGGTTTCCCCAATTCATTTCTCTTGAAATAGCTTGTTCCATATTCTTTCATTCCTCTAAAATTTTTATTTATCATTGCTTTATTTTCTAATACCGAGCTTTTCTATTAATTTCTCGTAAGTTTCCTTATTGCTTTTTTTTAAGTATGCTAGCAAGCTCCGTCTTTGATTTATAAGTCTCATAAGACCAGTTCTTGAATGATTATCTTTTTTATGTGACTGAAAATGTTCAGTTAAATTAGATATTCTCTCACTGAGAATAGCTATTTGTACCTCTGGAGACCCTGTATCTTTTTCGGATCTCGCATACTCATCAATTATCTTGGTCTTATTTTCTCTATTTATCGACATCACTGTTCCTCTTATAAATTAAAAACCCTCACAGGTTTTATTTTACCCTCGATAGCTTTACCTATACCCACAAACTTTCTATTTGTTTCAATTAATAAATAATCATTCTCAGATTTTTTATTAAAATAATCAAAGCTAAGACCATTTCGAAATTTACGGCTTAATTCTTGATCGATCAATACTGCTGGGATGTCGTCCAGTACGTCTCTAATTGAATGCATTACTTCAAAATGATCGCCAATATGTACTAATTCTTCAAATTTATCTAGTAAAATAATATCTTTTTCCTCAATTTTACCAATTTTTACTCTTCTTAACTGAGAAACATAGGCATATGTTCCAAGCATTTTTCCTAAATCTCTCGCTATTGATCGCACATAAGTCCCAGTGGAACATTCCATTATGAAAGAATACTCATTTTTATTTTTGGCGCCTGAACATTCTATACTTTTTATAAATACATCTTTGGCTTTGAGTTCAAATTTTTGATTATTTCTCGCAAGTTTATAAGCTCTTTTACCATTAACCTTTACTGCAGAAAATTGTGGGGGTATTTGTCTTTGTTTTCCAATAAACTTTTTAATACATTGATCTATTCCATCTAATGTAGGCAGAATATTTGATTTTTTAATTGTCTTTCCAGTAATGTCATCGGTATCTTTCAGCTCCCCGAAAACTACGTTAAATTTATAGACTTTATTTTGGTTGAGATAATGAATACTTTTTGTTGCTTCACCTAAAGCAATTGCAAGTATTCCTGTCGCAAAAGGGTCTAAAGTACCGCTATGTCCAATTTTTTTAATATTTAAAACTTTTTTAAGCCTTTTAATTACTTTAAATGACGTAATATTTTTAGGTTTGTCTATAAATATCCAACCGTTCATGATTTAGTTTCTTTTAAATCATTGAGGACTTTTTCTGATCTAAGTAATTTTTCTATATTGTTTATTTCATTAATGCTTTTGTCATTTCTGAAAACAAGTTTAGGAGAAAACTTTAAATTTATTAAATTTGTAACTTCTCTAGAGAGATATTGCTTACAGGAATTTAATTTTAAAATAATTTCAGTTCCATCAATTTTTTCATGGGCTATTACATAAACATATGCAATCTTTAAATCAGAATTCATTTCAACTTTTACTACATTTATTGGAAACTCGAAAGGTGTATCGAGTGGCAATTCATTTTTTACCAAAACCTCACTTATAGCTTTTCTGACTATCTCAGAAACTTTGTGTGATCTATTGGTCTTTTCAGTTTTTCTTTTTAAGATCACAATGATTGTGCTATTTCTTCTATACTAAATGCTTCAATGAAATCACCTACTTCGAAATCATTAAATTCTTTTATGCTGATCCCACATTCTGTTCCAGATTTTACCTCATTGGCCTCATTTTTTTCTCTTTTTAAGCTAAGAATATCTCCATCATAAATTGTTTTTTCATTTCTTGTTACTTTAACTTTCGCACTTTTGTTAACTGAACCTTCAACTACTCTACAGCCTGCGATTGCACCAATTTTTGAAACTTTAAAAATTTGTAGAACTTCAGCTTTACCAATGAAATTTTCTTTGATTGTAGGTTTTAATTTACCACTAGCAAAATTAGATACAAATTCAATAAGCTCATAGATAATATTAAAGTTTTGAATCGAAAGATTGTTTATTTTTGCTTTAGCCTTAGCTTCTTTCGTAGTAGTGGAATTGAATGATAATAATAATGCATTTGATGCTGATGCAAGAGCTACATCACTCTCATTAATGAAACCGACTCCGGAGTGAATTACATTAATTGTTATTTTATCACTTTTTATATTTTCTAATTGATGAATTATAGCCTCTGATGAACCACGAGTATCAGCTTTAATTACAACTTCTAGTATTTCCTTACTATTTTCAAGTGAGCCAAAGGCTAAGTCATTATCTGTATTTTTAATTTTTTTTGGTAAAACTTTATTTTTCTTGATTTGACTTCTAATTTCACACAATTCTCTCGCTTTTTCATCACTTTCAACAGTTACAAAACTATCTCCAGCCTCAGGAGGCTCATTAAGACCCAATACTTGTACAGGCATAGATGAAAGCGCCTCCATTAGATTTTGACCTTTATCATTGAGTATCGCCCTGACTTTTCCATATTCACTTCCAGCAACAGCTATATCACCTACTTTTAATTTCCCATTTGTTACAATTATATTACAAAGCGGACCTCTTCCTTTATCCACATTTGCTTCAATTACTGTTGCTTCAGCAAAAGTTTCATTATTTGTTTTTAATTCTGAGAGCTCAGCCTGTAAGACAATTGCTTCAAGTAATTTATCAATATTAACACCTGTTTCAGCTGATACTTCAACCGATTGAATCTCACCTGATAAATCTTCTACTATTAGATCTTCTGAAAGAAGTTGCTCTTTTATTTTTTGAGGATTTGACTCTGGTTTATCACATTTATTAATAGCAACAATAATAGGCACCTTAGCAGACTTTGCATGTGAGATGGCTTCTTTAGTTTGTGGCATTACTCCATCATCAGCAGCAACTATTAAAACTACAATATCTGTTACGTTGGCACCTCGTGCACGCATATCTGTGAAAGCTGCATGTCCAGGAGTATCAATAAAAGTAATTTTCTTATTATTATGAATTACTTCATATGCACCAATATGTTGAGTGATGCCTCCACTCTCCCCTGAAACAACATTGGAATTTCTAATTTTATCCAACAAAGAAGTTTTTCCATGATCAACATGGCCCATTATAGTGACTATTGGTGACCTGATGTCATTTTTTTCTGCCTTTATATCTTTTGATATAAGGTCTTTTTCAAGATCTTCTATATTTTCTCTTTTGAAATTATGACCGAACTCAGTTACCAAGATTTCAGCTGTATCAGCATCAATTGACTCATTTATTGTGGCCATCATACCCATTTTCATTAATGATTTTATTAAATCACCTGACTTTTCAGTCATTCTATTTGCTAATTCTTTTACAGTTATGAATTCGGGTATATATACGTCTCTGACAAGTTTTTTTACAGGCTCTTGCTCCGATTGAGTTTTTTTGATTTTTTGTTTTGCTCTTTTATAGGCCGCGAGGCTTCTTGTTCTTTCATCAATGTCACTCAAAGCCGTAACAATAGTTACTTTTCTCTCTCTAATTTTCTTTCTACCAAAAGTATTTTGAGTTTTCCTTCTATCTTCAGTTTCATTTATTTTTTCAGAGTTTTTTTTCTTATCTGAGTCTCTTTTTTGATCTCTACCATCTAAAATATCAATATTGTTATTTTTATTCTCTTCGAAGGAGGGATTTTGTTTTTCTAGCTTATTGGGTGAATTGCCAGATCTAATTTTATCTATCTCATCTTTTTTTTCTTTTTTACTATCGGCTTCAAGAATTCTTTTTTGCTCATCTTTTGATAGCGGTTTAAGTACTACGCCAGATTTATTTGCGCTTTTTTCAATGTTTTCTTGAATATTTTTTTCAATAGTATTTTTCTTTTTTGTATTTGAAATTTGAGATTGAGTCTCTGTACCGATACCTCTTTTATATCTTTTTTTTTCAACAATAACCGTTTTACCTGCTTCAATATTTCTTTTTGGTGCAATTAAAGGTTTGGTACCCAACTTTAAACTTAAGGTCTTGTTTTTTTTTGTTTTATCTTTGATATCTGTCATTATAAAAATCTATAGATCAAATTATTCAAGCCATATTTTTCTAGCTTCCATGATTAATTGATCACCTTCTTCTCGTGTTAAATTAAACTCCTCTAATAACCCCGTAACTTTTGAATTTTTGTCTCCTTTAACTTCCAAATAGCCAATTAGATCATCTGTTGTCAATCCAGCAAAGTCATCGAGTGTCTTAATATCATTCTCAGCTAACTTAACTACCATTGCTTTTGAAAGTAAATCAAACTGAATTAAATCATTAGATACTTTCATATCTTTAATTTTTGTTTGATTTTCCTCTTCTTTATCTGACAAAAATTTCTTTGCTCTTTCTATTAATTCTGTAGCAATTTCTTCGTCAAAACCCTCAATAGATAATAATTCTGATTTATCTGTATCTATTACTTCTTCTACACTCCCGAACCCCTCACTTACAAGTAGCTGTGCAAGTGTCTCATCAACATCTAAAGATGAAACGAATATATCTGTTTTATTTGTAAAGTCTTCTTGTCGCTTAGATGACTCTTCATCCTCAGTTAATATATCGATCTCATATCCAGTTAATTCAGTTGCAAGTTTAACATTTTGACCTCTTCTTCCTATTGCAAGACTTAAATGTTCCTCAGATACTACAACTTCAATTTTGTTTTGGTCTTCATCAAGAACAACTTTTAAAACTTCAGCAGGAGAAAGTGAAGCAATTGCTAAATTTGCAACATTATCAGACCAATTTATGATATCAATTTTCTCTCCTTGTAGCTCATTAACTACTGCTTGAACTCGACTACCCCTCATTCCTACGCACGCACCAACAGGGTCAATTGAACCATCTTCCGTAAAAACTGCTATTTTAGCTCTACTACCAGGATCACGTGCAACACTTTTAATGCTAATAATTCCATCGTAAATCTCTGGCACCTCTTGAGTAAATAGTTTTGCCATAAATTGTGGATGGGATCTGGACAAGAATATTTGTGGTCCCTTTAATTCTGCGCGCACATCATAAATGTACGCTCTTACCCTATCACCATTACGTAAATTTTCTCTAGGAATTGTTTGATCTTTTCTAACGACACCCTCAGCTTTACCAAGATCTAGTATAATATTTCCAAACTCCATTCTTTTAACAATTCCATTTACAATTTCACCAACCCTATCTTTATATTCGTTATACTGTCTTTCTCTTTCTGCCTCGCGAACTTTTGAATTAATTACTTGTTTTGCAGTTTGCGCCGCTATTCTTCCAAAATCTAAAGGGGGAAGTGGATCAAGAAGTTGATCACCTATTTGAGCAGCTCCATTTATTTTTTTTGCAGCTTTAAGAGTAATTTCAAGAAATTTATTTTTAACATCATCAACAACAAGCATTTTTCTTGATATTGAAATATCTCCATTGTCTTGATTAATTTCTACTATTACTTCATTTTCTTCACCATAATTACTCTTGGCTGCTTTAGCAATTGCCTCTTCTAAAGCCGCTATAACAATTGATTTATCAATCATTTTTTCTTGAGCAACAGTTTCAGCAATTCGTAGAATTTCAATTTTATTTGCACTAACCATATGTATCCTTCAACGTAAAAAAAAAGCGGGCTTAACCCACTTTTGTTTGAATTAGCAATATTTTGGTATTTCTATACACCTGTAGTATTAATAAATCAAGTAAGTAAAATTTAGTAATTTCACAGAGTTAACAGATAGATTTTACCCCCATTTTCTAATGCTTTTCTCTGATATTTTGAGATTCCATATAATTCATCGTTTTTTTTAAGTATAGATGAACTAAATGATCCGAAACTATCTTTATATTCATTCAAGAGACTTACAGTGTCCCTCAGATAATCTGAAGAGTCAGTAGTCATATATATTGAATTTTTTGATTTTGTTATTTTATTTAAAAGACTTAATATTTCGTAAGACATTAATCTTCTTTTATGATGTCTTTTCTTTACCCAAGGATCGGGGTTAATAAGAAAAATTTTGTCAATGGATTTATGTGGCATTGCTTCTAAAAAATAAAAACTATTTAAATTGCTTAAGATTATATTTTTTAACCCAAAATCTAAAATTGACTCAAGAACTTTTGCAATACCATTTAAATAAACTTCGACACCTATAAATAATTCATTTGGTCTAGAAATTGCATTTTTAATCAAAAACTCGCCATTTCCAAAACCAATTTCAATATTGGTTATGTCATAACGATTAGGTATATCTATTTTTCTATTTATTTTATCGTTGTTGAGACATTCGATAACATCCTGATCGAAAGAAAAATCATTGTAATACTTATTTATTAAGTTTTTTTTAGGTAAAGAAATTTTTTTGGATATTTTTCTTCCTTGAAATGAATAATACTTAGGATATTTGTTTTTCAATAAAAACAAGGACTTTTCTAAAGTTTTTTTGCTAGGTCAATGTTTTCCCAAGAAAATGATCCATCACTCTCTGCTTCTCTTCCAAAATGACCATATGCCGCACTCTTCTTATAAATCGGTTTATGTAAATTAAGGTGATCCCTAATACCTCTAGGAGTAAGATCGATGTTGGATGTAATTTTTTTAATGAGATCTTCATCTGACATCTGAGAAGTTCCATGTGTATCTACATAGATTGAAAGCGGGTCTGAAACGCCAATTGCATACGCAAGTTGAAGAGTACACTTATCTGCAATCCCAGACGCAACAACGTTTTTTGCAATATATCTTGTGATATATGCTGCTGATCTGTCAACCTTAGTAGGATCTTTTCCTGAAAATGCACCTCCACCATGTGGGGCCGCTCCACCGTAAGTATCAACTATTATTTTTCTTCCTGTCAGTCCCGTATCTCCATCAGGACCACCTATTACAAACTTTCCAGTGGGATTAATTAATATTTCAGTTTCATTACTAATCCACTCTTCAGGCATAATATTTTTTATTATAGGAATAATAATTTCACTCACTCCTCGTTGATCAAGATTTTCATCATGTTGTGTAGAAACTACTATTTTAGTACATTTCTCTGGTGAGCCATTATTATATTGAAGCGTAACTTGACTTTTAGAGTCGGGTTGTATTCCTGGTGTTTTACCTTTTTTTCTTTTAAATGCCATTTCTTCTAAAATTTTATGTGAGTAGTATATTGGTGCAGGCATTAATGACGGTGTTTCTTTACAAGCATAGCCAAACATGATTCCTTGATCACCCGCGCCTTGATCTTTATTTCCTGATGCATCGACTCCCATAGCTATATCAGCAGATTGACTATGTACACCTGAACAGTCAAAAGAAAACTTTTCCCAGTGAAAACCTTCTTGTTCATATCCAATCTCTTTCACTGCATTTCTTGCAAGCGTCTCGTAATCACACTTATAGTTTTCTGGACCTCTTACTTCTCCAGCCATCACAACTTTATTTGTTGTTACTAACGTTTCCATTGCTACCCTGGAATTTTCAGGATTTTCCTGAGAAAGAAAATCATCAACTACAGAATCTGAAATTATATCACATACCTTATCTGGGTGACCTTCTGAAACTGACTCACTTGTAAAAAGATACTTGTTACTCATACGTTTTAACTATTTTGTTTAAAGCGCATAGCATAGCCAATTATAAAAAATAAAACTATTAAAAAATATGCCAAGAGATTTCCATATTCTCTATAGACAGTAGTCTCCAATTTCTCAGGGATTTTCACATCTAAGTAGGTTGTTTTACCAATATTTGTGACATTTAAAATTTCTCCAATTGGGCTTATTAAGCCTGAAAAACCTTTGTTAGAAGATCTAACTAGAGGTATTCCAAGTTCAATTGATCTAAAGAGAGCGTGCGTGAAATGTTGTCGAGGGCCACTAAAGTTTCCAAACCATCCATCATTACTTATGTTTACTAATAAATTAGTGTTATTTGAAATACTATTACGTACGAAGTTTGGAAAAATCACTTCATAACATATAAGTGGTAATATATTTGCCTTAAATACCTGGTCACTACTTCCTTTTGTCAATTCGTTGTCAAAAAACTTATTTTCATTAAATAAAATATTCATCAGACTTGATAATGGAAAATACTCACCAAAAGGTACAAGAATTTTTTTATCGTAAGTAAATCCATTATAATTAATTGAATTATAAAATTTATTTTGATCTCTTCTAATATATCCAACTAACCAGTTTTCTGGACTACTTGGATTAAGCCCTAATGAGGTTTCAGGGAAAACTGTAATTAAATTAGAAGACCCCATTGTCGCAGTATTCTCAATCGATTTCTTTGTCCATTTATCTTTTTGATTAAAATATGTATGTATTATTCTTAATTCATTTTCTGAATAGATTGTTTGATTATTATTAACTCTATACGAACCGTATAAGTATAATAAAGCGAGAATTAAAATTGCAGTAAATAAATAAAATTTATTTTTTATATCAGCAATGTAGCTAAATATACAAACTGAGCAAAATACAGTTATTAGTCCAAGTCCATAAATTCCAAAAATTGATGCAGATTGTGAGTAACTTAATGACCATGACCAACTATATCCAACTAAATTCCATGGCAGACCTGTAAATAATACACTTCTTAAAAATTCAAAAATTATCCATATTGAACTGAAATAAAATAATTTTGAGTTAAACTTGCTCCATAAAAAAGCATTGATAAGTTGCATTACACCAAAAAAAATAGAGAGAGAAAGAGGAAAAAAAATCAAAATAATTGGCGCTACATAAAATAACTTTGCATCAAGTTCTATTATTGAGTTTGAAACCCAATACATACTTAATAGAAAAAAACCGAAGCCAAAGCAAATACCATTAAAAAAAAAAATTTTGTAATATCTTTTAAAATTTTCAAAAATATAGTTATTGATTAAAAAGTAAGTTCCAATTGCAATTAAAGACAAGAATGGAACTTTGAATGGCTCAAAACTAAATGCTAAGAGTATTCCCAATAAGAAACAAGTAGCATGTACGTAAAATCTTCTTAGTGGAATCAATTCCAATAATTTCATTATTTTTTAGGTGTTGTTACTTTAACGGATTTAATTTTCATTGGATCTGCATCTTTTATTTCAAAAGTCGTGCCTGAACTGTGTTTTATAATTTCCCCTCTTTGCGGAACTCGACCCGTTATTGAAAAAATTAATCCTCCTAGTGTATCAACATCATCATTATCATATGAATTCAAAAATTCGACATTGGTTACTTTTTGAAGTTCATCTATTTCAATTCTAGCACTAGCCTCGAAAGTATTTAGAGAGGATTTAATGAGCATTGGCAAGTTCTTTTCGTCATGTTCGTCTTCAATTTCACCAGTAATTTCCTCAATTACATCCTCAATTGTAACAAGACCATCAGTACAGCCATACTCATCTATGACAATACCCATATGTAATCTGGTTAACTGCATTTTTAACAATAAATCAAGCACTGGCATTGAAGGAGGGATTTCTAAAATCTCTCTTTTTAAATTTTGAAGAAAATTATTTTCCGTTTTTTTTTGATTTTGGTAATTTACCAGATCCTTTATGTGAATCATGCCAATAATATTATCAAGATTTTTTTCATATATTGGCACTCTAGAGTGAGCTTCCTTTATAAAAACCTCAAGCACTTTTTCAAAGCTGTCATTTAATTCTACTGCACCAATGTCAGCCCTCGGTATCATTATATCTGATGATCTGATGCCATCAATTTTTAAGATATTTAGAAGCATTAATCTTTCGTGCTTTGAAATTCCCTCAGTATCTTTCAAGTCACTATCTAAAACAGTTTCAATACTTTGTTTTAGATTGTTATTTTCAGTATTTTTTTTTAAAAAAAATTTTTCAAATAATTTTCTGATCATGATAAGTGCTTTATATTATCAAATATTATATTTTCGAACTTATTCATTCGCTTAAACTGCTTTTCTGTATTGTGATCATAACCCAACAGATGAAGCATTCCATGAATTGTCATCTTACACAAATGGTCGTACTTTTTAATTTTTTGTTCAATGGACTCCTCCAATAAAGTTTGATTTGATAAAACAATATCACCTAAAAGGTGAATACCATCTGAAGTAGATTGCATTGGAAATGATAGAACATTTGTTGGTTTATTTTTATTTCTATATAGATTATTAAGTTTCTTAATTTCATTATTTGAGGTTAAAAAAATACTAACGACAATATCTTCATCAATTTTTATATCCATTTGCTTAAGCGTTTCATTTACAGCTTGTCCAATATATTTTTTGAAATGTGGAAAATGTTTTTTCCATCCTTTGTCCCCAATATTATAAGTTATCTTAGTCATTAATTATGATTTTTGATCAAAGAGGTCTTTTATTTGGTCATCGTATGAATCATACGCATTGATAATTTTTGTAACCATTTCATCTCTGACAATATCTTTTGATCCAAGCTCAACAACTTCAATATTATCTATTTTTTCCAGGATTTTAATTGATTTTAATAACCCTGAATCACTTTTTCTATTGAGGTCTATTTGAGATGGATCACCCGTAACTACCATTCTAGAATTTTTACCACATCTAGTTAAGAACATTTTTATTTGTGTATGTGTTGCATTTTGAGCTTCATCTAAGATTACAAATGAATTATTTAATGTCCTGCCTCTCATAAAAGCTAGAGGAGCTATTTCAATTTCAGCGGACTCAATTTTTCTTATCGCTATATCTGATGGCATAAGATCGTAAAGACTGTCGTACAATGGTCTCAGGTAAGGATCTACCTTTTCTTTTAAATCGCCAGGTAAGAAACCAAGTTTTTCTCCAGCTTCTACTGCTGGTCTAGATAGAATTATTCTATCAAATTTATTATCTAGTAATTGAGAAACTGCTGCTGCAACTGCTAAAAATGTTTTGCCTGTTCCGGCTGGACCAACCGCAAAGATAATTTTCTTTCTTTGAAGAATATCTAAATAATGATTTTGCATTTTACTTTTACCAATAACATCAAGTTTTGCTGTCTTGGTGACTGTCAAGTTTCTTATTTTATCATTCTCATTTAAAAATTGCATTTTTAGATTCTCCTGAATTAAATTAATATTATTTCCTTTTCTGTTAGATTTTAAATCCTGTTGTGTTTTTAAAATTGCATTTCGCAAAATATTTCTGTATTTTTTTTCACCTTTAATAATTAGTTGATTTCCTTTTTGAAATACCTTAATGGGAAGCTGATCTTCAAAAAAATTTAAATTTTCATTGTTAACTCCAAATATCTCTACAACATCTAAGTTATCAACATTTATTATGGAAGATCCTGACGTCAGGTCCTTTTGATTTTCGGATATAGATTTTATTTGTTTATTTTTCAAATTAAACGGATAATCAATTTAACAAATACCATATAAGCTCTTGTGGTTGCAAGACGTAATATCAATATCTTTTTCATAACCTGGCACTAGATCATTAGACTTTATATAAACTGATTGCATAAATGGCGTTCTTCCAAAGAAATATTCAGGATTACTTAAACTTTGATTCTCAATTAAAACTTTTACAGTTTTATTACAAAACTGTTTGTTAAAGGAGTATTGAATTTTCTTTAATTTTTCTTGCAACACTAATAGTCTTTCTTTTTTTACTGAAATTGGAGTATCGTCAACTTCTGTCGATGACTTAGTTCCAGGTCTTGAACTATAAATAAATGAATAAGATTGGGTAAACTCAATATCATCAATAAGTTTTAAAGTATCATTAAAATCTTGATCTGTTTCACCTGGATAGCCAACAATAAAATCTGAAGATATTTCTATATCTGGTTTTGCTTTCTTTAACCTATCGATAGTTCTTCGATAAAAATTGGGATCATATTTTCTGTTCATTTTTTTTAAAATTGACTCTGAACCAGACTGAACAGGCAAATGAATAAATGGCATAAGCTTATCATTTGTAGCATGTATATTAATTAAATCATCACTCATATTTACTGGATGCGAGGTTGTATATCTAATTCTTTTCACGTTTTCATTTTTACTAATTTCTTCTATAAGATCAGAAATAATTACTCTTACTCCATCGTTAATAGACTCATAAGCATTAACATTTTGACCAAGTAAGACAATTTCTTTTGCGCCATTATTAGTAAGAACATTTACTTCTTTTAATATCGATTCTAGAGGACGGGAGTACTCTGGTCCTCTTGTGTAAGGAACAACACAAAACGAACAAAATTTATCACAACCTTCCTGAATAGTTATATATGATGAAACACCTTGCTTTCTTTTTTGTTCACTTAGATAATCAAATTTTTCATTTACAATAAATTCAGTATTGAGCTGTTTCGGGTATTTATTTAAATCATCAATCATTTGTGGTAGTAAATGATAACTTTGTGGACCCAAAATTATATCAATCGACTTATTTTTATTAAACATTTCTGAGTTTTCGGCCTGGGCTACGCAACCGACAACAGCAATAGTTTGTTTCTTCTTATCTTTATTTACTCTTCCAATATCAGAATAGAGTTTATGGGCGGCCTTATCTCTAATATTACATGTATTAAATACAATCAGATCAGCATCTTCAGCATATTTATTTAGCTTCAAACCTTTATTTTCTAAAATTGAAGTTATTTTTTCACTATCGTAAATATTCATTTGGCATCCATAAGATTTTACGAAAAAAGTTGAATGGCTCATTTAATTAACTTTTATGCTTTGATTTAAACCACTTAATATCTGCTTCTCACAATGAGCTGCCAATTCTTTTCGATTCTTAAAGTTATTTACGCTCATGAGATCATGAAAAATGATATCTACTGTAATTCTACCAGATCTGAGAAAATTTGCCATTGCTGCAACCATTGAGGTATCGCCGACCCAAGCAATGTTTCGTCTTAAATAAATACCCATCGGAATATTATTTAACTTTGAATAACATATTGAAATTGGCTGAATTTTAATCTCGTTATTGTTGTCAAAAGCGCACTCAAGCATAGAAGATTTGAAATTCTTAATACCGTTTCCATCAGACGTCGTACCTTCCGGAAAGATAATAAAATTTTCACCAGCTTTTAGTTTTTTTTGAATTAAATAATTATATTCAACGATTTTATTTTTATTTTCATTATCTATAAAAAAAGTATTACTTAACATTGCTAAAAAACCAAAAATTCCCATTTGTGATACTTCTTTCTTAGCTATGAATCGTGCATTAAGTAGTGTTCCTAAACAAATTATATCAAACCAAGAAACATGGTTTGCTATATAGAGAACTCCCATATTTTTTTTGTTAAGTCTTGTTGTGTTAAAATTAATATTAATACCTGTAACTATTTTTATCATTTGATAAAAGTAAAGAGGATAAATCCTCTTTAACTTAAATCCAATGATGTTACAAAAAATTTGGATAGGTATAGAAAAAGCTATAATTAAAAGTAGAAAAATCAAAATAAAAACGAGTCTTAAAATAGACATCTAATTATTTTTTTTTATTTTAATTCCGTAAAGCTCTAACCTATGATCAACAAGATTGTATCCGAGCGACTTTGCAACAGAACGTTGAATCTCTTCAATTTCTTCATTTGTGAATTCGTGAATTTCTCCTGTTTCAATATCAATCAAATGATCGTGATGATGGTCTTCAATAGCTTCATATCTTGATCTACCATCTTTAAATTCATGTTTTTCAATAGCACCATATTCTTCAAAAAGTTTTACAGTCCTGTAGACCGTTGCAATACTAATATTTTTATCTTGCTCGTTAGCATTTAGAAATATTTCATTTACATCAGGGTGGCCATTGGCACTCATCTCTGTAATAACATCGGCAATAATATTTCTTTGCTCTGTCATTCTTAACCCTTTATCTCTGCACATTTTTTTTACGTCAATCATTTAAACCACTCAAAAATAATTATTTATATATAATGGTTTTGGGTCAATTTTATCAATCATATTATTATTAATTATTTCTGGTAATTCTTTCAAATTATAATCTATTAAATGAAAATTCTCTTTTATTTTAAGAAAAATTCTATTTTCTAATGATTTTTTAAATAAATTAATATTGCAAATATATATTGTTGAACTGTTGTATCTGAACTTTTCATTATCAAAATTAACTAATGTAGGTGAATTAATGCTCTTATTGCCTTTGAATGATTGGACAAAAAATTCATTATTTCTAAAGTGTAAAATTATACATTTTGTTTTTCTAATTTTACTCAGTCCCATTTTAAAATTGATTAATTCAAATTTAGATAATCCAAATACATTTAAATTCATAGTCAACTTAAGAGCTTTAGCAAAAGTTAGTGCAGTTCTAATACCAGTAAAACTTCCTGGTCCTGTAATAATATAAATTGATTTTATTTTTTTTATATTTGTATGTGATTTTTTTAAAAATTTATCGATCTCAATAATTAATATTTCGGAAATATTTTTTTTTATTTTTAATTCTTTATTAACTGATTTACCATTATGTATTAAAGCTAATTTAAATGACTGAGTAAAATCTAAAATAAGAAACATAATATTGCTATTTTTTACATATAGACTAAAAATTAGATGATATGAATAATTTTTTTTTTAATAATTTAGGCAAAAATTATTTTTTATTTTTAATAATTTTCTCCTCATATACTTTACCTGCTTTTTCTGAATCTGGTGTTTCGGTATTCATGTATCATAGATTTGGAGAAGACAAATACCCTTCTACTAATGTTAGTGAAAAGCAATTTTTTTCGCATATAGATTATATTCTTGATAATGAAATTAAGGTTATTAAGTTAGAAGAATTGATTGAAGATTTAGATCAAAATAAAAAATTTAATGACAAGACTGTGGCATTTTCTGTTGATGATGCCTATAGCTCATTTTATAAAATTGCTTGGCCAATTTTTAGAGATAATGAAATTCCTGTCACTTTATTTGTGTCTACTGAAATAATTGACAATAGAACAAATGATTACATGACTTGGGAAGAAATCAAAACATTTGTTGATGAGGGCGGAAGTATTGGTCAACATACATCTACACATTTACACATGCCATTAAATTCCATTTCGGAAATAAAAGAAGACATTTTAAATTCTCATAAAAGCTGGATTAAAAATATTGGTTACATACCTAAACTGTTTGCCTATCCATACGGTGAAACTAGTAATGAAGTGATTAATATACTCATGGAATTTAATATTTCACATGCTTTTGGTCAACACTCTGGAGTTATTTCCAGTTTTGATAATCAATACTATTTACCTAGATTTTCACTTAATGAAAGATTTGGAGATATTGATAGATTTGAATTTGCAGTTAATTCTAATTCTTTAAACGTAAAGGATTTTTTGCCAGGAGATATGTTTTTGACCGATAACAAAAAACCTTTAATTGAATTTAGTATTTTAAATAATTTGAAGGGGAGCCCTGTAGATTGTTTTTCTAATCCTGGCGGCAAATGGGATAAGCAAGAAATAATAAATATAAAAAAAAATAGATTCCAAATAAAATTAAAAGAAGATTATTTAAGTGGAAGAGCGCGCCTAAATTGTACAACAAAGGTTGATGATGAATGGTATTGGTTTGGATATCAGTTTTTAGTTAAATGATATCAGTAATTAATGGAGTCTGCTGATCAACACTTAAGTTTTCAAAATCTTGAAAGTCATTTATTTCAATAATATTTTTAATTTTATCAATATAATCATCTTCAATAGAGTAACTAGATAAAAACTCAGCTAAATAAGTACCATTCAGAGGTATCTTATTTGAACGCAGCACAAATCTATTAATGCGAAACTCATTATAGTGAAAATTTGTATTTAGATTTTTCATATAAGACGCTACAGACTCACTTAAATTATTAAAAGATTTAATTTTATATTTTGCATCAATTTCTCTTTCGTTTGGAATGATACCATCGTTAGTTTTACCCCAAATGTACTGCCCAAAAAGGGCATTACCCTCGTATGCAAATCTGGAAGTGCCCCATCCGCTTTCTATAACAGCCTGAGCTAGTGCGAGTGAAGCGGGTATTTCATCAACTTTTATTAATAGAGAATCTAAAGTATCGGCCTTATATTCTTCCATTAAATTTTGAACCCAAATAGCTTCTTTTCGTGATATTTGATCAAAGCTACTTTTGATTAATTTTATATTCTGGTTCAAAGATGAAATTTTACTATTTTCTTGGACTATTAACGGTAATGTAATTTTTATAAATAATTCTTTTCTATTTTTTACGGATTTTATACTTTTTAGATCCTCAGGTAGTTGAGACACTTTTATATTTGGTATCGACTTAGTTTCTCTGATTTGATCAATCCTAGTATCGTAAATTATTTCATTTTGCTGGAGAGATTTTGCAGTTTTTAAATCAATTATATAAGAAACCTGCATATCTTTTTCAGCATGGTTTAAAGGTATATCTTTCTGCGTATAAGACTTCTGATAAAAGGTATTGGTATATATCAGCGAAGTTAAAACCGATAAGACGATGAGTAAAAAAATAAAATAATATATTTTAAATAGAAATTTAATATTTTTATCTTTAGTAATTAAAATATTCATAGCGATAATTCTATAGTACCTGCTCAACTTTTTTGACTTCAGGAACATTATGTTTAAGCATATTTTCGATACCGTTTTTCAACGTAACCGTTGCACTTGGACAACCTGCGCAGCTCCCTTTTAAGGAAAGATAAGCTGTACCACTTTCATATTTTATGAATTTTACGTCTCCACCATCTTGCATAATTGCCGGCCTGATCTTTGATAATAATATACTGTTGATCATATTAACTACTTTCAGATCATCGTCATGAAACTGTATATTATCTAATTCATTGCTGTCATCTTCTCTTTTATCAATAGCTGGAAGGCCAGAGTTAAGATGATTAGAAATTACATGTAATATTGAAGCCTTAAGTTGATCCCAGGTATAATCATTTTTATTAACTGAGATACAATTTTTGTTAAATAATACATTATCAACCCCTTTTATTTTGAAAAGTTCGTCTGCTAATACTGAGTTTCTGTTATCTTGTGATTTATTGAATTCAACTGGTTTCTCACAAAGCTCATAATCAGCAAGAATGAACTTTAGTGAATTTGGATTTGGAGTTGATTCGGTTTGTATAAACATAACGTTTCTAAAGTTATATAGATAGATTCATAAATTTTTAAAGTTTTGATACAGTTATTTATTAAGTTACTGAAATTAAATTGATTTTTAATCTGATCGAGATGCTAAATCATCTATAAGCTCGTCTGAAAGTCCTTGTGGAATTATAACGATAGGCACAGGTAATTTTCCAGATTTTTGTCCTGCCAAAAGTGATACAAGTGGTCCAGGCTGATCTGACTCAGCCGCAGCTAGAACAAGAAATCTAATCGCGTTGTCTTCTTCCAGTGCTTCTATGATTTTTTCGCTTGTGGTACCCTCTTTTATCATAAGCTCAGGGACAATATTAGTTAGATCATTAATGACTTTAGACCATTTTTGAAGTTTTTCCTGAGCTTTCTCTCTTGCTTCTTGAAGTATAATATCTTCTATTGACTGCCATTGTTGAGGATCAAATTGTTCTATCACATTTAATAATATTACTCCTCCCTTTGTACTCTGCGCACGCTTTGCAGCAAACCTGATCGCAACGTTCAACTCTTCAGAGTCATCAACTATAACTAAAAATTTTGATCTATGCTTCATTTCTGTGTAGTCCTACAATGTCATATACATCATTAATTGTTTTTTGAGCAACTTGATTTGCTTTATTTTGGCCATCTAACAAGATTTCTGAAAGATAGCCTATGTCTTGCATCAGCTTTTTAACTTCTGTTGTTATTGGATTTAATCGTTCTACCAACACATCTGATAAATCAGACTTTAATTTAGAAAAATTTTGACCTTCATATTGTTCAACTAGCTTATATTTTTCAATTTCAGAAAAACCTGAATAGATATTAAGTAAGTTATTGACCTCAGCTAATTTTTGTACTTCCTCAATTTTTCCAGGCATCACTGAGTCTGCAGTTTTTGCTTTTTTTATCTTTTTTATAATTTCATCGCTCTCATCTAAAAGACTTATGCGTGAGTATTCAGATAGATCTGATTTACTCATTTTTTGACTTCCATCTTTAAGAGACATAATTCTTGAAATATTCTTATCTATAATTGGCTCTGGAATCGGAAAAAAGTCCTCACAATTAAAATCGCGATTAAATTTTTGTGCAATATCTCTAGTGAGTTCAAGATGCTGCTTTTGATCATCTCCAACTGGAACGTGTGTTGCTTTATAAACTAATATGTCAGCAGCCATTAAATTAGGATAAATAAATAGACCTGAACTGGCATTCTCTTTATCTTTCCCCGCTTTGTCTTTGAACTGTGTCATTCTATTCAACCATCCCATTCTTGTAACACAATTAAATACCCAAGCTAACTCTGAATGGGCGGATACACTGCTTTGATTAAATATTACACTATTCTTTGGGTCTATACCGGATGCTATATAAGTTGCTGCGACTTCTAAAGTATTTCTTTTTAAAATCTTAGGATCTTGTTTTACAGTTATCGCATGTAAATCAACTATACAAAAAAAACAATTATAGTTATTTTGCATGTTCACAAAATTTTTAATTGCCCCCAGATAATTACCTATATGAAGATCACCTGATGGTTGAACACCAGATAAAACAGTATTGTTATTAATTTTACTCATTTTTGTAAAATCTTTTTAATTTCAGAATATTTAAACGGCTTGTAAAATGAAATTAGAATAAAATAAAGCAATATTGAAGAAAGTACTGAAAATAAAAGAAATATAATTTCATAGCCTTGATGGAAATTAAATAGAATTTGCAAATACTTTTCTAAAAAAATTAAATACAGATACATGATAAACGAGGCAATAATAATAATTGTGCCAGGGAAGATCATTCTTCTACTAATTTGATAATAATTATTTTTATACAAGCTATAATTCATTAATAAAATGCTTATCCATGCTGATATACTAGTAGCTATGGGAATTCCAATAAAACCTAAATTGACAAATAAGACTATACTTAATGTTGTATTTATAACTAAATTTGTTGCAGTAATATACAGGGTAGGTCTTGCATTTTCATATGCAAAAAATATTGGTGTATAAATTTTCATTAGAATAAATGCAACAAGACCTAAAGAGTAAAATTTGAGAGCTTTAGAAGTAAATAATGAAGAGTTTTCGTTAAATTCACCTCTTTCGAAAAGTACAGCTATTATTTGCTCTGAAAGTGAAAAAATTCCTACAGATGCGGGAACCGCGAGCAGCAATGAGTAAACTAATGTTTGTTCTATTGTTTCATGGATTTTTTCAAAACTCTCCGATCTTATCTTACTTGAAATTGAGGGCAGCATAGCAACACCAATTGCTATGCCAATAAGGGCAAGAGGTAATTGATAGATGCGATCAGCATAATAAAGGTATGAAATGGCACCACTCTCATATGAGGCAATGATTGTTCCAATTAAAATATTTATCTGCAACAACCCAGATGAAAAAAAACTTGCTGTAAACAACTTTATAAAACGCTTAACGTAACTAGTGTAAATTTTTCTAGTAAAGAAAAAAAATATATTTTCTCTCGCTAGAGCAATAATAAGAAATACGATCTGTAACAGACCAGCAACAATAACACTCCACGATAAGAATGTTAAAAAATCACTTGCTGTATAAGCGGCAGTAATCAGTGCTATTATCAATGTTATATTTAATATTATTGGAAGAGCTGCTGACAATGCAAACTTGTTATGTGAATTAAGAATTGATGAACAAATTGATGAAATACTTATTAAAATTAAAAAAGGAAAAATAATTCTTGAAACCGCAACCAGCTCATTAAATTTATCATTATCGTTTGCAAATCCAGGGGCTAAAATTGCAACAAAAGTTGGCATAAAAACTTCAATAATTAAAACCACCAGAGATGAAGCCACTAAAAAAATCAGAAAAATACTCCCTGAAAATTTTTTTGACTCATGCCTTAGATTGTCTTTAATTAATTTAGTATAAATGGGTACGAAAGCTGAGTTTAGTGCTCCTTCTGAAAAAATTCTTCGAAACGTGTTTGGCAACCTAAAAGCAACAAAGAAAATATCAGCTATTACTCCTGTACCTAAAAAGTTAGCAATTATTATATCTCTTAAAAAACCAAAAACTCTACTAATCGATGTAAATAAAGAGTAGATAAGTGAAGACCTTATAACGTTCATATAAACATTGTTTATTAATCTATTTTGATTTAAATAACTTTAAAAAATAAAGGTTCCTTCAATATATATCTTTTGAAATTGAAAAGCAGGTAAAAACCTATATAAAATCCAAAAAAAGAAAATATGACAAAAAAAGATAGAGAAGAGCATTTCAGCGAAAAAGAAGCATTAGTGTTTCATACTCAAGGTAAACCAGGCAAAATAGAAATTAAAGCTACGAAACCTTTAGAGACACAAAGAGACCTTTCATTAGCTTACTCACCTGGTGTTGCGGCTCCTGTAAATGCTATAGCTGAAGATATGAGCACTGTTTACGATTATACAAGTAAGGGTAATATAGTTGCAGTTATATCAAATGGAACTGCAATATTAGGCCTTGGAAATTTAGGAGCTCATGCATCAAAACCAGTTATGGAAGGAAAATCTGTTTTATTTAAAAGATTTTCAGATATCGACTCAATTGATTTAGAAATTGATACCGAGGATGCTGAAGAATTTATTAACTCTGTAAAGTATTTAGGTCCATCTTTTGGGGGAATAAATCTTGAAGACATTAAGGCTCCTGAGTGTTTTATAATTGAAGACTCACTTAGAGAACTAATGGACATACCTATTTTCCATGATGATCAACATGGAACAGCAATTATATCTGCTGCAGCACTTATAAATGCAATGGACCTTACAGGAAAAAAAATTAATGAAGCCAAAATTGTTGTTAATGGAGCAGGTGCTGCAGGTATTGCATGTCTAGAGCTCTTAAAGGCAATGGGTATGCCAAATGAAAATGCAATATTGTGTGACACCAAGGGAGTTATTCATACTGAAAGAAAAGAAAATATGAACCAATGGAAATCTGCACATGCAGTAAAAACAAAGTGTAGAACTCTTGAAGATGCATTAAACGGAGCTGATATTTTTTTTGGTCTCTCAATTGGCAATATCATTAGTCAAAAAATGGTTTTATCTATGGCAGAAAAACCAATTATTTTTGCAATGGCTAATCCTGAACCTGAAATATTGCCTGAAAAGATTAAAGAATGTAGAGAGGATGCGATTATTGCTACTGGAAGATCAGATTATCCTAATCAGGTTAATAATGTCTTGGGATTCCCCTATATATTTAGAGGTGCATTAGATGTAAGGGCAAAAACAATTAATCTTGAAATGAAGATTGCTGCGGCTAAAGCAATAGCTGATCTAGCCAAGGAAGATGTACCAGATGAGGTAGCGAATGCTTATCCTGGGAAAAGACCTCAATACGGTCCAGATTATATTATTCCTTCTCCCTTTGATCCAAGACTGATTAGTAAGGTTCCCCCAGCAGTTGCTAAAGCCGCTATGGATACTGGTGTTGCAAGGAAAGCAATTGTTGATATTGAAAATTACTCGAATGAGTTATCTGCGAGGCTCAATCCTTCTGCTGGTCTTCTACAAAAAGTTTTTCAAGAAGTAAAAGAAAATCCAAAAAGAGTAATTTTTACTGAAGGTGAAGAGGAAGACATGATCAGAGCTGCAGTAATATTTCTCAACAATAAAATGGGTACTCCGATATTAATTGGAAGAGATGACGTCATAAAAGCTAAAATGCAGGAAATGGGATTAGATTTTTTTGATCAAATGGAAATTCACAGTACTAGAAACAAATCTGAACATGATAGGTATGCCGAACATATCTATCATCGTTTACAAAGAAAAGGGTTTTTAAAAAAGGATTGTTTAGATCTACTCAATCGGGAAAGAAATGTTTTTGCAGCATGTATGGTATCTTTAAAAGAGGCTGATGCAATGGTTTGTGGTTTAACAAGAAGCTATGCTGCGTCATTAGAAAGTATTGAGTATGTTCTTGATCCGATACCTAATAAAACCATTCTTGGGCTGACTGTAATGTTATGTAATGGAAGAACTATTTTTGTCGCTGACTCAAATGTACATGATATGCCTAACGCCTCACAATTAGCAAATATTGCTCAAGAAAGTGCTGAAGTAGTGAGAGAAATATTTGGTATTGAACCTAGAGCTGCTCTGGTTTCATACTCAAACTTTGGTAAGCCATTTACTGAAAGGTCAGTATACATGAGAGATGCAAAGAAAATCCTTGATGAAAGAAATGTTGATTTCGAATATGATGGAGAAATGGGTGCTAATACTGCGCTGAATGAAAATTTAATGAGTCTTTATCCATTTTGTAAATTATCCGGCCCTGCAAACTTATTAATTATGCCAGCTATTCACAGTGCTAGCATATCAACTAAGATGCTTCAGGAATTAGGAGGAGGCACACTAGTAGGACCATACTTGGTTGGCTTTAAAGAAAGTATACAAATTGCACCTTTAGGAGCAAATGTAGCTGACATTGTTAACTTAGCTGCATTATCAGCCTTTAAAAGTTAGTTTTTTAAAAAATAAGCGATTTCTTTAAGTGCTTGTTTTGCCTCAGGTAAAAAACCAAATATTTGCCAAACATGAGGTAGATTGCTGTATACACTTAAAGTCACTTCATTGTTTCCATCTTTTATTTTGGATTCAAGATCCAAGGAGTCGCTATACAATATTTCAATATCACTAACTTGTATCAAGGTTTTTGGATAGTTAGAGTATTTTGCAAATACTGGGGATATAAGAGGATTTTTATAATCTTGATTTGGAGCGTACCATTCTTTGACAGTTTTCTGCATAGAGAGCGATGTGTTTAACCAATTATCGTAAGATAAATAGGGATCTGACTTTGAATTTTCTTTGATGCTCCTTCCCTCGCCAGTAAGGTCTGTCCATGGAGATAATAAAAATAATTTTGAAGGTAATTTTTGATTTAGCTCTTGTAATTTTAATGTGCTGACTAAAGTTAAATTGCCTCCAGCTGAGTCCCCTCCTAAGTAAATATTTTCATTTTTAAATCCTCTTTCTAATAAGGCATTATAACTGCTTATAGTTTCGTCGATTGCTTTAGGAAAATTACTTTCAGGTGATAGTGAATAATCAATAGCAAATATTTGAATTGAAGACAATTTAGCTAATGTTATAAGCATATTTTGATGTGTCTCTGGTGATCCAGCTACATAACCTCCTCCATGAAGATAAAGTATACATTT
Organism: uncultured Pelagibacteraceae bacterium; assembly: GCA_902546615.1. Lineage (GTDB taxonomy): Bacteria > Pseudomonadota > Alphaproteobacteria > Pelagibacterales > AG-422-B15 > CACNXQ01. The sequence goes on from CACCKE010000001.1 coordinate 35,929, forward strand.
TTCTTTATCGGAGTTTTTATTTATAAAATGTAAAGTTCTCGTTTCACTTAAATAAATTTCTTTAATATCGATAGATGATTTGCTTTTATTGAAGATTAATTTTTGTAAAAGTTTAGAGCCTAATGAACTATTTTGGTCAACGTAACCTTCCTGGTTCATCATCTTTCTTGCTTCGATGTAGGATCTTTCTTCAACAGGAGGCTGAACATCTTTTACATATTTTTTAAGCATGAAGTTGAGTATTTTTGATTGTATGCTCATATCAAATTGATTAGTTTTTTAAAAGCTGATCCCAAATTATTTTTGATATATCAATCTTATGAAGTTTTTTGATTTCTTGTATACAAGTTGGTGACGTAACATTAATTTCCGTTAAATATTTACCGATTACATCAATGCCTACAAAAAAAAGTCCTTCATCTTTTAAAAATCCTTTGATTTTCTCACAAATATTTAAATCTTGTCGTGAAATTTTGACTGCTTCGCAATTTCCTCCCACATGAATATTTGAGCGTATTTCGTTGTTATTAGGTATCCTTCTCAAGGCTGCAATTGGCTCTCCATTAACAAGAATTATTCTTTTATCTCCATGTTTTATTTCTGGAAGAAATTTTTGAATTATAAATGGCTCCTTAAGCTGGTCTATAAAACGTTCAATGATTTGATTATAGTTTTCATCTTGTTTATCGAGTAAAAATATACTTTCACCTCCGTTGCCGTAGAGGGGTTTAATTACGCACTTTCCATTTTGTTTTATAAAATCATTTATTTCTTTTTTTTCTCTAGTGATAACTGTTGGAGGTATTATTTCTTTATAAGATAGCATTGAAATTTTTTCTGGTGCGTTTCTTATCCCATTTGGATGATTGATAAACTTAGTAGGCCCTTTTACTTGTTCTAGGAGATGCATAGAAGAAATATATTCCATGTTATAAGGTGGATCCTGTCGAATGAAAACATAATTGAAATAATCAACCCTTACTTGTTTAGGATTACCAATTACGTAATTTTTTAATTTATTATCTTTAAAAGAAATTTCTCTAGCCTGAGCATATACCAAATTATTTTTAAATGTCAGACTACTTGGTAAAAAATAAAAATTCTTATTTTTTCTTTTTTGTGACTCTAGAATTAATGGTAAGGAACTATCAGTCTTAATATTGAGCTTATCAATTTCATCAATTTGAAAACCTACGTTCATTAAAATTAAAATTCATCAGCTTTAATTGAGATATAGTCTATCACTTCTTCAACACCATATACTTCTCTAGCAATATTTATTACTAAATCTCTTTCATCATCGCTTCCAGCAATACCTATGATGTATACCAGCTTATTAACTGTCTCAATACTATAATTTAATGAATTAACATTTTCATTCAATATAAGTTTTCCCTTTACCTTTGTGCTTATAACAAGATCATCAGCAAAATTAATTATATTGTCCGAGTTTGATATTTGGATTTCATTAATAACAGTTTGCACCCCTTTTACTCCCCAAGCAATCCGTGTTGCTTCAATTTTAAGATCTATATTCTCTATTGTCCCAGTCAATAACACTCTTCCTTGTGAAACCTCAACATCAATATTAAAAAATAGTTTTTCGTTTTGATCAAAATATGTATTTTTTATTAAAGTTTTAATAATTGTATCATCAACAAACTCTCCAATTGATCTATCTTCTTGATTGACTGTTACTACCTTTACAGCTGTGCCGGTTGCTACTTGTGCACAGTGAGATATCAAGATAGAGGGTAAGATTATATAAACTAAAGTATAAAAAAACTTAATGTGCATTATAAATAATTATTATACATCAAAATCAATATCATTGCTTATTTTTTATTAGTAATTGATATACCTCTCTTTTTGAAAGATTAAAGAAAGTTGAAATAATTTTTGAAATTTTCGAAGTATTAAGCCCTGCAGCAATAAGTTGATCAGATAATATTGAAATTTCTTCATTTGAAATTTTATTTTCTTTACTGTTGCAAAGAGGCTTAACCACAAATGTTATTTCACCTAAAATTTTTTTTCTGTTTCTCAATTTTTCAATTACTTCTGTAATATTCGAGTTAATGACTTCTTCATTCTTTTTAGTTAATTCTCTTACAAATGTTATCTCACAACTACCATAATGATCATTGATAAAATTAAGTGTTTTTAAAATTCGAAGAGGTGATTCAAAAAATATTACTGCGCATTCAAGTTTTTTTATCAAATCCAATTCTTTTAGAGCTTCATTTTTATGTCTTGGAAAAAAACTTCTAAACATAAAAGATTTTTGAGCAAAACTTGACAAAACATAACTTGATATAGTTGCAGATGGACCTGGTAATGAAAATACATTGATTTTTTTTTCGTCACAAATCTTTACGAGTTCTGAACCAGGATCCGAAATTATTGGCGTTCCAGCATCAGATATTATTGCAATTGATAATCCCGCTTGTAATTTTTTTATTATTAGTGGAATAGAGTTTGTTGAGTTGAATTTATGAAATGGTTTTAGTTGGGTTTTAATGCCATACTTATTCGTTAATTTTTTACTTATGCGAGTATCTTCACATAAGATTAAATCTACACAAGAGAGAATTTTAAGAGATCGTAGGGTAATATCACCTAAATTGCCAATTGGAGTTGCCACAATGTATAATCCATTTTGAACCTTTTCGTATTCTAATAATTCATTAATATAACGATTGTTTAATTTTATGTTCATATGTATCTAAAAAAAAAATTTGTACAACTAATAGCTGTCTTTATATTCATTGGCTTTCTAAGTTGTGAGACTCCAACTAATTACCAAAATGAAACTACCACATATAATAAATCTATAAAATTAGATAATAAGAATATAAATAATAATTCTTTATCATCAAAGATTTTGAATGAAGAAAAAGATACTGCTCAAAGGGAATTTCTTAATATTGTTTTAATGCTCCCTTTAAGCGGTAAACATTATCAAATAGGTAAATCGTTATTAAACTCTGCTCAATTAGCTGTTGAAAAAAAAAATAATAAGAAAATTGTATTTACAATAATTGATACAGGTGATGAAGAGCGGCTATTATCTCAATTATATAGCGTACTTGAAGATGATATAGATATAATTATCGGGCCAGTTTTTTCAGATAAAGTAAATCAGGTCAGAGAGGTAACAAAAAATAAAAATATACCCATTGTTGCATTTTCTAATAATTCTAAAATACAAGACAACAAATTATATGTATTTGGGCTTAAATTAGAAGATGAAATAAAGGAATTATTAACCTATTCCATTAAGCGTAATTTAAAAAAATATGCTGTATTAGTTCCAAGAAATGAATTTGGAAGTCGTGTTGAAAAAGAAATTAAACAATTTCAGTCTAAAAATAATTTATCGACCTTTATCTTTACTTTCTATAATCCAAATTCTCCAGATTTTTATAATGTTTCAAAGAATGTTTCTAATTTTGAAGAAAGAAAAGCTAATTTAGAAAAGAAAATTAAACAATTAGAAAAAGAAAATTCTGAAAAAGCTAAAGAGGAATTAAAGAAGTTAAAAAAATTAGATACTTACGGTGAATTAAATTTTGAAGCCTTGATAATTTTTGCGCAAAATTTTCAAGAGGTGTCAAACTTCAGCTCCATACTTCCATATTACGACGTAGACCCTAAAAAAGTACAATATATTGGAAGTTCGTTGTGGGCTAAAAATTTATCACTAAAAGAACCAGGTTTAGATAATGGATATTTCACTTCACTTGACATAGATAATCGGAGAAAATTTGAGGATATGTATTTAGAAATTTTCAATTCTAAGCCACACTCTTTAGCGGCGTTAAGTTATGATATTGTTGGACTCATCAGTAATCTTCATCAAGACAAAAACAATTTCAAAATAGAAAAGCTGCATAACTCCAATGGCTTTATTGGTATAAACGGATGGTTTAAAATGACTTCAAATGGCAATGTCTCACGTCTACCAAAAATATATAAGATAGAGAATCAAAAATTTAGTCTTTTAAATTAATCTATAAATCTTTCTAAATACTTTTTCAGTTTTTTAAATGCTATTGATCGATGACTTATTCTTTCCTTATAATCAAAATTCATTTCACCAAATGTTTTTTTATAACCAATTGGTACAAAAATAGGATCATATCCAAAGCCATTTTTACCTAGAGGGGGAAATTGAATATGTCCATATTTTTTTCCTTCGAATACTCTGTAATTATTATCTGGAAAATAAATGGATAAAGCACAACAAAAAAAAGCTTTTCGAGAGCTCTTGTTTACATAATTCTTTTTAAGAATTTTTTGGTGTATTTTTCTGATTGCCGTGTTGAAATTTTTATCCTTTCCTGCCCATCTGGCTGAATATATTCCAGGCTGATTACCAAGCGATAAAATACAAAGGCCACTATCGTCAGCTATGGCAGGAATACCTGATTTTTTGGCAGCATTTTTTGATTTTATTAGAGAATTTTCTTTAAATGTTTTTCCGTTTTCGATTGGTTCATTGATACAAAATTTTTTTGCAGAGTAAATTTTGAATCCCATTGGCTTTAATAAAGATCTGATTTCCCTTACCTTTCCATTGTTATGACTGGCAATAACTATTTCTTTTATATTTTTAATCACTTAATATTTGTTTTTGCATTTGGATGATCTCAGAGATCCCTGATTTTGCAAGTTCCAACATTGCATTAAACGACCTCTCCTCACAAAGCTTTTTTTCCGAAGTCATCTGTACTTCAACTAATTTACCGCTTTCTGTTATTACAAAATTTGCATCTACTTCAGCATTTTGATCTTCTTCAAAATCTAAATCTAAATAAGGCTCACCATTTATAATTCCACAGCTGATTGCGGCAACATATTCACTAATTGGATTTTTTTTTATAATTTTTTTATTAAGCATATGATTTATGCATAATTGAAGTGCGATAAATGATCCTGAGATTGAAGTGGTTCTTGTTCCACCATCTGCTTGAATAACATCACAATCAATTATTATTTGTAATTCTCTTAAATCCTCTAAATTTACTATAGATCTTAATGATCTTCCTATTAGTCTTTGTATTTCCTGTGTTCTACCAGATTGTTTACCTTTGGCGGCCTCTCTAGACATTCTCTCAGAAGTTGATCTTGGTATCATCCCGTATTCTGCTGTTACCCACCCAGTCTCTGAATTTTTTAGCCATCTTGGTAAATTTCTATCAAGCGACGCACTGCAGATCACATGCGTATCGCCAAATTTAATTAAGCATGAGCCTTCCGGATTGCATGAAAAATTAGGAATTATTTCTATATCTCTTAATTGGTTAATATTTCTATTATTTCTCATTAGGTGATAAATTATACTATGTATTGACGAAAATAATATAGATCATTACAAAATTAAATATGGCCAAAAATAAAAATAAAAAAAATTTAGACCCTAAGCCAGCCAAATTAGATAAAAATTCTGATGTAAAAACAGAAGAAGTGGGTGTTGATGATAATGATAAGCTTAAAGAGCTTGAAGGTAGGCTTCTAACCAGCCTGGCTGAAAATGAAAATCTAAGAAAAAGATTTGATAGAGAAAAAGAAGACTTAAGCAATTATGTAATTTCAAATTTCGCAAAAGAGATACTATCAGTTCTCGATAATCTTCAAAGAGCTATAGCTTCAGTTAAAGTTAAAGAAGTAAAAGAAAAATCAGACAGTCTTTCACAACTATTCGAGGGAATTGAGCTAACCGAAAAACAAATTATATCAACTTTTGAAAGATTTAAGATTGAGCAAATTAAATCACTGGGTGAGCAATTTGATCCAAATATCCACCAAGCGATGTTTGAAGTTGAAAAGGATGATCAAGAATCAGGAACTGTTGCTGAGGTTGTTCAAGAGGGATACAAAATTGGAGAAAGACTTCTAAGACCAGCACTTGTAGGCGTGGTAAAGAAAAAAGATAAATAATATCAATAGGATAGTATAATAATAATTAAAAATCTCATTTTACTCTTTTTTTAAGCAAGGGGTTGTACTGCAAAATCAACTACCCATATATAGAGCAAATATCAATTCAGAGTAAGAATATGGCAAAAGTAATAGGAATAGATTTAGGGACTACAAATAGTTGTATCTCGATAATGGATGGAAAGGACCCTAAGGTTATTGAAAATGCTGAAGGATCTAGAACTACGCCTTCAATTATAAGTTTTGGAAGTGATGAAGAAAAGTTAGTTGGACAACCTGCAAAAAGGCAAGGTGTAACAAACCCTGAAAATACATTTTTTGCAATCAAGAGGCTTATAGGTAGGTCTTTCGAAGACCCAATGGTCAAAAAAGATGCTGACATGGTGCCTTTTAAAATCATTAAATCTGAAAATGGTGATGCATGGGTAGAGTCAGGATCTGAAAAATATTCACCATCTCAAATTTCTGCCTTTGTACTTCAAAAATTAAAAGAAGATGCAGAAAGGTATTTAGGAGAAAAAGTTGAAAAAGCAGTCATCACTGTTCCTGCTTACTTTAATGATGCTCAAAGACAAGCTACTAAAGATGCTGGTAAAATAGCTGGACTTGAGGTTGAAAGAATAGTTAATGAACCAACTGCTGCTGCACTAGCATATGGTTTAGATAAGAAGGATGGCAAAACTATTGCTGTATATGATTTAGGTGGAGGTACTTTTGATATTTCAATTTTAGAAATTGGTGATGGAGTTTTTGAAGTAAAGTCAACTAATGGTGATACATTTTTAGGTGGTGAAGACTTTGACACTCGTCTTTTAAATTATCTTGCTGAAGAATTCAAGAAAGAAAATAATATTGACCTTACTCAGGATAAATTAGCACTCCAAAGATTGAAAGAATCTGCTGAGAAAGCTAAGATCGAATTATCTTCAACATCTCAAACAGAAATTAATTTACCATTTATTACAGCTGATCAATCAGGCCCTAAGCATTTAAATATTAAGGTGACGAGAGCAAAGCTTGAGACACTTGTTGATGATTTAATTGAAAAAACAATTAAACCATGTGATGCCGCTCTCAAGGATGCCGGTTTGAGTGCGGGTGAAATTGACGAGGTAGTCCTGGTTGGTGGAATGACAAGAATGCCAAAAGTTATAGAAACTGTTAAAAACTTTTTCGGTAAAGAACCAAATAAAGGAGTGAACCCAGATGAAGTTGTTGCACAAGGTGCAGCTATTCAAGCTGGTATTCTTCAAGGGGATGTTAAGGATGTATTACTTCTTGATGTTACACCTCTATCCCTTGGTATTGAAACTCTTGGTGGTGTCTTTACAAAATTAATTGATAAAAATACAACAATTCCAACAAAAAAAAGTCAAGTATTTTCGACTGCTGATGACAATCAAACTGCTGTAACAATACGAGTGTGTCAGGGTGAAAGAGAAATGGCTGCTGATAATAAATTACTTGGTAACTTTGACTTAGTAGGTATACCGCCTGCGCCCAGAGGTGTTCCTCAAATTGAAGTAACATTTGATATTGACGCTAATGGAATTGTAAATGTGTCTGCAAAAGACAAAGGTACAGGAAAAGAACAACAAATTAAAATACAAGCGTCGGGTGGTTTGAGTGAAGAAGAGATCGACAAAATGGTCAAGGAAGCTGAAGCCAACGCGGAAGCAGATAAGAAAAAGCGAGAAGGCGTTGATGTTAAAAACCAAGCAGACACAATGATACACTCTGCTGAGAAAAATCTAAAAGAGTTTGGTGATAAGGTTTCTGAGCAAGAAAAGAATACAATTGAAAATGATATTAAGGCTTTAAAAGAAGCTGTCGCTTCAGACGACACCGATAAGATTAAAAGTGGACTTGAAGCATTAACTCAATCGTCTATGAAATTAGGTGAAGCAATGTATAAGGCTCAACAACAAGATGCTCCTAATCCAAACGAGCCATCTGACAATACAACTTCTGGATCTGACCAGAGTAATGAAAAGGTTGTTGATGCTGAATTCGAGGAAGTAAAAGAAGATAATAAGCAATCGTAAGCAGGTAAGCTTATGTCAAAAAGAGACTATTATGAAGTTCTTGGCGTTTCCAAGTCAGCTGATGACTCTGAAATAAAAAAAGCCTACAGAAAACTGGCAATGAAATATCATCCTGATCGTAATCAGGGTGATGCAGATGCAGAAGTTAAATTCAAAGAGGCGAGTGAGGCATACGCTGTACTTCATGATAAAGAAAAACGTTCAGCTTACGACCAGTTTGGTCATGCGGCAGTGGATGGTAACGCAGGCCAGGGCGGTTTTGGTTTTGATTTTAATTCATCAGCTTTTCAAGATATTTTTGAAGACTTTTTTGGAGACTCATCCTTTTTTGGTGGCGGGGGAAATCGTAGAAGAAAATCAAATAATCGTGGCTCAGACTTAAGATATGATATTACTGTTAGTCTTGAAGAAGCGTTTAATGGTAAAAAATTTAAAGTAAAAATTCCAACTCAAGTTCAATGCGACTCTTGTTCAGGTTCTGGCGCATCTCAAGGAAGTCAGCCAGTAACTTGTCAGTCATGTGGAGGAAGGGGGCAGATTCGCTCGCAGCAGGGTTTTTTTTCAATTCAACAAACTTGTCCAACTTGTCAGGGAAGTGGTTCAACTATTTCAGATCCATGCAGACCATGTAGCGGAACTGGGAGAACGCAGAAAACAAAGAGTTTGATGGTGAAAATACCAAAAGGCGTTGATGACGGTTCTAGAATAAGACTATCTGGAGAAGGTGAAGCGGGTCTAAACGGCGGGCAGCAGGGGGACTTGTATATATTTGTAAATGTAAATGAGCACGAAATATTTGCTCGTGAGAATGAAAATTTATTTGCTGAGGTCCCAATATCTATGGTTGATGCTGCTGTTGGCGGCGCTATTGACATACCGACAATAGATGGCGGCAAAGCAAGGCTAAAAATACCTCAAGGTACTCAATCTGGTGACCAATTCAGATTAAAATCAAAAGGCATGCCTAATGTTCGCAACGGTTATTTAGGTGATTTGTATATTCAGGCAAAAGTTGAAACACCAGTAAATTTAAGTAAGAAGCAAATTGAAATATTGAAATCCTTTCAAGAAACCAGTGATCAAAATGAGAGTCCTTTAGCATCGGCATTTTTTAAAAAAGCTAAGAATTTTTGGAAAACAAAAGCTTAAAAAACTTACTTTTTCAATTATTTCGATTATCCTAAATTAATGAAAAAAATAAAAATTGTCATAACTGGCGTAACCGGACGCATGGGAATGCAAATCGCTAAAAGAGTTTTGAAAGATAAATCGCTTGTTTTGTATGGTGTAACCGAGAGAAGTGGGCATAAAGCTATTGGCAAGGATTTAGGTCAATTACTCAAAACGAAAAAATTAAAAATTAAAGTCACAGATAATATAGTTCCATTATTTGCTAAAACTGACGCTGTTATTGACTTCACAACTCCTGAAGCAACTTTGATACATACAAAATATGCAGCTCAAGCAAGAATAGTACACATAATTGGAACTACAGGTTTTAATAGCTCTCAATTAAAAAAAATTAAACTCGCTGCGCAGCATGCAACAATCATAAAATCAGGAAATATGAGTTTAGGTATAAACCTAGTAAATAAATTAATTAAAATAAGTTCCTCAAGTTTAAAAAACGATTTTGACACAATAATAAACGAAACGCATCATCGACATAAAATTGATGCACCTTCAGGCACTGCAGTAATGATGGGGCAAGCTGCAGCAGCAGGTAAAAATAAAAAATTTGAAAATATAAAAAAAATCTCTCGTCTCAACATAAAGGCTAAAAGTACTAAAGATAAAATTGTAGTCTCGTCCTTCCGGAAAGGTGAAGTAATTGGTGATCACGAAATTATTTTTTCAAGCAGGGATGAGGATATTACAATCAAGCATACAGCGAAAGATAGGGGTATTTTTGCTAACGGAGCAATACAAGCTGTGAAATGGGGCATGAACAAAAAACCTGGCCTATTTGACATGTCGGATGTGCTAAATATAAATTAGGCTGAAAAAGAACCATAATGTTAAAGGCTGATAAGGCAAAAAAAATTATTAGTATTTTAAATAAAATTTATCCCGAAACCCCAATTCCACTAAATCATAAAAATAATTTTGAATTATTAATTTCTGTTCTTCTAAGTGCGCAGTGTACGGATAAAAGAGTCAATGAAGTAACTCCTTTGCTTTTTAAGAAAGCAAACAATCCTGCGAAAATGGAGAAGCTGCCGGTCAAAACCATTTATAGTATTGTTAGACCCTGTGGTCTTGCTCCACAAAAATCAAAAGCTATCTCAAATCTATCAAAAATATTAATGAAAAATTATAGTGGTGAGGTTCCAGAAACCTTTGAAGATCTAGAGGCGCTTCCTGGAGTAGGGCATAAAACAGCTAGTGTTGTAATGTCACAGGGTTTTGGTCACCCAGCATTTCCTGTTGATACTCACATTCATCGACTTGCCCAAAGATGGGGGTTAACAAATGGTAAGAGTGTAAAGCAAACTGAACATGATTTAAAAAAAATATTTCCTGAAAAACTATGGAACAAGTTACATCTACAAATAATATTCTATGGAAGAGAATATTGTGAAGCTCGAAGTTGTTTTGGAATAGAGTGTAAAATATGTAAAACTTGTAATCCAACTAGAAAAAAGCCAATTAAAACAAAAAAAGCATAAATAGTTATAAAAAATAAAACACCTTTAACTGTCTATTGTTTGCTGATAACTTTATTCAATGATTAATAAAGAAGTAGCACTCATTATAGGCGCGGGTGACAGCCTTGGTTCTGCTGTAGCGAGAGTATTTGCACAAAATAACTTCATTACTGTAGTTGCTAGAAGGAACGGGGATCAATTATCGCCACTTAAAGAAGAAATAGAAAAAAACGGCGGAAAGTGTTTTGCATATAGTTTAGACGCAAGAAAAGAAGAAGATGTAATTAACTTTATTAATAAGATTGAAACAGAAATTGGTGAAATTAATGTGGCCGTATACAACATTGGAGCCAACATTCGTTTCAACATTTTAGAAACAACCTCAAAAAAATATTATAAAGTATGGGAAATGGCGACTTTTGGAGCTTTTTTAATGGGAAGAGAAGTAACTAGAAAAATGATACCAAGAAAAAAAGGGACAATCATATTTACCGGCGCAACAGCCAGTATAAGAGGTAAAGAAGGATTTGCTGCATTCTCCGGCGCTAAACAAGCGAAAAGAGCTTTGGCGCAAAGTATGGCGAAAGAATTAGCGCCAAAAGGTATTCATGTCGCTCATGTTATTGTAGATGGAGCAATTGATACGCCGTGGGTGAATAAGCTTTTTCCTGAGTATGTCAAAGAAAAGAAAAAAATTGATGGTTTGATGAAGCCAGATGATATTGCGCAAAACTACTTGATGATACATAATCAACCAAAAAATGCGTGGACGTTTGAGTTAGATTTACGTCCTTGGGTGGAGACATGGTGAGTCAAGAATTTGACATTGTTGGTATAGGAAATGCAATCGTAGATGTAATCACCGATGTAGATGATGAATTTATAAATCAACAAGAGCTAAGAAAAGGGCTTATGTCACTTGTAGATTTAGATACTATCAAATCCCTATCAAACAAAATTGAGATAAAAGCTAATGTCTCTGGAGGATCAGTCGCAAACTCTATCGTTGCATTAGCTCAAAATAATATCAAATCTGCTTTCATCGGCAAAGTAGGTAAAGACGAAGTTGGAAATTCGTTCATTCGAGGTCTTGAAAAAGAAAAAGTTGTTTTTGCAAATCAGGCCCAATTAGATGATAGTGAAACTGGAAGATGTCTAGTAATGGTAACGCCAGATGCACAACGAACAATGAGTACATATTTAGGAATTTCTCAAAAACTAAAATCAAATGATATCAATGAGGATGTTATAGCACAGTCAAAAATTACTTATCTTGAAGGATACCTTTGGGATCTTGATGATGCGCAAGAAGCAATTAAAAAAGCAATAAAAATTTCTAAAGAGGCAAACAGGTTAGTTGCATTTAGTGTGTCTGATGTTTTTTGCATTGAACGATTTAGAGAAAGTTTTTTAAATCTAGTTAATAATGAAGCTGATATAATTTTTGCAAATGAAGAGGAAATTAAATCGCTTTATCAAAAGGATAGTCTTGATGATTGTCTCGAAATTATAAGTCAGCATGATAAAATATTTGCTGTCACACTTGGTGAAAAAGGTGCGATGATTGTTCATAAAGATCAATGTGTTAATATAAAAGCTCAGCAAATTGAGAATTTAGTCGATACTACTGGAGCAGGAGATTTATTTGCTGCAGGCTTCTTACTTGGATACATTAATGGTGAAAATTTAGAGCAATGTGGGAATGGGGGTGTAATATTCGCCTCGAAAATAATTCAAATTTATGGGGCAAGACTATGAGTAAAAAATCTATTATGATCACAGGTGTTTCTACTGGTATTGGACTAGGAACACTCAGTTATTTTGTAAAAAACGGTTTTCATGTTTATGGAAGCGTTCGTAATTCAAAAGATGCAAGTAGATTAAAAAAAATTTATAAAGATAATTTTACACCTTTAATCTTTGATGTAACAAAAGAAGCTCAGCTAAAAAAGGCAGTCGCATTTTTGAAAAAGGATCTTAAAAATTCGAACCTTCTTGCTTTGGTCAATAACGCAGGTGTAGCAATATCTGGCCCTCTATTGCATCAAAAAGTGAAAGATTTTGAAAAACAAATTGATATTAATTTAAATGGCGCATTTAGAGTCATAAAATATTTTGCGCCATTATGTGGAGCAGAAAAAAATAATAGTTCGAAAAAGGGTGTAATTTTCAATATAAGTTCGATTTCTGGAAAAATTGGTATGCCTGGTCTTGGAGCATATACTGCATCTAAATTTGGACTGGAAGGCTTAAGTCATAGTTTAAGAAGAGAGTTGATGAGGTACGGAGTAGATGTAGTGGTTATTGGACCAGGTCCAATAAAAACCGAAATTTTTGATAAAATTGACAAAAAATTCATACAAAGTCTCAAAAAAACTGATTATGCAAACGATGCGAAAGGAATACCTAAAAGGATGAAAAACGCTAAGAAGATTGCCTTTCCGGCAGAGGAAGTGGGAAAATTAGTTTTTAATGCGCTACATAATCCAAACAGAAAAACAAGGTATGCCATTACACCTAGTAGAATGATGTACTGGACTCTTCCGATGTTATTGCCTGACAGAATTTTAGATCGGTTAATCAAAAGTCGATCAGGATGATTGTAAAATTTTATTTACTTTATTAATAACATCGTTCGGCGATATCAAATTAACATTGCTGCCTCCAAAATCTACCGATGATATAAAATGAATATTTTCAAATTGATCGTTTAAAAACTTAACAGCACTTGTCGGACCGCAAATTTTTAATAGTGGACATAAATTTGTTGATAGCATTTGACCTGTTCCACTATCATTTGCAATTGCTATATCAAGAAATTTTGTAGTGCCCATAACTACTTCTAATCCAAGATAATTTTTCAAAGTTTCTTCTGGAAATATTGGGTTTTTTATTTGTTTAATTATTTCTTTTTTCATATGCGTTTCCTGTGGGCCTAAAAAATAAACAATATTAAACCCTTTATCTTCAAAATATTTTGCTACGTTCATATAGTTTTCAAATGACCAAATTCTTTTTGGGGTATTAGAACCGGGTGATATTCCTAAATATTTTTTGTTTGCAGAAAATATTTTTTTTAATTCATTAACAATTTCTTTTGGGATTGTGATGTGGCTTTTTTTACTGTCTTTAAACGTAGAGACTAAATCAAGCATTTCAATTATGCTTTGAATATAAAATTTTCTTTTTTTAGAAATATTATTGGGTCTGATATCAGAAAAAAACCAGTTAGCTGAGGATGATATAAATTTTTTATTTTTAATTCTACGAAGTGCCATTGTTCTAATCACGGTCTTCTGAGTATCAATAATTATATCAAAATTCTCAGACTCTAAGTCGTACATTGGCGAAATTTTTTTCCAGAAGAAAGGGTTAAGATTTGCTTTTTCCCAAACTTTATCAATATAATCAGACGTATATTTTTTTAACCTTGCATTGTATTCAGTATATATCTTATCTGTCATCCAATGTATTTCAAAATCAGGAAATCTGCTTTTTAATTGATTTACAATTTGAAGCTTTAATATTCCATCACCTATTTGCTCTCCATTACTAAAGATCAGTACTTTTTTCATGATGAAATTATTAATTTGGTTCAGATATTTTAATTATTAATTTGCCCTCATTTTCACCAGAAAATAATTTTTTTATTGCACTACCTGCATTTTCGATACCTGGAATGATATGATTTTTATATTTGATTTTATCGTCTTTAAGCCATTGAGCTATATCTTGATATGCCTCCATATATCTTTTGAAATAGTCAAAAACAATAAAGCCTTTAAGTTTTATTCTTTTTATAAGCAAATTTCCCCATGCTGGACCTGGTACAACTGACTCGGCATTGTATCCTGAAATCAGACCACAAAGGCTTATTCGACCGTTAATATTCATGCGAGTTAAGACTGCCTCAGTAATACTACCACCTACATTTTCAAAATATATGTCAATACCATCAGGACAAGTTTCTTTTAATTTTTGTCTAAGATTTTCAGACTTATAATTAATAGCAGAATCAATCCCCAATTCATCTACAAGCCATTTACATTTTGTATCTGAGCCTGCAATCCCAATTACTCTACAGCCTTTAATTTTTCCTATTTGACATACAATTGATCCAACGGCGCCAGCTGCTGCAGAAACAACTAAGGTTTCGCCAGGTTGTGGATCAGTAATATCAAGCAAACCAAAGTAAGCTGTAAGGCCAGTCATTCCTAAAATACTCATGTAACAATCAAGAGGAAAACCAGTTCCTTGAGGAATTTGCCTTACTCCTTTCCCATCACTTACACAGTATTGCTGCCATCCACCCATACAGTTCACAATTTCACCTTTTTTAAATTTTTCATTTTTACTCTCTTCGATTATGCCTATTGTACCACCTCTCATGGTGTCTCCAGTTTGCATCGCATCAACATAAGATTTTTGTCCACTCATCCATCCGCGGTTTGCAGGATCTAAAGAGAGATATATGTTTCTTATTAAAATTTGACTATCTAAAAGACTGGGAACTTCATTTTCCTCCAAAACTAAGTCCCCTTCACTAATTTCACCAACTGGAAATTTTTTTAAAATCCATTGTTTATTTGTCATTATTATCTCCAATCATTTTTTTAAAATTTACCTGAGGCATATCAACACTTACACAAGTTGATGTTGAGGTAACAACAGTCCTATTGTTTTGCTCCAATCTACCCTCCAAGAATACAATATTTTTTCCAGATTTCACCACTCGCCCATATCCAATAACTTTCCCTGGTTTAGTTGGATACAAAAAATTTGTTTTCAATTCTATTGTTGGTGGTCTTTTTTTGAAATGATTTTGAAATATAAAAGCTAATGCAGTTGCATCATCTACCATTCCACTAACAATACCTCCTTGGACGTCACCTGCAGGATTGCAATATTTTTTATCAATATCAAACTCAACTTTGATATTGCCAGCTGTGGTATCAACTTCAAGAACAGTCATATTAAAAAGATCGAATAATTTATTCTTATTAAACAGCTTGATGAGTTCAGCATCTGAGATTTTTTCAGTCATATTGATTATTCGTATTCAGGTTTTTCAAGAAATACCATTGGTCCCAATGGTCTTCCCGCGAGTAAATGAAAGTGTAAGTGAGGTACTTCTTGATGCGCATCCTTACCGGCATTTGCAATGAGCCTGTATCCTCCTCCTCCAGCTTTTTCACTTATACCCAACATATCTGCTACGTTTGAAATAGCCCGGTTGAAACCAACTATTTCTTCGTCCGAAGCATTTGCACTAAAATCATTTATATCTATGTATTCCCCTTTTGGAATTACTAAGGCATGTGAAGGTGCTTGCGGACGAATATCTTTGAATGACAGGACATATTCATCCTCATAAATTTTATCACAAGGGATTTCACCTCTTAAAATCTTAGCAAAGATATTTTCCTTATCATATGACATTAATCTCTAAGTCCTGTTTTACCCTCTCTTTTTTCTAACTCTTCATAGACTTGATCAGGAGTAATATCAAATTTTTTCAACATGACTAACAAATGATAAATAAGATCTGCCGATTCATAAATTATTTGCTCTACATTATCTTCTTCAGCGGCCTCCACAGTTTCAAGTGACTCCTCTTTTAACTTTTCTATACATTTACTTTTACCTTCTGATATAAGTTTTGCCGTATAAGATTTTGAAGGGTCTTCATTAGCGTGTGAAATAATTGTATCAAAGAGCCGAGCTAATACATCAACTTTTTTACTGCTCATTCCACTCCCTCAACAATTGCAAAAATTCTATCCTTTTCATCTCCCAAGATTTTTTTTGCATTTTGATATTCTTCTGAGTTATAAGCCTCTTTAGCTATTTCAATTGTCTCATACTCAACTATGACGTTTCTTTTAAACTCTTTACCTTCCATAGTTGTTTGTTCACCACCCCGTACTAAAAATTTACCATTGTATTTTTTGACCGCCTCAGTTGCATACTCTGCATATAATTTTTGCTTGTCCGGATGTAATACATTGACTTTTACTACCCAATAACCTTTCATAATTAAATCCTAACTGCTATATTTTGTTCAGCAAGATATGTTTTTACATCTTTAATACTATATTCTCCGAAATGAAAAATAGAGGCAGCTAATAGAGCGCTAGCTCCCCCCTTTAATACCCCTTCAGCAAAGTGCTCAAGGTTTCCAACGCCACCTGAAGCGATAACAGGAATATCAATAGAGGATGAGACAGTACTCAATAATTCATTGTCAAATCCTATTTTTGTTCCATCTCTATCCATTGAAGTTAATAATATCTCACCAGCTCCTAAATTAGCTACTTCAATGCAATATTCTAATGCATCAATATCTGTGGGCTTTCTTCCACCATGGGTAAATATATTCCAACTTTTATCTCCATTTTTTTTTGCATCTACTGCTATAACTATTGTTGAGGAACCATATTTCTTTGCTGCTTTTGCAACCAGGTCAATGTTTTCAACTGCCGCTGTATTTATAGACACTTTATCTGCTCCATGGTGAAGCAAACGAGATATATCATCAATGGTCCTGACACCTCCACCTACAGTGAGTGGTATGAAACAATTTTCAGCAGTTTTTTTTACAACTTCAAAGAGGGTTTCTCTATCGTCACTTGATGCAGTTATATCTAGAAAGCATAGTTCATCAGCTCCCTCAGAATTATAGATTTTTGCTTGTTCAACAGGATCGCCAGCATCAATTAAGTCAACAAAATTGACACCTTTGACAACTCTCCCTCGATCAACATCTAAACAGGGTATGATTCTTTTTTTTAGCATTCTATCTAACTATCTTTAATGCCTCAGCAATATCAATATTTTTGTCATAAATTGCTTTACCTACAATTACACCTTTTATTTGTGAGTAATTTTTTTTCTTTAGGATAATAAGATCCGAGATATTTGATACCCCGCCTGATGCAACACAGTCAATTTTTGTTTGAACCATTACATTTTCTAGCATTTCAAAGTTAATTCCTTGCTTCATACCATCCCTCATAACGTCAGTAATTATTATTGAGTTGATTTTAAGATCTTCTATACTTTTCAAGAAATCAAAAATTTGTAAATCTTTTACCTCTTTCCAACCTTTTGTAGCAATTTGGTTTTGCTTAATGTCGAGAGCAATTGAAATTCTATTAGGATAATTGCAAACTGATTTCTCAAAAAAAGTTTTATTTTCGAAAGCTGATGTTCCAATAATAACATTATTAACACCAATATTAATGAGTCTTTCAACTCTTTCTATATTCCTTACTCCGCCACCGAACTGAATCTTAAGATTTGTATTTTTTTTTATTTGCTCAATAGATTTAATATTTTCAAAATTGCCCTTGAGCGCACCATCTAGGTCGACGCAATGCAAATATTCCACTCCAGAGTCTTCAAAAATTTTAGCCTGCTCTAACGGTGACTCATTGTATGTTGTAGATTGTTTAAAATCACCTTGTATTAATCTTACACATTTACCGTCTTTTAAATCAATTGCTGGAAATAAAATCATGAAGGTTCCCACTCAAGAAAGTTTGTAATTATTTGTTTTCCGTTATTATGACTTTTTTCTGGATGAAATTGTGTACCAAAAATATTTTCCTTGAGTACAGCTGCAGTAATTGGATTTGGATATTTTGTAGTTGCAATACAATTTTCATTTTTTTGAGTTCTAAAGTAGTAACTGTGCACAAAATAAAAATCAGTATTTTGTGAAATATTATTCAATAATTCATGATTGCGAAAAGTGACTTCATTCCATCCCATGTGTGGAATTTTATAATCAGCTGGAGCCTCGATCTTGATTACTTCTCCGGGTATCCATCCAAAGCCCTCACATTCACCAAATTCTAAAGATTTTTCTGCTAGTAATTGCATTCCAACACAAATGCCCATAAAAGCTTTTTTTTCGCCAATTACCACTTGTTCAAGACTTTCAAATAGACCGTCTATTTTGTGAATTGCGTTCTTACAGTCTTGAAAAGCTCCAACTCCAGGAAGAGCTATTTTATCGGCTTTTAATATTTCAGATGGTGTGTTTGTAACAATAATTTCATATGGATTTTCTAAGTTATTGTTTACGGCTTCAAATGCCTTGTGTACTGAATGTAAATTTCCTGAGCCGTAGTTGATAATTACTAACTTCATTTATTCATTTGTTTAATAGTATCAACAACTTCCTCTACATGATTATTTACTTTCACTTTTCTCCAAACCTTTACGACCTTGCCTTTCATAATGAGAAATGTAGATCTATCTATGCCCTTGTACGTTCTGCCATACATACTTTTTTTAATCCATACACCAAATTTTTCACAGATTTTATCACTCTCATCAGAAAGAAGATCAAATTTTAATTTATATTTTTCAGCAAATTTATTTTGTTTTTGAACGGTATCTTTGGATATACCATAAACTCTTACCTTTAGATTATTTAACTTCCGAAGGTTGCTTTGGAAATCACAAGACTCTTTTGTACAACCTGGAGTATCCGCTTTAGGATAAAAATAAATTACCGTGTCCTCTTTTGTAGGAAATTTAACTTCTTCATCTTTCTGATTTTTAAGTTTAAATGAAGGTAACTTTTGGCCTTCTTTAATCATTATTAAAGTTGTCCTTTGGTAGAAGGAATGTTCATTCCCTCTCGCTCGTTAATCGCAACAGCATTTCTTAAACTTCTTGCCAAAGCCTTAAAGCAAGATTCAATTATATGATGGTTATTTTCTCCATAAATATTTTCCACATGTAATGTTGTTCCACTTGCTTGTGCAAAAGCTTGGAACCATTCTTTAAATAATTCGGTATCAAAGTCACCTTGAGAAGATGTTATCTTTGGAGCACTAAATTTTACTTTCCAAATTAAATAAGGTCTATTTGATAGATCAAGTGCAACTCTTGATAACGTCTCATCCATGGGAATATATGAGTGCGCATAACGTGTAATACCTTGTCGATTACCTAATGCTTTTGATAAACATTCGCCAATTGCAATGCCTGTATCCTCAGTTGTATGGTGATAATCAATGTGAGTATCTCCTGTAGCTTTTATCTTCATATCAATCAGTGAGTGCTTTGACAGTTGTTCAAGCATGTGGTCAAGAAATCCTATGCCAGTCTTGATATCGTACTTACCTGTTCCATCGATATTAATATCGACAGAGATAGAGGTTTCTTTCGTGTCTCTTTTATACTCTGCTGTTCTCATAATAAAATCCAGTCGGTTTCTATCAATAAATCACTGAATTATCTATAAAAAATGTAATTTTTAATGAAAAGTCAGGGCTTGAAGTTAATAAATAAATAGCCACATAACATACAACATGGAAAATCAACAAAGTCAATCATGGCACGGCACAACTATTATTAGTGTAAGAAAAGGCAATCAGGTTGTTGTCGCGGGAGACGGACAAGTTAGTCTTGGAAATACTGTTATTAAAGGCACTGCCCAAAAGGTTAGAAAAATAGGTGATGGTAGTGTTATCGCTGGTTTTGCCGGAGCAACTGCAGATGCATTTACTTTATTTGAAAGACTGGAAGCGAAACTAGAAAAGCATCCTAAACAGCTTACCAGAGCATGTGTTGAACTGGCGAAAGATTGGCGCACCGACAAATATTTAAGGCGCCTAGAAGCACTTCTTACAGTTGCAGACTCTTCTACATCACTTCTAATTACTGGAATGGGTGATGTGTTAGACCCTGAAGGGTCAATTATTGGAATTGGTAGCGGTGGTAATTATGCACTATCCGCTGCTAAAGCGCTGATTGATACTGATCTTACCGCTGAAGAAATTGCTTTAAAGTCACTAAAAATTGCTGGCGAAATTTGTGTTTTCACAAACAGCAATGTTACACTTGAAAAAATTGAGTACTAGATAATGCAAGCATTTTCACCAAGGGAAATTGTTTCCGAACTTGATAGATATATTATTGGCCAAGATGATGCAAAAAAATCTGTAGCCATAGCATTAAGGAATCGTTGGCGACGTCAGCAATTACCAGAGGATATGAGAGAAGAGGTTCTTCCAAAAAATATTTTAATGATTGGTCCTACTGGAATTGGTAAAACTGAAATTTCTAGAAGGCTCTCAAAATTAGCACAAGCACCGTTTATAAAAGTTGAAGCAACAAAATTTACAGAAGTTGGGTATGTAGGTAGAGATGTGGAATCCATTGTTCGTGATTTGATTGAAATAGCAATTACAATGGTTCGTGAAATAAAGAGAAAAGAAGTAAAGGCAAAAGCGCAATTAGCTGCTGAAGAACGTGTATTAGACGCTTTAGTTGGACCAGGTTCAGGGCCTGCTACAAGAGAAAGTTTCAGAAAAAAACTTAGAAATAATGAACTCAATGAAAAAGAAATTGAAATAGCTGTTCAAGATACAGGATCATTTCCAACAATTGACCTTCAAGGTGGACAAGGTGCTGGTATAGGAATGATAAATCTAAACGACATGCTTGGTAAAGCTATGGGACCAAAAACTAAAAAGAAGAAAACAACAGTTGCCGACTCTTATGAGATTTTGGTTAATGAGGAGTCAGATAAATTAATTGATACTGATCACATTGTGAATGAGGCAAAAAAAGCAGTCGAAGACAATGGCATTGTATTTATTGATGAAATAGACAAAGTTTGCGCAAGAAGCGAAAGGGTTGGTGGTGATGTTTCAAGGGAAGGTGTTCAAAGAGATTTATTACCTTTAATTGAGGGAACAACAGTTAACACTAAACACGGAACAATTAAAACTGATCACATACTTTTTATAGCTTCTGGAGCCTTTCAACTGTCAAAACCATCTGATCTATTGCCAGAATTACAGGGCAGATTGCCAATAAGGGTCAATCTCAAAGCACTTTCACAAGAGGACTTTAAACGTATCCTAACAGAACCCAAATATAGCTTGATAAAACAGTATGAGGCACTGATGGGTACTGAAGATGTAAAAATCAGTTTCAGCGAGGACGGAATCGATGCAATTGCAACATTAGCTGTGGATATAAACTCAACCATTGAAAATATTGGTGCTCGCCGTTTGCATACCATTCTTGAGAGGGTGTTAGAAGATATAAGTTTCTCTGCAGCAGATAAAGGTGGTGAAAAAATTACAATTGATGCAAACTACGTTAAAGATAATGTGAATGAGTTATCTAAAGATACTGATCTTTCTAAATTCATTCTCTAATTTTTATGTCACTAAAAACAAAAAAGACTCATTTAAATAAGATAAAGGTTCGTTACTCAGAAGTTGACTGTCAAAGAATAGTTTATAATTCACATTATTTGACATATTTTGATATTTCTCTCAGTGAGATGCTCGAAGACTGTTTTGATCAGGACGAATATGTAAAACAGACTAATAACGATTTTCACACAGTTGGTGTGCAAATGAGTTTTAAAAGTCCTGCAAGATTAAATGATCAACTCGAAGTTTACACAGGGATAAAAAAACTTGGAAACTCGAGTATGACTTTTACACAAGAAATTTATAGATCTGGATCCGATGATATTATAAATGAAGCAGTTATTACTTGGGTTAACACAGACCAAAAAAGTATGAAGTCTTCTAAAATTCCAGATAATATAAAAGAAAAGTTAAATAAGTATTTGATTAATTAATCAGAGGTCGCCGTTAATAACCAATTAGAAGTTTTTTTATCTTTTATTTTTTCAAAAGTCCAAACATCTGTAATTTTTTGCACCTGATTAAGACTGCCTGAAATTACTTCATCTTTACTATTTTTAATACATGTAATCATTTCAGAAATAAATCTCACTGTTACTTCCATAGGATTTTTTTTCAGGTCTTTGTGAACAATTTCAGATTTTTCTATACCTATAAAATTAAATTCTACAGTTTCATTTTTACTATTTCGTTCATCTATTACTGACGTAAAGCTATTTAATACTTCATTAGATAGCAAAGGCTTAAGGGCATCTTTATTGCCATTTTCAAAATTTGTGACGATTGTTTCATACGCATTTGATGCACCGCGTAAAAAATCGTCTTTATCAAACCAACCGTCTTCTCTTGAACCTGAAGAAACTTTTGGTTCGATAGTTACAATTTTTTCTTCTGAAGATTGTTGAGGAGTTTCATAGTTATATGAAGTTTTATCTGTTTTCTCATGGCCGGTTCGTCTTCCAAGCACACTTCTAAGGCGCAAAAGAACTATTCCTGCTATTATTGCTAGAATTAAAATGTCAATATATTGAAATGCTTCACTCATATAGTTAAATATTATAGAGTCTTTATTTAGGTATTTAAACTAAACTTTCAACAATTACTTACATATTTTGTTTTTATTTATCGCACTTTTTATACTTATCCCAATCATTGAAATTAGTTTATTTATTGAAATTGGTAGCATTATTGGATCGTTCTACACCATAATGCTTATATTCGTCACTGCAATTGTAGGTGTATTTTTTGTCCGCCAGCAAGGAATAAGTACATTTCAAAAGTTAACATCTCAATTGCAAAATTTAGAAACGCCTGTTCAGACGATGTTTGAAGGGCTGGTCATTCTTATCTCTGGTATTCTTTTAATTACTCCTGGATTTTTTACTGATGCTTTAGGTTTTCTAGGATTGATACCATTCTCTAGAATAATTTTCATAAAGTTAGTAGCAAGTTACATTCTTTCTAGATATGGTAAGCGAGGTAATCAAAATGAAAATACCATTGAAGGTGAATTCATTGATATTGATGAAGAGGACAAATAATAATGGATGTAAAAACAAAAATTATCACACAATTTGTTAGAGACTTATCATTTGAAAATCCTAATGGGCCAGGATCATTTCAAACAGGTAGCGATAGGCCCACTATTAATGCAAATGTTGATGTCAAAGCACAAAATAGAAAAGATACCAATATTTATGAAGTCGAGCTGAACGTGAGTGTGAATGCTTCACGCGCAGATCAGAGTTTGTATATCGTGGATTTAAAGTACGTTGGAATATTTGAAATTGAAAATCTCGCTGACGATGTTAAAGAAGCTTACTTACTAGTAGAATGTCCAAGACAACTTTTTCCATTTGCAAGAAGAATTATTTACGACTTGCACGCTGACGGTGCATTGCCACCACTTATGTTAGACCCTGTGAACTTTGCTGAACTTTATAAAAAGAAAACAAGTAATAATTAATAGCGAATCAATTTAGGTTCACCATCCACAATTTCAAAAACTGGCTCAACATTAGGTATGTCACTTTTATTTTTGTTGTTCATAGTAGACAGAAGCTCAGCAGTATCAGTGAAACCACAAATCATCTCAAGATTTTTAATTGTTGGCATAATCATAGGAAAATTTCCAGATTTACACTCTTGAAGGGCTTCTCCAGGATTAATCCATTTGCTTTCAACTCCCTCCACTCCATCGTGTACGGCTACCTGATCGGTCGACCGGGCTATAAAAAATCTAGTGCTATATCTTCTTTTCTCTATTTTCGGAGTAACCCAGTGTGAAATATATGCAAGTTCATTTGTTGCTAATTCTAGATTTAAGGTATCTATCATTTGATAAAAAATATTTTCACCTTTTAGAATTTTGCTTTTGTATTCATCTATTATTTTTAGATCATCCTGGTTGAGAACGGTATTTTTTAAATTTACTCCCTTTTTGTTCGCAAGAAGAATTCCACTTTCCTCAAAGCACTCCCTGATACACGCAGCCCAATATGAAAGGCCATTTTTTTTTAATCCAAGCCTTTTGGATGCTAAGGCATCATCAAGATGAGGACTGTATTTTAAATAATTATTTGAGATATCTTCATTATCAATTTTACCCCCTGGAAATACCCATACACCGCCAAAATTTGTTTTTATCGACCTTTTAATCATAAACACTTCTATCCGCTGGTTGGTGTCTCGTATAAGCAATACTGATGCGGCCGGCGTAGGTACTTTTTGATAACCACCGTTATCGCTAGGAATATGATTAATTTTGTTATTCACTCGTATGATTGTTTTTAGATTGTTTAATTTTTTTCCAAATAGAGTGCTCACCTAATGTTTGAATAAATTCCTCATGCAATTTTTTTTCTTGATCAGAAATCCGAGGTGCTAGATTTCTGTCCTTGATCTTTTCAGTGTCAAAAGACGAGGTGGAATTCGCTGTTACTGACTTGGCGCTTAGATCCAGGCTTAGTTCGCGAGCATCCATTAGTTCTATGTACACACGGGCTAAGAGCTCAGTATCAATTGTAGCTGAATGTTTTTCTCTCTGCTTATTATCAATTGCAAATCTTTTACAGAGCGCATCAAGTGAAACACTCTGGCCAGGAAATTTTTCTCTAGCAATCGAGACGGTATCAATTTTATCATTTTTAAGAGATTCTTTACCACAAGTGTTAAGCTCGTAGTTTAAGAAACCAACATCGAAGTCCACATTGTGAGCAATTATTGGATCCGTACCTAAAAATTCTAAGAACCCTGATACAATGTGCTCAAACAAAGGTTTGTCTTTTAAAAATTCGTAGCTTAATCCATGCACCTTAAATGATGAGTCAGGCACATCTCGCTGGGGGTTAATATATTGTTGGTATGTTTTACCAGTGGGAAGATAATCAATTATCTCTATTGCGGCAATTTCAATGACTCTGTGACCCTCTGATGGCCTTAGTCCGGTGGTTTCTGTATCAAGTACGACTTGTCTCATTGGTTAAAGAAGGTATTCCACGCCTTTGGATTAATCAATTTAATTTTTGCAGCAACTTCTTTTACCTCTGATTTTGTATCTTCAATATTGTTATCAGTTGAAATAATGTAATCTGCTTTTTTTAATTTGTCTCTGTCTGGCATTTGTTGATCTTTAATAGCGTTAAAGATCTCTAATGGTACTTTTCTCTCCAAAACCACTCTTGACTGTTGTGTTGCTTCAGATGCTGTCACCACAACAGAGACATCTACATATTTTTCTCCTCCAGTTTCAAAAAGTAGTGGGATGTCTAACACACAACCCATCTTTCCTTCTTCAATTAATTTTTTTATGTAGATTATTTGGTATTTCCTTGTTACGGGGTGAACAATTTGTTCTAGGTCTCTAAATTTATCAGGGTCTTTATTTAGAATGTCTCTTAATGCTAATCGATTTACTGCACCATCTTTCGTTGAACCTGGAAACTGTCTTTCTACTTTGTCTATGACCTCTTCATCATTTTCATAGATATAATGAACCGTGTCGTCGGCATTATAAATACCGTATCCATGCTCTTTAAACATTTGAGCGACAGTTGATTTTCCCATTCCAATAGATCCTGTTATACCAACCAACAACATTAGTTTATCCCTAATACATTCATTAATTCCTCATCAATTTTAGGCATTATATTGTGCCACACATTAAAGGACTGGGCGGCTTGATGAATCAGCATCTCCAGTCCATTTTGAACTGTGCAGCCGTTTTTCTCAGCATGTCTTAGAAAAGTTGTCTTACTGGGATTATATATAAGATCGTAAACATGTGTAGATGAATTTAGATTGTTAAAGTCTATTAATTTGTTTTCTTCGTCTTCTTGTTGTCCTAAGCTTGTAGTGTTGACAACTAAATGTGAGGATCCAATAAACTTACTGATCGTTTTTTCTGTTAAGATTGTCGCCTCAACACCCAGGTCGCTGCAAAGTGATTCCGCGTTTTTTTTTGTTCTATTATAGATACCAATCTCACACTTCATTTGTGTTAGCGCATACACGACTGCCCTTGCTGATCCGCCGGCTCCAAGCACCAAACATAACTTGTTATTTAGCTCTCTGTTTGCAATTGATTTTTCAAAACCAATCGGGTCGGTATTGTCCCCATAAACACCATCTTTATTTATTATCAGCGTGTTAACTGCTTTGAGAGCTCTTGCAACATCGGATGTGTTGTTACAATATTTGTATGCGTCCTCTTTTAGGGGAACCGTAACATTTAAGCCGTAATAACCCTCTTCTATTAAACGGTCAACATCCCTAATAAAGTTTTCTTTTTTTACATTTATTTTATGGTAGGGGTCCACATTAATTTTCTCACTTTCAATCCAGTGATTATGAATTTTAGGTGAAAGACTGTGATCTATTGGATCTCCAATAACTGCTGTTTTTTTATGTGTCATTTTTTTCAAATAGAAGATTGTTGTCCCAAAGGAACTGGTTTAATTGAATTAATGATATGCCCTGTATTGAAAAAAGGTCACTCCCAATATTTTCAAAAAGCTTTATTCCTTCTTCCTCAATTGCATAAACGCCTACAAGACCAAGAATATTATCGTCGACTTTATTTAAATATTCTTTTATTAGATCCCCGCTCAGCTTTCGCATATGCATTTTAGATCTGTCCACGTACTTCCAAATAATGTTATTGTCCTGAGCAACCGTTGTGGCAGTTATGAGTGTGTGGGTAGATCCACTCATTTTCAACAACTGTTCCTTTGCTTCACTTTTATCCCTAGCCTTGTTAACCAGCTCGCCTTTAAGATCCAAACCCTGGTCTGATCCAATAACAAATGCACTTTTATTAGATATGGAGGGCTTCAAGGCCTTCATCTCAGCAAGTTTAACCACAATCTCTTCAGGTGTATTTTTACTCATCGACATCTTGACTTCTTCCTCATCAACACCATGCGCAACTGTCTCAAAGCTTATGCCGGCGTTGCGTAACAATTTAATCCTTGTTTCGCTTTTAGATGCTAAAATTATATCTCTGTTCATAAACCTGTATAAACCCCTTATGACCTGTGAGTGCTTTTACTATCTTTGCCCATCTCTAATTTTTAACTTATTTTACTATCTTTATTGAGAATTTTTGCAAACTTTGTTCACCTGTTAGAGATATTGCTGTTTTCTTCCACGTCGGTGTATAAGATTAAAAAGCATATAATTCAAAGCGGTTGTTCTGTGTATCGACTTGTGGGCAAAAAGCGACTTTTTATATATACACAATTCCACAGGAACATAAACAACTACAATTATATATATAATATAATGAGTATATTTATAGACACACTTAAAGGTCAAAAGACAAGCCCAACACCAGTTTGGTTAATGAGACAGGCAGGAAGACATTTGCCTGAATATATAAATATTAGAAAACAATTTGCAAACCTTATGGATATGTTTCTTGATCCTTTAACAATATTTGAGGTTTCACTACAACCTGTGAACAGATACAATATGGATGCTTGTATTGTATTTTCAGATATTTTAATAACCCCTTTTGCTGCGGGCTCAAGCGTTAGTTTTATTGATGGACAGGGACCCGTAATAAAGTTCAATGAGAACATAAGTTATAATCTTGAAAAAACCTTACCTCTTGCAACGGGAATAAAAAAAATTAAAGAAAATACAGATGTCCCCTTAATAGGATTTGCTGGCGGAGCTTGGACGACACTGTTTTATTGTTTATTTGAAAAGAATGAACGTCAAAATCTAAAACTCGAAGATATTGTAAAAAAGACTTCACAAATAGACAATTTAATCGAGCAAATGACATGTGCGATTATTCAACACACAGAAATGCAAATTGATTGTGGGATTGATGCTTTTCAAATATTTGAATCAGCGGCAGAACATTTGAATGACGAACAATTCAACAAATGGTGCATTCAACCTACAAAAAAAATTATTAAGAGTATAAAAAAAATAAAAGACATCCCTATTATTGGCTTTCCTAGAAATACCAATCTTGCATGTTATAAAAAATATTCAAACATAGATAAGCTTGATTGTATTACCTTGGACTACAATTTTCCTTTAGATAAAATTAATGAGCTAAACGATAAAATTGTTTTTCAAGGAAATCTAGATCCTAAACACTTATTAAAAGACTCCCAAAATCTTAGTCAGAAGATTGAAGAAATATTATTTGCTTTTAGAGAAAGACCACATATTTTCAATTTAGGACACGGGGTTTTACCCGCGACATCTATTGAGAAAGTCGAGCAAATGCTCTTACAGATAAGGTCAACATGAAAACAGCGGTAGTTTTATTTAACTTGGGCGGACCAGATAAACAAGAAAGTGTAAAACCTTTTTTATTTAATCTGTTTAATGATCCTAACATATTTAGACTTCCAAATCCCTTCAGGTATTTGTTGGCAAGGCTCATATCTTCCCGTCGCACCAAAGAGGCCACTGAAATTTACGCTGAAATAGGCGGTAAATCCCCTATTCTTGAAATTACCAACTCTCAAGCAGAGTCCCTTCAGAGAGAGTTAAAAAACAAAGGTATTGAGAACAAGGTATTTGTTTGTATGCGATATTGGCATCCAATGACAGCCGAGGTTGTTTCAAAAGTAAAAGACTATAACCCAGACAAAATATTTTTACTGCCCCTGTACCCACAGTATTCCACTACGACCACAAAATCTTCTCTGGACGCCTGGTTCAAAGAAGCTCAAAACCAGGAATTAAACACAAAAACAAAATACACTTGTTGTTATCCATATGACGCTAAATTAATAAAAGCCCATCAAAAACTGATTCAAGACAAAATAAACCACATCAAAGATAAGAAAGTAAGAGTTCTATTTTCCGCTCACAGTTTACCCGTATCAATCATTAAAAAAGGCGATCCATATCAGTGGCAGGTGGAGCAAACAGTTAAGGCGGTCATGCAGGGCATTCACGGCTATGAAGATCATGTTTTGGCTTACCAAAGTAAAGTTACCCCAGTTAAATGGCTTGAACCAACAACACCAAGTGAAATTGAAAATGCCATTAGCGAAGATAGGGCGCTGGTTATTGTTCCAATTGCGTTTGTTTCGGATCACTCTGAAACACTCGTTGAATTAGATATCGAGTACCAAGAGCTTGCAAGCGAACTAGGCTGTAAGCATTATTATAGGTCTGAATCTTTAAATGTTGATCAAACATTTATAGAAAGTTTATCTGAAATAGTTAGTGAGTCAGAGAAAGTTGAGAGTGGTAATATCAGGCAAAAAATATGTCCAGCAACGTTTAAACAATGTGATCAAGAATTAAGATGAATTCAATTTTCTTATATAATTTATTTCTTAGTTTGCACATCATCAGCGTGATAGCTTGGATGGCGGGCTTATTATATTTGCCAAGATTATTTGTTTATCATTGGAGTAAAGAGGTGGGGTCTGACTCGTCAGAGACTTTTAAATTAATGGAATTACGTTTACTTAAAATTATTATGAATCCAGCAATGATATTTTCATGGTTGTTTGGTTTAGCGTTGATATCAAATTTGGGCGTTGATGCGCTGTCTCAACTATGGCTTCAATTAAAAATCATATTTGTGATCCTCTTGTCTGGAGTTCATGGGTATTTCTCAAAATTAACAAGAGAGTTTCAAGAGGATAAAAGGCCAAAATCAGAGCGTTTTTTTAGAATTATCAATGAATTTCCCACGGTTTTAATGATAATTGTCATATTTCTCGTTATTTTTAAACCAATATAAAACTTGCTATATTTAACGATTACGGTTAGAAAGCAGCTTCCAAACTATTTTCCACATTATCATCATCATTAATACGAATGGCTAAAAACTTAAAATTAAGAGACCTTAAGAAAAAAACTCCACAAGAACTTCTTGTTTATGCAGAGGAACTTGGCGTTGAAAACGCCAGTTCAATGCGTACACAGGATATGCTGTTTGAAATATTAAAAACTCTTGCGAGTGACAGCAAAGATATTGACGGTGAAGGAGTTTTAGAAGTTTTACAGGATGGTTTTGGTTTTTTAAGATCAATGGAGGCCAATTACCTTCCGGGTCCTGATGATATTTATGTAAGCCCAAGTCAAATTAAAAGATTTGGATTAAGATCAGGAGACACTGTTGAAGGTCCAATTAGAGCACCAAAGGACGGTGAACGTTACTTTGCATTATTAAAAATTGATACAATCAACTACGAAGCAACCGAAAAAAGCAAAAACAAAATTAACTTTGATAACCTAACACCTCTTTATCCTGAGGAGCAAATCAGATTAGAAACAGAAAAACCAGCAAGCGATCAAAGTTCAAGAGTAATTGATTTGGTTGCGCCAATCGGTAAAGGTCAAAGAGCCCTTATTGTGTCGCCACCAAGAACAGGTAAAACAGTTTTACTTCAAAATATTGCACATTCAATTACTGATAACCATCCAGAATGTTATCTAATGGTTTTATTAATTGATGAGAGGCCAGAGGAAGTTACAGATATGCAACGCTCTGTAAAAGGAGAAGTTGTCAGCTCAACATTTGATGAGCCCGCATCACGTCACGTACAGGTTGCTGAAATGGTTATCAATAAAGCAAAAAGATTAGTAGAGCATAAAAAAGATGTCGTTATTCTTTTAGACTCCATTACAAGATTGGGTCGTGCTTACAATACAGTTGTCCCAAGTTCAGGAAAAGTATTAACAGGTGGTGTTGATGCAAACGCATTACAGAGACCAAAGAGATTTTTTGGTGCAGCTAGAAATATTGAGGATGGAGGCTCACTGACTATTATTTCAACAGCCCTTATTGATACAGGAAGTAGAATGGACGAGGTAATTTTTGAGGAATTTAAAGGAACTGGTAACTCAGAAATCATATTAGACAGAAAAGTTGCTGATAAAAGAATATATCCTGCAATTGATATTACTAAGTCCGGTACTCGAAAAGAAGAGATACTTCTTGATAAGGATGAGCTTCAAAAAATGTATGTTCTTAGACGTATTCTTAACCCAATGGGAACAATGGACTCCATTGAATTCTTACTCGGAAAATTGAAAGAAACCAAAGATAATGCCGATTTCTTCCAGTCAATGAATAAGTAAACTATCCTTCTGCCTTCATCAAAGACCTTATCTGATAACTTTTAGAAATCTTTTTTGAGCCTTCAAGGTTCCATAAATCAATTATCATAAAAAATTCAATTTTTTTAACCCCAATTTTTGAAATTAGCTTTGCGGCCGCTTTAGCTGTTCCACCGGTTGCAATTAAGTCATCGACAATCAAAACCTTATCTTTTGAAGTGATAGAGTGTTTGTGTACCTGGATTTCATCCATTCCATACTCTAACTTGTATTTTTGTTTAACTACTTTTCCTGGCAGTTTCCCTTTTTTTCTTATTGGAATAAAAGGCAAGCCAAGCTTGTAGGCAACAGCTGATCCAAAGATGAAGCCTCTTGCTTCTATCCCAGCTACTTTAGTAAATTTATTTTTTTTACAATATTTAGAAATTTCATTAACAACTTCGGTAAAAAGCTGCTTACTGTCTGTGATTGAAGTTATATCTTGAAATTGAATACCTTTTTTTGGAAAATTAGGAATTACCCTAATTTTCTTTTCAAGATTATCTTTTAGTTTTTTGTTCAATGTTCAGTAAATTTCTTTTGGTACTTAACCCACCCACTGATGTAAATCCTGTGAGTTTGCCGTCACTTCCAACTACCCTGTGACATGGAACTGTCATCATAAGATTATTTCTTCCTAAGGCTCTCCCAACAGCTCGGGGCGAAGTTCTTAACTTCCTTGCAATGTCCCCATAAGTTGTTGTTCTACCATAAGGTATCCTTCGTAAATAATTCCAAACACGGTTTTGAAATTTTGTGCCGATCTGACTAGTAGGAAAATTAAGAGACCGCCTTTTGCGCGCAAGATACATTTTTATTTGAAGCGCAGATCTTTTTAGAAGCTTATCCTCTGTTTTGTTGGGCTTTTTCCTTGTTCTATGAACTGCAATTATTCTATTTTTGCTTGAGACAAGCTCAATATTGCCAATGATTGATTTGAAAACGTAGCTGCTCATATATATAAGATATTATAATTTTCTGACCTAATGACTAACAAATTTTTTGAAAGACACGTATTTTTTTGTACAAACCAAAGACCCGATGGTCATACAAAAGGTTGTTGTGCCTCTAAAAATTCCACAGTGCTGCGAGCCTATATGAAGAAAAAAACAAAAGAATTGGTCTCCGATAAGAAAATAAGAATAAATGCATCAGGCTGTTTGGATCATTGTGAATTTGGTCCCACACTTGTTGTTTATCCAGATAATGTTTGGTACTCGTGTAAAACAGAAGAAGAGGTGGACCAAGTAATCAATGAACATCTTATTAATGACCGTATCGCTGAAAACCTCCAAATAAAAAAATGACAATTTTTGCACTATCAACTGCCAGTGGTGTTGCGGGGTTAGCGGTTGTAAGAGTCTCAGGACATCTAGCGCTCACCGCCCTTAAAACAATTTCTAGAAAGAGTCACTTCGATCCAAACGTCCTAACAAAATCAGAATTTTATGATCCAGAAAGCGGCAACTTAATTGACAAAGGGCTTGCTGTATTTTTCTCAAAACCCAAAAGTTTCACAGGTGAAGATGTTGTTGAGTTTCATGTTCATGGCGGCCATACAACTGTTCAGCTTTTACTCAAATCACTTTCTAACATTGATCAGCTGAGACTTGCTCAACCTGGTGAATTTTCAAAAAGAGCATTTGTGAACAACAAAATGGATCTTACAGCAATTGAAGCCATGGGTGATCTAATTAATGCGCAAACTGAAATTCAACATAATCAAGCACTGTCCCAGATGAATGGCTCACTGAATAAATTATATTTATCATGGAGAAAGTCTCTAATAGAGTTAGTTGCCTATCTCGAAGCGGATATAGATTTTGCAGATGAAGATATTCCTGAAAATGTTCTCAACAATATCAATTCAAAAATTGAAAAACTTTTAGACGAAATGAATGAACACTTAAAACAACGTAATCAAGGAGAAATATTAAGAGACGGTTATAAAGTGGCCATCATTGGATCCCCAAATGTTGGTAAATCAAGTTTGATAAATTCACTTGCTAATCGTGATGTTGCCATTGTGTCTGATAGGGAGGGTACGACTAGAGACGCGATTGAAGTAAGACTAAATATTGCTGGATTTCCAGTCATTTTTACAGACACTGCGGGCCTAAGAGATACTGAAGACGAGATTGAAAAAAAAGGAATTGAGATAACCCAAAGTAAAATTAAAGAAGCAAATTTAGTTTTAGAATTATTTGATGATCCTAATAATGTTGAGTTACATGAGGATCGACTTACAGTTCTAAATAAATGTGACTTATATAATAATTTTAAAAAAGAAGGCTGTATCAATATTTCAGTTTCAAATGGAAGCGGTATTGATAATTTAATCAATAAAATTGCTGAGCATGTATCAAACAAATTCATAAGTTACACCGATACCATACCAACAAAGACTCGATATATCTTAGGTGTTCAAAATTCTGTACAAAGTTTACTAAGTGCAAAAAGTATAGATTTAAAAGTTAATTCTGAACTTATGGTCGAGGAGTTAAGATTAGCCATTCAAGAAATCGGAAAAATAACAGGTCATGTTGATGTAGAAGAATATTTAGAAGTTATTTTTAAAGATTTT
Source organism: uncultured Pelagibacteraceae bacterium (assembly GCA_902546615.1). Classification (GTDB taxonomy): domain Bacteria; phylum Pseudomonadota; class Alphaproteobacteria; order Pelagibacterales; family AG-422-B15; genus CACNXQ01. Next base: position 69,920 of record CACCKE010000001.1, read on the forward strand.
TGCATCGGTAAATAAAAAAATAATTGATTGCAATTAGTCTAAGTTAATTTAATTAACTTATTCATGACTAGTTATGACGTTGTAGTAGTTGGAGGAGGGCATGCCGGCTGTGAAGCCGCAACCACATCCGCACGTGTTGGTGCAAAAACCCTCTTAATCAGCCATAAATTTGATACTATTGGGGAAATGTCCTGTAATCCTGCTATTGGTGGTCTTGGCAAAGGTCACTTAGTAAGGGAAATCGATGCATTGGACGGGATAATGGGGCGTATAGCCGATTTATCAAGTATTCAATATAGGTTACTAAATAGAACAAAAGGCCCTGCAGTAAGAGGACCAAGAGCTCAATCGGATAGAAAGCTCTATAAAAAACACATGCAGGAGGAAATTGAAAATACAGAAAATTTAGAACTCTTGTTTGATCCTGTAGAAGATTTAATTTTTGATAGCAATAAACAAATTGCTGGCGTGATTTGCGCAAGCGGTAAAAAAATATCTACTAAAAAAGTTATCATCACAACTGGTACATTTTTGAATGGCCTTATCCACTTAGGCGACAAAACTATTCCAGCTGGAAGACACGGTGATTCTCCCTCAATAGGACTTGCAGACTCACTCTATAAAACTGGCTTTAATATTGGACGATTAAAGACGGGAACACCTGCGAGACTAGACAAAAATACAATAGACTTTTCTAAGCTAGAAAAACAAGAAGCTGATGATGAGCACTCTTATTTCTCATTCCTAACCACAAAAACTCATAATGAACAATTACCGTGCCACATGACACATACAAATGAGGCCGTTCACAATATAATCCAAAAAAATATAACAAAATCAGCTATTTATTCAGGTCAAATTAGTGGGACAGGTCCTAGATATTGTCCTTCTGTAGAAGATAAAGTTGTTAAATTTGCAGATAAATTGAGGCATCAAATTTTTTTAGAACCAGAAGGACTTGATAGTGACTTAATATATCCAAATGGCATCTCAACTTCACTCCCACCAGATGTGCAGGAAGAATTTATAAGTAAAATCAATGGTTTAGAGAATGCTAAAATAGTAAGACATGGCTACGCTATTGAATATGATTTTATTGATCCACAAGAACTTTACCAAACATTGGAAACTAAAAAAATAAAAGGTCTTTATCTTGCTGGGCAAATAAATGGCACAACAGGTTACGAGGAAGCTGCTGCGCAGGGACTTGTAGCAGGTTTGAATGCAGCAATTTCCCTAAATAATAAAGAACATGTTTTTTCAAGAAACGACTCATACATTGGAGTAATGATAGATGACTTAACTCTAAAAGGGGTTACGGAGCCTTACAGAATGTTCACTTCTAGGGCAGAATACAGACTGTTATTAAGAGCAGATAATGCAGATCTAAGATTAACGGAGATTGGGTACAATTTAGGGTTAGTTGAAGCTGAAAGATATGAAAAATATTCAGCTAAAAAAATTGAACTAGAAAAATTAAATAAAATTGTTAAAAATCAATATGTTACACCTAATGCACTTTCAAGGATTGGAGTTCAAATTAATCAAGATGGTAAAAAAAGGTCAGCTTTTGACTTATTAGCTTATCCTAACATCAATATTGATAAAATAGATGAAATCTTTAACTTAAATCTAAAGCAATATAGTAGTGAAATTCTTGATCAAATAACAACAGAGGCTCATTACAAAGGCTATCTTAAGAAGCAAGAAAGTGAGATCATTTCACTTACTAAAGAAGAAAAAGTTGAAATTCCAACTAATCTTAGATACGAATTAATTCCCAGTTTATCAACAGAAATCATTGAAAAACTTACAAAAATTAAGCCTAAAAACTTATCTCAAGCATCAAGAATTGATGGTGTTACACCTGCAGCCCTTAGTGTTATTTTATCATATATAAAAACCAAAGCTAAATCACAAAAATTAGCTTAATATCAAAATAATGATTGATTCGCCTGATGCTCTAAAAGAGCTCTTGCCAAATGTTTCACGTGAAACAATTGAAAAATTGGCTGAATTCAGGGAAATGATTTTGGCAGAAGACCAAAACTTAATATCGAAGAATGATAAAAACTTCATCTGGACAAGACATTTCTATGATTCTCTAAGATTAGCTCAGTTTATAACTAGCAATGGAAATGATATCATTGATATTGGCAGCGGTGCTGGTCTTCCAGGTATACCAGTTTCATTGTTATTTAGCTCAAAAAATAAGGTTTTTCTGTGTGAAAATAGACCTAAAAGAGTATCATTTCTTAACAAGTGTATTGTTAACTTAGATCTTAAAAACACCGAAGTGATTCCCATTAAAGTAGAAAAAATTGAAAATAAAAAATTTGATATAATTTTAGCAAGAGCTGTTAGCCAATTAAATCATTTATTATCAATTAGTTATAATATATGCAAAAAAAACACTACATTGCTACTGCATAAAGGTGTACATATAGACGAAGAGATCGTGCAAGCTACTAAATATTGGGAATTTACTCATGTATTACATGAAAATGAAAGAGAAAAGGGTTCTTTTATTTTAGAATTAAAAAATATAATAAAATCAATAACTTAATGAAAAATAAAATAATAGCTATCTCAAATCAGAAAGGTGGAGTGGGAAAAACTACAACAGCAATAAACTTATCCACAGCCTTAGCGGCTATTGGGGAAAAGGTTTTAATTATTGACCTCGACCCTCAAGGCAACGCTAGTACAGGTTTAGGTATAGATTATCAAAACAGAAATAATTCAATTTATGAAGTTCTTGCATCTCAATGTAATTTATTTGATGCAATTCAAAATACTGAAATAGAAAATTTAAAAATCATTCCATCCACTGTGGATCTATCAGGCATTGAACCTGAACTTGCTGAGGTAAATGATAGAGCTTTTACACTTAAAAAAATTTTTACAGACCAAAACTCATTAAATGATTTTAATTTTGTTTTTATTGATTGCCCGCCAGCTTTAAGTCTTCTCACTGTCATGGCAATGACCGCAGCTGACTCTGTCATAGTCCCACTTCAATGTGAATTTTTTGCCTTAGAAGGTCTTAGTCAATTAATAAAAACAATCGATAGGGTTAAACAAAATCTAAATCAAAATCTAACAATCGATGGAATAGTTTTAACAATGTTTGATGGAAGAAATAAACTTTCTTCACAAGTTGCTGACGATGTTAAAAAACATTTAAGTCAACAAGTATATGAAACCATCATACCCCGTAATGTAAGAGTTTCAGAAGCCCCTTCATTTGGTATGCCTGCATTGATTTATGATCAAAAGGCTGCTGGTAGTCAGGCATATTTAAGGTTAGCGGATGAGATCATAAGACAAAACAAAGAACAGGAGGCAGCATAATGAGTTCATCAATTTCAAAAAAAGGTTTAGGTCGTGGACTTTCATCGCTTATGGGTGATACTAAAGATGTCTCAATTCAAAATGAAACTTCAAATCAAGAAACAAAAATTTCAATTTCAAATTTAAAACCAAGCCCGTCACAGCCTCGAAGATTATTTGATAAAAACAGCATTAATGAATTAGCTGAATCGATAAAATCTAGAGGGCTTGTTCAACCAATATTAGTAAGACCCTCACCAACAGAGTCTGGAACATACGAAATTATTGCAGGTGAGAGAAGATGGCGAGCAGCCCAAATTGCACAACTTCATGAAGTTCCTGCAGTTGTTAGAAAACTAGATGATCAAGAAGCGCTGGAAATAGCAATTATAGAAAACGTACAACGTTCTGATCTATCACCAATTGAAGAAGCCGCTGGATATAAAAGATTAATTGAAAACTACGGACATACCCAAGAAGCACTTGCAGAAATCGTTGGTAAAAGCAGAAGTCATATTGCAAACATAATTAGATTACTTGGTTTACCACAGTCAATTCAAGATATGATTTCAGAGGGAAAAATTTCATCAGGGCATGCTCGCGCTATTATGAATAGTGCTTTTCCAGAACAACTAGCAGAAAAAATTGTAAGTGAAAATTTAAGCGTAAGAGCCGCAGAGGACCTTGCAAAACAGAAAAAGCCAGGAGTTAAGAAGGTTAAATTAAAAGACCCAGATACCATTGATCTAGAAAACAATTTAACAGCAAAGCTCGGATTAAACGTATCGATCGACCACAAAGGAAAAAAAGGTGGTTCAATTAAAATAGAATATAGGTCTCTTGATCAATTAGAATTAGTGACTGGTAAATTAAAAAATTAATTTTTAAAATATCGCCTTCCATTATTTGCAATTATTAAAATTGATTTCTCACAATTTATATTTGCTAATCTATTGTTTATTTTGCAAGCAATCTCTGTTTCTAAAAGGTTAACTAAGTGTTTTTCAATAGTGCGAAGAGGCCACTTCAGACAATGTGTTTGAAAATTATCCTTATCTTTCCAAAACACTGGTGGCTTTAGGATTCTGATAGAAGTTTCAAAGTTGTTGCCTTTTTTCATTTCAATCTTTGTTTGCTGAATTCTTGTTAAATAGTTTGTAAGACTTCTTACTAAACTGACTGGGCTTGCTCCTTCAGTTAATAATTTATTAATAATTTTAGAACTTTTAGTGGTATTTCCAAACATAACATTTTCGTTCATTTTATTTAAATTTTGAGAGCTAGAGTCGTTAAGTAATTTTTTAACTACATCTAAATTAGTTTTTTCTTTTGAACCTCTATAATATATTTCAATTTTCTCAAGTTCGCGTTTACTAACTAGGCGATCATTGCTGAGGGTTTGCAAAAGATAATTTTTTATATCTCGATTAAGTTCAAGATTATTTTTTTTTGAAAATTCATCAATGTTTTTAATCATTGATCTGCCATCGTCCTCGTAACATGCAAGTGAAAGTGAACTATTTTCCTTTTCAAAAAAATTTCTAATTTTTGAGGATTTGTTTAAATTACTGTCTCTAATTATCAGCACTGTATCTTGCGGAGCATTTAACACAGTGTCTTCAATAATATTGAGGTGCTTATCCTTGATGGCATCTCCTATAACGATCTTTTTTTTGAAAAACATTGAGACAGTACTTGTTATGTCATTCAGCATTTGTGGATCATGATCTAAATCTTTTCCATTAAAACTTATTTTTTCATATTCATCTTTAATTAGGTAGGTATCTGTTATTTTTTCTATTTGCTCTTTTACAAGTCCATCGTTTGGACCATAAATAAGAATACCTAAAAATTTAATATCCTCGGAAAAGATGTTTTGTAACTGATGCTCTTTGATGATCATTTATTTCAAGATTCTGCTTTGTATTCTTGATGACATAATTTGAAGCGCATTTTTTGCCGCAATTTTTGTCATGCTTTTCCTAGTATCTTCATTAATTACTTCTGAATCTACAGTGTCATACTGGGCGAAGCCTCTTGTTGTTCCTTCAGAGATGACATCTCCGGAGTCTAGTTGAATAAGTTGGTAATTGATTTCAATTTCTATTCTATATTTTGCCACTGTGCCGTTGGTATTAATAATGAGAGGACTCAAATCTTCATTTACTGATATTACAGCTTTGTAATTTATTTCACCATCTGCGGTAAAACTTGCATTTAACTCATCAATTATTTCTCTCGATACACTGTTCTGCACTTCGACCGTATAATTACTAAAATTCGAGTCTGTCTCTGTAATCTGGTGAATAGGTTTGAAACCACAATTGTTAATAAATAATAAAACTAAAATAATTATTAAACTTCTTATCATTTTTTTAATTCTTGAATCATATTTTCTAAATTCTTCTCATATTTTTTCCATGCACCTATTGATTTATTCGTCATAGGCTTTCTGACTTGTTCAATACTTGCTGTTCTAACTTGCCTCTTATTGTTAAAAAACTCAAGACATTGCTTTTCCCAGCTAAGTTCACAGAAGCTTATCAATTCTTTTGATACTTTTTCCTGATTATTAACAAGTTCTTCATTATCAAGAATAAAAATATCCTCAGCATATTTTTTAAACCAAAAATCCATAAGTTTTTCATGTAATCTATAGTATTTAACCAGCACTTTCTGGTCATATGAGTATTGATGTGATAAATCCACAAATTTATGTGAGTAGAGTGAGAAACAGTTATCTATTGGATCTCGTTTACAATAAATAATCTTAGCCTCAGGCAATAAAATTTTTATCAAACCTATCAGTATGAAATTGTGAGGCATTTTATCACAAATATATATCGACTCTTCATTGCCATGGTCTGCTAGATCTCTTAAATATTTTTGTCTTGCATTCAATAATAACTCTTGGTTATTTAATATCTGTTCCAAACTCTTTATCTGATCGCTACTTGGTAGAATTACTTTTGTAAGCCCTGAAGCGGCAGCGAGATATGCCAATTCACCTGCGCCCTCAATTTTTGAGTGAGAAGACAGGATTTGCTCGCATAAAGTAGTGCCTGATCTTGGCATCCCACAAATAAAAATTGGTATATTCTTTTTTAACTTATCCTTATTTTGAAAATTGATATTGACTGAAAATAAACTTTCGATTTTTTTGAAAAAATTTATGTCATTTTCTAAGTCAAACGACCTCATTTCGTATTGTAAATTATTTCCTTTTACAAGGTATTTACCAGCTTTGTTGAAGTCTCTTTGATTTTTAAAATAATTAAAAAAAGAATGACAAATTAATACCTTATCAGCTGGATCAGTTTCAGTTTTATTTAATAATCCATCATAGTATTGTATATGTTTATCCTCCAATTTGTTATTTTTTACATTCGTATATGTTAAGAGGTAGGGTAGCTTTTTATAATCAATTTTAAATTCTGCTGTAGCAATTTTATTGGCTTTTTCAAATTCTCCCATTTCTTTATAAGCCGATGTAAGATTGTACTTGTGATCATCAACGTCTGGAAAGTCGGCATTTAATTTTTCAAATATCATAATAGCTTGATCAGCTTTGTTATTTATTAAAAGAGCTTTTGCATATTGACTTTTTACCATTGGATTACTTGGTTGTAAATTCATTGCTAATTCTGCAAATTCTAATGCTTTCGAAGGATTAGTTATTTTATAATAATAAGCTGCTAAGTTATTAATCGATGGCAAGTACTTGTTATTGATCCCAATAGATCTTTGAAAGCATTTAAATGCTAAGTCATAACTTTTATTACGAAGATGAATCGTACCAAGGTTATTAAGAGCCTCAAATCCACGTGGATTTATTTTTACTGCTTGAATAAAATATTGATACGCACGCTCGTAATCTTTTAAATCTTGAAAAAGAATTCCAAGATGTCTTATTGCGTCGTAGTTTGATGGTTCTTCAGCAAGGACTTGATTATAAAATACTTCTGCTTTCTTGTATTCTTTATTTGTATGAAGTTTGATTCCTTCGAGTAAATTTTCATTAACTTTATTATTAATTTTATTATTTTTTTGCTGCCGACGGCGTTCATGCCTGTTCATGATTCTAAAACAATATTGAGTATTTTATTTTGCACATAAATTGATTTTAATATATTTTTACCAGTAATTGCATTATTAATATTACTAACATTCTTTAATTCATTATAAATATCTTCTTCTGAGGAGTCTTTTTTTACGAGAACCTCTCCTCTCCTTTTACCGTTTATTTGAACCACTACTGTTACCTCATTATTAATAAGATAAAGTTCATTAGCTTTTGGCCATGGTTCATTTAATAGAGAATTAGTACTATTTGTAAATTCCCAACATTCTTCTGCTAAGTGCGGAACAATAGGTTCAATTATACGAATTAAAATTTTAAGTGATTGAGCAACTGCATGTTTATCATCTTCCTTTACTGTTTCAAATTTTGAAATCGCATTGACTAATTCAAATACTTTTGCAATGGCGACATTCATTTGAAATTTCTCAATGCTCTCTGTCACTGACTTAAGATTTTGGTGAACCAATTTCATCAAACTCAGGGCGTTACCCTCAAAAACTATATCCTGAGAGGCTGCATTCATGCTTAAGTATTCTCTATTTTGAATGATTAAATTCCATATTTTCTGGCAAATCTTCCATGCACCTTTAATACCCGACTCAGACCATTTAATATCTTTTTCTGGCGGACTATCAGATAACATAAACCATCTTGCAGAGTCTGCGCCATACCTGTTTATTATTGACTCAGGATCAATCACATTCTTTTTTGATTTTGACATTGACTCGATTGGACCTTCTGTAACTTTTTGTCCTGATGAAATTTGAAAATATTGGTTACCTTTTTTCTCTACATCCTCTGGAAACACCCAAACTTTCTCTTCATTTTTATACGTGTTATGACAAACCATACCTTGGGTAAAGAGACTATTAAATGGCTCTTTCACATTTTCCAGCCCTAATGCTTTTGTAAAAAAACGTGAATATAACAAATGCAATATAGCATGTTCTACACCTCCGACATATTGATCAACTGGCATCCAATAATTCATTTCTTCATCATCAAATGGTTGATGTTGATTTAAGGGAGAGCAAAATCTAAGAAAATACCAAGCAGAATCTACAAAGGTATCGAGAGTATCAGTTTCTCTGATAGCGTTCATACCCGTTTCTGGACATTTAGTATATTTCCATGTGGGATGACGATCTAGTGGATTTCCTGCAACAGATAGATCAATATCCTCAGGAAGTAATAGTGGTAACTGATCTTCTGGAACGGCAATTACTTTTCCATCTTCTCTATACATGATCGGAATTGGGCAACCCCAGTATCTCTGTCTTGAAATACCCCAATCTCTCAATCTATAATTGATTGTTTGTTTACCTATCTTAAGAGCGTCAACCTTTGTTATTATTGTTTTTTTTGCTTCATCCATTGAAAGCCCATTCAAAAAATCTGAGTTAATTAATCTCCCATTGCCTACTATTGCATTTTTGTTATCAAATGGAGTTTGGTCCTCAGGATCAATCACTTGAATTATTTCTAAGTTATATTTAATTGCAAAATCTAGGTCTCTTTGATCGTGAGCAGGACATCCGTATATTGCTCCAGAGCCATAGTCCATTAAGATAAAGTTGGCTATATATACTGGTAATAATTTATCTTTAATAAACGGGTGTTTAATGCTTAGTTTTGTAGGTATGCCTAATTTATCATTTTTTGCTATGGACTCTTCACTGATTTTTTGTGATCTCATTTCAAATACTTGATTTTCGATACTTTTTTCCTCCTTAATAAGTTCCTCTACAAGCGGGTGAAAAGGAGATAATGCACAAAATGTTGCTCCAAAAATTGTATCTGGCCGAGTGGTAAATATTTTAATTTTTTTATTATTTAAGAGTGTTAAATCAGATGAGACCTCAAAATCAATTTCACAACCATAGGACTTTCCAATCCAGTTTTTTTGCATTGCCTTCACTTTTTCTGGCCAGCCATCCATTGAATCTAAGCTGTCCATAAGACTTTCAGCGTATTTAGTAATTTTAAAAAACCACTGAGATAAGTTTTTTTGCTCAATATCCGCTCCTGAGCGCCACCCTTTACCGTCAATAACCTGTTCATTAGCTAGAACGGTATTTTCTACGGGGTCCCAATTAACAAGAGATTCTTTTTTATAAATTAAATTGTCGTTATAAAATTTTAAAAATAATTTTTGCTGTTGGTGATAATAAATTTCATCACACGTAGCAAGTTCACGTGACCAATCAAGAGAGAGTCCCATTTGCTTTAATTGATTTTTCATTGTTGAAATATTTTCATACGTCCATGTTTTAGGTGAAGTGCTATTTTCAATAGCAGCATTCTCTGCAGGCAAGCCGAATGCATCCCATCCCATAGGATGCATTACATTAAAACCCATGGCTCGTTTAAATCTGGCAATAACATCCCCTAAAGTATAATTGCGAACATGTCCCATATGTATTTTACCTGATGGGTAAGGAAACATTTCTAAAATGTAATATTTCTCTTTGTCTTTAATTACTTTACTTTCAAAAAGTTTATTTTCAGACCAATACGACTGCCATTTTTTTTCAATTATTTTTGGATTATATTTTGCAGACATTAAAAGATTATCTATAGCCTAAAGCTCAGCAGCAATTTGTAGCTCTCGGGCAGAAGATAAAATACTTTCTTTAATCTTTAAACTTTGCGTATCATTTATGCCTTGATCTATCCATTGGCCTTCGTTTAAAGATTGACTGAACAAAGTAACAACCAAACTATTATCAGTCATCTCTTGGTCTACTACACGAATGTTAATTTTAATTCTACTTTGACCGTCATCAAGACTGTACCAGTCTGTTACTATTACCCCAGACATAGAGTCAACAGATAGAAGGGGCATGAAACTAATTTTATCGAGAGCAACCTTGAAGGTAATAGAGTCTAAACCATAGTCAGAGGATGAGCCCCCACCTAAAATATCTCCAAGAGAAAAGCCAGATTTTTCATCTAAGATGGTGCTACCCTCAGGAAGATTTATGTCTCTTTCTTCAACTTTTTTTGTCATAATCCTTTGTTTTTCAGTGGCATATTCCTCAGGATCATCAGACAATTGTTGCAATTGAGCGCAAGCTACAAAAGTTAGAATTGAAATCGATAAAATGAAGAGTTTTCTCATGTCTTTTTGTGAAATCGATAAATATTACTTTTTATTAACTTAATATGATGAAATAATCAATTTTTGTTATTTTTTCAATATATTCTGTCAGTTGCAAAAATATCACACATTGACAATTAAATGTGGTATTTAGGAAAATATCATTAATTAAAAGCACTTTTTTTGATAAAAGAACCATAGTTAAATTTAACTATGATCAATTATCATATGAAAGGAAATTACTATGAATAGATCAAAAATAATTGGAGCAACTGCTTTGGCTTCAGTAATGGCTGCTAGTGCGGCTCAAGCTGAAATGTCAATTGGCGGTTTGTTCGCTGGTTCAATTGATGATACTAGCGCAGACGTTGCTTCTACTTTCTCGACTAACTCCATATACGTTACATACAGTGACTCACTAGATAACGGTATGGGTGTTTCTTTAACAATGTCTTTGAACGGAACTTCTGGAACAACTAACCTTGTAACAGATGTAAACATCGATACAGGTATGGGTACAATCGGTTTAGGTACTGGTCAAGACTCAGCTGTTGATGGCATGGACGGTTCTCCGGCATGTTTCTCACTTAATGCTTGTGGTTCAGCTTTAAATGCAAACTACAACGATGGTGACACTGCTAGTGGTAATTCAATTGCATACTCTAACTCGATGGGTGGCATTGACTTCAAAATAACTAGAGGTATGGAAAGTGCAACTACTAACCCTGTAATGTCTTATGCAGCTGGTATGTCACTTATGGGTGCAACAATTAAAGCTGGTGTATCATCAATTGATTACATAGCGCCTGCTACTGCAGACATTGACCCATCATTTGTAACTGTTGGTTACTCAATTGCTGGCCTTAACTTAGGTTATGCATTGTACGACGGTGACAACGGTGGTGAAGAAACTCAAATGGGTGTAGGAACTTCTGCTATGGGCATGAATGTTGGTGTTACATTTGCTGACGCTGACCTAGCTACAGATGTTGACTACATGAGAGTATCAATAGGTAAAGGTATGGGAGCTGCTTCTTTCGGTATAGATTATACTGAAACAGACGAAGCTGGCGGAACAGCAAATGACTCTGATCATTGGAACTTTATGTATGTAGTTGGTTTCTAATAAATTGTTTATTAGATTTTAACTCGAAATGCCCTACATGAAAATGTAGGGCATTTTTTTATGAGTAATTACAAAAATTTTTTAGCTAATTTTGATAAATCTGCAAAGCTTGCTGGCAGAGACACCGAAGAAATTGAATTAATTGCTGTTAGTAAAAAAAAACCCGCACAAGATATACAAAATGTTATAAATGAGGGACACACGTCATTCGGTGAAAATCAAATTCAAGAAATAGAAGAAAAGTGGCCAAAATTAAAAAACTTACACCCAGATATCAAATTGCATTTCATAGGTGGTATTCAAAGTAGAAAAGTAGAGTCAATTCATAAAAATTGTGAGGTTATACATTCAATCGATAGAATGAAAATTGTGAAATTGTTTGCCGCACTCGAGAGATCTGAAGGTCTCAAGAGAAAATATTTTATTCAGATTAATACAGGTAATGAACCTCAGAAGTCGGGTGTTTTATTTAACGAAGCCGAACAGTTTATTATCGATTGTTTGTCAAATTATAAACTAGAGATTATCGGTTTAATGTGTTTGCCTCCTATAGATGAAGATCCTAAAATTCACTTTCAAAAATTACGCGATTTAGGAAAAAAATTTTATCTCAACTCCCTGAGTATGGGCATGTCGGCAGACTACCAAGTTGCGCTTGAATGTGGTTCAACTCATATACGTATAGGTACTCAAATTTTTGGTGAGCGTAACTAAGTTTTAACTATTAATTTAGTATTACAATCTATTAGATTTACTAATTTTAAAATATTTTTTTTCTCTATTGCAACGCAACCTTCTGTGCCCGCAAAATTTGACTTGCAAATATGTAAAAATATTGCACTCCCTTTACCTGGCACAATTGGGTTGGTGTTATAATTTAAAACGCAAATGATATCGTAGAGATCATCATCTCTGAATAATTTCTCAGCACTTGAATCAAAAGGAAATTGAACATGTTGATTGTATAGTTTGCTTTTTGGATCATCACACCAACCATCATTTTCTCTAATGATCGCAAAAGGTATTTGGAAAATCATCTCACCTAATTTATCTTTTCTATAATAAATTTTTTTAAATTTAAATTCACCGACAGGTGTTTTATGATCACCTTCAATTTTATTTGTTGTTAGACCTGCGCGGCCTATTGCACAAGCAAATCGACCTAGATCAGAATGGAGATAATTATTTTGTACTAATAAATTCACAAGCTATATTATACTCATATAAAAAATGGAAAAAAGAGTAATCCCAGTCACACTTAGAAATGACAAATTAAGGTCTATTATTTCTGAAATAATTGAGTCGAACAATATTTTTGGCAATTTAGAATTTCGACTTACTGACAAAAATGATTTAAATAAAAATGATAAAAGTATATTAATTGCAGACAATCAATTTGTGGTGAAAGAATTATCCCATGCAATTAAATTTGATACAATTTTTATAATTAATTGTGATAGTGATGTGATAGAAACGGACAAACTAAACAGTAAGATCGTCTTGTTAAGTATACCGCTTCAATTCAGAGATTTTTATCAAAGAGTTTCAAGTACTTTAGATCAAATCAATTCACAAGCTGCACGAAAATTAAATTTTAATAGATTCACTTATGACCCAAGCATGAGAACTCTCTCTAACGATAATCTTTATTTAAGATTTACTGAAAAAGAATCTCAAATTTTTAATAGCCTTTTAGATAACAGTAATATCTATATTTCTAAGAAAAACTTGTTAAAGATAGTATGGAGTTATAATGAAGATATAGACACGCATACTCTTGAAACTCATATATATTCCTTGAGAAAAAAAATTGAGAAAAATCTGTTAATTAAAGATCTGATTGTTTTTGAAGATAACAAAGGCTACTTTTTAAATAAAAAGTTATTGTAAATTAAACATTGAGCAATAAATGCTCTCGCTCCCATGCACTAATAACATTTTGATAAGCATCATGTTCTGTTTGTTTAATTTCTGTAAAAAGAGTAACAAATTCCTTACCCAAAGTTTCAGATAATTCATTGCTCACTTTTAATCGTTTTAACGCATCAGGAAGATATTTAGGAATGTTATGTCGTCTTTCAAATGCATCTCCTGCAGTGGGTTTTTCTGGTTCTAATTTTTCTTTTAATCCCAGATACCCACAAGCAAGAGATGCTGCAAGAGCAAGATATGGATTTGTATCGGCACCAGGTATTCTATTTTCTATTCTTCTTGAATCAGGTGATGATGTGGGCACCCTAAAAGCAACAGTTCTATTTTCGATACCCCAGTGGGTATTAATTGGAGCTGAGGCATCAATGACGAATCGTCTGTATGAATTAACATAGGGAGCAAATAATAGCATTGCATCTGGTAAATATGTCTGGAGACCTCCTATATAATGCAAAAATTCTTTTGAATTATTTCCTTCTTGATCACTAAAAAGATTTTTATTTGTTTTTGTTGAAACAAGATTTTGGTGAATATGCATTGAACTTCCAGGCTGACCCTGATACGGCTTTGCCATAAATGTTGCGTGTATACCATGCTTTAATGCAACTTGTCTGACTGCTCTTTTAAACATGAACGCTTGATCTGCAAGCGCTAGAGGATCACCATGATTTAGATTTATTTCTATTTGAGAGGGACCAGACTCATGCACAAGTGTATCCACCCCTATCTCCATTAGCTCACAATAATCGTAAACATCATCTGTCAGAGCATCAAACTCATTGACGGCATCTATTCCAAAGACACGGCTGCCTGTTTCTCTTCGACCAGACTTTCCAACTGGTGTTTTTAGAGGTAAATCAGGATCAAGATTTTGCTCACATAAATAAAACTCTAATTCAGGTGCAACGATTGCTTTTAAATTTTCCTCTTTTAATAACTCAATAATTCTAATTAAAACCTGGCGCGGTGCGATTTCTGATGCTTCACCGGTGCCATATTTAAGATCACAAATAATTTGTGCTGTTGGTTCTTTGTTCCAAGGAATTTTTCTTAAGGTTGAAAGTTCAGGAGACATAAATAAATCTTCTTCGACATAATCAATCACTTCACTCTCATAAACCCATTTACCAGAAACTGTTTGACCAAAAACCGAATCAGCGAGTTTGAGACTCTGGTCTTCTAAAGATTTTAAAAATCTTTGCACAGGAAGAATTTTCCCCTTTGATGATCCAGCCATATCAGGAAAAATACATTCTACTTCAGATATTTTGTTTGACTCAAGCCATTGCTTAAGTTCACTGTTTGAACTAACCGTCATTGCTATTGAAATATTTAATAAAACCTGCCTGTGGTTTAGTTATATTTAACCACGAATAATTTCTGGCTTATAAATATATTTTTTTTTATTTTTGTAAACTTAAAAACAGTTTTATTGCGATATTCATCATAAATTTCCCATTTTTTGAGATCTAAAGACTGTTGATCAAATACAAATTTGATTTGATTATCAGACTTGTCGTTTTTGACTTTAAGCATCAGATGATAAAAATTATTTTCATCTGTCAGCGATAGGATATCGAATTCGTTCTCTATTAGGATATCTTCTGATAAAAGTTTTTTCAAAATACTGTCACCAATAGGAAAACTGTCAATTTGATAACCTTCCTTATCTACCACTACCATCAAACTTTTATTAGTGATGATATCTTCTTCTCTACCATCATATATAAACTTTGATTTATAAGGCTTTAAAAAAAAAAATTGTCCATTAAAAACATTTCCCTCTTGATCAATTTGTTCAAATTGACCTGACATTGATTTTATTTTATTCCAATGATCTTCTATGCCCGTAATAATTGGATTAGATGAAGAATTATTGACAACAAAAAAAAATAGGAAAATGATTAAAATGAATGACTTCATGAGGAATTAAATTTATCAAAATTAATTTCTCTCTTACCCACATGATTTGCGGCACTTATATATCCACTTTCTTCAAGCTGATCCATTATTCTTGCTGCACGATTATATCCAATTTGTAGTTTTCTCTGCAAAAGGCTCGTAGAAGCTTTACCTTCTTTTTTTATAATATCCAGAGAGTCTTGAAGTAGATTATCGTGATCACCATCAGAGACAATTCCAAGATCATTATCGATTTCTTCTTCTTTTAATATTTCTTCGTCATACTCAGGGTTACCTTGTTTTTGAAGTGCACGAACAATATTCTCGATCTCTTGATCTGATATAAACGGACCATGTATTCTTGATGTAATTCCGCCGGCAGTCATCATTAACATGTCGCCTTTGCCCAATAGTCTCTCAGCTCCCTCATCACCGAGAATGGTGCGACTATCAAACTTTGAGCTTACCTGAAAACTAATTCTGCTTGGGAAATTAGCTTTAATAGTACCTGTAATCACATCAACACTTGGTCTTTGAGTAGCCATAATTAAATGAATACCTGCAGCTCTTGCCATTTGTGATAGTCTTTGAATTGCGTGCTCAATTTCCTTTCCTGCAACCATCATCAAGTCGGCCATTTCATCAACAACAACAACAATGAAAGGCATTTTTTTATTTTCGATTTCAATTTGTGTAGTTGTTGGCTGTCCAGTTTCTGGGTTTATTCCAGATGGGATTGATCTCACTATCTTTTCTGAGTTTTTGATAGCTTCAGCTATTCTCTGATTATAATTTTCAATATTTCTAACACCTAATAAGGACATTTTTTTGTATCGAGACTCCATTTCTCTCACGACCCATTTAAGTGCAACAATTGCTTTTTTTGGATCAGTCACAACTGGAGTGATTAGATGAGGAACACCTTCATATACTGACAATTCAAGCATTTTTGGATCAATTAATATGAATTTGCAGTCCTCAGGAGAATGTTTGTAAAGGATTGAAGTAATCATTACATTTATTCCCACAGATTTTCCAGAACCTGTTGTCCCAGCAATAAGAAGGTGAGGCATATTTTCTAAATTAGCAAATTTAGCATTGCCACTTATATCTTTACCAAGAGCTAAAATTAAATTTTTTTCATTATTTACAAATTGTTCATTTTTAAAAAGCTCACTCAGATAAACAGGATTCTTAATAGTATTTGGTATTTCGATCCCAATGACATTTTTGCCTGGAATAATTGCCACACGAGCTGACATTGCACTCATATTTCTTGCTATATCATCCGATAACGAAATTATTTTTGAGGCCTTAATTCCTGGTGCAGGCTGTAGTTCATACATGGTGACTATTGGACCTGGTGAAACTGCAATAATTTCACCATCAATCTTAAAATCAGTCAAAACATTTTTTAGCTTTTCAGCGTTTATTTTAAGTTCATCATGATCAATGGCATTATCTTTATTTAATTCGGGTTTAGATAAAAAATTTATATCTGGCGCTTTATATGATTCTACATCGAAGATTATTTCGTCTTGCTGACTCACGGTTTCATCATGTGCTACTTCATTACCATAAGTTGAAACCGGTTCATTTTTTAATGATTCGAAATCAATTTTAGGCTCAAGGTTTTTATTGTTGAAAGTGCTCTCGGATGAAATTTTTTGAATCGGATTTTTAAAGAGATTTGCATTAACCAGGCTCACTATTTTTCCAACATAAACAACTAAGATTTTTATCAATTGAGATACAACTTTTAAAAACTTGTTCCACTCATTTAAATTTAAACCCATTGTGAAGTAAAATGACGTTAGAAAAAAAATAAAAATGATTGTGACGAATAAATAATTCAAATAAACGCTAGTCAGTAAATTAGTTTCATTGACAAACATCAGTGATTGGGTCGCAATAAATCCATTTGATATCGGTATGCCTACCGCTTCAAAAAAAAGAGCAAGTAAATAAATTGTGATCGGTAATAATAAAAAATTAAGTGCAAACAGTTCTAAGTTTTTAGAAAAAAAAAGTTTGTACGCCCAGCTGATCAGTACAATGCAGATGAGAAAGCTGCTATATCCAAAAAATTGTATTAGTACTTCGGATATGTTTGCTCCAATATATCCACCGATATTTTTTACCTCATAGTTGTTTAGATTTAGAATACTAGGGTCAAAAGCTGAATAACTTACTATTGATATGAGTATAAATGCGCTTAGTAATATTGATGCAACACCGCTTATTTCAAGTAACCGATTGAATAAAAAAAGTTTAATGGAGTCAGGTAAAAGCTTCATTATTTAACAAATAAAATAAAAATATTGAGATTCTATTAGTATTTGATTCATCTTGTTATTATATAGTTTCTTAAACAATTAACTGACTAAATTATTCAAATAATAAATGAAATATGAATTTACTATATTTGGGTTCGGTATTTCAGCTAAAATAACATCATGCCTTTTAGCCAGAAATGGATTTTCAGTCTGTCTAATTTCTGATAAAGATCAAAAGCAGGAAATATCTAATACTAACCTTGTCACATTCTTATCTAGAGGTTCGCTAAATTATCTCTCATCCATGTTCCCAAACACAAAAAAATTTGCGGAACACCCTGAAATTGACTCTATACACTGTGAATTAAACAGCCTGAGAGGAAACAAACCTCAGTCCATAAAGTTTAATGATGGAGAAAAGCAAAATCTTGGAAAAATTGTAAAAAATACAGACTTAGAAAAATACTTAGATCAAGAGATAGTACAGTTAAGAAATATAAATATTATTCATGGAAGTTATCCCTCCATAGTAGAAAACAAAAAAGATGAAATTAAACTTAAACTTAATAATGGAGAAGAAATAGACACTGATTTATTTATAGTATCATCAAAAAAAAATAACATTGCTGATCTTATAAATATTGATTTTATTAAAAAAGACTTAAAAAAGAGTGCTATCTCTCTAGATATTAATGGTGATATTAAAAATGCAAATTGTGCATTTCAAAAATTTACCGTCGATGGACCTTTAGCTCTATTACCTTATTCAAAGAATGAAGCTTCCATTGTTTGGTCATTAAAAAGAAATTCAAAATTATTGCACAAAGATAATGAAGAGCTTTTACAAATTATCACTAAGCACCTGAGTGAACAGGTTTCTTCAATTAAGATGATAAGCAATGAAAAATACAAGCTTCAATTTGTCTATGCCAAAAATCTTGTATACAAAAAAACAGTATTGCTAGGTAATATTGCTCACAATATACATCCTATTGCTGGCCAAGGACTTAATTTAAGCATTAAAGATATAGCTTTGTTTGTGAACCAGATTAAAAAATACAAATCTTTAGGCTATAAGCTAAATGATCAAATGGTTTTGGAAGAATTTGAAATGAAAAGAAAAATGGATAACACAGCCTATTCATTTGGTACATTTTTACTTGATGATATATTTTCCAGTAATAACAACTTTGTAAATTATACAGCCCGAACAGGCTTGGGTTTAGTTGATAAGATTAAAAATCTCAAACAGCTTTTTATTAGAAGTGCTACAGGTGAGGATTTTTATAAAGCTCTTTAATGGAGCTGATCGCTTTTTTCTCCAGAAAGATCGAAGATATAAGATTGATAGAGTGCCTCAAGTGCGTGACCTCTCGTGATCAATGTTTTGGCTTCAAGAAGAAGTTGTTTTTCTTCGGGAGTGAAAGGAACCAATATTCCTGAATAATTTATTAATTGCTCAGTTGGAGTTTGTTTTATAATTTCCCAGTCAGCTAAAATCTTTCTATGTTCTAGATAACGTTTAACCAAAGCCAGAAGTTTTGACCGGTCAATGCTGTCACTATTTTGGCTCTCAGTATCAGTCTTAAATTTATCGTAGTTAGCGAGAACTTGCCTATATGGAGTAGTTACATCCAATTCTTCATCGACTTCAAACCTTACAACGCCAGATAATGTAATTAAGTACCGACTATCCTCTGCCTCATTAAATGATGAGATGCGACCAACACATCCAACCTTTTTTAGAGATTTGTTTCCAGCCTCTTGATTTTGTGATGCAGGTTGTATCATGCCTAAAAGTCTTCCGGGGCCAGCAAGAGCATCATCTATCATTTGAACATAGCGTGGTTCAAAAATGTTTAAGGGTAGTTGCGTACCTGGAAAAAGAACTGCCCCAGTTAGTGGAAATATGGGGATTTTTCTTGATAGATCCTGAATGTTGATATTTTTCATGTTGTTATTAATAGTACAATAATTGTTATAAAAATGAAATAATCCGCTTATCTTGAAAAACAAGGCTTTTTCCATTAGAACAAACAATATTGCGAGTGTAGCTCAGTGGTAGAGCGAAACGTTGCCAACGTTTAGGTCGAGGGTTCGACTCCCTTCACTCGCTCCAAAATAAAAGAACACAACATAAGATAGTTTGTATAAACTCATCTTATGAGAGCTTCAAAACTTGGTAGATATTCATGGACAATGTTTGATTGGGCAAACCAGCCTTTTTATACACTGATCATGACTTTTGTATTTTCTGTGTACTTTACAGATGTCTTTATTGTTGGTGAAGACGGAGCTCAAAAACTAACTCTCACACAAACGATCTCAGGTTTAGCTATTGCTCTTTTGAGTCCCGTTCTTGGATCTATTACGGATATAAAAGGAAACCGAAAACTATTAATGGGAATTACATCAGCGTTGTTTGTGCTAGGTATGGCAGTGCTTTGGTATTCACCACCGGGAGCTCCTGAAGGAATTTGGCTCGTGATGTTTGGTTTAATTCTTGCATCCGCAATGGTTGGATTTTCTGAGGTCTTCAATAACTCAGTTCTAGCAACCATCGAAACTCCTGAGAACTCTGGTTGGTTAAGTGGTATGGGTTATGGGGTTGGTTATATCGCAGGTCTCATCGCATTAATTTTATTTTTAATAATATTTGTTTGGCCTGGTGGTGAAACCGAAAATCTGTACGGTTTGAATACAAATGAATATGAACATATAAGAATTGTAGGACCGTTATGCGCAATATGGTATGCGGTATTTATTGTTCCTTTATTTTTATTTACTCCAGATCTTAAAAAAAGTGATGTTACTGTGATTAGCTCAATTAAGATTGGACTTACTAATTTTATCAATACTTTTAAAGAAGCTAGAAAATATAAAAATATTTTCACATTCTTGATTACAAGGATGTTTTATCAAGATGCTTTGAATGCGTTGTTTGTAGTGGGTGGGGTTTACGCAAGTCTTGTAGTTGGGATGTCGCTCACTCAAGTCTTAATACTTGGAATTATTTTAAATATCTTGTCAGGACCAAGTTCAATTTATGGAGGCTATTTAAATGATCTAATCGGTTCTAAAAATGTAATAAATCTATCACTTTGGGGTTTATTAGTTTCAGGACTTTTAGGATTATCAATTGATAAGGATACAATATTTTATTTCTTTACAGTCGATGAATACTCAGCTGGTGTTGAAGAATTAACATTTGGAATATTTAATTCTGTAAGTCAAGTTACATATATTTGTGTTGTCATTGGTATTTCAATTTTTTATGGCCCTGCTCAAACTGCATCACGAGCATTAATGGTTAAGCTTTCGCCTCAAGAAAAGATGACTGAATTTTTCGGTCTTTATGCTTTTGCTGGTAAATCAACAGCGTGGCTTGTTCCTGGATTGATGTCAATAATTCTAGCTTTTACTGGGAGTCTTCAATACGCAATGATTTCAATAGTTCTATTTAATTTAATTGGTATCTTGGGGATGTATTTTGTTTCGGAAAAATGATTATTGATTATTTAAATTTCATTTCGAAAAAAAAATCACAAATCACAATATTCATTTTACTAAATATATGTGGTCTCATATTTTTTTTATTACCTCATGATATTTTTGCCAACATGTTGGATTTAAAGTTTTCTTATAATGAAGAGGTTGTAAAACGAAGTTTTGTCTTGATTGGTGAAGATGGCAGACAATTATATTTTTTTTCTGCACTTATTATTGATACTATATATCCCTTATTATATGTCTCTTTATTTATTGGCGCTTACTTCAAATTATTTAGAAAAAATGCTTTTCTGTTAATCTTCCCTTTGATGGCTGGGCTTTTTGATATATCAGAAAATATTCAGGTAAGTTTACTTCTTTCAAATTTTCCAACACTTTCAAGTCAAAATATTTTTTACTCCAGTACATCTACATCTATCAAATGGATAGCGATCGGAATTTCACTTACTGTGCTAATTTATGGTATTATAAAAAAACTAAGATCAAGATAATTTAATTTGAATAATACTTTATCACGAATTATTTTTTTGGTGCCTGTACTTACTGTAGTTATTTCTTATTTTTTTTCTTCACTTGGAGGTTATGTTGAGTGGTGCTTTCCTCTTTTGGATGGATGCACTTCAATTAGCAAAGTAGGCAGATATGGTGTTTCTTTCTACCTATATAAAATATTCATTATCCCATCTGTCATATTGATGATAATTTTCTGGTACCAAATTAATAAGTATTTTTACAAAAGTAACTTACTTTTGTTTCTTAGCGTTACCTCTTGTATTTTTTTAATTATTTATCTATTTGCTCTTGGCTTTGAAGGAAAATTTTATAGATTTATGAGAGAGATAGGAATATTTGTATTTTTTATACTCTCGCCTGTAAGCCAAACATTGCTTGTGTTTTCAATTTCTAACAACAAAATAAAATCAAAGTTTTCTCTAAAAACATTTTTGTTTGTGTATCTCCTCTTTGTAGTGGGCTACTTACTTATTTTACCTTTTGATAACTCTAATTATGAAAATGTGATTGAATGGAACTTCGCGCTTTTAATATTTCTATTTTTCCCACTATTTAATGGTATGCTTAGGAAAACTAATGTCTGAAATGACGATTTCCAGTAAACACCATTGAAATACCAGCATCATTTGCTGCTTTTATAACTTCATCATCTTTCATCGAGCCGCCTGGTTGTATGACCGCTTTAGCTCCAGACGAAATTGTTACTAGCAAGCCATCTGCAAATGGAAAGAATGCATCTGATGCAACAACTGAATTTTCGAGAGAGTTTGCATCAGATTTTTCCATTTCACTATTTTTTTGAGAGGCAATTTTAGCACTATCAACTCTGCTCATTTGTCCTGCGCCAATACCAATTGTTTTTTTATTTTTGACATAAATTATTGCATTTGATTTTACATGTTTGCAAACTTTAAATGCAAACAACATATCTTCAATTTCATCGTCACTTGGTTTTTTTTCTGTAACTACTTTGAGATCAGATTTAGTTGTAATTGCTTCATCATTTGATTGGACTAGAATTCCTCCCTCAATACTTTTGTAGTTTTGAGAGTCATTATTTTTGTGTGCTGACGATAAAGTAAGAACTCGTAAATTGTTTTTTGACTTAAAAATTTCTTTGGCTTCCTTACTAACATTTGGTGCAATAATAACTTCAGTAAATATTTTTATAATTTCAGAGGCTGTTTCTTTATCGATTGTTTGGTTAAGTGCAACGATACCTCCAAATGCACTGGTTGTATCACACGAAAATGCTTTCATATAAGCTTCACAAAGTGAACTCCCACTAGCAACACCACAAGGGTTCGCATGCTTGATAATAGCGACACTAGGAGTGTCTTCGTCAAATTCTTTTATTAATTGTAATGCTGCGTCAGCATCATTAATATTATTATAACTCAATTCTTTTCCTTGAAGTAATTTTGCATGTGGTATCCCTGATTGCTGCATGGATGACTTATAGAGACTTGCTGACTGATGAGGGTTTTCACCGTAGCGAAGTGTAGAAGATAATCTTGCAGCTGTTGAAAACTTATTAATAGGTTCGTTGGTATTTCTATGGAACCAATTACTGATTAAAGAATCGTAGTAAGCGGTAGTCGAAAATGTTTTTGCAGCAAGTGCCTTTCTAAACGTCAAAGTTGTTGAACCTTTTTTTTCATTGAGCTCATTAATGAGATCATCGTAATCGCCAACATCAGTTATTACTGTGACAAATTGATGATTTTTAGCCGCAGACCGCAACATTGCTGGCCCTCCAATATCAATATTTTCTATGCAAATTTCTTCACTTTCCTCTGATTTTATCGTTTCTTCAAAGGGGTAAAGATTTACAATTATTAAGTCAATATCTTCTATGTCATGTTCCTTTTGAGACTGAACATGGTTCTTATCATCTCTTTTTGAAAGCAAGCCACCGTGAACATTTGGATGTAAAGTTTTAACACGTCCATCCATCATTTCTGGGAAATTTGTTAAAGAAGATACATCCGTCACATCAACACCCATGTCCGCAATTGCTTTTGCAGTACCACCCGTTGAAACTATTTTAATATTATGTTCTTTGAGTGCTTGAACAATTTTTTCGAGACCTGATTTATCTGAAACAGAAATCAGTGCGGTTTTAATTTTTATATCCAATTTAATGGCCTCTTAGTTTTTCAATATTATTTGCATATTCACTTGGGCCGCCTTTAAAAGTTGTGGTACCTGCAACAATCATATCGGCACCTGCATCAATTACTGATTGAACATTGTCAAAATTAATTCCTCCATCAACTTCTAAATGAATATCCCTACCAGACTTATTAATTTCTTCTCTAAGGTTTGATAATTTATCAAGAGCTGTTGGAATGAATTGCTGACCACCAAAACCTGGGTGGACACTCATTACTAAAATCAGATCAAGTTTATCCATAAAGGGTTTTACAACTTCCCATTTAGTATCTGGGTTGATTGCAAGTCCAGCCTTTACATTTAATGATTTAATTTTATTCAAACATGCTTCAGTATCATCATTTGCTTCGGGATGAACTGAAACAATATCTGCTCCAGCTTCAACAAACTTTTCGATATAAGGCTGTACAGGATCGATCATCAAATGAACATCAAATGGTAATGAAGATTTATCTCTTATTGATTTAACCACATCTGGACCTATTGTGAGATTGGGAACAAAGTGTCCATCCATTACATCTACGTGTATGTAGTCTGCCCCGGCTTGAGTGATATTAACGACTTCATCACCTAGTGATGAAAAGTCTGATGCTAGTATAGAAGGTGATATTTTAACCGACATTATTGTGAAGCATTATTTCTCTGTATAACAGAAAGGTTTGTTGTTTCCCACTGTTTTCATACTTTGATTAGCGACAAATAGAGATTACATTATATATATGAACAATAAAAAAAAAGAGGCTGTTGAAGTCACTGAAGATAAGAAAACTAACTCAAAACTACCTAAAAAAAAGAAAGAAATAGGTGGTGCAGACGGCCCTGAACCAACTCGCTTTGGTGATTGGGAGAAAAAGGGAATTACCTCAGACTTTTAGAATATCTTAGAGCACTTGATCAAATTTTTTTGGCTTCCAATCCTTTGGGGCCAGTTCTAAATCTTCAAATTCAAAAGCGGGTGCGACCGTGCATCCAATTAAGCTATATGCTCCAGTAGATTTTAGGGCAAACCAAGTTCCTTTTTTGACAGTGTACATAAAATTATTATTAGATCCTATCTCATCAATTTGGAATTCTACACCATCCTTTGATGTATATACGTTTAAGGGACTGCCTGAGTAAAAATGTAAAGTTTCAGTTTTTGTTATTCTGTGCCAGTGTGAGTTTTCATGTGCTTCAAGTAAAAAATATATATGAGTGACATCATCATTTCTAAAAATCTCAACATAGTGACCTCCCTCAGGATGTGGAGTCATTTTGTGTTCTTTAATTAAATCTGTAACAATATTTTTATCACTCACTAGAAGTTACTTGTTCATTCGATTTTCAACCAGATCATTGACCACAGCTGGCTCTGCTAGTGTAGATGTATCTCCTAAATTACTGTAATCGTTTTCAGCAATCTTTCTTAAAATTCTTCTCATGATTTTACCAGATCGAGTTTTCGGAAGACCTGGCGCCCATTGTATTAAATCTGGTGAAGCGATTGGACCAATTTCTTTTCGAACCCATGCAACAAGCTCTTTATACAATTCATCTGATGTTTCCTCGCCCGCGTTAAGTGTAACGTAAGCATAAATTCCCTGACCTTTAATATCGTGTGGGTAACCAACAACCGCTGCTTCACTCACTTTAGGATGAGCAACTAATGCGGACTCTACTTCTGCAGTTCCCATTCTGTGACCAGATACATTGATGACATCATCTACTCTTCCAGTGATCCAGTAATAGCCATCTTCATCTCTTCTACAGCCATCACCCGTAAAATATTTTCCATCGAATTGTGAAAAATATGTTTCAATAAATCTTTTGTGATCACCGTATACAGTTCTCATTTGTCCAGGCCAAGAGTCTGCTAGGCAAAGAGAGCCTTCACAAGCACCTTCAAGAATTTTTCCTTCTGCATCCAGAATTTCTGGTTTTACCCCAAAGAAAGGTTTTGTTGCTGATCCAGGTTTCTGAGCAATTGCTCCAGGAAGAGGTGTTATTAAAATACCTCCAGTTTCAGTTTGCCACCATGTATCAACAATTGGACATTTTTTGTCACCGACGACATTATAATACCACATCCATGCTTCAGGGTTTATGGGCTCACCGACGGTACCTAATAGTTTTAGAGATGATCTGCTTGTTTTTTTAACAGGATCTTCACCTTCCCGCATTAACGCTCTAATCGCAGTTGGTGCGGTATAGAAAATATTAATCTTATGTTTATCGACCACTTCCCAAAATCTTGAGGCACTTGGATAGTTCGGAACACCCTCAAACATGACAGTGACGGCGCCATTCGCTAACGGGCCATAAACAATATAACTGTGTCCTGTAACCCAACCTACATCCGCTGTGCACCAATAAACATCACCATCTTTATAATCAAAGACATATTGATGTGTCATCGAGGCATAAACCATATAACCACCGGTTGTGTGCATGACCCCTTTCGGTTTTCCAGTTGATCCAGATGTATATAATATAAAGAGAGGATCTTCTGCTGACATTTCTTCAGGTGGACAATCATCAGATTCTTTTTCGGTCAGTTCGTGATACCAAACATCTCTATCATCGACCCAACCAATATCTCCACCTGTTCTTTTAACAACAATACAATGACGAACTCCACCCGAGATCGAAATTGCTTCATCTGTATTTTTCTTCAATGGAATTGCTTTGCCCCCTCTTACGCCTTCATCCGCAGTGATCACAATATCTGATTTACAATCACTAATTCTTCCAGCTAACGAGTCTGGAGAGAAACCCCCAAATACAACTGAGTGAATTGCACCAATTCTTGTACACGCTAGCATTGCGTAAGCCGCTTCTGGTATCATTGGCATATAAATTGTTACACGGTCACCTTTTTTAACTCCAAGAGATTTCATGCCATTAGCAAGTTTTGATACCTCACTGTGTAATTCTTTATAAGATATGTGTTTTGAATCTGCTGGATCATCGCCCTCCCAAATGATTGCGGTTTGATCTCCTTTATCTTTTAAATGTCTATCAATACAGTTGCTTGATGCGTTGAGTGTACCGTCGTAGTACCACTTGATTGAGAAATTATCTTTATTGTAAGAAACATCTTTTACTTTTGTATACGGTTTAATCCAATCAATTCTTTTACCGTGTTCACTCCAGAATTCTTCATTGTTATTGAGAGAATTTTCATACCATTCATTATATTTATCTGCATTAATCTGTGCCTCTGCAGACCATTCACTGCTCACTTCAAACTTTTCATTTTCACTCATAAGGAAATTATTTTATTTGATACCGCCGAGATTGCAAATAATTGTCCACGACTTTTTATCAATTGGCATAACCGAGAGGCGCGACTGTTTAACCAAGGCTAAGTGATTGAGTTTTGGATGCTCTTTTATTTGAGATAAGTTTACTTTGTTTTTAAGGGCCTTTACAGCTGCGACGGATACCATGCCAAAACGCTTTGATTTGTCTGTAGGATCAGGATGATATTTCTTAACGACTTTTACTATACCAACAATATCCCTTTCTTTGACCGAGTGATAAAAAAAACAAAGATCTCCTTTCTCCATTTTTTTCATATTATTGGATGCTTGGTAGTTTCTGACGCCATCCCAGCCCTCACCTTTACTGTCGGCTTTCACCTGTTGTTCCCACGACCATGTTTCAGGTTCAGATTTCATTAACCAGTAGTTCATCTAATTGTTTCTCCAATGTTTACGCCATTTTTGAATCATTGGACTTTCATTTTCCTTGGTTTTTTTAAAACACGTACAACACAAAGTACTACACATTTATTAATTATAAAAATCTTTAAAATTTATTTCCTCATCAATATATTTAATTATTTTTTCAGTTAAAGTTTTCTTTTTGGATAATAAATCAAAACTCTGTTTAACTTTTTTAGAAATAAAATCATGAAACTTTTTATCAGACAGAGGAATCTCAAACTGTTTAATTCTATTCGCAAGGGTTGGAATAGTCGATTGAAT
This sequence comes from uncultured Pelagibacteraceae bacterium, assembly GCA_902546615.1. Classification (GTDB taxonomy): domain Bacteria; phylum Pseudomonadota; class Alphaproteobacteria; order Pelagibacterales; family AG-422-B15; genus CACNXQ01. The sequence continues at coordinate 97,836 of CACCKE010000001.1, forward strand.
TACAGTATTTTTTTTAAATTGTACTTCGCCTATAAATTCAGAAAGTAAACAACCAAAAATATAAAATTGTGAAATATCTGATTTATTTTTAATTTTTAAAGAACGTATGTGACTTTGAAAAACATAATCAGTATTCGTGAGAATAGATGGAATTCCAACTTTTCCATCATTATTGATAATAAGATCATATTTATCGAATTTATTATTCTGTAATTTTTTAAAATTTTTATCACAGAAAAAATCAGGAATTAAATCAACTTGATTATTATATATGTCAGATGTTCTGATAAATGGTAAACTATCATCAGATTTTTCTGTATAAATTTCATAATTAATACTTCCAATCTCATCACCTTTTATTGGATCGATGTAATTATCTAATTTTACAATCTTATATTTTTTTTTAATATGAGCCTTAATTTTATCCCAAGTGGGATCAAAAAAAGTAGCATTCCATATATTTGAATCTTTCATATTATTAATTTCGGCAGAAAAAATATTAATTTTCTCGAATAGTTTGTCATCTAATTTAAAATAATCTCTAAAATTTTTCTTAGTTGCATCAATTGAATTTAAAAATTTTTTTTCAATTTTTATTATTTCTAAAAGAATATCAGCAAGAATTTTTTGTTTGTTCATCTTCAATAATGGTATTTTAAATTTTTTTAATTTATTCAATGAAACCAAACCTTGATTATTTCCTCCACTACTAGAGTATGTTTGGATTTTTGAAAAAAAGGACATAAAGAAGCAAGTTAAATACTCTGGCAAGATTTTTGATGAATTCGTTTTTATATATGCAATATTTCTTGGAAGAGAGGTTGTATATTTGACATAATCTTTAAAAATTGCTGTTAAACCAACGGTTCCAACTACAGATAAAAGTACAGTATCATTATCAAGAATTTTATTTTTAAATTTGTCGCTGTCCAATTTAGATAAAAATATATTATCTCTTACATCTATAATTCCATTTTTTAAATTATGTACATATAGGTACTTTATTTCACCATCTGTTATGGGTTTAACACCAGTATGAATTCCATCACTAACCAGTGGAAAATATTCAGTATTTCCAAGGTTTATAAATTTTATATTTGATTTATTTAAAAATTTATCTCTTGCTTTAAGAAAATGAAAATATCTAGGATTAAATCTTTTTTCCTGAATTATCGAATTCAAATCAATCTCGAAGTGATTCATTGCTTACTCCATTGTAAAAACTTCTTTGTAATTATTGGTAAATCATCTTCATCAATTAGATCACCCCTTCTATTGTGACCACAAAATTTTGCAATAGACATGAAAACTTTATAATTTTTTTTTGGATTACTTGTTTTTTTAAAAATAAGAACACTTGTTTTGGTTGTTGTATGTGGAGCAAATGCTTCTATAGGAATATCAATTATTGCTAGAAGTTGGCCATGCCTAATTAAATAATCTCTTATATAAGACATTTTATCGTTACCAAAAATTCCGTCTGGCAAGACTATACCAAGTCTTCCACCTTCCTTAAGCAATTCAAAACATCTTTCAATAAACAATATTTGTGGAACCTCATCTTTTTTTAATGAACCTCTAACAAATTTTCCAGCTTTATCTTTTTTTCTCATATATCCAAATTCATACTGTGATAGTATTTCTTTATTGGAGATTTTCATTTTAGAACCAAAGGGTGGATTAGTAATAATTATATCAAATTTTTCAGGCTGAACTTCGATTTTTGTTTTTGATTGCCATTCGCTAAATTTAACTAAAGAGTTTTCACAAAACACTCCAGATCTCCCATCTCCCAAGAGTGCCATATATGCTTTTGCAACCTTACTTAAAAAATTATCTTTATCTATTCCTCTGATATTTCTAATAGCAATTTTTTGTTTCTCAGCCTCAATTTGTGACTCTGGCCATTTTAACATTGATCCATTTTTTTCTATTTTATTCCATTGGTATTTTAGGGTTTCTACAAGAAAACCACCACTACCACATGCTGGGTCTAAAACTAATTCATCTTCATTTGGATTTATCATTTCTACAATCATTCTAATCACATTTCTTGGTGTAAAAAATTGCCCTTGCCCCCCTTTTAATGAAGGTCCAATAAATACTTCAAAAGCATCAGCAATTGCATCTCTAGAAGAATCTGAAAGACTAAATCTTTGTATTTCTCCTACCACAAACGCTAAAGAAATTTTATCCAGAGTTATTTTGTCGTTTTTATCTATTACATCATCAAATTTTTTTACAACCTCTTCAAAAATCTTCAAAATTCTATCTTTCACTACTTTTGGATCTTCATCAGTTCCCAATCTAAACTTTGGTGCATCCTCAGGTTTAGTAAATCTTTCATCATATATTTTACAAAAAATTAAATTAATCATTTGTTGAGCAAGAACTTCATCTCTTGTTGCTCCAACTACATTAGGTGCTAAAAAATTTCTAATTGTTTTAAATAGTGTTTTTAGATTTCTTGCTGGCTTTAGATCTTTTCTTTTAAAATTACCTATATCTTCTAGTCGTTCACCATACTTAGGAAAAGCAGGTAATTCATTGTAGAAAACCTTACCTTTTGAATAAGTTTTGTGTAATATAAATTTTTCTTCACCATTAAACCAAATTCCAATACTCGCATCTGAAAATTTTAAATAATCTTTAAGTTGTTTTATGCCAGATTTTTTATCAGGTTGTTTGCATTCAACTACTATTTCTAAATCTTCGTCCTTTTTTTTTGAATTTTTAAATATAGCAATATCAACAGGGTAACTTGATTTTTCTGCTGATGGTCTTTCCCTTACCCTATATTGCGGTCTAGTTTGTATATTTGCTATAGGATAATCGTAATCTTCCACTAAAATTTTTGAAAATGGTTGGGTCGCCTCTCTTTCCTCTGGAGTATTTTTTACTTCAACACCACTGATAAAATCGATAATTATTTTATCATTTTTTGCCATATATTTAATTCTAACAAATCAAATTAAATTTATCTAAGAAAAAGTCGTACTACACAACGTACTACACATTCGCTGATTTTAAATAGCTTTAATCGACATTTTTAATTGTAAAGATAAGGTAAAGGTTAGTGGGAGTCGGTAGAGTCTTAACGATGTATCACAAGTGTTGGTTTCATTAACCAGTAGTTCATGTTATTCCTTTGTGATTGGTCTATTTAAAAGTTCTTGAATTGTAACATCAATATTTTTCTTTCGATATAAAACTTTGTAAATAGCGTCATTGATTGGCAAATCCAATTTTTTTTCAACAGATAGTTTTTTTAATGCTCTAACAGTGAATACTCCCTCAGCGATTGAAAACTTTTTTTCAATGATTTGATTAAGTGTTTTGCCTTTTGCAAGATCAATTCCTAACGAAAAATTTCTAGACTCTTTTGAAGAACATGTAAGAAATAAATCCCCCATACCAGACAGTCCAGCGAGCGTACTTTTTTTTGCGTTCATGGATTGGGCTACAATTTTTATTTCTGCAAAACTTCTCGATATAATTGAAGCAACTGCGTTTTCGCCGTATTTTTTTCCAAACACAATACCACTGGCAATTGCATAAATATTTTTTAGAGCACCCGCTATTTGTGAACCAATAATGTCATCAGATAAGTAAGGCCTTAATGTTGGAGACTTAATAAGTTGTGCAATTTTATTTCCAACACTTCCACTTTTTGAAGCAACGACAGTAGCAGCTGGTAGACCTTTTGCAATCTCAGCGGCAAAATTTGGTCCTGAAATGACAGCAATCTTATTTTTTGGAAAAATAGAGGTTACTATCTCACTTGGTAAATTCAGACTATTCATTTCTATTCCCTTAGAGCAGCAAACAAATATTGTACCAGTTTGAATATCTTTTTTTAACTTTAATAAATTTGTTGATAAATATTGAACAGGTGAAACTAAAAATAAAATTTCACATTTGGCCACATCGAGAATTGATGTAGTGCATTTTATTTTTTTACTTAATTTAATTTTTGGCAAATATCTTTTGTTTTCAGATATATTATTAATATTATCACAAACACTTTTTTCTTTTGCCCATAAAATAACTTTTTCTTTTTTCGATATTATATTTGCTAATGCAGTCCCCCATGCGCCTGCACCAATCACACCAACATCATATTTAATATTATCCTTCAACGGCTCTCTTACCCTTCATAAAAATAGCGTTCTTATCAAGAGGCCATCTTGGCCGGGGCTTAAAATTTAATTTATTAAATTTGTTTCTTTCAAATCTTTCAATTCCTGCTAATGCAATCATTGCACCGTTATCAGTACAATACTTGATCGACGGAAATAAAAATTCGCAATTTTCTATAGTTTCAAGTTGTTTCAGTGAATTACGAATACTTTTATTCGCAGCAACGCCTCCAGCGACAACAATTTTTAAATTTTTTTTAGATTTTACGATTCGTTTATATTCATTTATTGCATTTTGAGTTTTGATGAAAATAATTTTGTTTATAGTCGCTTGAAATGATGCTGACATGTCTTTTTTAAATCTTTCTGTACACCTATTTTTAGCAACAATATTTGCCACTGCAGACTTTAAGCCTGCAAATGAAAAATGTGCATTTTTTTCGTGAATTAATGGCATAGGAAGTTCAAATTTGTTTTCATTACCTAAAGCAGCATATTTTTCAATTTCGGGGCCACCTGGATAACCTAATTTAAGAAGACGAGCAGTTTTATCAAACGCTTCACCCAATGCGTCATCGATTGTGGTACCAATTCGTTTATAACTGTTAAAGTTTTTAATAATTGTAAATTCTGTATGACCCCCTGAAACTAATAATAACAGATAAGGATAATCTGTTTCTCTCTCAAGTTTTATTGAAAGAGCATGTCCCTCCAGATGATTAACAGCAATAAAAGGCTTATTTAAATAATGAGCTAGTGTTTTCCCAGCAACCACACCTACAAGCAGTCCTCCAAGCAATCCAGGTCCAGCAGTAGCAGATATTGCATTTATTTTCTTAAAAGTCATATTTGCCTCGGATAAAGCTTTGATTATCAATTTATCAATTATGTCAGAATGCGCACGTGCCGCCAATTCTGGAACAACACCCCCATATAATTTATGAATATCTATTTGAGACTTTACTACATTTGATAGAACTTTTAGTTTGTTATGAGATTTTTCAACAATAGAAACTGATGTTTCATCGCAACTCGATTCAATTCCTAATACGCGTATTATTTTTTTTGTCATATTAATGATAATGTATCATATATACTTCTAAGAATAATTATTTATGTCAAATTTAAATAGAATATCGGTTGGAATAAGAGACAGCAAACTATCAAGAGCACAGACTGAAATATTGCTTAATCGGTTGATTGGTGCTGCTGACAATATAGAAATTGAGTCGTTTGATATTAAAACTATAAAAACTAAAGGTGATATCTATAACACTCAACGGCTTGACCGTATTGGTGGAAAAGGATTGTTTATAAAAGAAATTGAGCAAAACATTATTAATTGTAATATTGATGTCGGCGTCCATTCTATGAAAGACGTTCCAGTTATAGAAAGTACAGAAGATCTTGAGATTATTTGCTGGTTGCATAGGGAAGATCCTCGCGAAGCTTTAATTTCAAATTCAGGCCAAAGATTTTTTGATTTGCCATCTGGATCAATCATTGGGACAAGCTCAATTAGAAGACGAGCTCAGATTCTTAACTTAAGAAAAGATCTTAAAATTAGGTTACTCAGAGGCAATGTTGACACTCGAATTAAAAAACTTAGAGGCAATAGTTATGATGCAATAATTCTAAGCTTAGCAGGACTTAAACGAATAGGGTTGGTTGACCAAGTAACTGAAAAACTTGATGTGGAAAAATTTCTTCCTGCAGCCAGTCAAGGAACAGTGGGAGTACAGTCAAAACGCGGCAACAAACTTAAAGAAGTATTTGGATTGATAAATCATGAAGAAACAGAAATTGAGTCATTAACTGAAAGACAAGTATTAAGAAGTATCAATGCTAATTGCAACAGCCCCATATCTGTTTATGCGAAAATTACAGAGAATATGATCTCACTGAAATGCGAAATTTTTGATCATGATGGGAGTAAAATTTTTTCAAAACAAATTGAAGATGCAAAAAATAGATACTTAAAAATAGCAACAACACTCTCTAAAACAATTTTAAATGATATTGGTCAAGATAAAATTAATAAACTGGATGAATTAAATGATTTTGATTACACGCCCTAAAAAAGATTCATTAGAGTTGCAAGAGGAATTAAAAAAAATAAAAATTAATTCAATTGTTCAAGAATTATCAACTTTTAATATTTCTAAATCTCGAACCGATTTATCGAATTCTATTATATTGATCACCAGTTTAAGATCGATCGATTATCTTGTAAAAACAAAGACGCTTGAAACCTGTAAAAGTAGTAAGTTTTTGGTTATTGGAAAATTAACTGCGCAACGACTAACGAAATTAGGATGCAAAAACATCATCATTACTGCAAGTGATAGCGGAGATCTACTTATACAATTGAAACGTAATCTCAAGAAAAATGAAATTATAAAGTTTCTTTGTTCAAATATTTTTAACAAGGAACTTGTTAAGTCTCTAAAAAAATTGAGTTACAATGTTGAGCTGCTAAAGGTTTATGAAACCCATGGTATAAAAAAAATAAAAAAATCAGTTGTGCAAAAACTGAAAAATCACAATTTGACAGCAGTTATTTTTTTTTCCCAATTTTCTCTTAGGGTTTTTCTTAATTTATGCAAAGTTGAAAAGATCGATAGGGCAACACTCAAAAAGTTACATTATATATGTATTAGCAAGAGGGTTGCCGATCCAGCAATAAGATCAGGATTTAATGTACATTTATCGAATAAGCCTACAAAAGCCTCAATAATTAAACTTGTCCATAATTATTTTGCCTAAATAATAAAAAAGCTAATTATTACAATGTATTACATGAATTCATAGCCTAAGTGGATATTTTAATAATTTCTGTTGCCAATAAACACCATAGTCAAAAAAGTTAAAAAAGTCTTGTAAATTAGAGCTTTTAATTGCTTGACTAAACTTGTTTTTTTCAGTTGAATGGTCGGATAGTTAATTTCTAATAAGGACTAAGAGGGGGACTTATATGTCAACGAACAATATTTTTAAAACATCTGTAAAGTATCTACTTGTTGCATTGCTTTTTCAGTTTTCAACTATTGCAGTTAAAGCCAATGAAGTATCAATGGGTGGATTTACAGGAACCTTGACTACTAAATTATCAACGGGTTTATCAATGAGAATGGAAGCTAATGATTGTAGATTACTTCAAGGTGACTCGCTTGCAATTTCGGGTACAATGGAAGATCGATCAGCTTTTACTTCTCATATTGGATACGCTCCAGATAACGGAGGTGGTGGTTGTAACGTTTATGAAACAGATACATATGGAAACACTTCAACCAAAGCCATTACCCGAGTAAATGAAAACCAAGATGATGGAAAACTAAATTTCGGAAAAAATGATGTTTTTGATGCAGGTAATTCACTAGCAATAGGATTTACAGGATCTAATGCTGATGGCGTTTCAATCAACTTATCAGGTATTGCTTATTACAATGCTGCATTGGAATTTAACACTCCTGAACACAAGATTTTTACTAATGATCAAAAAGATGAATTTGAAAACCAATATAAAGTAGGTAACGCATATATCACTGCCCCTCTCGGTGACAATGTAGACATTACAATTGGAAATTACGTTCAATCGCAAGGTGTAACTGCTTTATTACCTATTGGTGTAAATGTTGTTAACCCTGTAAACCTACCTCTTTTAAGATCTCCAGGTGTTTCGCTTAAAGATGCTCTACTACCTCAGATGATGATTGGAGCAAATGCTTTTCTTGATAGCGGCGTAACATTGGAAGTGTATTATCAAATTGAACAAAAAGAAACTGAGATTGATGTTGCACGTTCATTTTATGGAAGTGATTTTGTAGGTGTCAATTCAGCTGACGGACTTTTAAACTCTCCGAATTACCGTCAGCGAACAAACTTACCATACGGTGGCAACTATCATAACTTAGCGGTCTGTTTATCAGACACGGTTGCTGCAAGCTCAAGTGGTTGTGGTGATAGTGGTTTATTTGCTGGTGTCGGTGCATCAGGCACTGGTTCTCCAACAGCAGATACAGAGTCATTATTTTACGATTTTGTAAAAGGTTTGTCTGATGGTAGCAACAGTGTGACCAATTATGCGACATTATCTGTTTTAAATGCCGGTGCGGATTATGACACAGTTATAGGTGCTGTTGCTGGGCAACTTTTAACAGCTGGAGGCATTGATAGCTCAGAGCTCGTTGGTGCGCCTGGAGCAACGGCTGCTGGAGTAACTCTGACCAACACTCAAATTACAGACTCTCTTGATGCGTTATATGCACAATACAACGGCATAGGTAATACTGGCGGACTGGTTGCTATTAGGCGAGCTCCTGACGCTGAAGCAAAAGACTCAGGTCAGTACGGTATTAATCTTAGTGGTTATCTAGAGGAAGTTGGCTCTGGTGTTGAATGGGGTGTTTATTTCAACAATTCTCATAGCACATCACCAAGAATTAGAATGCTTGCTATCCAAAATGGATATGCGACTACATTGTTAGCAGGTATGGGCGCAGTTCACACTTCAGTAGACTTTAGTGATGCAACTGCAACTTTATACGAGCAAGTGTTAGGTGGCGTTGGATACGGTCCTCTACTTTGTGGAGCTGTTTTAGGAGCTCGAGTTCCTGCGTATGCAGCGTATGGAGGGTTTCAAGGTACAGCAGGAACTGCAAGTTATATTCATGATCCTGAAACATGTTTTGCTGCATTCGATAGCACTCTTGGAGGTGCATTGCACGCTGGAGCACAGTTACAAGCTCTAGGCGCTTTATCAACTCTTGGCTTTGGAATCGGTTCTAGATACCAAATCTATTATCCTGAAGATATCGAGACATTTGGTGCTTCGATTGCTACAGGTATAGGCCCTTGGGCAACTAACTTCGAGGTTGCTTACAGACCTGATTTCCCATTGCAAATTTCAGTTCCTCAATTGGTTTTCAATGTATTTGACTCAACTGGAGGTACTGCTGTACAGAGTTATGCAACTACTGCTGCAGGTGTAGCTTCTGGTGACATAACTGGGGCAGCTTTAGCAGCAATTGAAGCAGGGAATTCTATAGCAACAAACAAATGGTCCTCACAGCCTAACTGTGATGTTTCTTCCGCAACTGGAAAGGCATCAGCTACCATGAGTGGCTATGCAGAATGTGATGGTACTGCTGAGTTTGATGTTTGGACTTTTGACATGAACACTGCTCGATCATTTACTGCATCTGATCCACTGGTTCAAAATGCAGGAGCTGACGGCGGTAGCCTACTTGTTGAGATCGGTGCTGTGTATCTTCCAGATGTTAATCATAATCAAGGCTTAGTATCAACAAACCATCAATCGCATGGTTTTGATGTTTACGGGAACCAATGTTCGGATATTCTTGGTTTACCAATTCTATCTCAACAGAAAAATGCTTTGTTTGGAAATAACTACTGTGAAGCTGATGCAGGTCCAGACGATTTAGCAATGACTTCACGTATTCGTGGATCATTGAATTACTATAACTTTAATAACTCCCCATGGTCTTTCTCACCTTCAATAGGTATTGACTATGACTTCCTTGGAAACGCTCCATCTTCAATTGGTGGATGGGTTGAAGATGAGGCTAGTATTACACTTGGAAGCACCTTTACTAATGGTGGCACAAGTGTCGGTATAAACTATGTAGCCGAGCTAGGGGACTTTGAAGACAACTTAAACTCTGATAGGGATTATGTGTCTGCATCAATTTCTCATTCATTTTAATTAGGGAAAGGTAAGAAAAATGAAAAATTTTAGTGTAAAAAAATTAATTATATCTCTGACAGCTGTCATAGGATTGTCAGTGACCGCAGTCTTAGCTGATGGGCATAAGTACACCATAGATGGTTCTAACTACACATCTTACACAGATAAGCTATCACCTGGACAAATTACAATGTTCGCCGCTTATCCTGAAACATATAAGATGCACGTTTATGAAACTGGTCCTGATTGTCAACTTGCTCCAGCTATTGCAGCTATATCAAGTACAAATGGTACAATGGTGAATGACAATGAAGGTATTGAGGTTCCAAACTTGGGTCAAGTCCCTTTCCCAAATCCGACAGACGCCCAACATTTTATTTGGAATATGAGAACTAATGCTGGTCATGACTCTTCAGTTTATCGTGTTGCGACCTCAACAAATGTTCAAGCTGATGGATCAATTATAATTGGTCAGCAAGAAACAAACATTACGTTCCCTGCTAATCCAAATACCGTTTCAAAATATGCAGACAAAAATATCTACGCAATGTTCATGCAAAAAAACTTAGGACCACCTAGGTCTGCAGGAGTTACAACTCTCGTGCATGACTTTTTTGACGGATATCTTGCACCTCGTAAGGCATGGCAATATAACCCAGCTACAAGACGTGTAAGAAGAGCGCCTGACATTACTTATGACACAGTTCTTCTTGCTGGTGGCGGTATCGTTGTTGTTGATCAATACAATGGATTTAATGGTGCACAAGACAAATATGATTGGACATATGAGGGTAAGAAAACAATGGTTGTTCCTTTTGACAACGACGCACTGGCTGATAACGCACTTGAGACAACGCATTCTCAATTTCACTTGAACCCCGACTATGTTAGATTTGAAGAAAGAGATGTTCATATTGTTCACGCGCAATTAAAACCAGGACAAAGACACCTATATGCTTCTCGTACTTTCTACATCATGGATGATGATTATTATCATTTATCAATTATGGATGCCTATGACGAAGCTGGTGAGTTAATGAGACACCAGATGGGAACTGTCGTCAGAACTGTTGAAGGAACAGGTCCTGACACATGTAATGGTCAAGGTGAATTTACTCATGACTTTGCTACAAGAACATATACTGGTAATAACCAACTTGGTACTGCCTTCAGCACTCTTCCAACCATTTATAATGGTGAAGAAAAGCCAGCAAGCTTTTACACACCTGACGGTTTAAGAAGATACGCAAGATAAGTTATTATCAATAAATCTACAATTTAAAACCCGACTTGAAATTATTAAGTCGGGTTTTAATTTTTATAAAGATATGTATAAGATTTTTCTATTAGCACTGTGTGTTGCCTACTTTGTAAGTCCTGCGATAGCATCTCAGTTTAACCACGGTTCGGAGTTTGCAGCGATTTCTCCAAATGCACACAAGACAACTATAACAGCTCTCGAGAAATCTGGTGACAGAATATTCGCTGTTGGAGTGCATGGTATCATTTTATATTCCGATGACGACGGTGAGACATGGACTCAATCAGAGAAAGTGCCTTTTAAGAAAACTCTTACAGATATAAGTTGTCCGAGCCAAAATAAATGTTGGGCAACTGGTCATGATGCAACAATATTACATTCTTTTGATGCAGGAAAAACTTGGCAAGTCCAATATCAAGATTTTGAATTTGATGCTCCATTGCTCTCAATTCATATGTATGATGATTACGAGGGAGTTGCTCTTGGAGCATTTGCCTTGTCACTGAGAACAGCTAATGGCGGTATAAGTTGGGACTATCTTTTTGTTGATGACGATGAATACCAACCACATTTAAATTATACTTATGGAGATAATCAAGCTTGGAGAAAATCTGCTCGAGATGAGGGTTATGCAGTTGGTGAGTTTGGAAAATATTACGTTACTGACGACAGAGGCCTTAATTGGTTAGCAATTGAAACTGGCTATGGGGGATCCTATTGGTCAGGCATAAAAGTTGATCAGGGTCAGTCCCTTTTACTTGGCATGTCGGGCAATATTACACTAGCAACTCTTTATGAGCTCAATGACGAAATACCGTCTGATAAGCTTACATCAATCGCTTGTTATGAAGCTGGTTATTTTAGAGGTGACTGTAAAGTATATGCATTTGATGACTTATTCATTGGTACAAAAAATAGCTTAACAAACGCTAATCTTTTAGATGATGGAAGAATTGTGTTGAGTGGCAACGGTGGAGTGGTATCGGTGATTGATATGGTGAGAGATAAAACAATTAAAACATGTGTTCGTTCCGATCGATTAAGTAATACTTCTGTAATACCTCTGGGAAGTGATGAATTTCTTTTAGCTGGAGAAAATGGCTTGAGAAAACACAGTATGACTGAATGTTATCAAAACTATGTTTCTGAAGACTCAACTTCTCAAGACACATTTTATGAAATTAAGATAAATTAATGTCACGTGTAGCTGGTAAGGTAGCAATAATAACTGGCGCTGCTTCAGGCTTAGGTTATGCAGCGGCAGTTAAGCTTCTTTCAGAGGGCGCTAAAGTGGTCCTTTCAGATATCAATGAAGAAGTAATTAATACAATGCCTGATCGATTAAGTGATTTTAGTCAAACACAATTTAGTACTTTTGTTCATGATGTAACAAACGAGCAATCGTGGATTGATTTAATTGAAAAAACAGAAACAGTATTTGGTCATGTAAACATACTTATAAATAGTGCCGGCATATCTCTTGGCGCAGATATAGTTTCCACCGAGTTTGAAATTTGGAAAAAGGTACATCAAGTCAATTTAGACAGTGTCTTTCTTGGATGCAAATATGCCATCCCAAAAATGAGTAAAGCTGGACAAGGCTCAATAATTAATATTTCTTCAATATCAGGAATTGTTGCTGGTTGGAATACAGCTGCTTATAATTCATCAAAAGCTGGAGTACGTTTACTCAGTAAGTCAGTTGCACTTTATTGTGCTAAAAAAGGCTATGATGTGAGGTGTAATTCTATTCATCCGGCATTTGTAGACACTCCTATACTTGATCCAATTAAGCAAGCTTTTGGTGCCGAGGAAGCTATAGCAAAGCTTGCACGTCAAATTCCAATGAATAAGATTGGAGATACAGACGATGTATCATATGCTATTTTGTATTTAGCATCTGATGAGAGTAAATTTATGACAGGGACAGAAATTGTTCTTGATGGCGGGTTAAGCGCAATGTAGTTTCATTCTTGAGACTATGAAAACAAAAAAAGCATTAATGATTGTACACCAGCCTCGATCCAGTACTGGAGATGTGGGGATGAAATTACGTGAAAGAGGGTATGAACTTGACGTTCGAAGACCAGTCATTGGTGAAAAGTTACCTAAATCAATGATCGATCATGATGTTGCGGTAATTTATGGAGGACCTCCTAGTGCTAATGACAATTTAGATTACATTAAGTATGAAATTGAGTGGATCTCAAAAGCATTATCTTCTAATAAGCCGTTTCTTGGTATTTGTCTTGGCGCACAAATGCTTGCAAAAAATTTGGGAGGCACCGTTCAACGTGCAAAAGATCATCATTTTGAAATTGGTTTTTATGACATAAAGCCAACTGGAGATGGTCACAAAATATTTCAAAATCAAAAAACTTTTTTTCAATGGCATAAAGAGGGATTCACTGCCCCTAAATCTTGCGATATTTTAGCGTTAGGTGACACTTTCCCTCAACAAGCATTTAATTATAAAAATGCAGTTGGTATACAATTTCACCCCGAAGTTAATCTTAAGATGCATTTAAGGTGGCTATATTTTGCAGGATATATGCTTAGAGAGAAGGGCGCGCAGAAACGTAATTATCAAATGCAGCAACGACTTAGTCATGGAAAAAAAATAAATATGTGGTTAGACTCTTTTATAGATAATTATTTTCTGAGAGATAAATCATGAACTCACTCATAATTCTTGTTGATCAAATTATAAATCTTTATACGTGGGTATTAATCATTAATGTCATATTCAGTTGGTTAATTGCTATGAGTATTTTTAATACCCAGAATAGAATTATTATCGCTATTTATTTTGGAACAAAAAGATTAACGGATCCACTTCTTAACCCAATTAGAAATTTTCTTCCAAATCTGGGTGGGATTGATATCTCGCCAGTAGTCCTGATACTGATACTTTACTTTATAAGAAACTTACTTTACGAGTATTTTTATGCGGGAATTCCAATCTAAATATGTCTGATACAAAAATTATTGATGGTAAAGAAATCGCAGCTGATCTCAGAGCTGAAACCGCTATCAAAGTTGAAGATTTTAAAAATAAATTTAATAAAACACCGACCCTTGCCGTTGTACTTGTAGGTGAAGATCCAGCAAGCCAAGTTTATGTTAATACGAAATCTAAAATGGCTAAAGAGATAGGAATGGATGTTGAAGATCATTTTCTGGATACCACTCTGTCTGAAGAAAAGCTTTTAGAATTAATTGACAAACTTAATAATGATCAAAAAGTAAATGGCATTCTTGTTCAATTGCCACTTCCATCACACATTGACTCAAGGGCCATTATTGATGCAATTGATCCCGTAAAAGACGCTGATGGTTTTCATGCTATAAATGTTGGCAGAAATTCAATAGGAGGCGACTTACTAAGTAAAACCTTTACTCCATGCACACCACTTGGATGTTATTTAATGCTTAAGAAAAGTATTCCTGATTTAAAAGGGATGCACGCTGTAATTATTGGACGATCTAATATTGTTGGTAAACCGATGGCGCAACTTCTGCTTGAAGAATCATGCACGGTAACAATAGTACATTCTAAAACTAGAAATATCGAAGAAATTACAAAACAAGCTGATATTATTGTTGCTGCAGTTGGACGTCCCTTAATGGTTAAAAGAGACTGGATTAAAGAAGGTGCTGTTGTGATCGATGTTGGTATTAACCGAGTAGACCACCCAAAAAAGCCTGGAAAAACAAAACTTGTAGGCGATGTTGATTATGATGATGTATTTAGTATTGCGTCAGCAATTACACCAGTCCCAGGCGGTGTGGGTCCGATGACAATCGCATGTTTGTTAAAAAATACGGTAGATGCTGCCTTTAGACAGCAGTAGCCTATTTTTTTTCTCTCAATCTTAGTGCGTTTAATTTTATAAAACCCTCAGCATCTTTTTGAGAATAAACTTGATCTGACTCAAATGTTGCAAGATTTGGATTGTATAGGCTCATTGATGACTCTCTTCCTGTGATTATTGTATTGCCCTTAAAGAGTTTAAGTCTTACTTTACCCTCCACTTTCTCTTGTGATTTATCAATCATTGATTGCATCATCTCTCTTTCAGGAGAGAACCAATAGCCGTTATAGATAAGTTCAGCATATTTAGGTGCCAACTCATCTTTCATATGTGCTGCTTCTTTATCGAGTGTAATACTCTCAATGGCTCTGTGTGCGTGATATAGAATGGTTCCCCCAGGAGTTTCATAAATTCCTCTGGATTTCATTCCAATGTATCTATTCTCAACAAGATCAACTCGTCCAATTCCATGTTTTCCACCAAGCTCATTAAGAGATTTTAATATTTCAAATGGTGTTAAAGCCTTTCCGTTTAGTGCGCAGGCATCACCTTTTTTAAATTCAATCGTTATTTCTTCTGCTTTGTCAGGCGCCTCTTCAGGTGAAACACTTCTGGTATAAACATAATCAGGGGCTTCGATCCATGGATCTTCAAGAACTTTTCCTTCTGCTGAAGAGTGCAAAATATTCTCATCAATACTGAATGGTTGTTCACCTCTTTTATCTTTTGCTATTTCAATTCCATGCTTATCAGCATATTCGACAAGTGATGTTCTTGATGATAAATCCCACTCTCTCCAAGGACTGATTATTTTTATATCAGGCTTATGATAATAGTATCCAAGCTCAAATCTTATTTGATCATTTCCTTTTCCTGTTGCACCATGGGATACCGCATCGGCTTTAATCTGATTTGCAATTTCTATCTGTTTTTTTGCAATTAGAGGTCTTGCGATAGAAGTACCGAGTAAGTAGTAGCCCTCATAAAGTGGATTAGCTCTAAACATTGGGAAGACATAATCACTTACAAATTCTTCTTTAAGGTCTTCGATAAATATTTCTTTTGTTCCTTGCTTTTCAGCCTTTGCTTTAACTAAATCATAGTCTTCATCTTGACCTAGATTTGCTGTAAAAGTTGCCACTTCACATTGATACGTTTCTTTCAGCCACCTTAAAATGACCGATGTATCTAAACCGCCTGAGTATGCAAGAACAACTTTATTTATTTTATCCATTTGCTCTGAGTTCACTTTTTCTAATTTTTATACTAGAGGATTTTAATTGACCACACGCAGCCATAATATCTTGTCCCCTTGTTTTTCTAACTGGGCTTGCATAACCTGCATTTTTAATTATGTCACTAAATTTCTTGATTTCTTCCTTGCTAGAACATTCGTAAGGCGAATTAGGCCAAGGATTGAAAGGTATAAGATTTATTTTTGCTGGAATTCCAGAAATCAGCTTAACAAGTTTACGGGCATCTTGCGCTGTATCATTTACTCCCTTCAACATGACATATTCAAATGTTATGCGTTTAGAATTTTTTGATCGAGGATATTCTCTACACGCCTTTATAAGATCCTTAAGAGGAAATTTCTTATTTATAGGAACAATATCATTTCTCAATTCATCATTTGTTGCGTGCAGAGAAATTGCCAATCTTGAGTCAACTTCATTACCCCATTTAATAATTTCAGGTACGATGCCAGAAGTGCTTAGAGTAATTCTTTTTGTAGACAATTGTATACCCTCTTTGTCTCCCATAATTTCAGCGGCATTCTTAACATTTTCATAATTATAGAGAGGCTCTCCCATACCCATAAATACAATATTTGAAATTTTGCGATCTTTTCCATTCGGCCAATCTGAAAGGTTGTCCTTTGCCAAAAGAAGCTGTGAAATAATTTCACTAGATGTTAAATTGCGAACCAGCTTTTGTGTTCCGGTAAAGCAAAACTTGCAATTAAGTGTGCAGCCAACTTGTGATGAAACACATAACGTTCCCCGATTTTCTTCAGGTATAAAAACCGTTTCAATTAAGTTGCCATCATTTAATTCCAAAAGCCATTTTTGTGTTCTATCTTTTGATATTTGATGAGATTTTATTTTTGGTCTTTGAATAACAAAATGATCTTTTAGTTTTTTTCTAAGGTCTTTTGAAACTGTTGTCATTTTGTCAAAATCAGTTTCACCTCTAAAATAAAGCCAATGCCAAAGTTGCTTGGATCTAAATTTTTCTTTAGACTGTATTAAACCTTTATTAATTAAAGTTTCAGATATTTCCTCAAGACTTAATCCAATTAAGTCGATTTTATCTTCTGTCATTGTATTTTAAGAGCAGGCTTTATCGATTGCTGCTAGTGCTTTTGTAAATCCGATTAAAGAATATGTATCTGTAATTTTTGTTCCACGGCTTGAAGTGCTTTTAACTTTCACGCGCGCTCCATTTTTCATATCCTTAATAAGTTGTTTGCCGTTCTCTCCATCTGCTAACCAAGCTCTTGATTCAACTGTAAAAAATTTATACTTACTACTACCAATACTTACTTCGACCATACTCTTAGGTTTGAAAGTAAAACCTGTATCCACACTTGGTTCATGAAAAGTCTTATCATCTTTGAAATTCGTGATCATCAGAGCGTGCTCGCCACGATTAAGATCGGACGGGTTCGTCGCTATTGGTTCTGATATGATATAGCAAATTTTTGCTGTACCATCTTTAAACTCTTTAGCTTGCCATGCGCCACTTTTGCCAAATGAGCCCAGATGCACGACATCAATTACTGCAAAAGCACTTATTGAACTCAACAGTAAAATTGATAGAATAAGTTTGAAATTTATTAATTTCATAATCGCTAATTTATATCGAGATTCACAATTATGAAAGCAATTGTTTGTAAAGAATTTGGCCCACCAAGCTCCCTAGTTTACGAAGATGTTGAGTTACCTGAACTTAAAAAAAGTCAAATACAGATAGATGTGCACTCTGCTGGAGTCAATTTTCCAGACACTTTAATTATTCAAGACAAATATCAAGTTAAACCTCCTCTACCTTTTTCGCCAGGTGGTGAAATCTCAGGAGTCATTAGTGCGACAGGTGAAAGCGTTTCTGATTGGAAAGTTGGTGATGAGGTAGTTGCGATGATAGGCTTTGGTGGTTTTAGGGAACAAGTAATAACAAGTCCATCCAATATATTCCGGAAACCAAGCAACATGGATTTTACCACTGCTTCATGTTTTACACTAACTTACGGAACATCTCACTATGCTCTAAAAAATCGTGGTCAACTTAAGGAGGGTGAAAATTTACTAGTCCTAGGAGCTGCAGGTGGCGTTGGTATATCAGCTGTTGAAATTGGAAAAGCAATGGGTGCCAGAGTAATTGCTGGTGCATCTTCTGATGAAAAATTAGAAGTATGCAAAGAGTATGGAGCTGACGAAGTAATTAATTATGGAAAGTACGATTTAACCAATCGAGATGATGTGAAAGAATTTAGAGCAGAAATTTCTAAAGCAACGGGTGGTAAAGGGCCAGATGTAATTTATGACCCAGTTGGAGCAGATTTCACTGAGCCCGCTTTACGAAGTATTGCATGGAATGGACGCTTCTTAGTTATAGGCTGGGCAGCTGGTTATATTCCAAAAATACCAATGAACTTATACTTAATCAAAGGCTGTTCCGCTGTTGGTGTATTTTGGGGTCAATTTACAGCTTTAGAGCCACAAGAGCATCTAGCCAACATGAACCAACTGACTGGCTGGTACGAAGAAGGTAAATTAAAGGCGCCTGTCACAGAAATTCTACCGCTTGAAAAAGGCCAACAGGCCCTTGAAACAATTCTTGCAAGAAAAGTGACTGGCAAGATTGCACTAACAACTTCTTTTTATAAATCCTAATAATTTACTTACTTTTCTGGTTCATTTCTCGAGCCATATCTAAGTCCAGACTTGTCACTCCACCAGCATCGTGAGTTGATAAAGTAACTTCGACAGTACTGTAGACATTAAACCATTCCGGATGATGATCTTTCTTTTCCGCATAGATTGCCATTGATGTCATCCAACCAAAAGCTTCTTGAAAGTTACTAAACTTAAATGTTTTAGTAATTGCACTTCGCCCTTTGACCATCTTCCAACCAGACAATCTTTTTAATTTTTTAGTAAGTTCAGCTTTAGAGATTTTTTTCATTATGGCGCTGGATTTGGAATTTCTTTATGAATACCTCTTATTTCATTCATAATTTCCTTCGTTATATCAAGATCAACACTCTCTATACAGGTTTTTAATTGTTCCATTGTAGTCGCTCCAATAATTGTAGATGTAACAAAGGGTTGAATATTACAAAATTGAATAGCTAGTTGCGCAGGGTCAATTTCGTATTTTTTTGCAAGATTTACATACATTTCAATTGCCTGCTGTGTCTTATCTCCTTTATATCTCATCATTAAAGGACCGTCGCCAAACAGAGCAAGTCTTGAACCTTGAGGCATCTGTCCACCTAAATATTTTCCAGTTAATGTTCCTTGTGCTAAAGGCGAGTAAGCAAGCAAGCCTACTTGTTCATGCATTGCTACTTCAGATAAACCAATTTCAAAACCTCTGTTGACTAAATTATAAGCATTTTGAATTGATGCCACGCGTGGTAGTGATTTAGTTTCAGCAAGCTCTAAATATTTCATTGTACCCCACGGCGTTTCATTAGATAAACCAATTTGCCTAACTTTACCTTGCTTAACTAATTCACCAAGAGCCTCAAGAGTTTCCTCCAAAGGAATGGAGTCTGATGTATCCATATGTTTGTACTCAAGCCTTCCTGAAAATGCACCAAAAGGTCTATCAGGCCAATGAACTTGGTAGAGATCAATGTAATCTGTTTGTAGTCTTTTAAGACTTTGCTCAACTGCATAGAAAACATGTTCTTTAGATAATCTTGGTATTTCTTCATTTTCTCGAAGCCATGACATTCCAGAACGACCAGCCACTTTAGTTGCAAGTATCACCTTGTCTCTGTTGCCTCTCGCTTTGAACCAAGTACCAATATATTTTTCTGTTAAACCCTGTGTTTCAGCTTTTGTAGGAACAGCATATATTTCAGCAGTATCTATAAAATTGACTTCGTGGTCTAAGGAGTAATCCAACTGATCGTGAGCATCAGCCTCGGTATTCTGTTCTCCCCAGGTCATTGTACCCAAGCATATCAAGCTTACGTCAATATCTGATCTACCTAATTTTCTGTATTCCATTATTTTGTAATCAGTCCAAGTTCTTCAAATTGTTTTACAGTTTGGATGATTGCCTCATCTGCACTTTCGAAATTAAACTTTAAAATATTTTTAGCATTTTCGGAATTAGTAAATTTTGTTTTACCAACAAAGCCCGATATTGCCCCAGCTTCTTTACTAAATAAACCTAGAACTTTCATTAAGATATTTGGAGCCTCGATTGAGGGGGCTTTTTTATAACCGTGTTCTCTTAAAAGCTTATTCATATCGGATAGCCACATACATTTTTCCGCTAGTATGAATCTTTTTCCACTTGCATCTGGATGTATCATCGCTTCAATGTGTGCTCTTGCTGTATCTTTAACAGTAACCCATCCAAAATGAACTTTTGGCACAACAGGGTAGGAACCGTCCAACATTCTTTGAATAAATACATTTGAAGTTCCAACATCATCAGATAACGATGGACCTATAACTAAAGTAGGGTTTATTGCAACGGCTTCTATTTTTTTATCGTCACTAAGACTGTTCAAGTAAGACCACATCTCCTTTTCGGCAATTGCCTTACTTTTGTTGTATGCTCCAATATTTTGACTTGGATCAGTCCAATGACTTTCGTCATATATTTTTTCTTCATTCCCATAGCCCACAGCTGAGAATGAAGAAGTCATAACAAATCTTTTAATCTTGTTCTTAATCGAGCTTTTAAGCGCCCTTAAAAGACCCTCCTTAGCCGGCTGGATGATTTCATTTTCATCATCAGGTGCCTTGTCGGTTAGTGGAGATGCAATGTGCAATACATATGTACACCCATTAACCGCCTCATCCCATCCTTCATCCTTCAGTAGGTCTAATTTACAAAAATCTAAATTATTTTTTGCATCAACTTCTTTTGCTATTGCCTGCCTTACTTCTGCTTCACGATTTTCAGAACGTAAAGACGTTCTAACTGAGTACCCTTTTTTTAGTAATTCAGCTATGCAATGCTGAGCAATGTAACCTGATCCACCAGTAACAAGAACTTTTTCCATATATTATTCTATTTTCCAAGTATCTTACCCATGGATTGTGCCATGTCACTTATTGTTTTTTCAATTGCTGTAGGTTTCCAGTTAAAAATAGAAACTGTTGAGCTGTTATCAGTTTGATAACTGCCTCTTTTGATATTTTTTAAAATACCTTTCATTTGTAAACTGAATAATGCAAAAAATCTTAATAAAAAGGTTGGCATAACTTTAGTTGAAACCTTTTCAAAGCCGCTATCTTTTACAATCTTTGCAATTTTTGTAATATGATAATCATTTGTTGAAGTTGTGAGTATTCTTTTACCATCGCTGGCTTCTGATTTAAGAGCCTTCACATGCAACATTGCTGTATCTCTTACGTCAGATATATGCATATATACATCTGGTAACGCAGGAATTTTTCCAAGTATCAGTCGAGCCATAAAACTAGCAGACGCACCCATGGTATCATCACTTAATAGTGGGCCCATGACAAAACCTGGATGAATAGTTGTCATTTTCAGATCTTTATTTTCTGGTGAATTTATAAATTCCCATGCAGCTTTTTCAGCAAAAGTTTTACTTTTATTATATGCACCGACATCTTTATCTGTATTGGTCCAATCATTACTGCTACAAATTTTTTGATTATGTCCGTAGGCAATAGCAACAATTGATGATGTAAGAACAATTTTTTTTATACCAGCTTTTTTTGCGGCTTTAAGGGCTCTCATAGTTCCCTCTGTTGCTGGCTTTATGAGCTCATTTTCATTTTTTGGTTCTCCAACTATGAACGGCGAAGCTAAATGTATCATATAATCACATTCAGACGCACAACTGTCCCAACCTTCATCAGACATTAGATCAAGTTTACAAAATTCTAGATTGTTGTCTGGCATTTCCTTTTTTATTGCTTCTCGTACCTCATCCTCTCTATTCATACTTCTTAGAGAACCTCTGACTGCATATCCATTTTTCAATAATTCAGTAATACAGTGTAGTGCTATGTAACCTGATGCTCCTGTGACTAAAACCTTCTCCACTTAAACCTCTAAGTATCTGTATTAATTTAATAAAATCTTGATAAATAATTACTTGTATTGATTACCTTTATAATTATGTATTAAAATACATATAACAATTTTTACAAGAGGTTTTTAAATATGGATTATCAAACTAGAGCTCAATCAACGCCAGCAATCGACGAAGGCTTAAGGAATTACATGATGAGTGTTTATAATTATATGGCGTCTGGTTTGGCCTTAACTGGTTTGGTTGCATATATGTTATTTCAAGCAACTGCAGTAATGGGTCCAACAGGAGAAATTGTTGGTCTGACTAACTTAGGTATTACACTTTATACAGGACCAATGATGTGGGTAGTTGCATTAGCACCTCTTGGTATAGTTATGTACATGAGTTTTGGAATAAGAGGAATGTCCGCATCCCGAGCTCAGACAATGTTCTGGGTATTTGCATTTTTAATGGGTTTATCACTCTCAACAATCTTTTTAACATATACAGGTGCGAGTATAGCACGGGTGTTCTTTATAACTGCAAGTACATTTGGCGCAATGAGCATATATGGTTATACAACAAAAAGAGATCTAACTAATTTTGGATCGTTTTTATTTATGGGACTGATTGGAATTATAATAGCATCAATTGTAAATATATTTATGCAATCACCCGCACTATATTATGGTATATCTATTCTAGGTGTTTTAATTTTTGTTGGTTTGACAGCTTACGATACACAAAAGATCAAAAATATGTACATGGCATATGATAGCGGAGAAGTTGCTGCTAAAAAAGCCATCATGGGCGCATTAACACTTTATCTTGATTTTATAAATCTATTTATAATGTTACTAAGACTTTTTGGTCAAAGAAGATAAAATCAGGCTATACGTTTTACAGAAACTTTAAGATATTTTGTAATATCTGATAGATATTCACTTTCTTTAATTTTTTTATTATTAAAATCGATTAATGTGAATGTTACATGCTTTCCTTTGTTTTTATTTTTAATTATTCTTAAAAAAGCATTTTCGAAAGTACTGCGATAAATTGAAAAAACTGCATTGTATTTTCCATGATCTATTGCATAGTCTTTCCAATGTCCTTGACTAACTTTTTGAGCATAAACAGAAAGTATGAGATTAAGTTCAGTTTTATGAAAGCTAGTAAACTTGTTTTTTGATCGATTAGAGCTCTTATAGGATAAATTAGGACTAATGTAGTGTACTGTCATTGTTATCTCATGTTACCTTGAAAAATGTAAAAAAAACAACGAAAATAGGGAAAAATTTCACGATAACATCATCTAAATCGCCTTGAATTTCGATGAATAATTCCAATATAGTTTCTGAGAATAAAAATTATGCCTAAATCGGAAAAATTAGAGTTTCAAACAGAAGTCAGTCAATTACTCAAATTGATGATAAATTCTGTTTATTCAGAAAAAGAAGTGTTTGTAAGGGAGCTTGTATCCAATGCTTCTGATGCATGTGATAAATTAAGATACCTATCAAATACAAAAGAAAAACTCATAAAGGATGATCCTAATTTCAAAATTCAGATCACTATTGATAAAAAAAATAATCTAATCACAATTTCCGATAACGGAATTGGAATGAATAAAAAGGATCTTGTTTCTAACCTTGGAACAATCGCACGCTCTGGTACTGCACATTTTTTAAAAGAACTGTCTGAATCTAAAACAAAAGACCTTTCACTCATTGGTCAATTTGGTGTCGGTTTTTATTCTGCTTTTATGGTTGCTTCACAAACTAAAGTTACTACACGCAAAGCTGGAGAAAATAAACTTTGGATCTGGACTTCTGATGGAGAAAGCAGCTTCACCATTGAGGAGAGTGAAGACTCAAATCTTCTAGTATCGAATAGAGGAA
This sequence comes from uncultured Pelagibacteraceae bacterium, assembly GCA_902546615.1. Lineage (GTDB taxonomy): Bacteria > Pseudomonadota > Alphaproteobacteria > Pelagibacterales > AG-422-B15 > CACNXQ01. Next base: position 121,896 of record CACCKE010000001.1, read on the forward strand.
CCTCGATAGAACTTACTTTAACGAAGGAGTCTAAAGAGTATTTAGACAAAAATAGAATTGAAAATATAATTAAAAGATATTCAGATCATATAAGTATTCCAATTTATGTGAGTGATGGTTCTGAAAAAAAAGATGAAATAATTGATTCTATTAATTCTGCGTCAGCTATTTGGACGCGACCTAAAAATAAAATTACTGAGGAACAATATAAAGAGTTCTATAATCACGCAGGACAGATGTTCGATGATCCTTGGATGACGTCTCATTATAAGGCTGAAGGAAAAATTGAATATACTGTGTTAAATTTTATTCCATCAACTAAACCTTTTGATCTTTATGATCCAGCAAGAGAAAACAGGCTTAAACTTTATGTTAAAAGAGTATTTATCACAGACAATTGTCCAGAACTTATTCCTCCTTATCTTCGTTTCCTAAGAGGTATCATCGACTCGGAAGATCTTCCATTAAACATAAGTCGCGAAATGCTTCAAAACAACCCAGTCGTTACGAAAATAAGATCATCTCTAGTTAAAAGAACAATTTCTGATCTCAAAAAAAAGATTGATAAAGACAGGGAGTCGTATGAAAAATTCTGGGAAAATTTTGGTCCAGTACTAAAAGAGGGAATTTATGAAGACTTTGAGAGAAAAGATTCAATTCTAGAAATATCATTATTTAAGAATTCAAAATCAAAAAAACTCATCACATTAAATGAATACATAGAGTCAATGGGTAAAAAACAAAAGGATATTTACTTTATGACTGGTGATAGTTATGAAAATATAATTAATAATCCAAGTTTAGAGGGCTATAAGTCAAGAGATATTAATGTGCTTATATTGGATGACCCTGTAGACAGTTTTTGGACTTCATCAACCTCATCATATCAAGAGAAGAGTTTTAAATCTGTTACAAGGGGAATGGATGACCTGAATAAAATTGATGGAGAAAAAAAAGATGATAAAAATGAAAAATCTGTTGAGCCGCTGATTAATCTACTAAAAGAAAAATTAAAGGAAAAAGTTAAAGACGTTAGAGTGTCCTCAAGACTTACAGATAGCCCTGTATGTCTTGTAAGTGATGAAGGCGCAATGGATCCTCAGCTTGAAAAAATACTTCAGCAGCACAATCAGCTCAATCAGGGTCTTTCCCTTAAAGTTTTGGAAATCAATCCTCAACATAAGCTCATAAAAAAACTTGCTAAAATGAGTAAAGATAAAGCATCAATTAGTGATGTTGAGAATATTTCAATTTTACTTTATGAACAATCTAAGATTCTTGATGGTGAAAAGCCATCAGATCCTGTTGAATTTTCAAAAAAACTTATTGAAACCATCACTACATCGATAAATTAATTCTAAAATTAAGACTCCAATACTATAAAATTCTGTTTATAATCCTAATAAAAATTTTGTGAGGTATATAATGAAAACACTTATTAGTTCTTTCTTTGCTGGCCTGTTTGCTGCATTCATAACTTTTAGCGCAAATTCGGCTGAATTAAACGAAATAGAAATTTATGAAGGCAAAATCAAGGGCGCATATAGTGTTACAAACTTGCCTCTTCTTCCAGGAAACTGGAAAGTTGACGACCTAGAAAAATCAGGAAGCATTAATTCTGGTAATTTTTACGTCTACGCAACTATGATTCCAGCTGCAGCTGACGATGCAACGCGAAGATATAATGATATTATTTTCTATGCAATCCTTGGATCAAAGTCTGAAGAAACCTCTTATAGAAAAACTTTTTATGGCTGTGAGGGTGGGTTCTACTCTTTAGAAGGCTCAATAATAAAAATTGAATCTCGCGGTTCAGGAAATTTTGAAGAATATTGCAATGTGCATCAAACTGAATTTCAATCATTTAATTATTTCTTCACGGATTGTTCTGATGTTTGTGTCGAGGTTGGTATTAATTTAGATACTAATAAATATAAAACTGATCGTAAAAGTTTTGAGGAAATCACTGAATTGCTCTCAGAAAATGTTAGAAAAATTGTAAGATCTGGTAATGGATCTCTTGATTTTCTTAATGATTACAGAACAAATTAATATTAACTATTAGCTATATTTTTTAAAACATATTGAAGAATACCGCCATCTAAAAGGTATTCAACTTCTGTTGCGGTATTAACTAGTAGCTTCAAATCAATTGTAATGTTTTTTCCATTTGCATAAAAAATTTGAGCTTTGTACTTTCCTTGTGGCTTCAGTTTATTAGCTATACCTGTGATACTTACTTTCTCTGAACCCAGAAGTTTTAATGATTTACGATTGTCATTTCCTATAAATTGAAATGGCAATACACCCATACCAACAAGATTAGATCTGTGAATACGCTCATAAGACTCTGCTATGACAGCCTTTACACCCAAAAGATTAGTGCCTTTCGCTGCCCAATCTCTTGAAGACCCCATTCCATAATCTTTTCCAGCAAAAATAATTAATGGTGTTTTTGATTTTTGGTACTTAACAGAGGCATCGTAAATTGACATTTGTTTCTGTGAAGGATAATGAATTGTATATCCACCTTCGATATTATCTAGCATTTCATTTTTAATCCTAATATTAGCAAATGTTCCTCTCATCATTACTTCATGATTTCCACGCCTTGCTCCAAATGAATTAAAATCAACTTTTTTAATCTTTTTTGAGATTAGATAATCTCCTGCAGGACTGTCTTCTTTTATTGCTCCCGCAGGGCTAATATGATCCGTCGTAACGGAGTCACCAAATATTCCAAGTATATTTGCTTTATTAATATCACTTACACTATTAGTTTCTGAATTTTTAAAAAATGGTGGATGTTGTACATAGGTTGATTTTTTATTCCATTTATAAGTGAGACCACTTGATGATTTCACTGAATTCCATTTTTTGTCACCTTTAAAAACATTTTTATACCTTTGCTTATACAAATTTGAGTTTATTATTTTATTTATCACAACTTTTATTTCTTTAGTCTTAGGCCAGATATCTTTTAGATAAATTTTCTTATTATTGTGTCCAATACCAATCGGTTCATTTGATAAATTTATCTTTGTTGAGCCTGCTAAAGCATAAGCTACAACAAGAGGTGGCGAGGCAAGGTAATTTGCTTTAACAAATGGATTTATTCTACCTTCAAAATTTCTATTTCCCGATAGAACACCACTAACAATTAAGTCATGTTTAGAAATTGTATCTGAAATATTTTTATCAAGAGGCCCGGAGTTTCCTATACAAGTCGTACAACCAAAACCTACAAGATTAAAACCGAGCTTGTCTAATTGCTCTTGGAGTCCAGATTTTTCCAAGTAGTCCGTAACAACTTTAGATCCTGGAGCTAGAGAGGTTTTAACCCAGGGTTTAGTTTTTAAACCTAGCTTATTTGCTTTTTTGGCAAGTAGTCCCGCTCCAATCATTACGCTTGGATTTGAAGTGTTGGTACAACTCGTAATCGCCGCTATGGCAACATGCCCGTGATCAATTTCAAATTCGTTATTTACAGAAATAGGATTTGTCGTTTTCTTTTGGCCAAATTCGTCTTCAAAAGAGGTCATAAATTGATCAGCAACATTTGACAGTAGTATTTTGTCTTGAGGCCTTTTTGGTCCAGCCAAGCTAGGCTCAATGCTTGATAAATCTAACTCCATCGTATCAGTGTAAACTCTTTTATTTTTTTTATAATCTTCCCATAACCCTTGTGCCTTTGAATATCTCTCTACAAGTTTAATTTCATCAGCCGCTCTTCCGCTAACTTTTAAAAATTTTACAGTCTCCTCGTCTATTGGAAAAAATCCACAAGTTGCACCATACTCTGGAGCCATATTTGAAATTGTTGCTCGATCAGGAACGGATAACTCTTTCAGTCCTTTCCCATAGAATTCTACAAATTTTCCAACTACACCCTTTTTTCTTAATTGTTCGGTAATTGTTAAAACCAAATCAGTAGCAGTTATTCCTTCTTTGATTTTTCCTTTAATTTTAAAGCCAATAACTTCAGGAACCACCATAGAAATTGGCTGACCTAACATTGCCGCTTCAGCCTCTATTCCACCAACGCCCCAACCAAGAACAGAAAGTCCATTGATCATTGTTGTGTGACTATCAGTTCCTACAACCGTATCTGGATAAGCTAAATTGACTTTTTTATTTTTAATTTTTTTCTTTTCTGACCAAACTGTTTTAGCGAGATATTCTAAATTAACTTGGTGACATATACCTGTTCCTGGAGGCACTACCCTAAAGTTATTAAAGGACTTTTGTCCCCATCTTAGAAATTCATATCTCTCAATATTTCTTTTGTATTCTAAATCAACATTTGCTTTATGAGCAGTTGCCGTTCCAAATTTGTCTACCATAACAGAGTGATCAATTACTAAATCAACTGGCGATAATGGATTGACTTTTTTAGGATCACCTTTTTCATTTTTTATCGCAGATCTCATTGACGCAAGATCAACCACAGCTGGAACACCTGTGAAATCCTGCATTAGAACTCGTGCAGGCCTAAAATTAATTTCTTTGTTAACTTTTTTATCAGACTTCCATTTCTCAAATTCTTTAATGTCATTTAATTCAACTGTAGACCCATCTTCATTTCTTATGAGGTTTTCTAAGAGAACTTTTATAGAAAATGGTAATGCGGATATATTTTTAAGGCCATTTTTTTCAGCCGCTTTGAAACTGTAATAGGTATAGGTTTTTTTTCCTATTTTTAGTGTTTTTTTTGTCTTAAAGCTGTCGTACATAGAGGTTTACTGCTGCTATATTTAGACTAATTTAACAAGCTATCAACATAAAGTTTATAATGAACGAACTAAAAACTGAGAATTTGAGTTGTAAAAGGGGAGAAAACATAGTTCTCAATAATATTAATTTTTCAATTAAGTCAGGTGAAACGTTGGTTGTAAAAGGGAGAAATGGCTCTGGAAAAACTACCCTTTTAAGAATTCTATCCAGTTTTATTACATCTTACGAGGGCAAAGTATTGTTTAATGATGTTGGTATAAGTGAAGATAATCTATACAATAGTAAATTCAACCTAATTGGCCAAAAGAATTCTTTAAAAGAAAATCTTTCTATAAAAAAAAATTTAGAGTTATGGGATATTCTTTTTAATGAAGCTCTTGATCATACAAAGTTATTAGAACATAACAATTTGTATCATTTGTTTAATAAGGATGTTAGCTCCTTAAGTGATGGTCAAAAAAAATGTATCTCCCTCCACAGACTTAATTACAATAAATATGATCTGTGGTTTTTAGATGAACCATTTGTTTTTCTAGATGAGGTCAACACAAACTTACTTATAGAAAAAATTAATCAATTTAATGAAAATATGGGAACAGTTATACTTACTTCTAATATAAATTTACCGAAAAAATTTCATAAGGAAATTAATATTTAATATGTCTAACCTAATTAAAAGAGATCTATTATTATCTTTTTATTCGAGTGCTAATTTCTTTTTTACGGTATCTTTTTTTATCCTTATTTTAATGTTAATTCCATTTGCATTTGGTACTCAAACTGAGCAGCTTAAAGTTTTATTTAGAGGTGTTGTTTGGATTGCTCTAGCTTTATCAATTATTATTACAGTTGATAGAATTTATAATGCTGATTATGAGGATGGTAATTTAGATATTATTATGCAGAAAAATAAGACGATTGAGTATTTAATAATCAGTAAATATATAACACATTGGTTTATTTATTGCCTTCCACTTTTAGTAATTCTGCCATTATTGAGTTTTCTATTTTATTTGGATTATCTAGAGACTACGCAAATATTTATAAACTTATTTATAGGCTCATTTGGCATGGTTTTCATTGCAAATTTCGTGAGCGCGCTAACACTTGGCGCCAGAAGAACAATTTTCTTGAAAGCAATTATAATGATACCACTATTTGTACCATTTATTATTTTTGGCTCTGATGCTGGTTCTTGGCCAATTTTGTTAGCATTATCAATGCTCTCTTTTGTTATTTCTATATATGTAACTGCATATGGTCTGCGTCTTTATGGAGAGTAGGCAATACTTCAAGTCAATATATATATATTAGAAGATGTATATTAAAATTAAAAATAACCATATTGAACTTATCAAGTCTGCTAATCCATACCTGATTTTTGCAACAATTTTTGCATTTGTTATAGGCTTATATTATTCACTTTTTCAATCTCCTCCAGATTATATTCAAGGAGATTCGATGAGAATTATGTATATACATGTTCCCTCAGCATGGTTTGCACTTATGACTTATTCAATTTTAGCTGGTTCATGTGTTCTTTGGTTCATAACCCGAAACCCCCTTTTTAATGTTGTTGCAAGATCAATTGCTCAAGTAGGAATGATATTTACTTTAATGTCATTGATAACTGGAAGTATATGGGGCAAGCCTACATGGGGTGTATGGTGGGTATGGGATGCGAGACTAACTTCTATGTTAATATTATTTTTTCTTTACATCGCTTATATCTTTCTTTGGCAGGCAATATCAAACAAGGAACTTGCTTCAAAAATATCAGCAGCACTAGCAATAATAGGTTTTATCAATATACCAATAATTAAATTTTCAGTTGATTGGTGGAATACTTTGCATCAACCTGCTTCAATTTCAAAACTTTCTGCACCAAGTATTGATGTTAGTATGCTGATTCCATTATTTATAATGACAGCCGCCTGTTTTTTATTTCTAGTAACAGTATCACTAATTAGATTCAGACTTGTTCTGATTGAAAATAAAGTGTTAAGGACCAGCAACTAATGAATGAATTATTAGATATGGGTGGATACGCAATCTTTGTTTGGTCTTCATATGGTATTTTTTTCTTTTCTTTAATTATATTTTTTTTAATCAATATATTGAATTTAAGGAAATACGAAAAAATTTTTAATAAAACAAAAAACAAAATTGACTAATTTAGTAAAAAGCAGATTAATTAAATTTCTATTAAGTTTAATTATTGTTTCAATCGCTGTATTGATAATTATTTTTAACTTAAGAGATAATATAATATATTTTTATGGCCCTACTGAACTTTTAAAAAATTCAGATAAACAAGGTCAAATAATTAGATTGGGAGGACTTGTATCAGTAAGCTCTGTTCAAAACGAATCTGACAGTATTTTTTATTTCAGTATTACTGATGGTGATAACAAAATTGATGTGAAATACGAAGGTATTTTGCCAAATTTATTTGCTGAAGATAAGGGAGTTGTAGTTGAGGGGGTTTATATGAATGATGGTAGATTTATTGCGAATAAAGTCTTAGCTAAGCACGACGAAAACTATATGCCTCCCGAAGTTATAGAAACACTTAAAAAATCAGGCAAATGGCAAGGTGAATGAGTTTATATATTTTTTATATTTCAAATTTTTTACTACTTCTTTGTCTAACTGCATCAGTGATTCAGTCTAGTAAAATTATAAATAATAAAATATTCACAAGACCTGGTGTTATTACGCTGGCCTACGTACAGTTAATTTCAATACTATTAACATTTTTAATTCTAATTTATCTTTTTCTTATTTCAGATTTTAATTTTGATTTAGTTTATTTCAATTCTCATTCAGAAAAACCACTTATATATAAATTCTCTGGTGTTTGGGGAAATCATGAAGGAAGTATGCTTTTATGGATATTAATTTTGGTCTTATTTAATTTTTTATTTGCCCTTTCAAGAGGAATTTCAGAACGGTTTAAAGAGATAACAGTTGCGGTACAGAGTATTATGATCTTTGGATTTGTCGCATTTTTAGTTTTTTTATCTAATCCGTTTGCATTAAATCAAAATAATTTTTTCGACGGGATTGGTTTAAATCCTATTTTACAGGATCCACTCCTAGCAATTCATCCACCTGTGTTGTATATAGGCTATGTTGGCTTTTCCCTTGTGTTTAGCTTAGCAATCGCAGGATTAATTACTAAAGAAGTTGATCAGCAATGGGCTTCAATTGTTAAACCTTGGGTTTTTTCTGCATGGGCGTTTCTTACAGCTGGGATAGCTCTAGGTTCATTTTGGGCTTATTACGAACTCGGTTGGGGAGGTTATTGGTTTTGGGACCCAGTTGAGAATGCATCGCTAATGCCGTGGATAGCCGCAACTGCATTAATTCATTGTGTGTTGATACTTCAGAAAAGAAATGTAATGCAATCTTGGACCATTATTTTAGCCATACTTACATTTTCACTGAGCTTAGTTGGAACATTTCTTGTACGATCTGGAATTCTAAATTCCGTTCATACCTTCGCTAGTGATCCCGGGAGAGGTCTATTTATTTTATTATTTATTTTTCTTATACTTGTCTTTTCTTTTAGTTTATTTGCATACAACTTTGAAAAAATTAATAAGACAAGTAGTATGGGTTTGATCAGCAGGGGTACAGGTATACAGGTAAATAACTGGCTTTTGATAACCATTTTAACGATTGTTTTCTTAGGAACCATGTACCCTCTTGCAACTGATTTATTACTTAATAAGAGCTTAACTGTTGGGCCAAAATATTACTCAACGACTATAGCCCCCATCATAATACTTTTTCTTTTTTTTATGTTTATATCTCCGCGTTTGGGATGGACTGACACAAAACTCTATAAAATAATAATTCAAATGCGATATCTCATTATTACATCATTAACTATAACATTGATAATTAGTCTATATTTTGAATTATTTAATTTGACTGAAACCTTAATTATCTTTTTTAGTTTGCTTTTAATAATTTCTTCTATGACAGCTAGTATAAATTTTAATAAGCAAAATATTTTAGTAAGAACAAATTTAGGCCAAAATCTTGCACACGCTGGATTTGGTATCTTGATGATGGCAGTTGTAAGTAATGCCGTGTATTCTGAGGAGAGAATTTATAATGCTAAAGTTGGAGATAATTTACAATTGCAAAAGTATATTTTTAGTTTTGATAAAATAGAACAAGTTGAGGAAAGCAATTATAATTCACTAAAAGCATATTTCCTTATGAAAAAAGACGGAAAGTTAATAGATACATTTACTCCTGAAATCAGATTTTATTCAAATCCACCTACAATTACTTCTGAATCAAGTATTTTGCACAAGTTTTTTTCAGATATTTACCTTGTCATGAATGTTCCTCAAGATCAGCAGTCAATAAGTGTCAGAATGCATATCAAACCTTTCATGACAATACTTTGGTTAGGTACGTTAATGATAATCATTGGGGGAATTATATCTGCTTCCATAAGAATCGGACGTTTGAATGAAAAGTAATCGTTTAAAATTTTTACCTTTGATCTTAATAATATTGTTCAGTTTATTCTTATTTTTTTCTTTAAATAATGACACCTCAAAACTTTCAAGTCCTCTTGTTGGAAAAAAAGTACCAGAATTTTCATTACCAAACCTTTTTGGACAGGAAGAACTTACAAATTTAGACTTAAATAGTGAAAACCCAATTTTATTAAATGTTTGGTCTTCTTGGTGTATACCATGTCGTGCAGAGCACGACATATTAATGGTTTTGTCAGAACTGTATGAAGTGGAAATATTTGGTTTGAATTACAAAGATAATAATGAAGAAGCAAAAAATTTCATAAATGGTCTTGGAAATCCATTTGTCAAAATTGGCTCAGATAATTCAGGAAGAACCTCTATTGATTTGGGAGTTTATGGAGTTCCTGAGACTTATATTATTGCCAACGGTATAATTATTTATAAACATATTGGTCCAATTCATATGAATGAGATGGAAGAGAAAATTCTTCCAATAATTAGGGATAATTAAAGGATGACAAAGATCATTAACATATTTTTACTCCTTTTTTTGCTACAAAATAATGCCATAGCTGAAGACCCTAGGGCAATTGAGCTTTTTAAAGAGGTAAGGTGTCTTGTGTGCCAGGGCCAAACAATACATGAGTCTAATGCTGAATTAGCAGAGGATATAAAAAAACTTATTCGTGAAAAAATTAGTCAAGGTGAGACCGATCAGCAAATTAAAGAATATTTAGTAGAACGATATGGCGATTGGATTTTGATGACACCGCCATTTAACAGCCTAACTTATATATTATGGTCTCTTCCATTCCTTATAATGATAATTGGAGCTATTGCAATTTATAGACAAAAAAGAAGCCATGCCTAATTTTTGACAATTTGTAGATATCTTTTAAACAATTTGAAATTTTATATTATAGTACAATTAAAAGAGGTGTTTATGAAATCAAAAATTTATGCGTTTTTATTATTTTTTTTCCTAGGTCTGAATTTCACTTTTGCAGGCGGCATCGAAGATGAGACAAAAGATTATGAGGATGTTGAACTTACAACAAGAGAAGATATTTCTGAATTTCAAGAATTACAAGAACCATTATATGAAAAGCTAGAAGAAATAGCTGCTGATGGATGTGACGGTGAAGGTAATGTAGTTAAATGGTCGGGTGGATGCGTAACTTGGTCAGGTGGTTATGTACAAGAAGGTGAAGTGGCCGATACATTTGTAAGATACGGATCATAAAAATCTTTTCATGAAAAAATTATTTATTACCTTTCTAATTTTAATATTTTATGGATTTAGTGCTCAATCCAATGATGAAAATATGTGGTCATTTTCATTAGGTCAATTTGACGTAAACGATACAGTTGACTCATCGGAAATAAGATTTGAATATTTGTACGCCAATAACTTTTTAAAAAATAATTACGATCTTAAACCTTTCTTAGGTGTTATGAGAAACGGAGATAATGGAAAATATATTTATTCAGGTTTAAGAAAAAATATTGGAATTTCTGAAAAATGGTTTTTTACACCAAGCTTCGCGTTAGGATATTATGATCGAGGTGATAGTAAAGATTTGGGATACAATCTCGAATTTAGAAGTCAGATTGAGTTTTCATATAAACTTAAATCAAGTCGAATAGGATTTAATTTAAATCATATATCCAATGCAAGCATTGGTGATACGAACCCTGGTACAGAAAGCGCAACGATCTCACTCATAAGACCTTTTTAATTTTTAATAAAATTATTTGAAAATTGCTCAGGATCAAAATCAAAAAGATCACTTATTTGCTCACCACTACCAATTGCTAAAATTGGTATTTTTGTTTTATTGGAAATTGATACTAGTGTTCCTCCTGCTGCATTGGAATCAAATTTCGTCATAATAATGCCAGTAATTTTCGTAAATTTATTAAATTCTTCCACTTGTTTTAAGGCATTTTGCCCTGTTGTGGCATCAATCGATATTATTGAATCATGAGGAAGTGTTTCATCGTGTTTTTTAAGCACTCGGTCAATTTTACCTAATTGATCCATTAAATCAGTTTTGTTCTGAAGTCTTCCAGCTGTATCGATTATAACTACGTCAATATTATTTTTATTTGCATATGCAATTGACTTATAAACTACACTTGCTGGGTCAGATTTGTAAGCATCTCTTACAAAGTCCGTTCCTATTTTATCAGCCCATTCATTCAATTGTTCTGCAGCCGCTGCTCTAAAGGTATCAGCAGCAACCAACAGAACATTTTTTTTCTCTTTTTGAAATTGATTTGCCAGTTTTGCAATTGTTGTAGTTTTACCTGAACCATTTACGCCTACCATTAATATAACGTAGGGTTTTGCGTTATTTTTATAGTCAATTTTTTTTATATTTGTTGATACAATTTCATTTATAATTTTACTAAGAGATGATTGGATTTCTTCCAGCGAAGGGGCATTAGAAAATTTTTCATTTGCTAATTTTGATGTAATGAGTTCTGATGTTTCAACATCAACGTCAGAAGTAATGAGAAGATCTTCAAAATCCTGTATTGTATTTTGATCAACTTTTTGATTTGCAAATACTTTTGCTAGGCCGGATTTTAAACTCTTAAACAATTATATTTCCAATTAAGCCTTCTTGACGCTTTCCAGTGACAAGCATTTTTATTATTTTACCCGCTTCAAAATTATTATCGAGACAGACCTTTGCAAATGTATCTGATCTGCCTTGATTTTGACTCTCAACAATAAGGTTAATCTCTTTATTTTTAAGCTTATCGTAGTGCTCGGTAATCTTTCGCTCGCCAATATTTCTGAGTATTTTTGCTCTTTTTTTTATAATTTCTCGATCTAATTGAGGCATTCTAGCGGCGGGCGTTCCATCTCTTGGTGAAAATGGAAATATGTGCAAAAAAGTAATATTACATTCATCTATAAGACGCACTGAATTTAGAAACATTTCATCCGTTTCTGTTGGAAATCCAGCAATAAAATCTGCACCAAATACAATATCAGGTCTAACAGCTCTGATGCGCTCTATTGCATTAATTGCATCTTCTCTTGAATGTCTTCTTTTCATTCTTTTTAAAATCATATTATCGCCAGCCTGCAGAGATAAATGAATATGAGGAAGTAAACGTTTCTCGCTACCGTAAAGATTTATTAATTCATCATCTATTTCTGCGATATCAAGTGATGACAGTCTCAGTCTGTTAAGTTGAGGCAACCTATTGAGAATAGTTTTTACTAACTTTGACAATGAAATTTTTTTCTCAAAATCACTACCGTAGCTTGTGAGATCAACGCCAGTTAGCACTATCTCCTTGTAGTTCTTCTCTAGAAGTAACTTTATTTGTTTTATAATATTTTTTGGATCCACACTTCTTGAATTTCCTCGTCCATATGGAATAATACAAAATGTACACCTATGATCACATCCATTTTGTATTTGTACAAATCCTCTTATTCTGTTTTTAACTTTACTTATAATCGGTGAAATTGCTTGTTCATTTTCGAATATATCTCCTACTAAATTTACGGGCTTATTACTTTCTCTTATAGTTTTATAGGTTGAGGATTCTAATTTTTCTTTATTTCCAATGATGGAGTCAACTTCGCTCATTGCTTCAAAATCTTTTTTATGTATCTGTGCAGCACAACCAGTAAGAACGACTTGACTTTGTTGATTTTCTTTTTTTACTTTTCTAATTTCATTTTTCAGATCAGCGATAGTTTTATTTGTAACAGCGCAACTATTAATAAAAATATGGTTCTGAAGATTGTTATCTTTTGCGTATTTTCTTATAACTTCAGACTCATAAAAATTCAGTCTACATCCGTAAGTTTTAATTTCTGGATCTTTCATTACTTATTTGATTTCGATTTTTTAAATATAGAGCAAATGCAAGAACTTCATACAATATATGACTCATATGATAGATAAGAGGCAATTTAATAAAATTATAAAGCCATTTATACCTTGGTAGTTGAGACCATATCAGTAAAAAAGCATCGATTCCTTCTAATATCTTTCCATCATGTTTGGCATGAAGACGTCTTATCAATTGACTTGGTTCTTTTGAAGTTTCCTTTTCAGCAACTTTATTTTGAGTAACATCGACCCAATCAATAACATTATTAAGTTTCTTATAGTGGTTTATTTCAAACCTACAGATACTGCATGAGTTATTGAAGTATATTTTAGTATTTTTTTTAGAATTTTTATTTCTCACAGCTTATATTTATCAATAAAATTTATCTCAGTTGGACCAGTCATAATAATATTATCCCTACGTTCGTAATATATTTCTAAATCGCCCCCTGGCAATGTTACTGTCACCTTATTTTTTATCACTCCCATTTCAACTCCTGCTACAGCTGTTGCGCAAGCAGCCGTACCACAAGCATTCGTTTTTCCTGCACCCCTCTCCCATACGTTTAGTACAATGTGATTATCACTTTTTAACTTTGCAAAACTCACATTTATTTTTTCAGGAAATAAACTATCGTTTTCAATTAATGATCCAAAACTTTCAACATCATATTTTTCTATTTCATCATCAAAAAATATAATATGTGGATTACCAATATTAACCAAAAATGGTTTTTTTAGAGTAAGGTCTCTGATTGAAAAATTTATATCTTCTGGATCGACATCTTTAGTTAAAGGTATTTCATTCCATTTGAATTTTGGCTTGCCCATATTTACACTAATTGTGACATCATCAATCTTTTCACATGAAATTGTTCTTTCACGTGTTGTTAAGTTTATTTTCTCGCTCTTTGTTTCTTTCATTAAAAAGTTTGCAACACAACGCGAGCCATTTCCACAAGCATCTATTTCACTTCCATCTGAATTAAAAAATTTAATTAGTGGATCGCTGTTATCTTGTGACTTTCTAATCATAATTAATTGATCGCAGCCAACTCCGTCTATTCTGTTACAAATTAATTTTATTTGTTCTTCTGATAAATCAAATTCAGATACTCTTTGATCAATAACAACAAAATCATTTCCAAGGCCATTCATCTTTACGAACTTAAACTCGTGCATAAACACTTTATATTGAGCCAATTTTGATTTTTCCAGTAAATAAGAAATTAAATGAATCTTGACATTAACTTACTGAAGTAATAAAAAACTCACGTTTTCCGTCAGAAATATTATTTCTGCGGTGCCATAAATAAAGGTATCGACACCAGTCAGCGAGTTTCGCCCATTGGTGCACTACCTGCTGAAGGAGAGTTTATTTTGTTTGAAAACCTTAGTAATCGGTTTGAGGAAATATTTAAGAGTTTAAAAAAGACAGGTTCTATTGATGAGGCTTCTCTCGATAGTGCAATGAGAGATATTCGAAGAGCTCTTCTTGAAGCTGATGTTGCATTGCCAATTGCAAAAAGATTTATAGAGGATGTCAAAAAAGAGGCGATCGGAAAAGAAATCATTCGATCAATAACGCCTGCGCAAATGATTACAAAAATTGTGAATGATCAATTAATTCAAATTTTAGGTTCAGCTTCACCCGAATTCCAAATAAACGATAATCAAGTTTCATCCTATTTATTTGCAGGACTTCAAGGTTCTGGCAAGACAACGACTGTTGGTAAAATCGGTAATTATCTCAAAAGTAATTACGATAAGAAGATTTTATTTGTTTCATTAGATACCACAAGACCAGCTGCTTTTGATCAGCTAAAAAAACTTTCTGAGTTAATTGATGTAACAATTTTACCCAAACTCGAAAATCAAATGCCTATTGATATTGTATCAAGAGCAAAACAATTTGCTGAATTACAGGAAATTGATTGTGTTTTATATGATACAGCGGGGAGAATGAATGTTGAAGAAGGGCTAATGAGCGAATTGAGTTTGCTGGAAAAAGAAATTAGCCCTCTAGAAACGATACTTGTTTTAGACAGCCTAACTGGCCAGGAGGCAGTGAATGTTGCAAGAGATTTTGCAAAAGCAATCAATATTACAGGCTCTATTCTTACTAGGATTGATGGCGATGCTCGAGGTGGGGCCGCATTAAGCATGAAGTACATTACTGATTGTCCAATTAAATTTATGGGAGTTGGGGAGCAAGTCGATGACCTTGAAAAATTTCACCCAGAGCGAATTGCCACTCGTATTCTTGGAATGGGAGATATTGTAACCTTAGTTGAAAAAGCTGCTGAAACTGTTGATCAAGAAGATGCCGAAGAAATGGCTAAAAAATTACAAAAAGGAGAATTTGACCTCGACGATTTGCTTAGTCAAATCAGACAGATGAAAAAAATGGGTGGCATTTCGGGTATGATGAAATTCATTCCTGGACTAAGTAATCTGAGTGATAAGATCCCACAAAATACTAATCCTGACAACTCAATCGCTCAACAAGAAGCAATTATTCTATCAATGACAAAATACGAGCGAAGCAAGCCAAAGATAATTAATGGATCAAGAAAAAAAAGAATAGCGGCAGGGTCAGGGACTTCAGTATCCGAAATAAATAAAATTCTAAAACAACATAGAAAGATGTCAGACATGATGAAGAAGTTATCTAGAAAAGGGGGAGGATCAATTGATCCAAATATGTTAGCAAGCCAACTTGGAAGTGGCATGCCAAGTGATTTTTTTAAAAATAAATTTTAACTATTAACAAATAAAAGGAGAATAAAATGGCGTTAAAAATAAGACTATCGAGAGCAGGTTCAAAAAAAAGGCCTGTATACAGAGTTGTAGTTGCAGATTCAAGAAGTCCGCGAGATGGTAAATTTATTGAAAAGGTAGGATTGTACAATCCTCTTTTACAAAAAGATAATAAGGATAGGATCCAACTAAACTTAGACTCAATAAAAGAGTGGATTTCTAAAGGAGCAAAACCAACAGATAAGGTTGCAAGATTTCTGGGAGAAGCTGGCGTAATACCAATGCCAGCACAAGGCAACAATCCTAAAAAAGCTCAGCCAAAAAAGAAAGCACAAGAAAGATTAGCCGCAGCTGAGGAAGCAAAGAATCAGCCTACTCCTGAAGCTCCAGCAGAAGAGACTCCAGCAGAGGAAGCTCCAGCATCAGAAGCAAAAACTGATGAAGCTCCAGCAGAAGAGACTCCAGCAGAGGAAGCTCCAGCAGAAGAGGAGAAATAAAGACTAAGCTTATTAATTATGTCCCAATTGATAGTTATTGGAGAAGTAAGAGCAGTTCACGGTTTAAAGGGTCATTTCAAGATTATATCATATACAGAAACGCCAGACGATGTATTTAGATATGGCCCCTGTAGACTTGGGAAAAAATATTCAAATATTACTCTTAAAAAATTGAAAGAGTTAAAAACTGGTTATATTGCTAGTTGTGAACAAATTAAAACAAGGGAGTTGGCTGAAAAAATTGTAGGGCTTACAATAGAAATCGATCAATCGTGTTTACCAGCTATAAAAAAGTTAAACCAATACTATTACCATCAATTAATTAATTTAATTGTAAAAACTAATGATGGAAAAAATATTGGAAAAGTAATATCTGTTCAGAATTACGGTTCATCGGATTTACTAGAAATAAGAAAAAAAAATGCTAAAGACTACTTTATACCAATAAGTGAAAACACAATAAAAAAAATTGATCTGATAAAAAAAATTATTATTACAAAAAATATCAATGACTATATAGGCTAGTAATGTATCGAGTAAAAATTATCACACTTTTCCCAAATAGTTTTCCTGGACTTTTAAATACAGGAGTCGTGGGTAAGGCATTAAAGAAAAAAATATGGTCATTAAAAACAATTGATCCAAGAAAATATTCAAAAGGTAATTACAAAAAAGTAGATGATACCACAGCTGGTGGCGGTCCTGGTATGATTTTAAAAGCAGATGTAATCGGGAAGTCTATTGAGGCTTGTTACAAGAATATAAAATCTAAAGATAGTTATCCAATGATATATTTAAGTCCTCGCGGTTCTCCTTTAACTCAAAGTAAAGTTATTAATTTTTCAAAGATGAAAGGAATTAATATTCTCTGTGGTAGATATGAAGGCATTGATCAACGTATACTCGATTTCTATCCTATTGAGGAAATAAGTATTGGAGACTATATACTGGCGGGCGGTGAAATAGCTTCCCAGGTTTTAGTGGAGTCAATAGTGAGACTGTTGCCAGGAACACTTGGTGACATGAAGTCTGCTAGTTCAGAGACCTTCTCAAAAGACCTTCTTGAATACCCTCAGTATACAAGGCCTAAAAAATGGAAAAACTTGACAATTCCAGACATATTGCTCTCTGGAAATCACAGAAATATTAGTGAGTGGCGCTTAAAACAATCTGAAAAACTCACACAGAAAGTTAGGCCAGATTTATGGAAAAACTACAAAAAAAGCAAGACAAGGAAGAAATAAAGTATTAAAACACGGTGCGAGGCTACCATGAACATCATAGAACAATTCGAAAAAGACCAGATAAAGTCACTAGTCAAAGGTAAGAAAATACCACAATTCCATCCAGGAGATACAGTAAGAGTGAATGTTAAGGTACGTGAGGGTACACGTGAGAGAATACAGGCATTCGAGGGCGTTTGTATCAGAAAGAAAAATAGAGGTCTAAGTTCTTCATTTACAGTAAGAAAAATTTCTTTTGGTGAGGGCGTAGAAAGAGTGTTTCCAATCTTTAGTCCGTCTATTGACTCCATCTCGATTGTAAGAAGTGGACAGGTCAGAAGAGCTAAGCTTTACTATCTTAGAGATTTAACCGGTAAAAAAGCAAGGATCGTTGAGAGAATTCGAAAGAAGCAACCAGATCTTGCTAGTTTATATATTGATGAGAGTGAAGAAGTTGTAGAAGAAGAAATTATTGCTTCTGATGAGCCCGCTCAAGATGAGAGTGTTGAAGTTGCAGCTGATGCTTCTCAAGCTGAGGAAAAAAAAGAATCTGAAGTTGATGAGATTGCTCAAGAACAAGTTCCTGAAGATAATGCTGAAAGTTCAGAAGAATCAGAAACAACAAAAGAATAATTACTTCTTTCTCGTTTTTTTTGTTAATCAAAGTTATTTATGAGTACTCCAAAGACATTATACGATAAAATATGGAATGATCATTTAGTTTCAGAAAATGAAGATGGAACATCAATCATTTATATTGACAGACATCTTGTTCATGAAGTTACAAGTCCCCAAGCATTTGAAGGACTAAAAATTGCAAACAGATCAGTTAGAAAACCTAATTTTACATTAGCCACTGCTGATCACAATATTCCTACAACAAATAGAGATGAGGGAATATCAGATCCAGAGTCTAAGTTACAGGTAGATACTCTTGAAGAGAATTGTAAAGAGCACGGAATTACTTTTCTTTCTATGTCTGATAAAAGACAGGGTATAGTCCATATTATCGGACCGGAGCAAGGTTTCACACAACCAGGAATGACTATCGTTTGTGGTGATAGCCATACTTCAACACACGGTGCCTTCGGTGCTCTTGCATGGGGTATTGGAACTTCTGAAGTAGAACATGTTCTTGCAACTCAAACATTGGTACAAACTAAAGCTAAGAATATGCAAATTAATATACAAGGTGAACTGCCACTGGGTGTTACAGCAAAAGATATTGTTTTAAAGATTATTCAAACAATTGGAACTGCTGGAGGTACTGGGTATGTTATTGAATACACAGGTGATGCGATCAAATCCCTAACAATGGAGGGAAGAATGACAGTCTGTAACATGTCAATTGAAGCAGGAGCAAGAGCTGGTTTAATCAGTCCTGATGAAAAAACAATTGAATACTTAAAGGGTAGACCATTTTCTCCAGCAGAAAATGAATATCAATCAGCATCGGATTATTGGTTATCGCTAGCTTCTGATGAAGGTGCTGCTTATGACAAAACAGTAAATATTGATGCAAGCGACATCATTCCACAAGTCACTTGGGGCACAAGTCCTGAGGATGTAGTTTCTATTGATGGATTGGTTCCAAACCCTGATGATGAAAGCGATGAGACAAAGAAAAAATCAATGATTAGAGCTTTGGAATACATGGGTCTTGTTCCGAATACACCACTTAAAGAGGTTAAAGTAGATAAGGTATTCATTGGTTCATGTACTAATGGACGGATTGAAGACCTGAGAGCTGCATCAAAAATTGCAAAAGATAGAAAAGTTGCGGACCATGTAAATGCAATAATCGTTCCTGGGTCTGGTTTAGTTAAACAGCAGGCAGAAGAGGAGGGTTTAGACAAAATATTTATTGAGTCAGGCTTTGAATGGAGAGAGCCTGGATGTTCAATGTGTCTTGCAATGAATGCCGATAAACTTAAACCTCAAGAAAGATGTGCTTCCACTTCAAATAGGAACTTTGAAGGTAGGCAAGGAAGAGGGGGTCGTACTCATTTAATGAGTCCAGCTATGGCTGCTGCTGCGGCTATCAATGGAAAACTATCAGACAGTAGAGAGATATAATGGAAAAATTTAAAAAAATAGAAAGTAATGCAATTCCTTTACCAATGGTGAATGTTGATACTGATATGATTATTCCAAAACAATTTCTCAAAACAATTAAGCGAACAGGTTTAGGTAAAAATTTATTTTATGAATTAAGATATGATGAGAAAGATGCACCTATTGATTCGTTTGTCCTTAATCAAGATAAATATAAAGACTCTCAAATTTTGATTACTGGTAAAAATTTTGGCTGCGGGTCATCTCGTGAACATGCACCCTGGTCAATCTTAGATTATGGCATTAAATGCATCATCGCTTCGAGTTTTGCGGATATCTTTTATAATAATTGTTTCAAGAATGGCATTCTTCCAATCAAATTAGATGAGGCTGAAGTAACTAAATTACAAAAAGCAGCCGAAAACAGTCTTAGTTTTACAATTGATTTAGAAAATCAGAAGATTTCTTATTTTGATAAAAATATAAATCATGAGGTAAGTTTTGAACTTGATAAAGCCAAAAAAACTAGCCTATTAGAGGGTTTAGACGATATTGGATTGACACTAGCTAAAGTTAATCATATTTCTGATTTTGAAAATAAGCAAAAGTCAAGAACACCCTGGTTGTATAGCCAGCAAATAAAATGAGCAATTCTTATAAATTATTAGTCTTACCTGGCGACGGTATAGGGCCTGAAGTAATGAAGGAGGTCATAAAGGTTGCTAAGAGTATTGGTGAACTTAGTAAAGTTAAATTTGAGATAGAAGAGGACGATATTGGTGGGTCTGCCTATGATCGCTATGGCACTCCTCTATCTGATGAGACTCTTGAAAAAGCTAAAAACTCTCACGCAGTTTTACTTGGTGCTGTGGGTGG
>CACCKE010000002.1 GCA_902546615.1 uncultured Pelagibacteraceae bacterium
CATTAAATTCATAGGTGAGGGGTGTGCCATATCACTTGCTTCTGCATCATTAATGACAGAAAAATTAAAAGGTAAAAAAATTGAAGTCGCTGAGGAAATATTTAAGGATTTTACAAATCTTGTTTCAGGTTCAGATGAAGACCTAAAAGTTTTAAATGAGGAAGATTCACTTTATGCCTTAAAGGGAGTAGGTGGATTTCCAATGAGGGTAAAGTGCGCAACAATGGCATGGCATGCTTTTAACCAGGCTTTAAAAGATTAATTATGAGACTATATCCTGTATATCTTGCACTGCTTGTATTATTTATTGTTTTGCAACTTATTTATGGAAACCGGTCTTTTGCCGATATAAACTTAGAGGAGTACGATATGTCAAAAGTAGAAGTAATGGATACACCTTTCTGGTGTTCTGCCACGCCTGAAGAAAGACAGGAAGCTATTAATAACCTTACTGAAGAACAGAGAATTGTTGCTTTAGAGAATGGAACAGAGAGGCCATTTTTTAATGAATATTGGAATAGCAAAGATGTTGGGATTTATGTTGATGTAATTTCAGGAGAACCCTTATTCTCCTCTTTAGATAAATTTGATTCAGGAACAGGTTGGCCGAGTTTTGATAAGCCAATAAATGGGATAGAAATTGTAGAAGTTGTTGATAAATCCCATGGAATGGTTCGCACAGAGGTAAGAAGCCAATATGGCGACGCACACCTAGGCCATTTATTTGATGATGGACCCACTGAAACTGGATTAAGATATTGTATTAATTCGGCTTCCTTAAGATTTGTTCCTCTAGAAAAGTTAAGTGAAGAAGGCTATGAGGATTTTGTAGAATTATTTAACTAAATGGAAAAAGTAGAAGATCAAAAAGTTATAGATGCATTAAAGACTGTATTTGACCCTGAAATTCCAGTTGATTTGTACGAATTAGGTCTAATTTACAAATGTGAGGTTACTCCTGATAATGATGTTATTATTCAAATGACATTAACTACACCAAATTGTCCTGTAGCAGATGAAATGCCAAAAAAAGTAAAAGAAGCTGTCGACGCCGTACCTGGGGTAAAAAATGTTGCAGTTGATCTTGTATGGGATCCACCATGGGATATGTCTCGCATGTCGGATTTTGCAAGATTAGAACTAGACATGATGTAAGATATCCACTTGAAATACAAAAATACCTATATATTTTAGACAATAATCATATATAAACTCAATTTAAGAGCCCGTAGCTCAGTTGGTAGAGCACTCCCCTTTTAAGGGAGTTGTCCTCGGTTCGAACCCGAGCGGGCTCGCCACTTAATAATATGAAAAAAAAATTTTATCACAAGCTTGGCCCAATACCTACAGAGGAAGATCTCAAAAATCCAAAAAAACTAAATCCAAATAAAGCAAGAAACACAGTAATCATATGGTATTCGTTTGTTGCTATTTCTATTATACTTTACTTTGTAGTAACAAAATTGTTCTAATATGAACAATGAAACAATATCATTTAAATAAACTATCTCCAGAACTGGGGGCAGAAATTGGTGGAATTGATTTGTCAAAAGATTTTAATGAAGAAATTCAAAATAAAATTTATGACGACTTAATAAATTACAAAGTTTTATTTTTTAGGGAGCAAAATATTACTCCGCAATTTCACGTTGAATTTGCAAAAAGTTTTGGTTCGATTGAAGAGCCACACCCTGTTTATCCTCATGTAGAGGGATTTCCTGAAATTGTTTTACTAGAAAATGATAAGGATAACCCACCGGATACAGATGAATGGCATACTGATGTAACGTTTAAAAATGATCCACCTTTTGCATCTGTTTTGTACAGTAAAACAATTCCAGAAGTCGGTGGTGATACATTATGGAGTTCTCTATCAAAAATATATGATGCGCTTCCTAATGAATTGAAAGCGCAAATTGAAAACTTAAGGGCTATTCATGACATGGGAAGTTTTCGAAATAATTATATGAACGATGATAATAAAGAGTCTTCAATTAAATTAAATAAAGGGTTTGAAGAATTTGGAAATGCCGTTCATTCAGTTGTAAAGGTTCATCCAATTTCCAGTGAGAAGTTTCTATATATAAACCCTAGTTTTACCTCTCAGATCGTTGGCATGACAACAACAGACTCTAATAACTTACTCTCATATTTATTTAATTTTATGTGCAAACCAGAATTTCAAATAAGATTTAAGTGGACGCCAAATACATTAGTTATTTGGGATAATCGTTGCACAATGCATTATGCCATTGGAGACTACATGCCCGATAAACGTGTGATGCATAGGGTGACGGTTCACAGTGATCGTAGAGCTTAATGCAAAAGAATTATGTTTTTGTTATAGAGTATCCAAGTAGTAAATTACATAAACCATTTGCAAAAATGGCATTAAAACAACAGGTCCAATTGTTACTATTATTATTCCTAAGAAAGGTATAGCCAGAAAAATGTTTAAGGAAAGAATAATTAAAAATACAAATAAGGTTACACAGAAAGTCTTCCACCACCCAGATTTATTATGTACTAATCGCATTGATTCTGTAAATGCCTCTCCAACTGACGCGTTTTTATCCAATATTAAATACGGTACATAAAACCAGCCAACTAAGAAGTATATTCCTGGTATGATAAGAATAATAAATCCTATTGTTATACCTAATATATACAATATTGAAGCACCCAAAGACTCAAAAAACTTTCCAAATCCAATTTTGAAAAAATCACCAATTGATGCATCGTTACCTCTGGCTACGTTTATTAAAGATCCATAATACCCATAATAAAAAGCTGGCCATAAAAGAATACCAATTATTGTAATGCCTGAAATTATTAACATGATCGATAAGATTATGTAATTTCCTAAGATGAGAACATAATTTTTTGCTCCAATTTGAAAACCTAATTCAAAAGAACGATTAATAGATGGTTTATTGGCCATAAGTGTTATTATATCAAATGAGAGTAAAAATAATTAATAAAAATCTTTTTATTTTTTTTTTAATGATTATGTCTTTTTTTGTGAACAATGCTTTTGCACAGAACTCATTAAATATAAGTTTTAATGAAACTGAAAAATGGGAATTTATATCTGATAATGTAATGGGCGGCGTATCTACTGGCACTGTTGAATTTTTACAAGTTAATGGAAATTTAATCGCGCTTATAAAAGGTCAAGTTAGTACAGAAAATAACGGTGGCTTTATTCAAATACGCCATGCATTGAATGATACAAATTTAATTGAAGCAAGTAAAATAAGAGTTGTAGCTAAAGGAAATAATCAAAAATACTTTATTTTTTTACGTACAAAAGGGACCATCTTACCCTGGCAGTATTATTCACATGAATTTGATGTAATGAATGAATATGATGAGTTTATTATGCAGATAAAAGATTTTAAAAAATCCGGTATGCTGCTGTCAAATCAAATCGATCCAAAAAAAATAACGTCTATTGGAATTGTAGCATATGGAAGAGATCATGTTGCAGAGATTTACGTCAAAGAATTAGAATTCTTGGAGTAAATATATGTGGCTGTTTGAATGTGGATTGGACTCAATTGAGTGGAGAAGAACCATCATCGTTTATCTATCAGCAATAGCTCCAATAATTTTATCTTTATATCTTATATACAAGAGTCAAATGAAGAAATGGATAGCATTTACATTGTTATCTTCATTTTTAATTGCTGCTATCGGATGGGAAATATGGGTTAATTTTGGACTTGTTGACGGTGATCCAGTTAATATTAGACGATCTGATGCAATGACATGTGCAATTCCAATGGAAATTAATTGGTTAGTAAATTCATTAGCTGATACAGGAATTGTTTGGTTTGCAATTATTCTTGTTTATTTGATTTTTCCAAAAAGAGCTCTTGAGTATGAGAAATTTCAATTAGTGTTTTTGTCTATGTTTTTTATTTGGTTCATGGGTCAGAATTTTTTAGTAGAGGCGGTGATTTATCACAATCAAGTAGGAGGCGATGCAGAAATTTCTTGGGCGCCATTAATGCCATTTGGCCCTTATTTTAATCCAACATTAATAAATTTTGGTGAAAGAGACATAACGCTTCAATCTCAATCTGCATGGATTATTGGAACAATAGTTTTCTATTCTATATCTGTATATTTTTATAAAAAAACTAATGGAAAATAAAAAACCCCACCTAGGTGGGGTTTAATTTGTTTTATTTCACACATCTACGTTTTGTAGATTTAAGAATATTTTTGAAATGGTTGTGGACACCACCCTTTAGAGTGTTGGTGGCGTCAACTTTTTAACCTCCACATTATCATCAAATAAATAATATCAAGCACTCTCAAAATGTGAATTAAAAATGAAAAAAGCCTAAATACAAAAAGTATTTAAGCTTTTCATGATGATAAAGTGGATTGATGAACCTTATAGATAATTCTTTATAAGAATCAATTAATATATTTGATAAATATATTTGGTATTAAAAAATGACCCAGCAAAACTGCCAATGGTGTAATACTTCAATAATTCCAATTGATGTACATGGTCACTTTCAATGCCCAAATTGTAAGATTAATATTGATCCATGTTGCTCTGGCGAACATAATGATGATTATGATACAACTTTGCAGTCTTGTAACACCAAACGCTTCGACGAATAATCAAATCAAAAAAAATACAAAAACAACATCAAAACCAAAAAGACAACAAGTGCCATTAATGGAAAGGTGAGTATTCTATAAATAATTTGTAAGAACTGTTTAAAACTAAACTGCTCCATAGGATTATTTAACTTAGAATAATGTCTTCACCGTCATCTTTGTTTACAAAGAAATCTGGAAATGGTTCAGCATCAGGAGTTGCAAGATATTCAGATAAATCCGTCTTACCAGCTTTCATCATCGTACTGTCATCAACACACATGTTTCCTGTAAATTTTTTAGAGTCTTGAGTAAGTATTACATATGCAGCATCACCCATGATAGCAGGTGTTCTGCATTTACTTTTGCCCTGGTCATCCATTGATGCCGCTAAAATATTGTTAACAGCAGCTGTATCAATCATCGTTCTTGGCCATAATGAATTTACAGCAATGCCTGATGACTTTAACTCTTCTGACATTCCTAGTGTACACATGCTCATTCCATATTTTGCCATAGTATAAGCTACATGCGGACTAAACCACTGGCTTTCCATGTTTAACGGTGGACCCAGGTTAAGAATATGTGGATTGTTTCCTTTTTTTAAATGAGGAATGCATGACTTAGAAACAAGAAATGTTCCTCTAGTATTAATGTTATGCATTAGATCGTATCTTTTCATTTCTGTATTTACAGTTGGAGTTAAGCTAATAGCACTTGCATTGTTTACACAAATATCAATACCACCGAATGTTTCTACAGTTTTTTCAACAGCAGCAAGCACCTGATCCTCAAACCTTATATCTGTTTTAATACCAATTGCATTACCGCCAGCTTTAATCAAATCCTCAGCAGCAGTAAAAATAGTCCCAGGCAATGTTGGTTGCGGTTCAGTGGTTTTGGCAATGATTGCAATATTAGCACCATCTTTTGCAGCACGCTCAGCAATAGCGTATCCAATGCCTCTTGTGGCACCAGTTATAAATAATGTTTTTCCTTTGAGATTAGTCATATTAACTCCTTAAAAAGGTATAAAAATTTGTCATAAAAGTTTCACTAAGATAGTTCATAATATTTTTATTTAAAGAAGTAATTATGTCTAAAATTTATATTATGACTAGGAGGTGTTAATATGGACGTTAAAGAAGTAGTACAAAGAGCTTATGATTTATTTGGATCTGGAGATATGGAAACATTCTTTGGTGAAATAGTTCATGACGACATAACATGGACTTTTCCAGGAGAAGAAGGAAAACATCCATTAGCAGGTGTGCATAAAGGTAAGGAAAATTTCATTGCAAATATGTCAAAAATCCCTGAGTACTGGGATAATTTTATGGTTACACCGCAAGCAATGATTAGTGAAGGCAACAAAGTATTCGCATTAGTAAAAGGAACTGCTGATGGTATGGATACTATGTTTGGTCATTACTTTGAAGTTGAGAACAATCAAATGAAAGTCATGATGACTTTTGATGATACGCTCACAGCGTTTAATGCAATGAAGAAATAAGGAGTAATTATGAATAATTATATAGTAACACATAGATTTAAGTCTAAAGAGGCAAAAGAAGCCTTTGCCAAAGCTGGTGAAGGAATTTCTGAAGAAGAACAAATACAAAGTATGACAGGAGAAAATGCTGCGTGCCAAATGAGCTGGGAAACTCCTGGAGAATCACTGACAATGTTCTGTTATTGGAAAGCAAATAGTCCAGATGATGTTAATGCAATGCTTGCAGACTACAATGAGTTCTTTGAACCGCATCAATTTGAATTAACAAATGAACCTATAAAGTTCACAGCATAAAACAGGAGAAGTATTATGTATGTAATGTTGACGCAAAAACTTTCTAAAGGCTTTAAGTCATGGAAAGATATGGTTCATGAAAATAAACATAAACTAGAGGGCTTTAAAGGCAGAATTATATTTGCTGGATCTCATGCAGAAGATGATAACTCAATGGTAGTTATTATGCATTATGACGATAAAGAAGGACTTATGGCTTTTAAAAACGACGAGGAATTAACTAAAGCCAGGCAAGAAGCAGGGGCTTTAACTGAGACAACGGTGATGACAGTTATGACTGAAGATGCCCTCTTAAATTTTCCAAGCTAAAATTTTAATTGGCTGCAAGTTGAAAGGAATTATCTTCTCTGCAGCCAGTCCCAATCGATAAACCAAGTTCTTTTATTTCGCTTTCTGAATATTTAGCCTCATCTAAATTGTTTAAAACAGCTAAATTACGATCAATACAACTTTTGTGCGGTGAAGGAACAAGAGATGTGAAAAAAATTACAAAAACGAAAAGTGCGAATGCTAAAGGAACTAAGCCGTATCTATTAATCATTTTTTGAATAAACTCTCAGCATTTAGACGATCTTTTTCTTTAGATGAAATATAGTTTTCGGCTCTCTTAATTTCTGCATTAAGTTCTATAATATATTCTCTAAGTTCTTCTATACTCAAAGTGTCAAAATCAATTTCTTTTGGCTTAATAATTGGCTCTAAATCATCTGTATCCATCAAAGTTGAGTGTTTCATTTTTTTGGCAACTTGTTAAGATTAAATATGGCAGAAGAGGTTCGTTTTTTTGACAATCGACAGAGATATTTATTATTTGTAACAACTACAAATGAAAAGGCAGTAATAGCTGAAAAGCTATCTCATATAATTAATGAATTGAAACCAGTAAAACCAGCTCTAAAAATATTTGATGCTGGAGTAGGTGATGGAGCAGTGTTAATGAATGTGCTTCGAATTGCTCATCAAAAATTTCCAACTGTTCCTTTTTATGTTTCTTGCAAAGATGTAAGTATGGAAGATGCAAGAATAACTATTGAGAAATTAGCTGATAGGTTTGTTGAGCATCCAAATATGGTTTTTACAATTTCTAATTTACATTATTCTGAAGCTGGATATCTAAAATCCAATAATGAGTCTAAGCAACAAAATATGAATTGGAATAGTATTGCTTTGGATGGTGACTCTTCATTTGGTTTTTATGAACAGTTAAGACAATTAGGCCCACTTTTAAAAGAAAATTGGAGAGTTGAAGAAAATAAACAAGGCAATACAACTTATGAAAACCCATCTGTAATTTGCATTTATAGAAAAGACCATGAATTCACACTTGATCAGATAATTCCATCAAAAAAAGAATCTATTAATGAATTTGACTTAGTTATTGTCTCACAAGCATATCGCTCGCGAGCGAGTGTTGAAAAGAAAGTTAATAATGTAATTAAACCTATGGTTAATTTGCTTGCTCCAAATGGAAAAATGGTTGCTTTTCACTCTTACGGAAATGATCCTGGTCTAAATGCAATTAATCAACTTTGGCCTGATGAAAATCCATTTCCAAATAAAGGTCATGACATTATTCAATACATGAAAAATAACTTAGACAGTGAATTCAATAGCAAAATTCATTTCAGAGAACCTGAGATATTCGAATACAAACTAAGGTCGCAGCCAAATGAGATAAATAGTGGCATTGCTACATCATTAGTATTTTCTGCATGGAATGCTTGTACATATGTTGCCCAAATAAGTGATCAAATGGTTAAGGAAAAGGAAGCAGATCAAAGTTATATTAAGTGTATTGAGGACATAATTCGTGATCATGACGGATTATGGTTTTATGATGAAATGCTTGTGGCTGACAGAAAATAAATATTGAATTTCTCACTAGCAATTTATATCAATTAGTATGTTATCATCTTTAATAGTAGGCGCAGGGTGCTTTTGGGGCGTTGAAATTTTATATGAACAAATGCCTGGTGTTATCAATGCAACCTCAGGTTATTCTGGTGGTCATTTAGATAATCCAAGATATGAAGATGTGTTAACTGGTGAGACAGGTCACGTTGAAGTGGTTAAGATTGATTATGATAACAGTGAAGTTACTTTTAATGAATTGATTGATACATTTTTTATCATTCATGATCCAACAACCTTAAATCGTCAAGGTCCTGATATTGGCGAACAATATAAATCTATACTTTTTTACAACAGCGAAGATGAAAAAGAAATTATTGAGAGTAAGATTGAAAAAATTAATTTATCAGGCAAATTTGAAAACCCAATAGTCACAGAAATTAGAGAAACTGCAGAGTTCTATCCTGCAGAAGAGTATCATCAAGATTATGCAGTGAAAACAGGCAAATTATGTTATCAGCAGCTTTATGTTATGTATAATTATTCACCGATACCCAAAGCAACACCCTAAACTATTTTGATGAAAAAGTAGGCAGTTGAGGATTGCTGACCGTTGGAAGTACATACCTGCTTTTTGCAATATCTAAAC
Organism: uncultured Pelagibacteraceae bacterium; assembly: GCA_902546615.1. Taxonomy (GTDB): domain Bacteria; phylum Pseudomonadota; class Alphaproteobacteria; order Pelagibacterales; family AG-422-B15; genus CACNXQ01. The sequence goes on from CACCKE010000002.1 coordinate 8,928, forward strand.
AATTTTCATTATTGTGATTATAATAATTTGAACTTTTAAAATCTAAATGTTTAGCCTTATCATACGTTTTATTCGATTGTACGCTGTACATTATATCCCCAGGTATTGATAAGTGTCCGCCGATGCCATCATTAATTGTACCTTCATCTTTAAAAACTAGATGATCTTCGGCGCACTGTGGTACGGCCCCTAAAACATGAAGGATTTCATGAAGAGCAGCTTTAGCAGTTTCATTAAATTCAGGTTTGAAACCACCATTGTTTTCTATGCATGATCCGCTTCTCTTTCCGGGGTAATAAAGGGCCGCTGTGTTGGCTGTTACACCTTCCGTTGCATAACTTGGAAGTTGAGAAGACGCACAAACATCTCTGTTAGAGCCACCATAAATGATGAAATAAACTTTTTTTGGATCATTAAAGCCAAATCGACTTATTGCAGGCTGTAATACATTGACTGCCTGAATTCCATGTTTGGATATTTCATCATCATTAATATCCAGTCTTAAAAAGGTTATATCAATTTTATTATCATCTTTACGATCAAATTTAAGATTTTGGCCGTCTGTAAATAATCTATCTTTAGTTTTTGAGTTAAACCATTTGTCGATTTGATACATCAACATACTTATTTTGCTGTCAAGATCATAGCCTTTATCAACCCCATCTTTTGGTAAAACATACATAACATGAATATTGTAACCATCATCAACATCAGGAAGATCAGCAAAGTTTCTTCCTGGTTTTTCATCAGAAAACACTGCTGATGCTAAAAAAAAACTAATTATAGTATAGCTAATAAATATACGCATATTTTTAAATCTGATATGGTTTTTATCTAATGAAAAAGTTTATTACAAATCCATATTTTAAAAAAGGACTTCCAGGAGATAATGGCATTGATCCTGTTAGTACAGATGTTGAGACTGTAAAAAAACTTTTAAGTTTGTGTCCCAAGGCAGCTGAAACACCTTTAGCGGAATCAGCCAAATTAAGCAAAGAATTAGGTATTAAAAAATTATGGTTTAAGGATGAAAGAGACCGTATGGGCCTTGGAAGCTTTAAAGCCCTTGGCGCAGCATTTGTAATCGCAAGTGATGCTGCAGAAAATTTAAAATCTTTTAGTAAGGATGCAAATTGGAGCTCAGCTCTTAATGGAAAAACTTATATATCAGCTAGTGCTGGTAATCATGGAATTTCTCTAGCAGCTGGCGCAAGAATATTTGGAGCAAAGGCTGTAATTTATTTATCTAAAAATGTCCCATCAAGCTTTGCGGATAAAATTAGAAGTTTTGGTGCAGAGGTTGTTGTATGCGGCAATGATTATGAAGAAAGTTTAGAGGGTGCCAAGCAAGAAGCTGAGAAAAATGGTTGGATGCTTTTATCAGATGTGACCTGGGATGGATACGATCACGGCTTGCGAGTTATGCAGGGATATTTAGTTCTTGCAGATGAAGCGTGCGCAAGATGTGATGAGACTCCAACACATATATTTTTACAAGCCGGAGTGGGAGGTTTTCCTGCATCCATTGCAACCTATATGAGAAAATATTTTGGTAATGATCCAAAAATAATAATTGTTGAACCCACAAAGGCTCCAGTATTGCTTGAGTCTATAATCGAAGGAAAAGCAGTAACTGTCACAGGTGGTGTTTCTAATATGGGACGATTAGATTGTAAAAGCCCTTCGATAAGAGCTCTATCATCACTTGCAATAACGTGTACAAATTTTATGACTATTGAAGATGAAGATGCAGATATTGCGGTTGAAGATTTAAAACAAAACAAATTTGATACTTCTCCATCAGGTGGGGCTGGATACGCTGCTATCAAAGAAGCAAAAAAATATCCAGAAAGTGGAGTTGATGAAAATAGTAAGATTTTAATTATTTTAACAGAAAAGCCAGCTTAATTTTTATTATTGAAAATTCTCTCAAGATTATATTAAATTTAGCACATGATAACAAAAAGCCTTCTCTCTAAAATCATAAAAACAGGAAACCTCACATGGGTAATGCCGAATGGCGAAATTAATACGTATGGCGATGGAACAGGAGATCCTATAAAGATAAGAACTACAAATAACTTCTCAGAGATAAAATTATTGATGAACCCATCAATACATTTTGGTGAAAGTTATATGAATGGATCACTTGTGGTAGAGGAGGGTCGTATTCATGATTTCTTAAAACTAATTTTTGCTAATACGGAAGTAGATATTGATCATTGGGTGATGAAGCTCTCAAAAGTAGTTAGAGCAATATCAAATAAACTTACTACAAGTAACTACATATCAAAATCAAAACGAAACGTTGCCCATCATTATGATCTATCTGATAAACTCTACGAACTATTTTTAGATCCGGATAGACAATATTCTTGTGCCTACTTTAACTCTCCAAATGATACGTTAGAACAGGCTCAAATTAATAAAAAAGAATTAATTTCAAAAAAACTTCTTCTTGAAGAAAATCAATCAGTCTTAGATATTGGCTGCGGTTGGGGTGGAATGGCAGCACACATTTATAAAAAATCAAATGCAAATGTTGTTGGGGTAACGCTATCCGAAGAGCAAATTGCTTATGCACAGCAAAGAAAAATCAGAGAAAAGTTAGAAAAGGTTGAATATAGATTGCAGGATTACAGAAATGTTAATGAAAAATATGATCGAATAGTATCTGTTGGTATGTTTGAGCACGTTGGAACAGCTCATTATCAGGAATTTTTTAATAAGGTCTATGATCTTTTAAATGATAGTGGAGTGGCCCTTATTCATACTATTGGAAGATTAAACGAGCCAGGTAATACTGACCCTTGGATTGATAAATATATATTTCCAGGTGGATATATTCCTGCACTTAGTGAAACAGTATCTAGAGTAGAAAAATCAGGCCTTTCATTAACAGATGTTCAGGTTTTAAGATTTCATTATGCAGAAACTTTAAAAAGATGGAGATACAACTTTTATGATAACATAGACAAGGTCAAAGAAATTTATGATGAAAAATTTTGCAGAATGTGGGACTTCTACCTTTCATCCTCTCAAGCTTCCTTTGAAGAGTCGACCTTAGTGGTCTTTCAAATGCAATTATCTAAAAACAAGAAAACTGTTCCAGACTCAAGAAATTATATGTTGACATAACCGCCAAACATTTGGCGGTCATGTTTTGATTATTAATTATTAAAAACCAATATTCCTGCGTCAGTTATATTGACGTGTGGTTGCATATTCGCAAACATCCAACGTTGCATCTCTTCACTTGCAAAAATATCGAGGCCTTTACCCATATCAATTGGATTAGCAGCAGAGAAGTAGATCATTCCATTTGTTGGAAGAACGTCTTCACCACATAGAGCACACTGCATTGAGTCAACGAGTACAGGCGCACCCATGTCACTCATCATTTTCTGCATTACTGGAAAATTGAGTGCAAAATTTATACCACTTGTAACTTCAACAAATGCAAAAGCAACTGCTTGTCCTGGAGCTAGATTTGAAACATCACCTATATCTGCATTGTTTGCAAACGTAGTGTTATCTACATCAGTAAAATTCATATCTCCAAATGTACTTTCAAACCACTCAGGATTCTGACCAATAAGTGCCTGGGTTGTCATTTGATCCTCATAGCTTTCATAATAAGCATGAACGAAAACAGTATCCAACGTATCGTCACCTCTTATTTTTGTTGATGACCTAAAAGCAGTGTATTTTGCGCCACCTTCCATTGCTTTTTCTTTGAATGCTATTGTAGCTTCAGATACTTCTTGAGCGTCAACACCTCTTAATTCCCATACATCCATAATAAATGCTTTTGATGGAATAATAGAAAAGGCGAATAAAGCTAGAGTAACCATTATTAATTTAAATAAATTATTCATAGAGTTCTCCTTAAAATTTAAATAAATTGTATGAGATCTATATTTCAAGAATATGATATTTATTACGTTTAATAGATAGTGTTATTAATTAATAACTTTACTAACTATATGTAATAATTAGATTATTCCATGGGGTGTGAAATCTCTAAAATTTTATATATATATATTAATAATGACAAAAAAATTAACACCATTTTTGAAACCAAATGAAGTTTTATCAGATACCGAAGTCGATTTTTTAAGAGAAAAAAGTGATTTTAAAGGCATCGCTCTATTATTTCATGCCTGGTTTATAATTGGTTTATCAGTTTTAGTTTACTCTTTATTTCCAAATATATTTACTTTTTTATTAGCAGTTCTTGTAATTGCTGGAAGACAACTTGGCCTAGCAATATTAATGCATGAAGGAGCACATGGACTAATTACTAACAATACAAAGTTAAATAATAATCTATCACAATGGATTTGTGCTTTTCCGGTGTGGTCGGATACATATGGATATAGACATTACCACTTAGCCCATCATAGAAATACTCAGTTAGAGGATGATCCAGACTTAAGTTTATCCAAACCATTTCCTGTAGAGAAAAAGAGCATGTTAAGAAAAGTGCTGAGAGATATTTTTGGTATATCAGGCCTTGTTCAAAGATATGAATTGATTTTTAAAACATTACTTAAAAGTGACACAAAAAAAAATGACGGAAAGAAAATAAGTGGTTTTGAGTCAAGGAACACACTGTATGGAATATTTATGTCAAATATGATTATATTTTTCGTTTTTTGGATTTTGGGGCAATGGTGGTATTTTTTAGCATTTTGGTTGTTACCACTTTTCACATTTTTTCAGCTTTTTTTAAGAATTCGAAATATAGCAGAACATGCTGGTGTAAAATCTAAAAATGACTTTAATAATGCACGTACTACTTATGCAAATATTATAGAAAGAGCTTTTGTTGCTCCATATTATGTAAATTACCATCTCGAGCATCACTTATTCATGTTTGTTCCATGCTACAAACTCAAGAAAGCTCACGAGATGATACTTAAGAAACATTCCAATGAAGATCTAGAGATTAAAAGTGGGTATGTTTCTATGATTCGTTCTGTATTAATTTAATTTAATTACTTAAATGACAGTTGATTTTGAGGAAGATATTCTAAAAAAAGCATTTGGTTCTTTTGCGACAGGTGTTGCAGTAGCTACCTCACATAAAAGTGGCTTTACAATTAATTCTTTTGCGTCTTTAAGCTTAAAGCCACCATTGATTATCTTTAATATTTATAAATCTGAAACTGACCATGTAGACTTTTTAAAAAATAATTCATTTGTTATTAATTTTCTGTCAAATGAACAAGAAGAAATATCACGTTTATTTGCCACAAAAGACCCAGAAAAAGTAAGTAAAACAAACCATACTATATCATCAAGTAACAATATCATTCTTGATAATACTTTAGGTCATATAGAGTTATCAGTTTATCAACAAATTGATATTGCTGATCACGTTTTAGTAATAGGCAAGGTTGAAGATTTAAAAATTGACGACAATAGAAATCCACTTATTTATTATAGAAGTAATTATCAAACCTTGAAAAATGACAATTAAAAAAAATTTATTAATTCTCATTCCAATGTTCTTTCTATTAGGACTTGCAACGTATAGTTTATTAGAAAAAGACATTGAGAGTGAGGTTTTAAATGAAGGCTCAGGGTGTAGTAGCTGCAGCGGACCGAAAGCGTTTAAAGCAAAAAGTAAGTCAAACGAAAATTAAGAGGAGATCTCTCCGAAATCATTACTACCTTCTGTTCCTTTTAAGCACATAAAAAAAATAATAGTAATTATTCCAATAAAAGGAACGAGTACAATCAAGAGCCACCAACCAGAACGATTTACATCATGCAGTCTTCTTACGTATAGTGCGAAACTTGGAACAATAAAAAGAAAATATAAAAAAATATACATAGGCCCAAGCATTATTGAGTCTGTTGAATTAGCTAATTCAATACCGACTAGTTGTAATTGAAAGAACATATCAAGCTGCAATCCAACAAAACCAACCGCTGTTGTGAACAAATAAAAGTACCAAAACTCAGCCCTGTTGGCTCTGGTCTTAAAATCAAAACATTTCACGAAAGCATTGTTTATTGATTTGAAAAAACTCATAATGTATTAGACAATTTAATTATTTAACTAATTATAACAAAAATAGATATAATCATTCAAATGTCAAAAAAACTTAGAATAGGCGGGGCAAGTGGATTTTGGGGCGATTCCGTTATTGCAACACCTCAATTATTGAATGGAAACGATTTGGACTTTATTGTTTATGATTATTTGGCAGAAATCACCATGTCAATTATGGCAAGGGCTCGAGCAAAAGATGCTACAAAAGGCTATGCAGTAGATTTCGTATCAAGTGTATTAAAGTTAAATTTGCGACAAATAGCAGATCAAAAAGTAAAAATTCTCAGTAATGCTGGAGGCGTAAACCCAGAGGCATGCGCTGAGGCTATCAGAGAATTAATCAAAGAACTTAAATTGGATTTAAAAGTATCAGTTGTATTAGGCGATGATTTAATGAAGGATAAAAATAAATTTTCAGAGCTGAATACAAAGGAAATGTATTCAAATGAAGACTTTCCTGCTGAGGACAAAATAGCAAGCATTAATGCATATCTTGGTGCATTTCCTATAGCTGAAGCTCTAAAAAGTGGCGCTGATATAGTTATTACCGGAAGAAGTGTTGATAGCGCAGTTACATTAGGCGCATGTATTTATTCGTTCGGATGGAATGAAAAAGACTATGACAAACTTGCTGCAGGTAGTTTAGCTGGTCACATTATTGAATGTGGAACACAAAGTACCGGAGGTAATTTCACTGATTGGGAATTAGTATCAAAAGATCTGCATCAAATAGGCTATCCCATTGTGGAAGTTTCTGAAGATGGCAGTTTCGATTGTACTAAGTCAAAAAATTCAACCGGAATGGTAAGTTTTGGAACTGTCGCTGAACAGATGCTGTATGAGATAGGTGATCCTCAAGCATATATATTACCTGATGTTATTTGTGATTTTTCAAATGTAAAAATTGAAGAAACCGAAAAAGATAAAGTTAAAATCTCTGGAGCAAAAGGTTATCCAGCTCCTAATCAATATAAAGTTTGCGCAACATACGCTGATGGCTTCAGGGCAGGACATGTTTGTTCATTTGTTGGTATAGATGCTGCTAAAAAAGCTCGTACATACGGAGAGGCAATATTTGAACGATCAAAGATGATAATGCGCATGATGAATATTGCTGACTTTGATGAAACGAGTATTGAAATTATTGGGGATAACAGTCAATACAGCAAGCAATCATCAAATGAAAATAATCGCGAAGTGGTTCTAAAATTTGCTGCTAAACACCAAGATATTAGAGCGGTAGGTATTATGCTCAAAGAGTCTGTTGGCTTAGGCCTTGCAACGCCTCCAGGATTATCTGGTTTTGTTGGAGGGCGGCCAAAACCATCACCAATTGTAAGGCTGTTCTCATTTTTAATTGATAAGGATCAAGTGAACGTAACAATAGATAATGGTTCTTCAAAGAATGAAATAAAGATACCGCCATCTGAAGAATTTGACTTGAACAGTATTGAACAAACAACAGCTCCTGATTTTGAAGATGCAAATGAAAAGTTTGTTGATGTGCCACTTATTAAAGTTGCTTACGGGCGAAGTGGCGATAAAGGCAATAAAGCGAACATTGGTATAATTTCACGTGATCCTAAGTTTTATCCAGCAATATGCAATTTTCTTGATGAAAAAGTTGTTAAAGATTGCTTTGCCGACTTTCTTGAGGGTCCTGTCGAGAGATACTTTTTACCAGGATCAAATTCTATCAATTTCATTTTAAATGATGTTCTTGGCGGCGGTGGGCCAGCAAGCCTTAGAAACGATCCTCAAGGCAAAGCTTACGCACAAATACTATTAGACCAGATGATACCAATTCCTGCAAATCTGTTAGATTAGACAAATGAAAATTATTTTTGTAATATTCATTTTTTTTCTTTCAATGATTAATTCTTTCTCAGAAGAAAAAACTTTGTTCAATAATAATTTATTTAATACATTATCCTCAAATAAAATTAATTTATTAGATTTTGGACTAATCAGATTTGAAGAAGATCTTACATCATATGTTAAAAATCATTTAGGTGAAGAGAATGTGATAACGAATGTCTATTATGATTGGAGAAATGAGAGAATAATCGCATCTATATCTTTTGAGCAAAATTATGGATTTAGTGAAGAAAATTATCTTTCAACGAATTACAAGTGTAGAGATTATTTTGTTAAAACCGTTGACATATTGACTCAAAGCAGTGGTTATGGAGATGACAAATATTCGAAGGCCTCATCATATTTATCAGATTTATTTGCATCGCCAACTACACAGTATTATTTTGCTGTAGATGAAAAACTAAGAAAAAGTTTAGTTGAATCTACATATTTAGAGATTACAATTAGGCCCACTAAAGAACTTGCTTTTGAGCAGAATGTAAGCCCCATGAGGTGTCTTGCGAACCTAAAAGCAAACTTTGATGATATTGAAGTGGTGTTTAAATAATGTCTAAATCTCTTTTAAATGTTGAAAATATTGAAACTTATTATGGGCCAATCATGGCCATTAGAGGTATTAGTTTTAAAGTTAATCAGGGTTCTATAGTAACGATCCTTGGATCTAATGGGGCAGGGAAAACAACAATTCTCAAAACTATATCAGGAGCAATTGATCCTAGAAAAGGAAAAGTTTATTTAAATGGAAGTGAAATTCAAAAAAAAGATCCCGATAAAATATTAAGACTAGGAATGAGTCATGCTCCTGAAGGTAGAGAAGTATTTCCTTATTGTTCCGTAATTGAGAATCTTCAAATGGGTGCTTATACACGATCAGATAAGAAAGAAATAAATAGAGATATTGAACAAGTTTTTGAATATTTTCCAATACTAAAAGAAAGGATGAACCAACCAGCTGGTTTATTGTCTGGTGGAGAGCAGCAAATGTTATGCATCAGTCGAGCTCTTATGAGCAAGCCAGAAATTATGCTTTTAGATGAGCCGTCATTAGGGTTATCGCCTAAGCTAGTTAAGGAAATATTTGAAATTATAATTCGAATAAATAAAGAATTAAAAACTACAATACTTTTAGTTGAGCAAAACGCTAATATTGCACTTAGTAACTCCGACTTCGGTTATGTGTTGGAACTTGGTCGAATTGTAATGGAAGGAAACAGTAAAGAGCTTTTAGAAAAAGAAGATATAAAAGAATTTTATCTTGGACAGCAAGATGAAGGTATAAGAGGAGAGAGACGTTGGAAAAAGAAAAAAATGTGGAGATAAATACAATTCCAAGACTTTTTTGGGACTCGGTTAAATCTCGTGGAGAAAGAGTTGCCATGAGAGAAAAAGATCTTGGTATTTGGCAAGAAATCTCATGGTCTCACTATGGAGAAAAGGCAAAACTAACTGGTCTTGCTCTTCACGCTCTAGGACTCGAAAAAGGTAATGTGGTTTCAATTGCAAGTGAAGGAAATCCTGAGTGGCTTTATACTGATATGGGGACAATCGGTGCGGGAGGAATTTCTAGTGGAGTGTATACAACAGACTCGGCTGCACAGGTTAAGTATCTAGTAAATGATAGTGCTACAAAATTTTATTTTGCTGAAAATGAAGAACAGCTTGATAAAATTTTAGAAGTAAGAGGTGAGTGTCCTTCATTAAAACAAATTATTGTCTTCGATATGGAAGGGTTAAATGACTTTCATGATGATCAAGTTCTTAGCTATGAAGAGTTTTTAAAAATTGGTGAAAAAACTAATCAAGAAAACCCCAATCTTTGGGAAAGTTTAGTAAATAATGTAAGTCCAGATGACATTGCAATTTTAGTTTACACATCAGGTACAACAGGGCCTTCAAAGGGTGCGATGATTAATCACACAAACTTACTTTATTCTATAAATACTGGATATGACATCTTTGATGTAATGGAACACGAGGAACAATTATCGTTTCTTCCGTTATGTCATATATTGGAGCGGTCAGTTTCAGTTATGATCCCTTTAAAAACAGGTGCAGTAGTTAATTTTGCAGAAAGTATTGATACAGTTCCTGAAAATATTCGAGAAGTTTCTCCAACGGTATTTATTGCAGTCCCAAGGATTTGGGAAAAGTTTTATTCATCGATTACAATATTAATGAAAGATGCAACTTTCGTTGGCAAGTTCTTTTATCAATTTTCAATAAATGTTGGCTCTAAATATAAAGAGTACTTCATAGACGGAAAAGAACCTCCTTTATCATTGAAATTATCTTATTGGATATGTAATCAACTGGTTTTAAAAAATATAAAAAAACTTCTCGGTTTGAATAACTGTCGTTACGCACTAAGTGGCGCTGCGCCTATATCACCTGATCTCATAAATTGGTATCTCTCACTTGGTATAGATATGAGAGAAGGATGGGGAATGACAGAAACTGCTGGAGTTGGAACTGCATTTTATTCCAGAGAAATAAAACTAGGACATGTTGGACGAGCCGTTAATGATTCTGAAGTAAGGATTGCGCAGGATGGAGAGATTTTATTTAGAGGTCCAGGCGTGTTTTGTGGTTATTTAAATAAACCTGAACAAACAAAAGAAACTCTTATTGATGGATGGCTGCATACTGGGGATGTTGGTGAAATTGATAACTATGGAAATTTAAAAATTACAGATAGAAAAAAAGACATAATCATTACAGCTGGTGGAAAAAATATATCTCCATCTGAAATAGAAAATGAATTAAAATTTAGTCCATTTATATCAGATGCTGTTGTAATTGGTGACAAAAGAAAGTTTTTGTCATGTCTAATAATGATAGATGAAGAGAATGTCATGAAACACGCTCAGGATAATGACATACCATTTTCTAATTTTGAAAGTCTCTGTAAATCAGAGGAAATAGTTTCCTTGATCGATGATGAGGTCAATAAAGTAAATAAAAAATTTGCCTCTGTAGAACAAGTAAAAAAATTCTCATTAATTGATATACAATTAACAGCCGAAGACGATGAGCTTACACCGACCATGAAGCTGAAACGCAAATTCATAAATCAAAAATACGGCGATATCATTGAAAGCATGTATCAATCTGCTTGATTTTCCTCTGTGAAATAATAAGATTTCCTTTTAAATTTAAGAGGACAAATGATGATAAGTAAGCGATTTTCAATTTTTACAATTTTATTGGCACTATTATTAACTTTTGGCCACAATTCTTATTCTCAAGGTGTTTCTGACGATGAAATCATTCTTGGCATGCATACGGATATAAGTGGACCAGTTTCTTCATTTGGAAAATATTCCGTTGAAGGTGTTCAAATGAGAATTGATGAAATTAATAAAGCAGGAGGTATTCATGGAAGAATGCTTAAAATAATTGCAGAAGATCATCAATACCAAGTTCCTCGTGCAGTCCAGGCAGCAAATAAGCTTTTAAATAAAGATAAAATATTTCTTATGGTTGCAAGTTTAGGCACTCCTATGAACAATGCCGTGTTTGAAGCTCAAGAGAAAAAAGATATACCAAATTTATTTCCTCTATCATCAGCAAGATCAATGACTGATCCTTTACATCGTTTAAAATTTGGAGCTCTTTCTAGTTATTACGATCAAATCAGAGCTGGAGTTAAGTGGGCAATCAATGAGAGAGGAAAAACAAAAATATGCGTTCTTTATCAAGACAATGATTTTGGACAAGAAACATACGAAGCCACTGTAGACCAACTCAACGAAATGGGTTTAGAGTTGCATGAAAAAGCAACTAATAAGCCAACTGATACAGATTTAACCTCTCAAATTACAAAATTAAAAAATTCAGGCTGTGAAGCTGTTGCAATGGGTACAATTGTTAAAGATACAATTCTTGGTTATACAAAAGCTAGGCAGATGAAATGGGATGCATTATTTTTTGGCCAGGTTGCAAGTTTTCATCCTGTTATAGCATCGCAACCTGATGGAGTTACAGATGGATTTTATACATTTGCTCAATTTGATACTCCAAGTAAAGCAAATTGTTCACCGGAGATTTGTGATTGGATTGACACCTATGAGTCGACTTTTGGAAATTTACCAAATATAGGTTCAGCTTATGGTTATATGTACATGGATATAACTGCTAGAGCATTAGAAATTGCTGGCCGTGACTTAACAACAGATAGTTTCCTAAATGCATTAGAAAGTATAAATGATTATAAAATACCTTTTGGTGATACAACACTTTCTTGGTCCCCAGAAAAACATTTAGGTGCGAATGTTGCTTATTTATTTGAAGTTCAAAATGGAACTTTTATTCAAACGGATAACAAAGAATATACATACTAAATGAAAATTTTTGTTTATTTATTTCTTTCATTATTTCTCTCTTGCCTATCGTTTGCTGACCAAGGCATTACAGAAGATCAGATCTTAATTGGAATGCATACTGATCTAAGTGGACCTGCCTCTATGATTGGAAAACAAAGTGTTGATGGCGTAAACATGCGAATTGATGAATTTAATCAAGCAGGCGGAGCTCATGGCAGAACAATAAAGTTTATTGTTGAAGACCATCAATACACCGTCCCAAGAGCGGTGCAAGCGGCCAATAAACTGTTAAGAAAAGATAAAATTGGCTTTATGTTGGGTTCTCTTGGTACGCCAATGAATAATGCAGTGATGTCAGATCAACTATCAATGAATATTCCAAGTTTATTTCCTCTTACAGCTGCACGATCAATGTTTGAACCCTATGATCGTTTGAAGTTTACATCAGGCTCAACATATTATGATCAGATCAGAACAGGATTGAAATATCTTATTGAAAATAACAATCGAAAGTCAGTATGTGTTTTGTATGAAGATACTGATTTTGGGCAGGAAATTGTTGATGCTGTGGATGATCAACTTGCAGCAATGAATATGACATTAGTTGAGAGTGCATCAGCAAAGCCTACAGATACTGACTTCACTGCTCAAATAAAAAAACTTAATAATGCAGGATGTGATTTAGTAGCCATGGGGACAATTGTTCGAACAACAATATTGCCTTTTATGAAAGCAAAGGAAATAAATTGGACAGATGTTGATTTTGTGACAACTTCAGCAAGCTATTACACAGTTGTGGCAGAGCAACCGAATGGAGTAATGAATGGACTGTACTGTTTAAATTCTGTCGTATTTCCTTATTACGATACGGCTAATGAAATTGAAAAAAAATGGTGGGATAAATTTAAATCTATTTATGCAACAGATCCTAATACGGGAGCGATCTATGGATATATTTTTGCCGATATAGTTGTTGAAGCTATCGAAAGAGCAGGAAAAGATTTAACAGTTGATAGCTTTGTTGAGGCAATGGAATCCCTTAAAGATTACGAGGATCCACTAAAACTTGGCTCAGTGACTTTTAATCCAGATCAAAGACAAGGAAGTAATATTTCTTATTTCTTTCAGGTTCAAAATGAGAGATTTGAAGTAATTTCTGGACCAATTAATTACTAATTACGGTATAAACTTGATAAAGAGCGCTGTCTTAATTGCAAACGGAAATGTTTCAAAAACTAATTACGTTAAAAAGGTAATAGATAGTAACGATTACTTTATTAGTATTGATGCTAAATCAGAAAATTTAAAAGAATTAGGAGTTCAACCTAATCTAATTTTAGGTGATCTTGACTCTGCTACAATTGATGAACTTGATAGTAAAATAGAAGTTGTTGAATTATCCGATCAGAACAAGACTGATTTAGAAAAATCGTTAGATTATTGCAAAGAGAATAGTATTAAAAAAGTCGTGATATTAGGAAGCACCGGTTTGAGGGAAGATCATTCAATGGCAAATGTTCTAATAGCCAGCACTTACTCAGATATTTTGCAAATTGAACTGATAACCAGTTTTTATCGAATAATCTTTGTGAGAGAAAATACAAAAATAAACGCTCATAATGAGACGGTATCTATTATTTCATTGTCGTCAGATAATAAAATTACAACAAGTGGATTAAAATATGATTTGAATAACGAAAAATTGAAATCTTTTTCTCATGGCATAAGTAACGAAGTAAATGGAGATAGCTTTACAGTGAAAGCTGAAAGTACAATTGTTGTTTTTATAGGAATTAAGTAGTGAAAAAAATTGGTATAATTGGCGGAGGCATATCTGGTCTTACTTTAGGTTGCGTTCTAAAGGGATCCGGAAAAGAATGTGTAATTTTTGAAAGATCAAGCGTACTAAGTGAACATGGCGCAGGCATATCATTAACTCCCAATGCTTGTAAAATACTAGATGAAATAGATATTTTAGATGCTGTTAGAGCAGAGTCTTGCTCTCCATTAGATATTGCTTGGAGAGATGATCAGGGAAATGTCATAAAAAAAGTTAATATTAATGAATTTGGTGAAGTAATTACATCAAATAGAAAAGTCTTAATAAATAAACTGTATGAGAAATTTATTAATCTAGGTGGAGAAATAAATTTTAATCATGAATTGTTAGATATAATAAAAGAAAAAGAATTAGTTTTCAAAAATCAGAAAAATATAAGTGTAGACTACATTGCAGGCTGCGATGGGATAAAATCACTAATTAGAACAAATAAAATCAAAAAGGATAAAATTACTTTCTCAGGCTATACCGCGTGGAGAGGTATTGGTTCGTCCGATAGCAAAAGGATAAATATATACCTAGGTAAAAATAGCCATATCGTCTGTTACCCAGTTAATGAAAAACTCGAAACAAGTTTTATTGCAATAAAAAAAAGCAAAATAAAAAATAATGAAGGTTGGAGAGAAGAGGGAAGTCATGAGGATTTATTAGAGGATTTCTCATCCTATGGAAGTTTCATTAAATCTTTATTTCAATCTTCAAAAAAAGTTTATAAATGGGGTTTATTTGATCGAAAATCTCTTAATTCTTTTTCAAATGGTAACATTACTTTATTGGGGGACTCGGCGCACCCAATGATGCCGTTTTTGGGTCAAGGCGGCGCTATGGCTCTAGAAGATGCATTCGTATTTGGAAATTTAGTAAACAAATCTGACGATTTTAATTTTGTAAGAAATAATTATGAGAAATTGAGGGTGGGTAGAACTAATGCAATTAAAAGATCTTCAAGATATCAGGGATATGTAAATCATTTAGGAAACCCAATTTTGAAATCACTGAGAAATTTTATGCTAAAAAATACAGATATTGCTATGCGAAGAACTAAGAACATTTATAATTACGAACCATTGAGAATTATTAACAATTTATAAGTATGACTACATTGCCTGAAACAAAAGCCTGTAAAGTTAATATAGAGAATGAATGGTTAACAATTTCATTCAATCAACCAGAAAAGAGAAATGCATTAACCAGCGAATTAACTGATGATATTAAAAATATTTTTGATGCAGCACGTGATGACTTGGGCGTGAGAGGAGTTACTATGAGAGGAGAAGGGGGAATATTCTGCGCAGGTGGAGATTTAAAAATGTTTAAAACCGGTTTTCAAGGTGGAGAGCAGGGAATGAAAGATGTTGAAGAAGCCAGTGCTTTGACTGGTGCATTTTTTGATATGATAAACTCTTATCCAAAGCCAGTTGTAATGTTAGCTGAAGGCGCAGCGATGGCTGGTGGTCTTGGAATGCTTTGTGCTGGGGATATCGTGGTAGTGACTGAAGATTGTAAATTTGCTTTAACAGAAACTACTCTAGGAATACCTCCTGCCCAAATTGCTCCCTTTGTTGCGCAAAGAATAGGTTTAGCTAAAGCTAGACGTATCATGCTTACTGCAGCACGGTTCACAGGTAAAGAAGCATTTGAAATGGGATTAGCAGATTTTATAGCAAAAGATGCTAATGATTTAAAAAATATTGAGTTTGATATAATAAAAGGAGTTATGAATTGTGCCCCTGGAGCAAACGCTATTACAAAAGAAATTGTCCTAGCAACAAGACATTTAGAGAGAAGTGAAATGATCGATTTCGCTGCAAAAGGTTTTGCTGAACGCATGTTAAGCGATGAAGGTAGAGAAGGCATTGCATCTTTTATTGAGAAGCGTAAACCGAAATGGTCAAAATGACAGATCAAAATTTAGAATTACAACAAGCTTATGATTTTTGTGATGAAAGCAATGCAGTTTACAAATTATTATCATCTTTAAGCGATAGTGATTATGAGGAAAAAACTCAGTTTAAAGGTTGGAACTTTAACAACGTTATTGGCCACCTTCATGTATGGAATTATGCTGCAGATTTATCTCTTCAAGATGGAGATGATTGGAAAAACTTTGCCAACAGCGCTCTTGAAATGCTTGGGAAAGGTTCAACGATGAATCAATTCGAGGAAACTATAACTAAGGGAATTAAAGGAAGAGAATTATTAGATACTTGGAAATCTTATTATGAGAAAATGACTGAACGATTTGCTGCTGCTGATCCAAAAAAGAGAGTTAAATGGATGGGGCCGGACATGAGTGCAAGATCTTCAATAAGCGCAAGACACATGGAGACATGGGCGCATGCTCAAGAGTTATATGATACACTTGGTGTTGATAGAATTAATGAGGATCGTATTAAAAACATAGTTATTATTGGAAATAACACATTTAAATATTGTTTTACAATAAATAAGAAAAAACTTCCTGAAGAAACTCCAAGATTAGAACTAACTGCACCATCTGGTGAGGTTTGGGAGTTTAATAATCCGACAAATGAAAACAAAATAACAGGAAAGGCAGAAGATTTCTGTCAAGTTGTCACGCAGGTAAGAAATATTGAAGACGTTAATCTTAATGTATCTGGTGATGTAGCAAATGATTGGATGTCAATTGCTCAATGTTTTGCAGGTGGTGCAGAAACTCCACCCAGGCCCGGTACAAGAAAAAAAGTTAATCGAAAAAATTAATTAATCTAAGCAAAAAAATAACTGACCCTAAAAGCATTTCAATATTTATTCCATTAATTAAAGAACTCGCTCCGAAGGCAACATTTGCATAAATTATAATTCCGATAATAGTTAAGCAAAAAATTATTCCTAAGGTTTTCTGGTAAATATTTGGATTAAATACTGACTCTCTTAATCCATATCCAGAAAAATATGCAAGTATGCAAGATGCGGCAAATACTAACGCATTGAGAAAATTGCTTAAATGAGAAATATAAATTGATAAAAATATGATTAAGACGAATAAATAAATTTTACTATAGTTAATAATCATTTATTTTGGTGTTTTCATAGTAACTCCATTTAAAGGTCCAAACGTTAATGCATCTGCTCTCACCCAGTTTTCATAATCTTTGGCAGCGGTCTCTGTGAGTTTCAAACTTTTTATACGCTTATCATTATGGAGAGGGGTTTTTTTGATAAATCCTTTCTGTATTCCCGTTTCAATAATAGATTGTATTGAAGATTTAGATCCTGTTTTAGGTGATATTGACTCACATAGATGCTGAAAAGATGTTGTTTGTTCACGATCAAATGTTGCTAATGCTATTATTGTCATCACATTCCAATGAAGAGGAGATTGAAAAATAAAGTTAGTAAGAGGTAAGTCGAGCTCATATTTGTAGAACTCTAGTGCAGATTTAACTGTTTCTGCTATTTCTTTATTGTTTTTCTCTGTCATTGAAACGGAATACTATTAGAATCCCATAATAAAAAATTACCTATGTTTGGTAATAGTTTTTAATTATTGTTTTTATTTAAACAGCAATTTTTGATAGTCTAGAGGAAATTATTTCTTCAGCTTCAGAAACAACTCTTTCAATCAGTTCTTTACAAGTCGGTATATCATGAATTAATCCGGCCACCATTCCACAACTCCAAGCACCCGCATCCATTGCACCATCTTGCATAATTTTTGGATAAACGCCTGCCACCTCTCCAAAGATGTCTTGTATTTGAATGTCATCTCCTAAGGACTTCTCTTTTTCGAGTATTTTTGTAACTGCATCATTTTTTAATACTCTTTCAGTATTTCTTAATGGACGCATAATTAGTTCAGTATCGAGTTCACTTGCATTAACCAATGCTTCTTTCACATTCTGGTGTACAGGAGCTTCTTTTGTTGCAATAAAGCGTGTTCCCATATTTACACCTTCTGCTCCCATTGCAAGGGCAGCAACTAATTGTTGGCCATTCCCCATGCCACCAGAAGCAATAAATGGAATTTTTAATTCTTCAAAAGCACGAGGTAAAAGTATCATATTTGGAATATCATCTTCACCAGGGTGACCACCACATTCAAAACCGTCAACGCTCGCCGCATCACACCCAATTTTTTCTGCTTTCAGAGCATGTCTAACGGACGTGCATTTATGTATTACTTTTATTCCAGCATCTTTAAGAAGTGGCATAAATTTTTCAGGACTTCTTCCTGCCGTTTCTACAATTTTCACTCCACCTTTTACAATTGACTCTATATAGCCAGGATAATCTGGGTTTGCAAAGCCTGGAAGGAAAGTCAAATTAACACCAATTGGTTTGTCAGTCATATCTTTGCAACGAGCTATTTCGTTTGCAAGATCTTTTGGACTGGCTTGAGTAAGACCGGTTATTATTCCTAAGCCTCCTGCATTAGAAACAGCGGCAGCCATTTCAGCAAAGCCAACGTAATGCATCCCGCCTTGTACAATAGGATGTTCTATATCAAACATTTCAGTAATTTTTGTTTTAATCATTGTTTTTCCCAGATTTATAAATAATTTGAGTATTAGACTTTATAGAGCTTTTTAAATCAAGCAGATTTTTCAGCTATTTATTTGAAAGGATTATTATGATTAATCAACTTAAGTGGGCTAGCACTTTTTTTATCTTGGTTGGTATTTTACTGACTAATTTAAATATTTATCCCTTAAATATTTTTGTTCATGGAACAGGTGCGATTGGATGGACAATGGTAGGGTATATGATGGCAGATCGTGCAATATTAACAAATTTTGGACTTCAAATTCCCTTGTTTATAATTGGTAATATATATCTTTTGGTATAAGTAATTTGTATGTCTGAAAAAGAGAGGGTGACTAACATATTCGGTGATGAAATTGAAGCTTGTTGCTATGATCCGATGACTGGGTATTTTAGAGATGGTTTCTGCAATACAGACGAACACGATTATGGCAGTCATGTAGTTTGCGCAGTAATGACTGATGATTTTTTAGAATTTAGTAAATCTAAAGGAAATGATCTCTCAACGCCAAGGCCTGAATTCAATTTTCCTGGATTAAAAGAAGGCGATCGCTGGTGTCTTTGTGCTTTGAGATGGAAAGAGGCATATGACGCAGGCGTAGCGCCAAAAGTACACCTTGAAAGTTGTCATTTAAATTCTTTAAACTTTGTGACAAAAGAGCAATTAGAAGAGCACGCGGTAAATAGATTAAATTAATAATAATGAAATTTTTTACCTCAATAATATTCCTTTTTCTAACTTTTAATTTAAACGCATCAGAATATAAATTAGAAAAAGTAATCTCTGGCCTTAATAAGCCATGGGGTATGAGTTTTATTAACGATAAAGAATTATTTCTTACACAAAAATCAGGTGAAATTTTAAAAATTAATTTATCAACAAAAGAAGTAAAAAATTATCCTCATAATTTAAAAGTTGTTCAACCGCATTGGCAAGCTGGAATGCTAGATATTATTTACGAGGATGGTGAGATTTTTGTTAGTTATACAGAAGACAGAGGAGATGATAAAACCAGCACGTCAATAGCTCGAGGTTTTATTGAAAATGACAGTTTTAGTAAAATTGAAAATATTTTCCAATCAGGTTCTTCATGGAACAACATTCATTGGGGATCAAGGCTAATGTTTAAAGATAACTTATTGTACGCAAGTATAGGTGAGAGAGGTTACGGAAGTGTTGCGCAAGATCCAACAAGTTACTTTGGAAAAATGATACGAATTAATAAAGATGGAACCGCACCAATGGATAATCCATATTCAATGAAGGAAGACTGGTTGCCCGAGATCTATCAGATAGGACTTAGAAATCCTCAAGGCATAATGTTTTATCCAAATGATAGTGAAATATATATAACAAATCACGGTCCGAAAGGAGGTGATTTTTTTGGAAAAGTAGAGGCAGGTACTAATTATGGTTGGGCCGATGTAGCTTGGGGAGGAATTGATTATGACGGTTCAATTATTGGTGACGGAAGTGCATGGAAAGAGGGACTTTTAAAACCAATTTATACGTGGATTCCATCAATTGCGGTTAGCGACATGACGTTTTATGGAGGAGACCTGTTTCCCGAATTAAAAAACAAAATTTTGGTGACCAGTTTAAAAGCTCAAAGATTAATTTCACTCGAATTTGACGGTAAAAAAGCAAGAAATGAAACTACATTGTTTGAAAAAGTTGGTCGAGTTCGCGACGTAGAAACAAATAGTGCTGGCGAAATCTATGTTATCATTGATAACGAAGACAGTGGAATTTGGAAGCTAGTAAATAAATAATGTTTTATTTTTACTTAATGATAAAAATAATAACCTATTACTCACTTCCTTTTTATTTATTTCGTCAAAGAAAATCTCACAATAAACTATTAAGCCTCCAATCATTTTTTCTTTTATTATGGCTTCTTTATCTAGCATATTTGTCTTATTTGCCTTTCATAGACTACTACTACACAAACGAACTTAATGTTCAGTTTATTGTACCAAGTTATGTGGTTTACATTTTAATGGCCATGTTTGCTCCGGTGCCTGCGTTATTTTATTTTTATTTTATACCATTAGTCTCAAAATTTAGAATTTTAAGCATCGGTACTAGTTTTTTATATTTATTAATTAGCTCGATTATAATTTTTGGAATTGAGGCATTTAACTATCAAAAAAGGATCCCATTAGAGAAGATATGCTATGATTTTCACAGCGACTCAGAAGAAAAACTTTCGTGCTGTCTTAAGGCAGGCTATATTTGGCAGGAGGGGTTTAGTTATTTTGAAGATGTACCTCAGGGCTGTAAAAAATATATGAATTGGAATGAATAATATGAGTAATATTAATTTACTTTTAGGAAGAATTATAATTGGAATTTATTTTTTAGTTTTTGGAGCCATATTCAAATTATTTAATTATGAATTTACTCTGAATTACATGTTTGATCATCAGGTGCCGTATACAGAAATATCTTTAATTATCACAATTATTTTACAAGGCATATGTTCAGTTTCAATCTTAGCCGGCTATTATTCGAAATTATCTGCCTTTATATTAGCGCTACTCACAATACTAATAAATTACTATATGCACGATTTTTGGAATATGAGTGAAGGTTTGGAGCAAAGACATGAACTTCAAAATTTTGTTAAAAACACTGGAATAATCGCTGGCTTATTAATTTTATCTGCTGTTCATCCAGGCAAATACAAATTAGGACATTAAATGTACAAATATTTCTTACAAGGACTTAGAGTAGGAGTCATTTCTAATTTATTTCTACTTTGGGCCTCTTTAACAATAACAAACATTAGCGATGACTTATTCCTTGTTGTTCCAGCAATAATTTTAATTTCAGTTTCTGCATTTAGATGTTTGTTTCCTGTGAATTATGCCTCTAAAGCAGTAATCATTGACTCAGTTCTTTCTTCAGTATTTGTGACACGATTTTTAGTAACCATCGTTGAGGTGACATATATATATATGTTTAGTTATGTGCTTAGAATTATTAATTCTGATCAATATATGTTTGTTGATTTAATTTCTTGGTTAATGGTTATCCAAGTAATTATTTCACAGTTTTTCTGTTGGGGCGCAATACTTTTGAAATACGAACGTTTTTACTTTTATGAAGAGTTTGGATGGTTTATAATATTTTTCATTAATACGATTTTAAGTATAGTTATGCTTAGCTTAGATCTATCAAATGCTCACTATTCACTAATTATCATTAGCATGGTTTTTGGATCTTTATATCTACCTTGGCAAGTACTGCATTTAAAATCTATTACAAATAGAATTAATACCAATCCTGAAATTAAGGCTCAAGAATTTAAAATGAATCTATCTAAAGTTAAGTTTGAATTTAAAAGCTCAATCTATGATCGAAAAGTATCTTTTGATATTAACGATTGGGGCCGAGTAGTTGGGATGATGTGGATGTACGGATATTGGATATTATTTATTCCAGTATGGATGTTCTATATTATTTTAATTATTTAATTATTTACCCATATACGCCTGAGTCATGCGTTACTGTACGACGTCGAAAGTAGGCATAGCAACAAAATTATCTATACTTTCATTCATAGACGTACAGTCTTGTACAGGCTCGTATAGGACAGTACGCAAGCGAATTAGAAACAACCAATACTCTCTTTCGCAACTCAAAATAATTTAATTAATCTCACAAAGTATTAATCATGTGAAAAAGTGCCATCAGGATAAATTTTCTGAGCTTTGTAAAGTATTCTATGATCTTGGCTTAAAGACTCTTTTGCACCAATATCTAAAACAACTTCTCCATTTGAGTTTATTTCAAGTAAATGACTTCCAGTAACAACCATAAAATTACCATTTTTCAATTTATCAACGTCCCTTATTGTTCCGTATGCCTTACTCTTAGGGGCTCGCCATTGCCAAACGATTTTATCTGTCTCAGGATTAAACTCAATAGCTCTATCAGGATTCCTTAAACCAACTACTATATTGCCATTTTGAAGTTGTTGAGGGTCGTGAGGATTGCATCCTCTTATCTCTCCAGAGGTCAAAAGAGCTCTTTTTTTCTTGTTACAATTAAAAATATATTTTTTTATTATCTCAGCCTCTCTATTAATCCAAATAATTTCTTGAAAATCACGCATGGAGATTAAAAAAGTATCATCTGCAAGCGCAGTCACACCATTATTGTGTATCCAAGTTTTACCTGAACCAGTAGTTTTTGAATCCGACGCATATGCATCTGCAAATGGAGCAATGTTATGAGTCTTCATGCCATCCCAACTCCACACAACGTTTTTATTGTTATCAACTTCGATGATTTTTTTACTTCCTTTAGGACCCCATGCGTAATTTATAAGGACATTTTCGTTCGATAACTTATCAACATCATGACTTACTTTAGTTTTGTAAGACCAAATTACTTTGCCTTCTCTATCTATCTCATAAACCCCTTTTTCAGCGGCGATTAAAATTGTGTTTTTATTTGTGAATTTAGCATCATCTAATCTTCCAAATGAGCTATCCCCATTGTATTGCCAAACGATTTCAGCATTATTAGTAATTTCCACTACTCGACCGTGTGAATTTTTTTGAGGGACAACTAGTAAAAATGTTCCTTCCTGAATTTTATTAGCTTCATATACTAATAATTGCAGATCTTTACCAAAAGGGGAGGTTTTAAAAATCTGAGGATCTTGTTCACTGCTAGCAACATTATTTCCATTTTTCTTCCATATTTTTTTACATGATTGAATAACCTCTTTTGCTTTTTTTCTTAATGGTTTTTCGTCTGGTCGACCGTTTTCTAAGAATCTGATTTCACTTTCTTCTAAACCATTACTTTTAAAGCATTTCAGAACTTCTTCATTTGGATTAGAAAAAATATCCCATTTGCTAGCCTGACTAGGACCAGAATAGAGAATAAAAATAATTGTGATTATTAATTTACAAAATTTCACATAAATATCTTTATTTATAAATTGTTAAGAATTTATTGCATTTTAGTTTAATAAAACTATTTGTAAAAAAAAAATTTAACAAAGTGGAGGTTAAAAGTTGCAGCTAATTCGTTGAATAGAAGAATTTACTCCCCCATATAGGCTTGCTTAACATCAGCGTTATTTTTAATTTCTTCAGGTAGGCCAGATGCAAGTATTTTACCGTAATTAAGCGCAAGTATACGATCTGATACTTTATTTACAAAACTCATGTCGTGCTCAATCATAATTATGGTAATTCCTAATAAAGATTGAATGTCTTTTATCCAAAAGCCAAGATCAATTGTTTCCTCATTTGTTAACCCTGATGAAGGTTCATCTAATAAAAGTAATTTTGGATCAGTACAAAGGGCTCTTGCGAGCTCAACATTTTTGCGAACACCGTAGGGAAGGCCGTTTATAAGAGTATCTCGGTAATGTTGAAGGTCTAAAAAGTCAATTACCTCCTCAACTTTAAGCCTGTATTCATGTTCTTGCTTACGTGCACTAGGCGTAAAGAATACTTCAGATAGTATATTTGTTCTTTTATAAATATGTCGTCCAAGGAGTAAGTTTTGTAGAACGGTTGCATTTTCAAATAATTCTAAATTTTGAAATGTTCTTGCTATTCCAAGCTTTGATATATTGTGAGGTTTAGTTTTTGAGATGTTTTGATTTTCAAAATATATCTCACCTTTGCTTGGCTCATAGATTCTGCTAATTACATTGAAGAGTGTTGATTTACCTGCTCCGTTTGGACCAATTATTGTAAATATTTCACCTTTGTCGACACCGAACGATACATCATTAAGGGCTTTTACCCCTCCAAATGCTACAGTGATATTTTTTACTTCAAACAAACTCATTATACTCGGTCCGATTTAGTAAATACTTTTTGTTTTTTAAATGTTTGTCTTTTGTAGGTAGGAAACAGTTCAAAGAATAACTTTATTTTCATCCATCTTCCATAAATCCCAAGAGGTTCGTATAAAATAAAGAATACAAGTATTAATCCAAACAACATTGGCTCTAGACCTGGCTGTGAACCAATAGAACTTGGTAAATAATCACGACAGATAGCAATTAATTGCGGCAAGAAGCCCACGAATATTGCTCCAAACACTGTTCCGTGCAAACTTCCCATTCCACCAACAACAATAAGCAAAAGAAGCGTTAACGACAGAAAGATATTAAATATATCTGGAGCCAAGTATCCAATGTAATGAGCAAGTAATGCACCTGCTAATCCAGTAAAAGCACCAGAAATTGCGAATGATAAAGCTTTATAGAGACCTAAGTTAACGCCTAAACTTTGTGCTGCAATTTCACTGTCTCGAATAGCAACAAACGCTCTTCCTGTTGGAGATCTAAGTATATTGATTGCCGCAAACATCGCGGCAATAAGAAAAACAAGGCAGACATAATAAAAGAACACGCTGTCATAGAAGCTCATGCCCAAGAATTCAGGTTGAGGCACAGGCAACCCTCTGTTACCGCCTGTAAAGTGTTCCCATTTTATAAAAACATGTTCCGCAATAAAGCCTAAAGCTAATGTTGCGATAGCTAAATACATCCCTGTTAAGCGTAGGATTGGTATTCCAATTGCAGCTCCCACTAGAAATGAAACAATTATTACAATAGGGATTGATGCATAAAAAGGTATTCCATTAGTCAGTAAGAAGGCATGAGTATAAGCGCCAACGCCTAAGAACGCGGCATGACCTAAGGATGCAAGACCAGTGTATCCGGACAAAATCATGAGACCAATTCCAGCAATGGATAGAATACAAATATATGAAATTTCACCTAAGTAAAAATCATCTAATACAAGTGGTAACGCAACCATAATTAATATAAGCAGTGAATACCAAAAACGATCACCGTTATGCTTTGCAATATTTATATCTTGTGAATATTTTGTTTTAAAAATAAATCTCATTATACTTTTTTGACCTCAGCTTTATCAGAGAACAATCCTCTTGGATAAATAATCAATGTTAAGATAAGAACGAGGTAAGCAGATATTTCTCTTACTCCCTCAAATAAATAATTTTCATAAGTTCCACATAATTGTTCGACAATACCTATAATAATTCCACCAACAATTGCGCCAGGTATTGATCCAAATCCTCCTAGAACAGCAGCAGCAAAAGCTTTTAAACCAATCAATGATATTGATGTGTCCACCAAAGTAATTGGCGCGAGAAGCACACCCGCAACAGCAGCAACTCCTGCAGATATTGACCATATCAATGAAAAAATAAATTTAACTGGTATTCCCATATAGTAAGCAGCTAATTGGTTTTCTGAAGAAGCTCTCATAGCCACACCAATTTTTGAAAATGTAAAAAAGAAATAAAGTGCAGACATTAAAACTGCGGTTCCAATAATTATAGAAAGGTTTACATATGAAATTATAAGACCGTTAAACTCAGTTATTTTTCCAGAGAAAGGTGTGCTAAATGAAAATATGTCAGTTCCCCAGTAAATTGATGCAAAGCCTCTAAAAATAAAACCTAAGCCGATAGTTAGCATCACAGTTGCGAACGCAGGCTGTCCAATAATCTGCCTTACTACAACGGCATCAAGGAAAAATCCAAAAACAGCAATTATTAAAACAGTAAGAGCAAATCCTGTGAGGTAATCCATGCCTAAAATGCCAATTAGAGAGTATGCTACAAAGGCACCAAGCATAAGAATATCGCCTTGAGCAAAATTAATGGTTTCTGTTGCTTTGTAAATTAATACAAATCCTAAAGCTACTAAGCCATAGATGCAGCCGGACGCGATTCCATCAATTAATAATTGAATCAATTGCATATATAATTTTCCTCAACCACTACTTTAATTATAAAGTTTGCGATTATGAAATATACATTAAATTAGAAGAAGAAGTTATAAAAATTATCCTGTTTTTTCTTAAAATTTAACTTTCTTTTCATGCATCACGTTTTAGAGTTTCTGAAGTTTAAAATTTAAAGGGGATTTTTATGTTTAAAACTGATGACAGATTAGTCCAAATTTGTCTTGGGATTTGTTATTTTATTGCGGCCATGTATGCCATGATAAATTTCTTTAATCCTGATTACTTAATAGACAGATATGGAACTCTTGATGCCACTGATACTAATAGGTTTTTCTTAGGTTGGTATGGCATGATGAACTTTGGCTTTGTGGCCGGATTAATTTATATGGGTTATAAAGGATTGGATCGAGCATTCTTCACCTACGCAGTACCTTTAGCAATACTTTTCCTTATTTGGGGTGTCAGTGGCCAAATGGCTGCCGATGAAAGTGATCAAAATTACACTGCAGTAGGATTTTTTGTAATTCAATTGATTGCAATCATTGTTGCAAGAGCTAGAGCATTTGGAATGAATTTTGATTTCACCAAAGCTGATAACATGTGGGGGACTAGCGATAAATTGTGTCAAACGATCTTATGGCTTGGTCTGGCAACACAAGCATTTTTTGTAGTAGGATATTTTATCAATCCATCTCAATTAATTACTGATACACCAGGATTAGAACTAAATGAAGTTTCTCAGAGGTTTGCTACTGGTGTTATGTACTTCTCTATAGCATGGACAATTGCCTTATTGTACCAGTTAAGAACGGGTTACAGCATGAGTTTAATTGTAACTGGATTAATTACTTCAATAATGTTCTTTGCCGTCTTTTTAAATTTTGCTGCTGCTGGATTAACATCAGTGGGTGGAGAAATGAACACACTACTTGCATCAGCAATAATCGGTAATTTCGTCGGATCATTAATTTTATTTTTCCGACTACAAGGAAATCATTAGGAGGTTTTATGATAAAATTAGAAGATAGACCATCAGTCATTATACTTAGCATAATAACGTTTATAGCTCTCTTTTATGCATTTATGTTTTTAGGTGATAACACCGCAAGTGCATTTATGGAAAGAACAGGTGGATTAACGCCTAACGAGGGAACCATGTTCTTTATGGGAACTGTTGGCTTTATTTATATTGGTATTGCTATTGGCAATGTAATGGCCATGATGGCTCCCGCTAGTCAATCGATGGTATTTTTCAGAGCAATGGCTCTTGTTTCATTTATTGCTGCACTTAGAGCAATAGGAAATACAATTATTGCCGACGAGATACTTACCTATGCCCCGCTAATTGCAACAATACTTGTCTATGTTGGATATGCAGTTGTAATGTCGAGGTGTAAAGCCCGCATTGGAACTCATTTTGGTTGGCTATAATTCTCTTTGAAGAGAGGGCTTCTTAACGGAAGCTCTCTCCGAAAAACATCTTTATTTTCCATAAGCTTCTTAGTTTAAACAATTCATATCTATGAATTTTTTTTATTTCATTTAACTTAATATACAAATTACCATAATTGAAATAAGAGAAGAACTTCCCCATTTATATTTGGAAGGGTGGAGGATTAAATGAGGAAGTTCAGTCTTCTGTCTAGTTACTCAACGCTTAAACTATAATTTTTAATTTTGTCATAAAAATTACAAGAATATTAAAATTTTATGACAGATTTCTAGAAAGTATGGCTTAACAAATCTTTCATAAATTATTGATAATGTATCGATTATTGATTCTTTTTTACCAATTTTATGGTCAACGAAAAAAATAATGTTATTCCTCTCTTAAAATATCGTTCCATATTTATTTCAGATATTCATTTAGGGTCAAAAGGCTGTCAAGCTGAACAGTTACTTGAGTTTTTAAAAAATACCAGATCAGATTACTTGTATTTAGTTGGAGATATTATAGATGGATGGCGACTTAAAAATAGATGGCACTGGCCACAAAGCCACAGTGATGTAATACAAAAAATTCTAAGAAAAGCACGACATGGAACTAAAGTGTTTTATGTATCGGGAAATCACGATGAGCTTGTTAGAAAATTTGTGCCCATAACACTAGGCGAAATTAGAGTAGTTAATGAAATCAAACATAAGACAGTAGATGGATCTGAATATCTTGTACTGCATGGAGATAAATTTGACTCAATTATTAATATTGCACCATGGTTAGCCCATCTTGGCGCTAGCGCATACGATTTAGCGTTATGGCTAAATAGAAGATTTAATCAGTTAAGATTATTATTGGGTTTGAAATATTGGTCGCTTTCAAAGTATCTGAAATTAAAAGTAAAAAATGCTGTTTCTTATATTAATAAGTACGAAGAAATAGTTGCAGGTTATGCAAAAAAGAAAGATCTAAAAGGAGTTATTTGTGGACATATTCATCACGCTTCACATCGAATAATAAATGGAGTTCATTACTATAATGATGGTGACTGGGTAGAAAACTGTTCTTTTATGGTAGAAAATTTTGATGGAACGATGGATATTCTTTTTTGGAAAGATATCGTTGAAAAGTATGAAATTTTGAACAAACATAAGGACTCCGTAAAGGTATTAAGTTAATTGAAAATACTCATCGCATCAGACGCATGGCTACCTCAAATAAATGGTGTTGTTAGAACTTATCAAACACTTGGTGATAAACTTACAAGTCAAGGACATGAGGTTAGGTACATAACTCCAGATAAATTTATTACAATTCCACTGATTATTTATCCTGAAATAAAACTTGCGATTAATCATTGGTTCAAAATTGGCGTGATCATTGAGAAGTTTAAGCCTGACTTTATACACGTTGCTACAGAGGGACCTATCGGCTTAGCGGTTAGGAATTATTGTTCAAAGAATAATTATGCGTTTACAACCTCGTATTGTACAAAATTTCCTGAATATATAAATACGATGGCTAAGATACCTGTATCTTTTACATATAAAATTTTGAAATGGTTTCACAAAAATTCTAGCGCAGTAATGGTATCCTCTAATTCAATTATAGATGAACTTAATTCACATGGAATTAAAAGGACAGTTAAATGGTCCAGGGGCGTTGATATAAAAGCTTTTAATCCGAAGAACAAGATTGATCTCAATTTAGAAAAACCAATTTATTTATATGTAGGAAGAATATCTAAGGAAAAGTCATTAGAAGATTTTCTTAAATTAAATTTAAAAGGTACAAAATTACTTGTAGGTGATGGACCCTCTAAGAAAAAACTAGAAAAAAAATATACTGATGCAGTTTTTGTAGGAGTGAAGAAAGGAAGTGAACTGGCCCAGTACTATGCATCTTCAGATATTTTTGTATTTCCAAGTAAAACAGATACGTTTGGAATGGTCATGATTGAGGCTCTCGCCAGTGGACTTCCCGTGGCCGCATATCCTGTTCCAGGTCCAATTGATGTTTTTGATAATTTTAAACATAATTGTCTTGATCATAATTTAATTAATTCAATTGATAAGGCGAGAAAAGTGAGTCGTACAGATTGTATAAATCATAGTAAAAAATTTGATTGGCATGAGGTTTCTAAGCTGTTTTTGTCACATCAAACTGCATCACGCGTTGCAAAATAACAACACTTCAAAAAAATTTTTTTATACAGTAATCATCTTAATGAATTAGAAATAAAAAATTAATAATCAGAAATTAAATTGAAATAATTTTGAAATAAAAAAAAACGGTGAAACAGATAAAAAAATAAACTGTTATATAATTTTAACAAAGTTGAAATAATATTAATTTATCTGAAACAAAATTTTAAAAGACCTTAATAATTGTTAATATTTACTTAACTAAAATTTTATAAAATCTCATGTATGACTTCATCTATTAATTAATTAATGGAGTAATTTATGAATAACAAAATCTTAAGTGCGACGACTGCACTTGCTAGTATAATGGCTCTTTCAAGTGCGCAAGCAGATATAACTGTTGGCGGTACTTTTAATGGCTTGTGGGGATCTGGAGACTCTTACGCGTCTCAGGAAAGAATATCAATTACAGAGTCAGCATACGTGACTTACACAGATACATTAGACAATGGTATCGGCATAGAAGGTACGATGGCTTACGAGTCTGGTGCAGGTACTGGAACAGATAATGCTGGTGATTTCGATATTTCATTCATTTCTGACATGGGCACAGTTTCTTTTGGTAATGGTCTCTCAGGCGGCCCCGTTGATAGTATGGATAGCCACCCTGTAAAATCATCATTTGCAAGCTCAAGAAAATTACCTCAAGGCTTAAGCGCTGATTATGAAGATGGTGACGGCGTTACTGGTGCAGCAGGTTTTGATGATAGCAACCAAATTGTCTATACATCCCCTAAAATAAATGGATTTACTGTTAAAGCGGGTATCGGATTTGGAACAACGGCCGGTTATGACGACATAATGGCTTATTCAATATCAGGAAAGATCGCTGGTTTTTCAGTTAAAGGAGGTATTGTTGATGAAGGCAATACGGACGCTAGAACTGGTGATGAAAACTACATGATTGGTATTAAAGCACCTAAGCTTGCAGGTTACACAATCGGTTATGGTCTATACGACTCCGACAGTGGTGACAGCTATACAGTAGTAGGTGTTAAAACGCCAAAGATTCCTGGATTGGATGCAACATTTCAATACGAGTATTTTGATGTCGATAATACTGGCTCAACGGCTGATGACGATGGCTCAATTGCTTCCTTGCAAAAGTCATTCGGTGGAGGTGTAAAAGCTTCAATTGAATATCATGTTGCTTCTGTGGGCTCAAATGCGGATGTTGAAAACTTCTTCATTGGATACAAAATTGGCTTTTAACTAACTTTTTAAATCCTTTCAAGTTAGTTGATCATGGTAACCAGAGTGCAAATATTGCACTCTGGTTATTTTAATAAATGTGTAACAATCTTGTAATATTAATAAGTAATGAAAGCGTATTTTTTCTTCATTTTTACTTTAGTCACTCTCACTAACTGCGCTCAACTTCCATTAACTATAGAAAGAGCAGACTCTGGCCATATAAGAGGAGAAGACGCAGCAAATCCTAACTCAAGGGGGATAAGCCTTAATAAATGGATAAAAGATGAAATAGGTAAATCACTCTCAATCAACAATGACAATTTAATCAATAATAAAGAAAAGTTATGGAAGGCTTCACTTGCAAAGTTGTCATTCATGCCTGTGTTGGAAGCCAACAAAGAAGACTACTTTATATTGACTGATTGGTTTTCAATTGAAAAAGATATAAACAGTCGTATTAAAATTGATGTCTATATTGTTGGTGATGATTTAACAGCAGATTCCTTAGACATAAGAATATTCATTCAAGAATTAAAAAATAATAATTGGATAAAATCATCCTCCGATAACGATGTATTAATAAAAATTCAAAATAGCATAATTGATTACGCTGCATCAATATAATCTATAAGAATCTAGGTCGAACAAAATCTGTAACTTTAAATGAATTATATTTTAATTCACTCCAATCTTTTAAATCAGATTTGAGTATTGCAAGACTTCCTGTAGGAAATTTATTTTTAATATTTAAATATTTCTCATCTTGAGAGGGCGCACTTAAATCAATTGTTAAATTTCGAATTGTTGGTTCATGATTAACAATTAAAAGATTTGAATAATTATTTTCAGTGTTTTTGATTAAGTCAAAAAGATAGATTTCGTCACATAAATATAATTTCTTGCTAAAAACAACCTTCGAGCTTGTCCTTAGTGTTTTACCAAGAACTAAATTAAATGTGTCGACAGTTCTTCTTGCAGATGAAACATAGGAAATATCAGGTATTATTTTTTTTTGTGAAAGAAATGTTTCAATTTTATTACAATTGTTTTTTCCTCTTTTTGAAAGAGGTCTCTCAAAATCAGTTAAACTAGGATCATCCCAACTTGATTTAGCGTGTCTCAATAGATATAAATGCTTCATCACTTTAATAATGATAAGAAAAAATACAAATTCAGACAATAAGTTCTTAAACAGAGAATTATCATGGCTTCTTTTTAACCAAAGAGTTTTAGATGAGGCTAATGATGCTAAAGTGCCGTTAATCGAAAGAGTTAATTTTCTCTCAATTTCTGCAAGTAATCTGGACGAATTTTATATGGTAAGAATACCAAGTCTTTTGGATGAAATAGAAAATAATCCAAACAAAATAAGCCATGACGGCATGACTGGACATCAGCAATTAAAAGCAGCACAAAATGCATCTGCAAAAATATTTAAGAGTCAGGATGTTTCTTTTAGAAAGCTTGTTAAAGAATTAAATGCAGAAAAAATAATTCATATTACGCCTAATAAATTAAATATAAGATTGAGAAAAAATCTAAAGAAACTTTTTAATGAAGAAATACTGCCTATATTAACGCCAATTTCAATTGACCCAGTGCATCCATTTCCATTTATTCCAAATGAAGGACTGTGTATTTCATTGAGTTTAGTGGCAGGAGGTTCAAATAAACCGTTTAATTCGGTAATCATTGTTCCGCGAGCATTAAACAGACTTGTGTTTATTCAAGAAGGTAAAAAAGAATACTATTTATTTGTTGAAGATATTATTAGATATTTTTTTAAAGATCTATTCCCAAATTCTAAATTGTTGGATAGTGCAATATTCAGAGTCATAAGAGACAGTGATATCGATTACGAATATGAGGATGATGAAGATGTTATTAAATATTTTGAAAAAGCTTTAACAAATAGAAAAAGAGGGGAAATAGTAAGGCTAGAAATTTTAAAAAACATATCATCTAAAAAGAAAAACTTTTTAAAAAAAAATTTGAATCTTAAAGATGCGCAAGTCATTGCTCTATCAAAGCATGTTGGTTTACAAGATTTATCGCAGATTCATAATTTAAATAGACCAAAATTAAAATTTAAAAAATTCATATCAAGACCTGTTGAAAGGTTAAAGCAATTTGATAATAATTGTTTTGCTGCCATCAGATCAAAAGATTTTGTTGTCCATCATCCATATGAAACTTTTGATGTTGTAGTTGATTATTTAAATCAGGCTGCTATAGATCCAAAAGTAGTAGCTATTAAACAAACGATTTACAGAACCACTGCTGATAGTCCTATTATAAAAGCCCTTACAAAAGCAGCAGATAACGGCAAGAGTGTTACAGCTGTTGTTGAAATCAAAGCAAGATTTGATGAGGAATCTAATTTAGCTCTTGCCAATCAAATGGAGAAATCAGGAGTTCAAATTGTATATGGTTTCGCTCAATTGAAGACGCATGCAAAGGCAAGTCTAATTATCAGAAGAGAAGCAGGCAAATTAAAAAGCTATGTACATGTAGGCACAGGAAACTATCATCCAAAAAATGCTAAAACTTATGAAGACCTGTCATTATTTACGGCAGATGAAAAAATCTGCAAAGACATTGAGAGAATCTTTAATTACATGACTGGGTATGCTTCTCCAATGAAATTAAATGATATATTGCTCTCTCCACCCGCAATGCGAAATCAAATTAATGCAATGATTGATAATGAAATTAAAAATGCAAAGAAAAGTAAACCATCTGGTATCTGGCTTAAAATGAACTCTTTGGTTGACCCTCAAATGATCTCCAAGCTTTATGAGGCTTCTGCAGCGGGAGTAAAAATTGAATTATTCATTAGAGGAATTTGCTGCTTGAGACCAGGAGTTAAAAAACTTTCTGAAAATATTGTTGTTAAAAGTATCATTGGCCGGTATTTAGAGCATGCTAGAATCTTCTGTTTTGCAAACGAATCTAATATACCATCAAAAAATAACACCGTTTTAATTGGATCAGCTGATCTTATGCCTAGAAATCTGGATAGAAGAGTTGAAATATTAACCCCCATAAAGAACTCCACTGTCCATGAACAAATACTGAATCAAATAATGGTTGCCAATTTTCTAGACAATGAGCAAACGTGGATGATGAACGATGATGGCACATACAAAAGAGTTAAACAAAAAGGTAAGACGTTTAATGCACATAAATACTTCATGTCAAATCCAAGTTTATCAGGTAGAGGAAAATTAAAAGGAAATAGAAAGCCGAAGAAACTACTCTCTCTGATGCGTTATGAATAATTTAATTCCCAAAAAAAAATTATTTTTTAAAGACGAACGTATTGCAATAATCGATATTGGCTCTGATACAGTTCGTTTTCAAATTTTTGAAAACTTTAGGACTAATCAGATAGCTATTTTTAATAAAAAAATTTCATGTGGGTTAGGTAAAGATCTAATTAAAAACAATAAGCTTAATAAAGACTCTATAAAAAGAGCAATGAATGCGTTCTATTATATAAAGGAATTGATAGACTCATCAAATATTAAAAATTTTGAAATTTTTGCAACAGAAGCTGTCCGTGTTGCTGAAAATAGAGAATCATTTGTTGCTGATGTAGAAAATATTTTTAAAAAGAAAATACATGTATTAACTGGCGATGAAGAAGCAAAATTTTCTGCCATGGGGTGTATTGTTGGCCTAAAAAAATCAAGTGGTCTCGTTGCCGATCTCGGCGGTGGCAGCTTAGAACTCGCAGAAGTTAAAAAGAAAGAAATAATGAATACATTGTCTTTGCCTCTAGGTGTTCACAGAGCAAAAACTAAAAATAAAAAAATAATAGAAAAATTCAAAAACTCTCTACGGCATACTGAATGGCTTAATGAAAATAAGTTTAAAAGGGTAATCCTTACAGGCGGCACGTGGAGAGCTTTAGTTAAATTATATTTTGATAAGTACAGCTATCCTCTCAAAGTCATTCATCATTTCAAACCTGATTTTGACAACTTTGTATCAATGCTTGAAGAAGTTTCAAATTTTAAAAAAAAGGATTTGCAACAATATTCATTAATTACAAAAGATAAAACACCATTTATACGATACGCAGCCAAGGTCGCGATGGAAATAATAAATAAGGCCTCTGCTAAGCAAGTAGTTATTTCATACACAGCTATCAGAGAAGGTTATATTTCTAATAAATTAAGCTTAAGCTCAAATAGCGATCCGCTTGAATATCAATCATTAAAAGTTGCCGCAATTTCTAACGAATTAAATCCTAGTGCCGTAAATTATGAGAATATTAAATTATTCACAAATAATTTTTTTAAAAGAAAATCCTATTTAAATAAAAGAATAAGAGTGTCCTCTATAAGTTATTTATCAACGGGAGACAGTATAGCTCGTGACGAGAGGGGATTGTTTGTATTTAAACAAATATTAAAATCAGAAATATTAAAGTTTAGCCATTCTGACAGAGTTACACTCGCTACTGTTATTTATGTTTTTCACAATGGAATAGATCTAAATGAGATAAAAGATTATAGAAAAGTTATAAATAAAAATAAATTATTAAGCAGTATTGAGCTTGGATTATTCTTAAGAATTGTATATGAAATTGGAAAATTATCTAATTTTAATTACAGCAATATCAGTATTTATGTAAAAGATTCAAATTTGATATTTTCTATCCCAAAAAACTATTCAGAACTTTTAAACAGTAGATTTAATAAATTTATTTTAATGCTTTCAAAGCACAAAAAATTATCACAAAAGATTATATTTGTTTAATCAATGGAAAATATCAGTTTTATTCTTAATAAGCTAGAAGATGCAATCATCGTTCTTGATTCCGATCAAAAAATTGTTTTTCAAAATTCCCATTCAATAGATTTATTTGAAAATAATTATACTGGTCAAAATATAACAAACTTAATTAGAAGCCCAATAGTTTTAGAGGCATTAGAAAATGTATATAAAAATAAAGAAACAGAAATAATTGAATATAATAGTGAGTACGGAAGTTTATCACCTAGATCAACAAATTTTTACAATGTGGAGATTAGTTATGAGAAAAATCATCTCCAATTAACTAACACAAGAGACAATTATGTTATTCTCATGAAAAATATAACTCCTTTAAAAAATATTGAAAGAGTACGCTCTTCTTTCATTGCAAACGTAAGTCATGAGCTGAAAACACCTCTTGCTACAATCATGGGTTTTTTGGAGACTATAAGAGGTCCAGCAAAAGATGATCAAAAATCTATGTCTAAGTTTCTTGGTATTATGGATAAAGAAACAATTCGCATGAAAAGACTGATAGATGATTTAATTGTCGTATCTAAAATAGAGTCTGATGAGCATATTCATCCAACCAAAAAAGTTAATTTATTGAAAACAATAGATAATGTGGCTGAAAGTCTTAAAGAATACGCATTGACAAAGAATATTAAAATAAGAGTCAACCATCAACTTAGTGAGGGTTTATTTGTATTGGGAAATGAAGATGAGTTGGTACAGGTCTTTACAAATATTATAGATAATTCGATTAAATATGGAAAACTAAACAGCTCAATAGATATATTGGCAGAAAAAATCAAAAAGCAAACTGATTATAGTGATAATAAAAAGCTATTTCCACAACTTGTATCAAAAATCAGCGTTAAAGATGAAAGCGAAGGCATTCATCCTAAACATCTAGCAAGATTAACTGAACGTTTTTACCGTGTAGATGCAGCAAGATCAAAAGAAATCGGTGGAACGGGTTTAGGGTTAACCATAGTTAAACATATTTTAAATAAGCACAGAGGACATTTAGATATAAAAAGTGAAATAAATCAAGGCAGTACATTTTCAGTAGAATTGCCTATTGCACCCATTTCATAAGGTGCAATAATAGTTTAACAAATCTTGGTTAAAATAAATTATGGCGACTCAATTTGTTTTGTTTGGTTATCATCATTTGGCAACAATTTTCACAATTGTGACTATTTCAATTTTATTTCCTTTCTTTGTTCGATTTATAAATAATAAAAATGTAACTAGATCAATTTTTTTGTTAATTGGTTTTATATTAATTTCTCATGAGATAATAAAACCATTTTATCGAGTGATATTTTATGATCATTCTATTTACGACGTATTGCCATTACACATTTGCCATATAGCCGCAATATCAATGGGGTTATATGTGTTTACAAATATTAAATTCTTTTTCGAAGTAGGTTATTTTTTTGGATTAAGTGGAAATTTCCTTGCAATCATTACACCAGATTTGGATTTCTCATTTCCTGATGCAGAATATATTACTTATTATTTTGGCCATGGTTTATTACTGCTTGGTGTAATATATGCCTGTGTATGCACGAAGGTTCAATTAACCTGGTGGTCAGTTTTACGAGTTCTTTTGTTTGCCATTTGCTTATTACCTATAATTTATGGATTAAATA
The DNA here is from genome assembly GCA_902546615.1 of uncultured Pelagibacteraceae bacterium. Taxonomy (GTDB): domain Bacteria; phylum Pseudomonadota; class Alphaproteobacteria; order Pelagibacterales; family AG-422-B15; genus CACNXQ01. The sequence goes on from CACCKE010000002.1 coordinate 46,563, forward strand.
TTTATATTTCGCAATTCTTTAAAGATGTAAATTATTGGTATTTAATGATTACGCCTGCCGCGAACACACTTTTGGATATATTTCCATCTCCTCCAATGCATATTCCTTATTTGGCTGTGTTAACAGTTATTATATTCTCACTAATTTACCTTCCCTTTAAATATCTTAATAAAATCAGTTATTTAAATTTCAACGAGAAACCGACGTTCATAAAAATGTAACAAAAACGTTATAATTTTGTAATCAAGGCAAAATAAGTTAGTAATGATTCTAAACCTTAATGGAGAAAATAATGAGATTAATCAAAATAATGATTATTGCAGTTTTCGCTTCATCAATTTTTACATTCAGTTCTCAAGCTAGAGATACTATAAAAATCGTTGGTTCGTCGACTGTATACCCTTATGCAACCGTAGTTGCTGAGAGATTTGGTAAGACTGGATTTAATACACCAGTGATTGAGAGTACTGGTACGGGCGGTGGAATGAAATTATTCTGTGCTGGAGTTGGTACCGATCACCCCGATATTACCAATGCGTCTCGTAAAATTAAAAGTAAAGAAAAGGCATTATGCGCTAAAAATGGCGTTACTGATATAATTGAAATTACAATTGGTAATGACGGCTTGACGCTTGCTCATAGCTTAGATGCTGCCGATGCAGACTTTACGCAAGAGCATTTATTTTTAGCAATTGCAGAAAAAGTACCCGCTAATATTGCAAAAGATGGCGAGGGTAATGTCATTGCTGGAAATTTAATTGATAACCCATATGAAAAATGGTCTGACATTGATGCTTCATTACCTGATCATAAAATTGAAATCCTAGTTGCACCGCCGACATCTGGTACAAGAGATGCTTGGAATTCACTTATTATGAAAAAAGGTTGCAAAGCAGCAGGCGCATACACACTTTGGGAAAATGCCGGTGAAAAGGCAAAGAAAAAATGTGCAGTAGTGCGAGAAGATGGAAGAGTTATTGAAGCTGGTGAAAACGACACTTTAATAGTTCAAAAATTATCAGAGGATCCAGAAAGATTTGGTTACTTTGGTTACAGCTACCTTCTAGCTAACGAAGATAAAATTAAATCTGCTTCGATCACTGGAATTCAGCCAACGCTTGCTGGTATCCAGGATTATTCTTACCCAATTGCACGACCATTACAGTTCTATGTGAAAAAAGCTCACGTAGGTGTTGTGCCAGGAATTGAAGAGTTTCTTGAAGCTTTCACAAGTCCTGATGCAATGGGTGAAGATGGATATCTAACTGATATCGGTTTAGTTGCATTATCTGATGGCGATGCATCTGATATAAGATCAAGAGTTGCTAACTTAGAAACACTCGATCTGGACTAAAAGACTTGATTAATCCACAACTGAGGCAAGTTACGCTTGTCTCAGTTGTTAAATAAGCATTATGGTGAAGCATGGGATTTATATTAATTTCTTTAATTATTCTAATTGGTATCGCCAGCTATTTTCTAGGAAATTTAAGAGCAAAAAATCTTAGGACTTCAAATCAAAAAAATCTTAAATCACTTAGTCATTATTATGGGTACTACGTAGCTCTATGGGCTGTTGTGCCAGCGTTATTGATACTGTTGATGATTACTTCGTTTAAATCATTTTTTATTGAGCAATATGTATTAAGTGATTTCATAGCACTTGGCAGTTATACAGAAACAGAACTAAGTTTATTATTTACCCAAATCGAAAACACTGCATTGGGCATAAAACTTTTTGATGAAAATACTATTCTTATAAATGGTGCCGTAAATAAATTAAATTATATTAATAAGACGAGTGAAAACTTAACTTATGTTACAGTTCTTGGGTTGTCAGGTTTACTGGTTCTTTACTCATTATTCAATATTAATAACAAACTTAATTCTAGAAAGATTGTCGAGAAATTTTTACTAGTCTTGTATTTTACATGCTCACTTGTCGCTATAATGACCACTGTTGGAATAATTTTTTCTTTATTATATGAAACGTTGCGTTTTTTTTCTCAAGTTCCAATAACCGATTTTTTATTTGGATTAAATTGGAGTCCTCAAAGAGTTTTTGTAAGAGAAGCTGGAGATCTTGATACAAGAGACTTGGCCAATGCATTTGGCGCTGTTCCATTATTTGCTGGAACATTTCTTATTGCATTAATTGCAATGTGTGTCTCAGTCCCAGTTGGTTTACTCACAGCCATTTATATGTCTGAATACGCTTCTCCAAAAGTCAGAGATTGGGCTAAGCCAATTATTGAAATTCTTGCTGGTATCCCAACGGTTGTATACGGATTTTTTGCAGCGTTAACTGTTGCACCTTTAGTGAGAGATATCGGTCAGGGTGCTGGACTAACTGTTTCTTCTGAAAGCGCTCTAGCTGCGGGATTTGTTATGGGAATAATGATAATACCATTTATTTCATCACTTTCTGATGATGTAATAAAATCTGTACCTCAAAGTTTAAGAGAAGGCTCTTATGCCATGGGAGCAACCAAAAGGGAAACAATTGTTAAAGTATTATTGCCAGCTGCGTTGCCAGGTATTGTAGGTTCTTTTTTATTAGCTGTCTCAAGAGCGATTGGGGAGACAATGATTGTTGTTATGGCTGCAGGATTAAATGCAAAATTAACAGCTAATCCGCTTGATGCGGCAACTACAATTACTACTCAGATTGTTGTTATTTTAATCGGTGATCAAGAATTTGATAGCCCAAAAACACAGTCAGCTTTTGCTTTGGGTTTAACCTTGTTCGTTGTTACATTGGCTCTAAATTTTATAGCTTTACAGGTCGTAAAAAAATATACGGAGAGATATGACTGATAGAATAGAACAAAGAATAAATAGTTTAAATAAAAGGCTAAATTCAGAGAAAAGATTTAGGATTTATTGTATTGGTGCAATGAGCTTTGCGCTTGCATGGGTGCTTATTTTATTTCTAAATATATTTTCATCTGGCTATTCAGCATTTTATAGAACCGTTATCCAGGTAGATGTACCTTTTTTAAATCTTATTGAAGACACGACACAATTTTCTGAAATGAGTTCAGAGGATATTAACAACCTGTCAATGTATTCTTTTTCCAAAAAGGCTATTTATGGACTTTTCCCAGATATTGAAGAGAAAAAAGATAAGAAAATGTTGATACGATTATTCAGTATTGAATTTGAGCAAGAAATAAGAGAATTTTTAAAATCGAATAAGTCAAATATAGATGAAACAGAAACAATATATTTAACTGCCTCCGACGATGTAGATCAGGTTAATAAAGGAAACTACCCAAGGGACTTAGATGAAGACAAAAGAAGAATTAAAGATATTCAACTTTTATTTTTTGATGACCTTGTAGATAGGGGACTTGTCAGCTATGAATTCAATCTACCATTTTTAATGAGGGGTGACAGCCGAGAACCTGAACTGGCAGGAGTAGGAGGTTCAATAGTAGGTTCTTTATTCACAATTTTGGTAGTTTTGATTTTGTCTTTTCCTATTGGAATTTTTGCAGCTATTTATCTTGAGGAATTTGCACCAAAAAATAGAGTTACCGATTTTATTGAAATTAATATTAATAATTTAGCAGCGGTACCTTCTATTGTATTTGGCTTATTGGGGCTTGGTATTATTTTAAATACATTTGGATTGCCAAGGTCAACACCACTGGTTGGAGGCATAGTCTTATCTTTAATGACCCTACCAACAATAATTATTGCAACTAGAGCCTCATTAAGGGCGGTGCCACCATCAATAAGAGAAGGAGCATTAGCAGTCGGAGCAACCAAAATGCAAGCAGTAATGCATCATGTAGTTCCTGTAGCAATGCCTGGTGCATTAACAGGTACAATTATAGGCCTTGCTCAAGCACTTGGAGAAACTGCGCCATTATTATTAATTGGTATGGTGGCATTTGTTGTAGATGTTCCACAAACACCGCTGGATGCTTCTGCCTCTTTGCCAGTTCAGGTTTATTTATGGTCAGAAAGCGCAGAAAGAGGTTATGTTGAAAAAACTTCAGCTACAATTATGATGTTACTTGGATTTTTAATTTTAATGAATTTAGCTGCAGTATTAATTAGAAGAAAATTTGAAACAAAATGGTAAAATAGAATATGAAAAGTATAAAAATAAAAGCAGATAACTTGAATGTTTATTATGGAGAGAAACAGGCACTCTTCGATGTTTCCATGTACATGGAAGAAAAACAAGTCACTGCTTTAATAGGTCCATCAGGTTGTGGTAAATCAACCTTTATTAGATGCTTAAATAGAATGAACGATGTTATTGATATATGCAAAGTACAAGGAAAAATAGAAATCGATGGCAACGATATTTATGCACCAGACATGCAAGTTGAACAACTAAGAGAACGGGTGGGCATGGTTTTTCAAAAGCCGAACCCCTTTCCAAAATCTATTTTTGAAAATGTAGCTTATGGTCCAAGAATACATGGAATAGCAGAACATAAATCTGATTTAGAAGAAATTGTTGTTACCAGTCTAAAAAAAGCAGCTCTCTTTGATGAGGTTAAAGATAGATTATACGATGCGGGAACAGGCCTCTCGGGTGGACAGCAACAAAGATTGTGTATTGCAAGAGCTATATCCGTAAATCCAGATATTATTCTAATGGATGAGCCTTGTTCAGCTTTAGACCCAATTGCTACGGCTAGAATTGAAGAATTAATGGGAGATCTTAAAACAGAATATACAATAATTATTGTTACACACTCGATGCAACAAGCCGCTAGAGTTTCATCAAGGACAGGTTTTTTTCATTTAGGTAAATTAGTTGAAGTTGATAAGACTGAAACAATCTTTTCAAATCCATCAGATCAGAGAACGCAAGATTATATAACAGGGAGGTTTGGTTAATGAGTGAACACATAGTTTCATCTTATGATGAGCAATTAGATTTAATAAATAGTACATTAATTAAAATGGGAGGATTGGTTGAAACACAGCTTCACAATTCTCTTGTTGCTTTGGGTGATAAAGATACTGCTTTTGCAGAAGAAATTTTAAGAGATGATAATAAAATAGATGCCTTAGAAAAGGAAATTGATGCTTTAACATACAAAGTAATTGCAATGAGGCAACCGCTTGCTAATGATTTAAGAACCGTACTTTCGGCACTAAGCATTGCAAACGATCTCGAGAGAATGGGTGATCACGCTACCAATATTGCTAAAAGAGTTGCAAATGTAAAAATAAATATGCCCGACACGCCGGTTTCAGAAATTGTCAATATGGGTGAGAACGTTCAAAGAATGATAAAAAATGTTTTAGATGCCTTCGTTCAAAAATCAGATACGCTAGCAATTAATGCTTGGGATTTAGACGGCGATATTGATGAATTGTATTTATCAATTTACAGGGATCTTCTTAAGACGATGGCAGAAGACCCAGATACAATTACAGGCTGTTCACACTTATTGTCGATTGCTAAAAACATAGAGAGAATAGGAGATTATGTTCAAAATATTGCTGAAGACATTCACTTCATTACAACTGGTCAAGCCTTAGAACGTAAGTCGGAAAAAAGAATTAAGTGGGAAAAGGTGTAATGAAACCTAAAATCCTAGTAATTGAGGATGAAGTCTCAATAGTTGAATTATTAAAATACAATCTCACAGCTAGTGGATTTGATGTAGACGTATGCTTTGATGGCGATAGCGCATTGGATAGTATATTTGGTGATATTAAATACGATCTCATAATCGTTGACTGGATGCTCCCAAATATTTCTGGGTTAGAATTGTGTAGACGAGTACGTAAAGATAAAACTACAAAGAACATTCCTTTAATTATGCTCACAGCTAAAGGAGAAGAAGAAGATAAATTAAGAGCATTTGAAACTGAAATTGATGACTACATAACAAAACCATTTTCAGTCAATGAGTTAGTAGCAAGAATTAAAGCAGTACTTAAACGCTTAAGACCTATTTTTTATAATGAAGTTCTTACTTATAAGGGAATTCAATTAGATGTTTCAACGCATCGTGTCACCAGGGATAAAACAGAAATAAGTCTTGGACCTACGGAATTTAATTTATTGCGTTTTTTAATGGAAAATCAAGGTAAAGTATTTTCAAGACAACAATTATTAGATTATGTATGGACTACAAGTCCATATGTCGAGCCTAGAACAGTTGATGTTCATATCAGAAGATTAAGAAAAGCATTAAACGAAGGATTTGAATACGACCCAATTAGAACAATTAGATCTGCTGGATATTCTCTTGGTATATGAGCATTAAAAATGTTTTATATTTATGTACGCAAAATTCAGCCAGAAGCATTATAGCTGAGGCAATTACCAATTATAAATATAGTGAAAGTCTGAAAGGCTATAGCGCTGGTAGCACACCTTCAGGAATAATAAATCCTAAAACACTCGATTTATTAGATGATATGAAAATACCGACTGAGAAACTCTATAGTAAAAGTTGGGACGTATTTGGTGAGCCCAACTCTCCCTCTATGGATTATGTCGTTACTGTGTGTGGAAATGCCGCTAAAGAAACATGTCCGATCTGGCCGGGTGCTCCAAAAACATTTCATTTCAATATTGAAGACCCCGTTAAACAGAACTTAAACGAAGTCGATCACAAAAAGTTTTTTAGATCTACATTTGATTATATTGATCAATTAATAAAAGAAAATTTGCTTAAATAAATGCCTAAAAAAATACTTTCTGAATATCTGGGTACACTCTTACTTGTTTTCTCGGTAGTAGGATCAGGGATAATGGCCGAAAATCTATCTCCTACAAATGAAGGTGTTGTATTGCTTGCTAATGCAATAGCAACAGGAGCAATGCTTTACGTGATAATATCAATATTTGGTCCTATATCTGGAGCTCATTTTAATCCAGTTGTTACACTTTATTTTAGATTTAAATCAGATATTAATAACGTAACGATGATATTATTTATCATTTTTCAACTAGTGGGTGGCACTTCTGGAGTCATTTTAGCAAATTATATTTTTGATGATTTATTTATTGAATTTTCAACTAAAGAAAGAACAGGAATTAATATTCATGTCTCTGAAGTGGTTGCAACAATAGGCTTATTAATTACAATTGTGCTCACACTAAAGGCAAAAAGAGATCCAGCAATAGCGGTGGCTTTATATATAACTGGGGCTTATTGGTTCACATCTTCAACGTCATTTGCCAATCCAGCTGTCACGATCAGTAGATCATTCACCAACACATTTACCGGTATAGATCCACAGCACGTGTTAATGTTTATTTTTATGCAATTAATTGGACTCTTAATTGCATATTTTATTCTTCGATTTTACGATTAATTATATCGCTTGTCCAGATACCCATACTTTTTTTACTATTGGTAAATTGTTATAAATACTGAAACTAACTAGGTCCGCCTTCATCCCGCACTGTATACTACCTCGGTCTAGAAGCTGTGTAGCTATTGCTGGGTTTCTTGAAATAGAGGCAATTGCTTTTGGCATATTACCGGACTCTAAACCCCATTTGACAGCTGAAGAAAGTAGGGATGACGGGATATAGTCAGAGCTAAAAATATCAAGGCAATTTTCGTCTATGAGTTCTTGAGCTGAAATATTTCCAGAATGTGACCCACCTCTCATTAAATTTGGCGAACCCATGATAATTTTCATGTCTTCTTTTTGCGACTCTTTTGCTGCTTCGATTGTGGTTGGAAATTCTGCTATTGAAACTCCTAGATTTTTTGAACTTAATACATCTTCTATAGTAGTGTCATCATGACTCGCAAGAACACATTGAAATCTCATTTGTGCTTCAGATATTTTCTTTATATGTATTTCACTATTTTTTGACTGCAGTTCTTTTAATTTAGAGAAGTGATTTTCCATTTCTTGATCAGATAGTTGATATTTACCCGCTAAATATTCCTTATATTTATCTGTATTTCTAAATTGTCTTTGTCCCGGTGTATGGTCCATAATGCTTATCATTTTAACGTTGCTTGATTCATCAAACTCATCAAGTTCATTTGCTAACGTTTCAGATGCGGTTTCTGCACGCAAGTGAATATAATGGTCAATTTTAAAAAGTTTATTTTTTTTTAAAGTTGAAATTTGGTCAGCTGTTGCTTTAGCATATTTTTTATATTCACCTTGAAGGTTCCCTTTTGGTATCGATCCAACTCTAAGTGCATCAAATACCGTGGTTATACCGACGGAAGACAATTCTCTATCATGAGCTAGCAATGCGTTTATAATTGGCCATTCTACTTTTGGCCTGGGTGTTAAATGTCTTTCGATATTATCTGTATGAAGTTCGATTAAACCAGGAATTAAGAAATCCTTGTTTAAATCGAAAGCAGAATTTCCTGTATAATTTCCTTTACTTAAATCCTTTATTATACCGTTTGCAATGTAAACATGGCCAATAAAAGATTCGTCCGGACAAACAATATGGGCATTTTTTATTACAAATTCATTCATATTTATTTAACAAGATATTACTAATTTATTAGATTATTGTTAAAGTATTATGACTAATTACAAAAGAGTGGCAATTTACTTTTTGCCTAAAAAAAACTCGAGTTTAGAAAACTTCGGAAAAAACCTTTTAGGTAGAGATATCAATAAAAAGAAAAAAATATCACTAACAAGACGTCAAAAATATTTTATTAGTAGAGGTTTTACATTCTTTGATGAACTTAAAGACTATTGTGAACAGCCTGCAAAGTATGGGTTTCACGCAACATTAAAGGCACCATTTAGACTTAAAAGAAATGTTAAAACAAAAAATTTTTATGATGTTATTAGCCATATAGCAGCACAACATAGTAGATTTAAGATACAAGGTTTAAAAATTGTTTATAGTAAAAAATTTACTTTCATAACTAGCAGAAAACCAAACAAATTATTAATAAACCTTGAGAATGATCTTGTTAAACATCTAGATACTTTTAGGGCAGAGCTAAATAAAACAGAAATAAAAAAAAGGATCCCTGATTCTTTAACTATTAAGCAAAACAAATATTTAAAAGAGTGGGGATATCCATTCGTCTTTGATCAGTTTAAATTTCATATGACGCTAATGAACCAAAATAACAATAAATTATCTAACAAACAAAAATTAGAACTAGAAAAATTAATTTACAAAATATCAAATAATGTAATTGAATTTAATGAAATTAGTTTACTTGGTGAAAATAAAAATGGCCATTTTGAGGAAATAAAAAGGTTTAAATTAAACTTTTAATTAATGCAGTTAAATTCATAATACCTTGATCAATACTGCTATTATTTTCTACAAATTTTGTACTTGTTGGTAAATTATAATTTTCTCTTTTTATTCGAGAGTTGATTTCGAATTCGTTCTCTCTTTTTCTATCAAAAATTCGTTGACTCAATAAATTGCTAGTAGCATTTATGTGTATAACGATAGAAGAGGATATATCATATAATATATTATTTATATATTCTCTAGATCCAGCAAATATTATGTTTTTCCCATCTTTAAGATCATCAATTGCATCTTTGTGAATACCATAATTGCAACTATTTGCATTCCATGTTGTACAAAATAAATTTTCACTCTTCATTTGTGTAAATATTTTTTCATCAATAGGGTTATAGTCTTCATTAATATCTATTTTAGTTCTTGTAATGTATCTTTTGATCGCCTTTAGATTATCGATATTTTTACAGGCTCCATTTATAAGGGTATTTTTACCAGATCCTGATGGACCTAAGACGATAAAAGCCTTGCCGTTTCTTTTAATGCTTTGTTTCAATGTTTAGATCAATCTCTCTTACATTCAACTTTTTTCGAGAATATTCGTCATGAAAGATTCCAATAATTGATACGCCTCTATTAGATTTCGCTTTAATTAAATTGATAATTATATCACGATTTCTACTGTCAAGACTTGCAGTTGGCTCATCGAGTAACAAGTAAGGAAGGTCTTTTATAAAACCTCGTGCGATATTAATTCTCTGTTGCTCGCCCCCAGAAAAAGTTAGCGGAGATAAGTGCCACAAATTCTTCTCAATATTTAAGTCCTTTAAAAGTTTTATCGATTTTTTATAAGCATTATTTTTATTATCACCTGAATTTAATAATGGTTCCATTATTACATCTAAAGCAGAAATACGGGGTATCACTTTTAAAAATTGGCTCACATACCCAATTGAAGTTTTTCTAAGTTTAAGTATTTCCTGAGCCGATAGAGTGGCAATATTTTTATTATTTATAATTATAGCACCCTTATCAATTATATAACTTCCATAAATCATCTTTAAAATACTTGATTTACCTATGCCTGATGGTCCTTTAAGGGCTACAATTTCACCTGGATTAACCTCAAAATTTAAATTTTTAAAAACTGTTATCTTCGCGTTATTTTGGTTAAATAAAGTAAACGATTTATTAACTTTTTTTACCTCAATCATATTAAACTTGTAACACCGAACTTACTAATAGCTGTGTATATTCTTGCTGAGGATCTTCAAGTACCTGATCGCTTAAACCAGACTCGATTACAGTACCGTTTTTCATGACAATCATTTTATCTGCAAGTAATCTGATAACGGCTAAATCATGTGATACAATAATTACTGTAAGGTTCAACTCATTAACAAGTGATCTTATCAAATCAAGAACACGAGCTTGAACTGAAACATCTAGCCCACCAGTTGGTTCATCCATAAAAATAACATTTGGGCTTGTTATTAGATTTTTTGCTATTTGAAGTCTTTGAAGCATTCCACCTGAGAAAGTAATGGGTAGATCATCAATTCTACTTTTGTCTATTTCAACTTTATTCACCCATTTTGTTGCTAAGCTTCTTATATTTCCATAATGTCTATAGCCAACAGACATTAATTTTTCGCCTATATTACCACCTGCTGATACATTTAATCTTAATCCGTCACGTGGGTTTTGATGAACAAAAGCTAAATCTGTTCTAATAAATTTTCTTTTCTCTGACTCTGATATATTTAAAAAGTCGGTTTCTTTGTTGTTAATATTGAAAATTATTTTTCCTCTATCAGGCTCAAGATTGCCGGATAAGCAGTTAATTAAGGTTGTTTTACCGGAACCAGACTCACCGACAATGCCCAATACTTCACCTGGATATAGTGACATTGAAATATTTTTACATCCAACAATATTATCATAAGATTTGCTTAAATTTGTAACTTTTAAAAGAGGGATTATCATTTATTTTTTCTTTTATTACAAAAATCTGTATCTGAGCAAATAAAAGATTTATTTCCCGCATCATCAACAATAATCTCATCTAAATATGTATTCTTTGATCCACAAATATCACACGCGTGTTCAGCTTTAAATGGGTCAAATGGGTAGTCTTCAAAATCGAGACTTTTAACTTTTGTATATGGTGGAATAGCATAAATTCTTTGTTCTCTTCCAGCACCAAATAGCTGTATCGCTGGTGAGTTATTCATTTTAGGATTATCAAATTTAGGTATTGGGGATGGATCCATTATATAACGATCATTAGTTTTTACTGGATAAGCGTAAGCGGTTTCTATATGCCCATTTTTTGATATATCTTCATAGAGCTTTACGTGCATTGCGCCATATTCGGAAAGAGAGTGCATTTTTATTGTTTCAGATACTTTAGGTTCTAGAAAGGCCAAGGGTTCAGGGATGGGTACCTGATAAACAAATATTTGTTTCTTTTTTAATGGTGTTTCAGGAATTCTATGTCTAGTTTGTATCAGTGTTGCTTTTTCAGTAATTTCAGTAGTTTTAATATTTGAAGTTTTTTTGAAAAAATTTCTTATTGATACAGCGTTGGTAGTATCGTCAGCTCCCTGATCTATTATTTTTAAAGTGTCTCTTTTTGTTAAGCAGCTCGCAGTAACTTGGACTCCACCTGTTCCCCATCCATATGGCATAGGCATTTCTCTAGAGGCAAAAGGAACCTGATAACCTGGAATACATAAAGCTTTTATTATTGCACGTCTTATCATTTTTTTTGTATTCTCATCTAAATACGCAAAGTTATATTCTTGATCAAAAGGTAGACCTTTGTCTACTTTGAAATCTTTAATCTTAATTACGTTATTTGTTTTTCTCATACTCTTTACGAATTCTTCTAACCAATTCCAGCTCTGATTGAAAATCAACATAATGGGGTAACTTTAAATGTTCCAAAAACCCAGTTGCCTGTATATTATCACAATGTGACAATACAAACTCTTCATCCTGAGCAGGAGCTCCGACAAACTCTTCACCAATTTCTTTCCACCTTAATGCCCTATCGACTAGGGCCATTGATACTGCCTTTCTTTCTAATTGACCAAATGTCAATCCATATCCTCGTGTAAATTGTGCGGGTGTTTTTTTGCTTCCTTGAAATTGATTTACACTTTCGCACTCAGTAACAATTATTTCTGCAATATCGATCTCAATGTCTAATTCTGGAATGTTGTACTTAACTTTTACATAACCAATTCTTAATTCACCTACAAAAGCATGATTTCTAGCGTAGCCTCTTTGAGTTGAATAAGCTAAAGCAAGAAGAAATCCTTCATCGGCTCTAGAAAGTGATTGTAACCTCTCACTTCTATTAGCTGGAAACTCAAGTGGATTTCTTGTGATGTCTTTTGGCTGATAATTATTATTTTTTTCTTTTTGAATAAGGCCTTCTTTATTTAAAAATCTCAGTACGTGAGGTATTTTTTCCTTTAATACTTTTCGTTTTTCTGCCTTAGGTATATTGCCTTCAGCCAGTAAACTAAAGTCTAAAAGTCTGTGTGTATAATCAAATGTAGGCCCCAATTTTTGTTTTCCGGGAATATCTTTATAAGTTGCTGAGATTCTTCTCATGCATACCATATCTTCTGTTTTAATAGGGGGGGATGTTCCAAATCTTGGTAGAGTTGTACGATAGGCCCTGATTAAGAAGATGGCTTCAATAAGGTCACCTCTTGATTGTTTTATGGCGAGAGCTGCTAGATCAGTATCATATAATGATCCTTCTGACATGACCCTTTCAACAGACAATGTCAACTGTTCTTTAATTTGATCAATTTCGAGGTTGGGAACATTAACATCACCTCTCCTTATTTCTGAAAGCCAATTATGAGCATTTTCAATTGCTTTTTCACCACCTTTAACAGCTACATACATAGAAACTATCCTTTCTTTTTAATTTTTATTGATCTTGGAATGCAAAAAAAATTGCTTTTATTGGTAAAATAAAAATCTATACCAAGGGGGAAGGAGTTATTTACATCACTTATTTTATTCGCATGTGGTAAGTAGATATCTTTGCTACCTTTGATACCGGGCCCCGAAATACTTACATTGTCTGATTTAAAGGGTGTCTCAATTATTAATGTACATGATCTATCCGGAAACTCGTCTGATCCTCTAGAGAACTCTGTAAGGGGCAACATGTCATGGAAAGTACCAATTGCAAAATTTGCAAATTTTTTATCTACTATTTTAGAGTTTGTATGAAAGGCTACCCAATCTCTTAAGGATTTAGTATCTAATGATTTTCCAATATAAATGGTGCTGGTGTGATCGCACATAGTGGACAAAATAGAAGCTGAAGATGTAGAAATTTGTTTAGGTTTATTTATCTCTAAAAACTTTTCAATTGATCCAGGATAAGAAGTTGCAAACAATATAGCTCTGAATGCATCGGCTTTTATAATAGACTCGTTTTCATTTGTATTAATCATTTCAAGTTTCACCTCGCACCAATGTAAAGAAATCGACAGCTGTTGACTCTGATTTTGACATTACATCTTTTTTTAAATTTTTATCGCTTACAACTAGAGGGCGTATTATATTTTTGATTAAAAAATCTCTTTTATTTGTTTGCAGTAAAGCATCGCATATAGCAACAATTTCAGCCTTATGTTTATTTCTTCCTTGCACGTATCCGTGACCAATTTTTCCTTGTGAGGTTTTCAATTGACAACGGGTAATAGTAACTTCACCAAAATTGAAATTATTTCCTGTTACTCCAATTTTTCCTTGACACATTATACTGCCTATTTCCGGTTTTCTAAGCCATGTGAAATTTACCTCAATACCAAATTTTTCCCAAAGAGAAGTTAGGTGGGCTTCATTGCATGTAGCCAATGTACTAAGCCAAAATTTTCTTTCCATATTAATCTATACAACTATACAAGTATACTATACTTATTATGACGATTCGTTTCAATTTATTTATTAAAAATATGTTACAATAGCTAAATGTTTGCCTGGGAAGAAATAAGGGACTCAATAAAAAAAGATATTATTGATCGTAAGCTTCGATTAGGGGAAAAAATCTATTCTGAAAACTATTATGCTAAGCTTTTTAAGGTGAATAGGCATACAGTTAGACGTGGAATCGAGGCCCTTAAAAAAGAAAATATCATTTATTCGAGAAGAGGTTTAGGATATTTTCTCAACTCTAAGAAAATAAATTATAAAATCGGAAAAACAGTAAGGGCATCACAGAATTTAAATCAAGAGACTACTGATATTGCTGTAGATATTATTTCTATAGATAAGAGAAAAGGGTACAGCAATGAAATAAGAGAATTTAATTTAAAAAAAAATGATTCAGTTTTCTATATTTATACAATCTCTAAAGCTAATGGTATTCCACTTATTTTAACAGAAAGATTAGTCCCAGAAAAAAGATTTAAAAATTTTGATTTATTTTTTCGTAAAACTGGCTCTATGACATTGTCCTTTAATAAATATGGATTAAAAAAAATATATAGAAAAAAAACAACAGTATCAGCAGAGAGTGCGAATAATGTACAATCCAAATATTTAAAAATAAATATCGGAGACCCGTTAATACATACAAAAGCAATAAATACAGATATTAATAACAAACCAATTGAGATAAGTGATAGTTATTTCGTTGGAAGTAAAATTCAATTAGAAGTAAGCAAATTATAATTATTTGTGCATTTGATTTGTAGGTTTCTCGAAAATTATTAGTGAGAAAGAAAACGCTGATAGGATTGCAGTTATTACAATCGTAATCGTAAATAAGTTTAAATTATACGCAAAAAGAAGTGCACCTAATGCTGGACCTACGGCAAAGCTAATGCTCCTTGAAAGGGCCATCCACCCTTTAGCTTGGCCATAAATTTGTGACTCAAAATACATATTGGTGACATAACCATATGTTATTGTTAAAACACCGTGACCCATTCCGAAAAAAGCCATACTAATTGCGGCAACAAAAATATTATTTGTAAATTGAGCTGTAAAAATTGAAAAAATTACAAACAAAAAGGCTATTAAGCCTGTATATCTTGCGTCGTAATGCTTTCCAATTTTCATTTCCAAGTATCTTCCTACAAGTTGAAACGGGCCATATATACTCGCAAGTACAACCGCGATACTAATGTCATTAAATGTTTCTGTAAAAAAATTTACTAATGCAAGGGTAAATGCTACAAAAAAAAAATTTTGTAAAGAAGAGGATATTGTAATATAAAAAAATGATTTCTTTTGTGTCTTCTTTAGCTCATTCCAATTAAATAATAACTTACTTTCATTTAAGTATTCTATATTTGATTTGTATTTCATTTCCTTTGAGGACACAAGTACATAGCCAATTAATAAAATAATTGAAGTAAATAAACACGTATAGAATAAACCTACATTGTATATAAGTGGATAAATTGAAAGCCAGGTAATAGTGCTTGCTACCGCTCCATAAAAAGTAATTATTGAAATATTTTTTCTAGAATTGATTTCATCCATTTGGACTGCCGCATTAAACGCTACCTCATAGGTTGACATACCAAGCCCCAAGGTAATTAGAAACATAGAAATAAACACCCACAATACATTTTTGAAAATAAATAAATCAATCTCTGTTATTCCAATAAAAATTGAGCCTATCATACCTAATAACAGGCCGTATTTAATTACGATTAGGCTTCCATGATGGTCTGACCATTTTCCAATCCGAGGCGCTAATAGGGCTTGAAATAACAGTGCTAAACTAAACATTGTGAGAATTAATTCCTCACTTAAATTGGTGTGCAGTGAGATATACTCTTTTAATGGGGCAATAGTATAGAATAAAAATCCGTAACCAATGATTGTTACAATTCCAATAGTATGAACAGGAAATAAACTATTATTTTCTTTCAACTTGATGCCTGTTTAGTATTTATTTTTATAAGTCATTGAATAAATTTGTTATTTTTACAATAGTTAAAAAATAGATTGTTTACCAATTTTTAAATATTACAAAAATGTTAAGAAATATTACAATAATATTACATGAAACGATTCGTGCTTTTAATGTTCATTTTTAAAATTCTGCTGAGCACAAACATCTATGCTGACGACTTTAAGAGTTGTATAGCTTATTTTCAAAACACTTCATCTCTAGAAATAGGGTACGATGAGACAATAATTAATTGTGAAATATATTTTAATACTCATCCTAGCAGTAACTTCAATGAGTATAGTCTTTGTATGTTGCAGAATATTAAATCAGCTAAAAATATTGATGATTATTTTTATGAGTCAGACCAATGTGTGATTAATCACTGTTCTTCTAATTTAGAAACTTTTTTTAATGGTAGTGATCCTGGCTTTTGTACGTTATTAGAAGAGGTGTAGTTAAAAAATCTGCCACCATGACTTTTCTTTTTCATTTTCTGTCTCTTCTTGCAGTTCGTCTGACTCATTAACAATTCCAATTCTCATATCTTGTCCGGCAACATTGCCTTCTCTCGCTATAGTTTGAGCCTCTTTCAATTTCATTTTTGCAAGGACGTTTTGATTTTTATTACACAATTCCATTCCTTCAAGCATTAAATTATGTGCTTTCGTTGCTGAATCTGGGTCAGCTCGCTGTATATCGTTTTTAACTGATCCACGGAGCGTTAATACACTTAAATCTTCACAGTTTCCTATATTGCTCTCGTATGTACTTTCAGTATTGGTAGAATAGTCACTTCCAGCTTGCCCAATTGTATTGTCTTCATGACTGTCTGCAAGAGCGAGAGATGATAACATGTACGACGTTATTAAAAAGAATTGAATAAATTTGGTCATAATTAATGATACAAATAGATTGTTAAAAAAATATTAAGATCTCAAAAAAAAAATTATTTTTTTGCCATTTTTGCCAATTGTAATTCTGCTCCTAGCGTTTCATCACCAATCAAAGCTCTTCTTACTTTTGCGGACATTGTATCCATGAAAATAACAACTCCTAAAATCAATAATGACATATACATAACATTTTCCCAACTGGTACCCGTATTTATTGCTCCAAGTAATTGTAAACCTATGCCGCCTGCGCCCATGGCACCTATAATAACAGCTCCTCTCGTGTTTGATTCTAAGTAGTAAAGAGTTTGGGAAATAAAAATAGGAAGTATTTGAGGTATAATTCCAAATCTGTGTTGAAGAGTTTTATTCGCTCCCGTAGACTCTACACCTTCTTGTTGCTTTTCTTCAGTGTTTTCTATTGCTTCAGACATTAATTTTCCAAGAGTTCCTGTATCTGTAATTGCAATAGCAAATATTCCAGTAAATGGTCCTGGTCCGAAGGCTCTTAAAAAAATTAAGCTCCAAATCAAAAAATCGATGCCTCTTAATGTATCAAATAACCGTCTTAATATTGTTCGAACAAATTTAAAAGGCGTTACATTGTAAGCTGCAAAAAATGCCAGAGGAAAACCCAGAAGAGCTGCTAGTAGGGTGCCCAATAGAGCCATAAAAATTGTCTCTAATAAAGCCCACAATATTTGTCCATGATGCCACATATCATTATTTAGAAATTCTTGAATTAGAAGCGAAAAATTTGAAATATTGGGGTCAACTCTATCGCCTGAGAATGAAAGTGAAATAGCATTCCAAATTCCATATGGTTCTAAAGGACTGTCAAAGTCAAACCAGAAATAGTTCCAACCAAGATTGTACCTATGTACTTCAACTTTTTTTGAATAAACTTGAACTCTTTCGTAAAGAGATGGTCTAACCTCTATTTTATTTTCCGTTACCCTTATCCATTTTGGGAGATTATCTACATTTTCAACGTAAGGCTTACCTTGTGCATCAAGACGAAAAACAAGTGTTTCTTTGGTGTCTGGCCAGTTTTCTATTGTAACTTTATCATCGTATAGATTTGCAAACCCTCCATTTTTAAAACTTATTTTTGTTTCACCCTCTGGACCTATGGAAGTCCATTCAGGATACCTTTCTGGAAGACCGTCACTTTTTTGATAGGGGCCAACATACTGAGACCACCTGCTTCCTTCAAAGGATATAATTATATCATCTGGTTCACTCCATTTCATTGTGACATGGTCTTTATGTGCATATGTGTCGAGGGCAAACAATGAAGCTCTTTCAGGACTCCATTTTTTATGAATCTGCAATATGTCGAGGCTTAAAATTGCTATGATTAAATACACTATAATCCCGAGCACTAAAAAAGTTGACCACATTTTAGATGAAAATTTAGTAACTACTATATCTGAATAATTTTTAATAATTTCAGACCTGTTCATGATTTCAATCCTATTAATGATTTTCGCCAATAACTTGATAAGTAATCCAATGCAATGATCGTAGACACAAGTAAAAACATTATTGCAATAGTGTCAGCTTCATATTTCCACTGTATATTAGTGTAAAGTTGCTCACCGATACCTCCAGCGCCAACAAATCCCAAAATAGTTGAAGCCCTTATATTAATCTCAAATCTTAAAATTGTGTAAGTTAGAAATAGAGGGAGTGCCTGAGTTACCACACCAAATCTTATTCTGGTAAACCATGAAGCTCCACAGGACTCAAGACCTTCAATTGGATTTTTGTCGACATTCTCTATAGCTTCTGAAAACAGTTTGCCAAGAGCTCCTGCGGTATGAATTATGATGGCAATTACAGCAGGCAGTGCTGACTTTCCCAGTAGATACAACAAAACAAGCGCAATAACTAATTCTGGAAACGATCTGCATATATCCATGATGCGTCGAAATATTAATACAGTAGTTTTACTTTTGATTAGATTACGACTTGAAAAAATACTTAAAAAAAAGGCTAGCAACGTACCCATTGCTGTTGAAAATAGAGCCATATTAATAGTGCTTATTAAATCTGGAAGGTATTCAAGTAACAATAAATTCCATCTATAGCCGTATTCCCATGACCCAACAAATAGATCAACTGGGTAATCGAAAAATTTAGGTAATCCAACCCAGATGCTAGTCGCATTTCCTGTTTCTGCTACAATTAAACCCGAATAAATAACTGCTATCAATGCCGCAATTGAGAGAAAAGAATAAATTGATCTTGTTCTTGTAAGAGATTTTAAATTATTTTCAATTTTAATTAAATTTTCTGGCAATGATGATTGCACTGTTTCCTCCAAATAAACTGCTAATTAAGAGGATGGGGCATGCCATCCTCTTAAGTTAGCAAACACTACCGAAATTTATTCGGCTTTTTTAGCTTCAATTTTAGCTTTACGAGCAGCTACAATAGTTTCATAGAAACTATGGTCGACTGGCACCCAAGCTTTAACAACTCCATTTGCAACATTCTCGCTGCATTGTGGGTCATTTTCATGGATCCACTGCTTCATGCCTACCATGACCTGATGCGCTCTCACAGGCATATTAGTTGGCATTACAATCGGTCCATTTGGTATCAAAGCAGATGACCAAATCTGTTTGATGTCATCCATATTTAATAGTCCTTTATCAACCATTTTTCTCAGATTTCCAGAAGAGTAACCTTCGCTCCATTCACCAACTCCAGATACCCATGTCACACCTGCATCGATATCACCATTAAGAACTGCCAAAACGTTATTTTCATGACCACCTGAAAATTGTGTAGAGCCAAAGTATGAGTCTGGATCCATTCCTGCAGCTTTTAATTCGATTGATGGTATTAGATAACCAGATGTTGAATTAGGATCAGCCCATCCAAAAGATTTACCTTTTAAATCATCAAGTGAATTGATACCCGAGTCTGATCTTGTAACCATGACTGAATAATAGCCCATATCTCCTGTTGGCTGCATTCTGGTTAAAATTGGTACAGTAGCGGTAGGATCTTCTAGATATATACCCGCATATCCTGATGAGCCAAACCAAGCATAGTCTAAGCTGCCACCAAGCATTGACTCCATTGTTCCTGCATAATCTTTAAAAGTATAAATTTTAGCTGGTACTCCATATGCAACTTCCGCATATTCCTTTAGACATGCATTATTCTTAATAATGTCTTGAGCTGATTCATCGCCTAAAAATCCAAGTCTCATTTCAGGTTGATATTTACTCAAGTCCATTGTTGGCCCTTTATAGCCAGATACATCCCATGCGTATGCATTTGCAGACACGAAAAGGAATGAACAAGCAATAATAGACCTTACTAAATTTTTAATCATTTTTAGTATATCTCCTTGTTAGTTGTTAAGTTTTTTTTTGAAAAGGCTAACATTATCCTGCCTCTGCAAACTGTTCGTCACCAAGTGAAGTTGAAGTAACTGTTGGTTCAAATGCTTCTTCAGCTTCAGCGCCATAAATTTCTCTAGCAACATCATCTTTTAAACTTGAAGGTACATCATCAAAAACAATTTCCCCAAGTCTCATGCCAATGACTCTGTCACAATAATTTTTAGCGGTATCAAGAGTATGAAGATTTGCAAGAACAGTAATCTGCTTTTCTCTATGAATATTTCTAAGTGATTCCATTACAAGTCGGGCATTAAGAGGGTCTAGCGATGCAATAGGCTCGTCGGCTAAAATCATTTTTGGTTGCTGCATCATAGCTCTACAAATTGCAACCCTTTGTTGCTGTCCACCAGATAAAGTCTCTGCTCTTTGCAGCGCGGTTTCAGCCATTCCCAATTTATCCAGAGCCATCAATGCATCAACGCGTTCATCTTTAGTGAAAAGTTTTAAGCTTGATCGTAAAGTACCTTGAATATTTGATCTTCCAAGAATTACATTTGTTAAAACATCTAAACGGGGCACAAGATTGAATTGCTGAAATATCATGGCACAATCTTTTTGCCATGCTCGTTTGTCTTTCTTTGTTAATGAAAGTATATTTCTGCCTTCAATAAAAATAGATCCACTAGTTGCGTCGGTTAGACGATTCATTATTCTCAGTAATGTTGACTTTCCAGCACCAGATCTGCCAATGATACCAATCATTTCAGGTTTATTAATTTCAAATGTGACATCGTTTACTGCACGGTTGTCACCAAAATACTTATTTAATTTCTCTACTTTGATCATTAGTATGAATCAAAAGTAATACAAAAAAATTAAATCAAAGTTGCATTTTTATTACAGATATTTTGCAATTTATTACACTAATGTTACAGCTCAAATTATTGACATTAAAGAAAATATAATTAATCATTTAATTCATGCAATTAGATAAAATCCAATCTCTAGAAAATAAATTAAATTCAGCTTCAATTATTGAGCGTACCAATGTTTTATGTGAAATTATTGATCAAAGAGGTTCGTGCAGTTTTTATGACGAAGAGATTACTCAATTACAACATGCTCTTCAGTGCGCAACCTTAGCTAAAGAAAATAATGAAAGTGATAAATTTATTACTGCTTCATTATTTCACGATTTAGGGCATATGTTGACTGGCGAAGATGTAAATAGCCATGATTTTTTAAACAATGACAAGTATCATGAAAACGTTGCTGCATCTTTTTTATCCAAGTATTTCCCTGAAGAAGTTACTTACCCAATTAAAATGCACGTTATTGCAAAGAGATATCTATGTTCCGTTCAATCAGATTATTATGACGGTCTTTCAGATGGCTCCAAAAGAAGTTTTAAACTTCAAGGCGGATATTTAAACAAAGATGCTATTCGAAAACTGGAAAGTCATAAATATTTTGAAGATGCAGTAAGACTTCGAAAGTATGATGACAATGCAAAAATTAGGGGAAAGAAAACTGAAGCTATTTCATTCTTTCATCCTTTTATTAAAAAGTCCTATATTTGAATTTTACTAAAATAAAGCTTTCGAAAATTGTTAAAGCAAAAAAAAATCTTGGTAATTTGGTTATATCCAGTTGTCCAGGTATCAGTAATTCTAGATTTGATAAATTTACTTATAAAAAAGATTTAACCATTATCATCGACTTAAATATATCACTCGTTGTTTCATTGATAGAACTTAATGAAATTAGAAATTTTGAAATTAATCAGTTCCATAAAGATCTAGAGGAGAAGAATGTTAGGGCCTACAGCATGCCCATAAAAAACTATGGTATTCCAGCTCAGATTAAAAAAAATGAATATAGTCAAATTATCAGAGATTGTGTTACTCAGATAGAACTCAATAAAAATGTTTACCTGCATTGTTATGCTGGATTAGGTAGATCTGGAATGTTTGCTTCACTTATTTTAAAGGCACTAGGACTAGATTCAAACCAATGCATAAATCATGTAAGGAATTGCCGGCCAGGTACAATTGAAACAGAGGAACAAGAAAAATTTGTAATCAACTTTTAAGGCCCTTCACCACGTGAAAGCCTTTTGTTAATATCATCAATAACGGCCTCGATATCTGCAATAGTTTCTATTACGTAATGCGCACCTGCTTTATAAAGCAGATCTTTTGCATATCCTTGTTTCATATCAATTTCTTCTTTACTCAGTTCATCAGCTTCTTCTAAGGAATTTATATTCATATAATTCGAATATCGCGTTACACCAACACCCCAACAACCAGCATTAATTGCTTCTCCAATTCCTGAAACAGTATCATCAACTTTTATAACTGATTGAATGGATTCTATATTCATTATATCTAAATTTTTATATAACATGTGGGGAAGGGGCCGAACGCCATTTTTAACATCATCACCTGCAACTGACGCATCAGGGACATATCCCTGTTTTGCTGATTCTTCCTCTAAAATATTAACCATTGACCGCACAAAACCAGTTGTGCAACCAACTTTTATACCGCTATTTTGAACCCGTTTAATTACTTCTGCTGTTCCGGGTAATAATTTTGAGTATTGTTTTAAGCATTTAAGCTGCAGTGGAACAAAATCTGCGTACATATTTTCAACATCAGACATTTGTGGGTCTTTACCATGTACTATGTTCCAGCGCTTTCTTATTTCAGCGTTCTCTGTGAGTGCTTTTATATGTAAATCTTTTCGTAAACCCATGGGTTCTCTTGCCTCTTCCATGGAGATTACAACCATTTGTTTCTTAAAAACCTCAACAAACACTATAGTTGGAGCAATCACGTATGCGTCAGCAGTAGTTCCACTCCAGTCTAATACCAAACCTTTTATCTCTCCTTTATATCTATTTTCTGACAAATATTTCAAAACTATTTAACCTTTTCTTGCTTTATTTAGACACTATTATGGCGTTAGCCATTCCTTGTTTAAACTGCCATTTGTGGATGTAAACAATGCTCGGCGATGACCTTGACGATGCAAATAAAGCCACTCAATCGAGTGAATTTGAATTTCCACTAAAGTAAAGTTGTTGTAACCGTTTTGTAAAAGATCATCGTCCGGCAGTTCGTTTTCATGCTCTGGTAAGTACCCTGAAGTTGGTTCATCTGAGGGGGTTCCAGGTGCCTTTTCAACAACATAACATTTCTTGCTAAATGACCTTGAGTTATCCCAGGCCATTTTTGCTTTATCGTTTTTATGATTAATTTCAGCTTTTCCCGACACTTTAATTTGTATCTTTTTGCCATGATCGTAAAACAGCATGGTTACAGAGTTATTTTTTTTTATTTCATCAATTTTACTGGATCGGATATCCGTATGAAAGCTTATGGTATTATTTTTCTTATCAACATGCCTGAGGACAACTGTTCTAACAGATGGAAATGAGTCATTGAATGTTGAAATATACCCTTGATGTAATTCAGATTTTGATTTTGATTTACCAATTATGAGTTGATCCCAAATATTTTCATAAGTCTTATCAAGATCATTATAGAAATCAGGTTTATCGTGAGTATGATCTTTTACCATTCGAGTTTTTTTCCTTTATAATTTAAAAATGAGCCAGAGTTATCAAGATTTAGTTCATTTATGACATTGATCATCTGGGTAATGCTCTCAGGTATCTCTAATTTGGCACTTGTGCCACCCATATCTGTTTTTACCCATCCTGGGTGCAAAATAAGGACAGATATACCATCTTCTTTCCAATCTATTGATAAGCTTCTTGCTGCAGAATTAAGAGCTGATTTTGATGAGCGATAAAAATAAAATCTACCAGAGTAATTGTCATCAATGCTTCCCATTTGACTGGATATAAAAACGACTTTCTTATCAGATCCCATTTTTAAGTTGTTCTTTAATTTTCGTGCAAGAATTATGGGTATCACAGCATTAATTCTCATTTCATTCATCCAGGCATCTGTATCAAGATCTTCTTTTAATTGCTTATCACTAAAAATACCTGCGTTGTGAATGAGTATATCAATTTTTTGAGACCCGATAGTTGTTACAAAACTATTCACGCTTGCATCAGAAGTTAAGTCAAGTTCAGCGATATCGATATTGTTAATTTCAATCAACTCTTTTGAGCTATCTTTATTTCGAGTGGTTGCAATGATGTTATGGTTTGTATTGCTGTATTGCTTTACAAATTCAAGTCCAAGACCTCGATTGGCTCCTATGATTAATATATTGCTCATTTTATATATAAACTTATAGTACGTTCATGAGCATTTTAGCAAATCCTCTTCGACTAATCTTCTTTTTTTATTTATTTTATCTTTATTATTCATATGTGAGACCTGTGCCTTCTGACTTTACAGTAAGAGAAGTAGCAAATTTTATTACTGACTATGGAATACACTTTATCTCATTTTTCATACTCGGCGCCTTGGCTCAACTCGCTAACAATAAAAACAATGACTTTGTATTTGGTATCAGCTTAGCCCTGATCACAAGTGTTTTTATTGAGTTTATACATTTTTTTATACCGTTTCGTGATTTTGTAATAATGGAAGGTTTTGCAAATATAGTTGGTTGTGTATCAGCTATTTATCTAATAAGTTATTTAAGAAAAAAAAATGAGTAAACTTTTAATTAGAAATATATGTCAACCACCGGATAGCAATCCTTATGGTACGGCTCATGGAGCCTGGATCGTTAAACAAATGGCTCATGGAGGTATTTATATGACTCAGCTTGTTTCAAAAGGAAATGCCGTATTAGTGGAATCTAAAGTTAAATATAAAAATCCAATGCATGTTGGTAAATTCGTCAATGTTTACGGATCAATTGTATCCGTAAAGCAGTCGAAAATGATATTCAAAATTACCGCAATGCGTTCTGAAATGAATCAAAAGGAAGTTGAAGTGGCGGTAGGGGAGTTTTCCTACGTTGCTATCAATGACAAAAATAAAACAAGAAAATTTAAACCAAATTTAAAGATCTAAAAAAAGCCCCCAAACTCATGGGGGCTTAATGTAGTTAAAACGGAGCTCCACTCAAAAAGTGGAGGTTTCCACATCTACAATCACATGGAATTTCACTACTCGAGCAAAGCTCCTCTATACTACCTATAGACATAGACCACCTCCTTTCATTAAATATGGTTAAAACTGTATTAGTATATATAATTTACTGGATTCTTATTTCAATCAAGGAGTTTATTATGCAACCCGAATTAATTTTTGAGCCAGTCATCAATATGCTGTGGCTTTCTTTGGCTGTTTTTGCCTTTGGGACAGTGCTTAGACTAAAGGCCATTGTCATCGATAAGCAGAATACAGAAGATGATTTTAAAATACCCACATTTGAAAACGGCAGCGAATTAATTCAAAATAGTCAGCGAAATTTGACAAATTTATTCGAATTTCCAATCTTCTTTTACGCTGTTTGCATTATGATTTATGTAACAGGAACAGTTGATGAGTATTTTATGTTGTTAGCAACATGGTTCTTTTGGTTAAGAGTTCTACACTCAATTGTTCACATATTTTATAATAAAATCATACCTGGTGTTGCATTACCAGTTAGAACGCTATTTTGGTTACCGTCTACGATTATCCTAGCATGGATGGCTTATCGAGCCTGTTCTTTAATGATCTGATGTTAACTAATATTTTAGTTCCAGCACTTGGGCTTATTTTATTAACTTTTGTTATTGGATTAATTCATACAATAGCATCAGTTAATTTAATGGGTAAAGGCAAGGACTGGGAGGAAAGCGGAATTCCTATTGAGCCTTATAAAGATGCGCCGCTACATTTAAAAATCATAAAAAATAATATTTCAAATATATTTGAGTTTTCAGTTATTTTTTATTTTCTAATCGGGGTTATCATATTTATTGAAATTGAAAGCACTTTTTTGCTAATTTGTGCATGGTTATATTTATTATTTAGAGCGATCCATTCCATTGTACATATCTGTTTCAACAACACTGCAGCAAGAGGCGCCATATGGATTTTTTCTCAAACTGCTTTGTTGTTATTGTTTCTTGGAACTGCGTATTATGTTTTAAGTAGCTGACACACCAGCTTCAGATAATCTTTTCTTAAGTTTACCTGTAAGCATCAAATAAGCCATATGGTGATCACCAATGAGTGACCACAAAGGATATTTAAACGTAGCCGGTTTATTTTTCTCTAAAAAGAAATGTCCAATCCACGCTGGCCCATAACCCGCGAGTAAGATTAGTGGTAAAAACAAGTAATTTTGAGTTAGCAAAAGTGACCAGAACAATACTTGATAGCCAATTGTTCCAAAATAATGCATTACTCTCGTACTTTTCTTACTATGCTCTCTTAGATAGAAAGGAAAAAAATCATTATAATTTGTATATCTTTGTGGATTTTCCATATGTTCGATATTATATTTCACTCATGAATCTTGACAATAAAATAATGTACGTGATGGTGGCTGCGTTCGTTGTTTTTATACTATACTCCAGTTTTTCAGCATAAATTATGAATACTTTTTGGGCAGTTCATATTCCTCGATTTGTAATTGTGTATTTTATACTAGCGAATCTTGTGGCGATAATTCTCTTTCCGGGTGGAAATCACCTTGATAGCACACAAGTTGGCTATGATTTTACGCGAAATTTTTTCAGTGAATTAGGTTTCTATAAAACTTTTTCTGACGATATTAATTTTCTATCTGCTTTTTTCTTTAACAGTGCAATGTTTTTATTTGTTGCCCAAGGTTTTGGATTTCTATTTATGCCATTCTTTTTTAAAGAAAATAAAAAGGCTTATATTTTTGCTTGGTTAGGTGCGATTTGTATATTTCTATCAACTATTTTTTATGCAATGGTGGGTCTAACTCCTGGCGATTTATATTTTAATGCACACGTATTTGCCGTTTTCACTGCATTTCGACTTACTTTGCCTGGCGTATTATTTCTAATGTTGGCCTTTTATTTCAGTAAAGCTAGCAACATTTATACAATTGGTGCTTTTTTGCTTCTCGCTAGTGTTGTTGCTTATATCATTTTCATGGGGGATATGCCTCAAATTGACCCAGTAAATGATCGAGATAACTTTGTTAGATTTGTTTCAATGGACATACTTAGGCTTAATGTAATCTTACAAAAACTTATTGTCATTGCCATGCTAGTCTCAATGTTTATGTTTACATTTGGATTTCAAAAACTAAAGCAGCTGAGCTAAATTATACGTTAGGTATTTTGTCTATCCACGGCGATGCTTCTTCTAATTGAGCAGCCAGAGAAATTAATGTTTCTTCATCTGCATATCTAGATGCAAATTGTACGCCTAAAGGTAGATTGTCACTAGTCCAATATGTTGGTAATGAAATTGATGGTTGCCCGGTGATGTTTTGCAACATTGCATCAGGCGAGTACCATAAACTCTCAGGTGCTAAGTTATTAAGAATTGAGTCTCTTATTGATTGAATACGAAATACCCAACCCAATTTTAAAGTCATAATAATTTCACTTAAAATACTTGCTTGCTTGTTTGGTCTAATTTCGCCAATGAGAGGAGGTTTCTGAGATATGATAGGAGTCAAGACTACATCGTACTTATCAGTTTCTTCCATTACTGATCGAGCAATCTTCTGCATAGTATAACGCGCCCAAGTGTAGTCACTTGCTCTGAAACTTTTTCCCAAATAATTAAATAGTCTAGTTGCAGTTTCAACTTCATTTTTCTTAAATCCTCTTCCAACAACATCTTTCAATTCATTAAACATCTGGGTTACATGAGATGATATAGTTATTGTAAATGCTCTTGCAGCAAGAAGTCCGTCATAACTGAAATTCATTTCTTCAACATCGTGTCCTAAGTCTTCACATAATTTGGCGTTGAATTTAATTGCTTCAATTGCATCAGAGGAAGGTTCAATTCCAACAGGACTTTTAAGATTAAATCCAATCTTAAGTTTATTTTTTTTACTCAGAGCTTCAACAAGAGAACCTTTTTTGTATGGAATGCCATAAGGATCACCCACAACATTTCCGAACAAACAATCATACATATAAGCTGTGTCTCTGACTGTTCGAGAAACAATACCGGAGTGGGTAAGACCTCCCCATTTGTCACCGTGAGAAGGTGCGAATGATGTTCTTGCTCTATTAGGCTTTAATCCAACCAGACCGCATGATGCTGCAGGAATTCGAATTGATCCGCCACCATCACTTGCATGCGCAATAGGAACTATGCGACTTGAAACAGCTGAAGCCGCACCACCACTTGAACCACCTGTCGTTCTATTGGTATCCCAAGGATTTCTTGTTGGGCCGAATTCAGTTGGCTCAGTTGTAACCATGAGACCGTATTCAGGTGTTGCAGATTTTCCACATATAACAGCACCAGTTTCTCTAAATTGTCTTGTGAGGTGATTGTCGTAAGGCATTTTAGTGTTTTTTAAATACTTACTGCCTTGCATCATGTGATAGTTAGCTAAAGAACTATCCATATCTTTCATAAGAAATGGAACTCCAATAAAAGTTCCATTTAATTCTTTGTTTCTATTTATTGACTCGAATGCATAGTGATACATTGTACGATGCACTGCATTTAATTTAGGGTTTAGTTTTTCGATTAGATCAATGGCACTATCAAGAGGATCAATAGGGGATATTTCTTTATTTCTAATTAATTCGGCTATGCCCAAAGCATCATAATTTGTATATTCTTTGAAAATAGCCATTATTGATTATATTAACCCCAAAAATATGATAATCTCTTTAAAATTTTTTTAATGATTCAGTCTATTTAAAACCTATGGCAGATGCAAATAAGAAAAAAGGAAACCCAGTCATTAATTTTATTAAAAGGTACTTTTTTACAGGTCTTTTAATATCGGCGCCAATTGGAGCGACGATTTACATTACAATATTTATTGTCGAATTTATTGCTGGTCTGGTTCCAGACAGATTTAACCCAAATGGGCTGCTACCTGAGATCATTGGCTATAAAATTCCTGGCCTTGAATTAATTATAGCATTTCTATCTTTTATATTAATTGGTCTAATATTTTCAACTTTATTTGGAAAAGCCATACTCGGTTATTTTGACAATCTTATTACACGTATTCCATTAGCGGGTAATGTCTATAAAGCTATCAAACAAATAACGGAGACATTCTCTAATACAGATTCAGCATATCAAAAAGTTGTTCTCATTGAGTATCCAAGAAAAGATATATATGCAATTGGCTTTATGACAGGTGAGACAAAAGGTGAAATCAAGGAAAGACAGAAAATAGAAATGGTCAATGTATTTGTTCCAACCACACCAAATCCTACCTCAGGATTTTTACTCTTCATACCTAAAGATGATATCGTTGAACTTGATATGTCTGTTGAAGATGCGATTAAATTAGTAGTGTCAGCCGGTATGGTGGTTCCACCAAGGAAATAATTAGCCAGTTTTTAAATAATCGATTGCAACTTGATTTCTAAATAGATGCAAAAGTGTCCTTTGTGCTTTGCCCGCAGATTTTTTCAAATCCGGATCTTCTTTAACGATATCCATGGCAACGCCTCTCGCTTCCTCGAGTATATGCTTATGCTTGTCTAGATTTGATAGTCTAAAATTTGGAATACCACTTTGTTTTGAGCCTAATATTTCCCCAGCACCACGAATATCAAGGTCTTCTTCGGCGATCAAGAAACCATCGTTTGTTTCCTTCATCACTTTTAATCTTCGTTTAGCATTTTCGGTGAGTGGCCCCTCAAAAAGTAATATGCACGTTGACTGTACATTTCCTCTACCAACTCTTCCTCGAAGTTGATGAAGTTGTGAAAGGCCATACCTCTCAGAATTCTCAATAATCATCACAGTTGCATCAGGGTCGTCAATTCCTACTTCTATTACTGATGTTGCGACTAAAATATCTATTTTATTATCTTTAAACTTTGACATGACATCATTTTTTTCATCTTGAGACATTTGACCGTGAACTAAACCAACATTGTTTGATGAGTAATATTTTTTTAAGTCATTGACTCTTGAGTTGACTGATTGCAATTGAAGTTTTTCGGATTCATCAATTAATGGGCACACCCAATAAATCTTTTGTTTCTTATTTAATATTTTTGTAAGGCTTTCTTTTAGTTGGTCAATTTTATTGATATTGATTGATTTGGTAATTATTTCCTTTCTGTTTTTAGGTTTTTCAGAAATTTTGGATATATCCATATCCCCATATGCTGCCAATTCCATTGTTCTAGGTATTGGAGTAGCAGTCATCAATAAGATGTCACAACTATTTCCTGCTTTTTCATTTAATAAAATCCTTTGGTGCACTCCAAACTTATGTTGTTCATCAATGACAACCAAGCCAATATTATCAAAGATTACTTTTTGCTGAAATAATGCATGTGTTCCAATAATAATGTCGGCTTCAAAATTATGATTATTTTTATTAGAGGATGTAATTAGTGAACATGTTAGGTTTAAATTACTAATAAATTCTTTGATTGTATTAAAATGCTGTTCAGCAAGAATTTCTGTTGGTGCCATTAAAACTGATCTTTTATTATTTTCAATGCATTGCATCATAGCAAATAATGCAACAATGGTTTTCCCGCTTCCTACATCACCTTGTAGAAGTCTTAACATTTTACTTGAACCTTCTTGATCGTTTGAAATTTCTTCAATAGTTGTTTCTTGATCACCAGTGAGTTGAAATTTCAATTGATCTTTTAATTGTTTTGATAATTTATTTTTTTTAGGAAGTGAAATTCCATTTTTATGACTAATTTTGTTTTTAATTAATCTAATTGTTAACTGTTGAGAGAACAGCTCATCAAAAACAAGCCGTTCTATATATTTATTATCATCATCATTTTCTTTCACATCTTTTGGGTTATGCATTTGATAAATAGAGTCTTTCCATGATGGCCATTTGTTTCTTTCTAAAACTTTCTCAGGTATCCATTCAGGCAATTCATCAACTATACTTAGTGCAGAATTAATTGATTTTTGGATAATTTTAGATGTCATTCCTGCCGTTAATGGGTAAACACACTCAATCTTTTTAACAGAATCTAAGTTTTTAATATCAACTACATGATGCGGGTGTGTAATTTGATATAAATCGTTAAATTTTTCAATTTTACCACTAATAACCCTAGTACTTCCAATCGGTAAGATTTTTTTTATGTATGGACCTCGTAGATTAAAATAAACAACCGACATTTGTCCGCTCTCATCCGAGACATTTACTCGATATGGCATTCTTCTATTGAAAGCTGGTGTGTGACTATCAATTTTAACAACAACAGTTGCAATACTTCCTTCTTCCAAATCAACAATCTTAGGGCTGTTTCTTCTGTCTATGTATGCGGCTGGTTTATGGAATAATAAATCAACAATGTATTTACCGCATAATCTCTCAATTATTTTAGCGTTCTTTGGTCCAATCCCTTTAATCGTCATTATATTTGAAAAAAGCTTGTATAAGATCTTTGGTCTCATATATGTATTGTATCAAAGATCGATAAAAAAAATATGAACGATTTACATACACTTCAAAAAAAGCTTCAGTTCAAATCCTCCCATCGAGGGTCAAAGGAAATGGATATTCTCTTGGGTTCTTTTGTTGAGAAATACATCAAATTGTTTAACGAAGGTGAGCTTCAAATGTTAGAGGCTATATTAGAAATTGATGATAATGACATATATCGATATGCGCTAGATAAGGTGACAATTCCAAAAGAAATTAACAATCGCGTCATGCAATTACTCAAAGATTTTGCGATGCTTAAAAAATGACGAGACCACGCTTAAAGACTCAAGTTAATGAGAATTTAAATATCAACATTGATGAAAAATTTGATTATGAAAAAACAATTAACTATCTATCTGCCAATGGTTATGCACGCGTAAGTTCAATTCGTGAAAATGGTGAATTCTCTGTTAAAGGAGATGTTATTGATATTTTTCCAACAGACTTCAAGAACCCAGTTCGTATTAACATATTTGGTGATGAGATCGAAAAATTTGAAGAATTTAATCCTAAAAATCAAAAATCGATACAAAGTCTGTTCAGGCTTATTATTAAACCTTTTAATGAGTTCTCTTTCAATCAAAGCAAACGAACAATTAAAGCAGATACTTTTTTAACTGATCTCAGTACTTTTGAACAAGATGATCTAATTGTTCATGTTGATCATGGAATAGGAAAATTTAATGGATTAAAAAATGTTACTGTCCTAGAAAACGATCATGATTGCATTGAAATAACATATTTCAATAATGATAAACTTTATGTACCTGTTGAGAATATTGAACTTTTGTCAAAGTACGGTGGGAATAGTGAATTCGCACAAATTGATAAACTTGGAAGTTCAAATTGGCAATTTAGAAAAGCCAGCGCAAAAAATAAAATAAATGAAATTGCTGAAGATTTAATAAAAGTTGCGGCAGAAAGATCTCTAAAAGAAGCGGCAAAATATACCGTTCAAGAACCTTATTATTCAAATTTTATAAATGAATTTGAATTTCAGGATACCGAAGATCAAGCAAATGTGACATCAGAATTACTGTTTGATCTAAACAGCGGGCTTCCAATGGACCGTTTAATATGCGGCGATGTTGGCTTTGGTAAGACAGAAGTTGCATTAAGAGGAGCGTTCAATGTAGCTATGAGTGGTGCTCAAGTGGCATTTATTGTTCCAACAACACTACTATGCAGTCAACACTATGAAAATTTTACAAAAAGATTCAAAAACTTTCCATTGAAAGTAGATCAAATCTCAAGATTAAACTCAACCTCTGAAAACAATAAAATTATTGAAAGAATTAATAGTGGAGAAAGTGATGTGGTTGTTGGGACACATGCTCTTCTTAACAGTAAAATTAAATTTAAAAAATTAGGTATGCTTATTATTGATGAAGAGCAGCACTTTGGAGTTTCTCAAAAAGAAAAAATTAAGTCATTACGTTCTAATGTGCATGTGCTAGCTTTAACAGCCACGCCAATACCACGCACGTTACAAATGTCACTTGTAGGTCTTAGGGATTTGTCAATTATTTCTACAGCACCATTAAACAGGCAAAATATAAATACTGAAGTTATTGATTTTAATGATGAAAAAATAATCTCTGCAATTGAATATGAATTAAGTCGTAATGGCCAGGTGTATTATGTCTGCCCAAGAATTAACGAATTAAAAGAAGTTGAGGATTTTTTAAAAAGCAAACTTCCAAATGTAAAGTATCAAATTGCCCACGGTCAAATGCCGTCCAAAAACCTGAAAAATACGATGATTGATTTTTATAATAATGAATTTCAATTATTACTGTGTACCACAATTGTCGAGTCGGGTCTGGATTTGCAGAAAACTAATACAATGATTATTCATAATTCTGATAAATTTGGATTATCTCAACTTTATCAGTTAAGAGGGCGTATTGGCAGATCTAATATTGAAGCATTTTGTTTTTATACAGTTAAAGACATCAATGGAATAACTGAAAATGCCTATAAAAGACTTATGCTTCTTAAAAAATTTAACTCTAGAGGCTCAAGTTTTAATCTTTCGAGTCATGATTTAGATATGAGAGGATCAGGAAACATTATAGGCGATGCTCAATCTGGGCATATTAGAGAAGTTGGTCTCGAACTTTACCATAAATTGCTAAAAGATAAGATATTGGAATTAAAATCAGATACATCGACAGTAGATAATGAGTGGTCTCCACAAATAAATCTTGGTTTAAGCGTCTTAATACCTGAAAAGTATATGCCAAATTTAAACACTAGATTGTTTTATTACCGGCAGCTTGCTTACCTAAGTTCGAGTGAGGAATTAAGCAAAATTAAGGAAGAAATGAGTGAGCGATTTGGCGAAGCTCCAAAAGAGGTTGAACATTTGTATAACATCACTGAGCTTAGAATTATATGTAAACAGTTGAAAATAGAAAAATTTGATATTGGAAATAAAGGTTTAACTATAAAATTTAAAAATAATCATTTTGAAAAAACAGACCAACTGGTTGAATTTATGTCTCTATATAAATATGACTTAAAGTTAAGATCAGACCAAACATTGGTGTATAATTACCAAAAAACATCAAATAAAGATCGAATATATAAAGCTTTTTCTTTTGCAAAGGAATTGCAGGCATTATAGTAGAAACATGGGTGTTTTATCTGGATATAAGATAATCGAATTGTCAGGGATTGGGCCAGGGCCATTGTGTGGAATGTTGTTTGCCGATCTTGGCGCTGAAGTTATTCGTGTTGATAGAAAAAATACCGTTATGCCTAATCAACAACCAAAATTTGATATTACAGGAAGAAGTAAGAAATCTATTTGTTTAAATTTAAAGGATCCCGAGTCTAAAGAGGTTTTATTTAAATTAATAAAAAATGCAGACGCGCTAATAGAAGGTTATCGACCAGGGGTAACTGAAAAACTAGGGATTGGACCTGAAGAATGTTTAAAACAAAATGAAAAGTTAGTTTATGGAAGAATCACTGGTTGGGGTCAAAATGGTCCTCTTGCACAGGCAGCTGGTCACGATATTAATTATATCGCATTAGCAGGCGCTCTATATTCAATTTGGGGTGAAAATAAACCATCTATACCACTCAATTTAATTGGTGATTACGGAGGAGGCACAATGTTTCTTGCATTTGGTGTATGCGCAGCTTTACTGTCAGCAAATAGAACGGGTAAAGGACAAGTAGTTGATGCCGCTATGATTGATGGAGTTTCGGTTCTTACATCAATATTTCATAGTTTATCTCAGTCAGGAGTATGGAATGTAAATAACAGAGGTAATAATTTATTTGATGGCGGCGCGCCCTTTTATCAAGTCTATGAGACAAAAGACAACATGCACGTCTCAATAGGTTCTTTAGAGCCTCAATTTTATCAACTCTTAATTGATAAATTGAATCTTGGTGATGAATTTAAATATCAAATGCAATTAGATCAGTGGGATAACATGAAAAGTAAATTAGCTGAAATATTTAAAACCAAAACAAGGGATGAATGGGACGGAATCTTTGAAGGATCTGATGTTTGTTATTCACCAGTTCTCTCTATCGAAGAGGCAGCTAATCATAAACACATGAAGGCGCGTGATAATTTTGTAAATATTAACGAAGTACGCCAACCATCACCGGCACCACGTTTTAGTGTTACACCATCCGAAAAACCATCTCCTGCACCTGAAGTTGGTCAAGATAACAAAAGCATAATGCTTGATATTGGTTTTTCTGAGGAACAAATCAAAGAATTAGAAAATAAAGGAGTTTTATTATAATGCCTAGTTTCGATGTTGTGAGTAGAGTTGAAATGCAGGAGGTTGATAATGCCATATCTAATTCAATGAAAGAAATTGGACAGAGATATGACTTTAAAGGTTCTGTCTCAAAGTTAGAGAAAACTGAGGGAGGGGTTATTTTGCTATCTGAAGACGAAACGAAGGCTAAACAGGTATTGGATATTCTAATTTCAAATTTAATAAAACGTAACGTTGACCCAAAAGTGATAAAGTTAAAATCATCTGAAAGTGCATCTGGCAACACAATCCGACAAAATTACGATTTATTAGAGGGCATTGATCAAGAGGTGGGCAAAAAAATTACAAAATTAATCAAAGAGTCAAAATTGAAAGTACAAGCTAAAATTCAAGGAAATGAACTGAGAATAAGTGGTGCAAAAAAAGACAATTTGC
Organism: uncultured Pelagibacteraceae bacterium; assembly: GCA_902546615.1. Classification (GTDB taxonomy): domain Bacteria; phylum Pseudomonadota; class Alphaproteobacteria; order Pelagibacterales; family AG-422-B15; genus CACNXQ01. The sequence goes on from CACCKE010000002.1 coordinate 82,673, forward strand.
AGGAAGCCATATCTAAAATTAAAGAGCTAAAATTAGAATTACCTCTTCAATATATTAATTTTAGGGACTGAGTTATCTTAATGGTTGGTCCGTTGTTATTTCTTGTTCTTTAATTTTCTCTCTATACAGAATAAATATTCCCGCAGAAACAATAATTAATATCCCAATTATTGTTCTCAATGAAACAGTTTCACTCCAAATAAACCAGCCTAATAATACAGCCCAAATTAAAAATACATACTCAAATGGTGCAACAATGTAAGGTTTACCGTATCGATAAGCGTTGAAAATAAATACAAAACCAAAAATTACACAAACACCTACTAAAAATAACATCAAGAGAGTTGTTGCGTCATTGAAGGACCAGTATCTAAATAAAAATTCTAAAATCTCATTTCCAGAATTATCCATATCCAAATAAAAACCAGAATAGGTAATTATGGGACATAAAATTATAGTAGCGATGTATACATGAAGCGTTTGTGTGTAAACATTATCCTCATTTGATGTATATTTTATTATAATCATACTGCCAGAATATCCTGCAGCACATAGTATTGGAAATATCATGAATATATTAATAGTCTCAAAATCTGGTGAAACTATGAGCATTACACCTGCAAAACCATAAATAATTGTCAGCCATCTAATGATGCCAACTTTTTCTCTCAGAAAAATAGATGAAAATATAGTAATAAAGAATGGTGCTGTAAAAAAAAGAGCGGTTGTAACTGCAAAAGACAAGTACGCAAGACCAATATAATAGAATACAAACGCAAAAATAAACATTATTGTTCTAAAGATTGTTAATTTTGGATAATGAGTCGTCCAAATAAGTTTTTGGCCTGTAAAATAAAAAAATAGCACAAGAAGAACAATAGCAATGACACTTCTTGCAAACATGACCTGAAGTATTGATATATCAACGGCTAATAATCTTACTGCAGTATCTTGAAATGCAAATGCAGTCATACCCATTAAAATATAAGCTATTGCTAAAAAATTATTTTCTTTTGCCATCAATAAAATATTAGTACATAAGTTTTAGTAATAAAATATATTAATTGTTCTATAAGATTTGATATTAAATAATTTGCTAGTCAAAAAATATTGAGAAGTATAAAAAAAGTAATTTATTATGGTAAAAATCGATACTGAATACGACTATATCATTGTTGGCGCTGGATCTGCTGGCTGTGTGTTAGCGAATAGATTGACCTCAAATTCAAAGAATACTGTCCTTCTTCTTGAAGCGGGCGGGGAAGACAAATCCTTAACCTTAAAGATGCCTGCTGCTGTTTTATCGAATCTTAAAAGTACTAAACACAATTGGGCATTTAAAGGTGAACCAGAACCCGAACTAAATGGTCGTCAACTTCAACATGACCGTGGTAAAACTATTGGTGGCTCATCATCAATAAATGGAATGGTCTATATAAGAGGAAACACACTTGATTATGAGGGTTGGAGACAAATGGGATGCGATGGATGGGGATACGCAGATGTCTTGCCATATTTTAAGAAAATGGAATGTTACAGTGGAGGAGGGGATGATTTTCGAGGAGAGTCAGGTCCAATAAAGGTACATAGAAGCATTCCCAAAGATCCACTTTCACTAGCTTTTATTAATGCAGGAAAAGAAGCGGGATATAAAGAAACAGATGATATAAGCGGATTTTGCCAAGAAGGTTTTGGTATATTTGATCGGACTGTGTTCAACGGTGAGCGATGGAGCGCATCAAAGGGTTACCTTGATCCGATACGTAATAGAAAAAATTTAACAATTTTAACAAATGCGCTTGTTTGCAATTTAAATTTTAAAGATAACACAGCAGAAGGCATATGTTTTAAAAATAAAAATAATGAAATAGTAAATGTAAAGGCAAAAAAAGAAGTAATTCTGAGTGCTGGTGCAGTTGGATCACCACACATACTTATGCTCTCAGGAATTGGGCCGAAAGAGCATTTAGATTCAATAGGAGTTAATATATTAGCTGATTTACAGGGTGTTGGACAAAATCTTCAAGATCATCCTGATTTTATTATGAAATATAAATGCTTAAAACCTGTTTCACTTTGGCCAAAAACAAAGAGATTAAGTAGTATAGGATCTGGTATTCAATGGCTATTAACTAAAGAGGGTATGTGTGCATCTAATCATTTCGATACTGTTGCATGTGTAAGATCAGCACCTGGTGTTGAGTACCCTGACTTACAATTATGTATTTCACCAATTGCCATGAAAGATAATAGTTGGGAACTGCTTCAAGAACATGCATTTCAAGTTCACGTCGGTTTGATGCGAACTCACAGTCGTGGTAAGATCGAATTACGATCAAAAAATCCTGCTGATCCGCCTCGCATTCTTGTTAATTATCTCAAAGATAAACGTGATAGAGAATTGTTACGAAAGGGCATTCATTTGGCGCGCGAACTGCTTAATCAACCTGCTTTTTCAAACATAAAGGGTGATGAAATCTTTCCTGGTGAAAACTACAAATCAGATGACGAACTTGATGCAAAATTAAATTCCAACATTACGAGTCAATGGCACTTGTGCTGCACAGCACGTATGGGGCTAAAAACAGATAAATATGCAGTTGTTGATAATCAAGGCAGAGTTCATGGTTTCAATAGTTTGCGTGTTGTTGATGCTTCGATTATGCCTTTTGCGACAAATGGAAATACAAATGCACCAACAATTATGATTGCTGAAAAAATAAGTGACAATATATTGGGTGATAAGCCTCTTCCTCGAATAGAATTAAAAACTTGGCAAAGTCCTAACTATCAGATGTTTCAAAGGTAAGTATTAAGATCGTAAAATATTAATACATAAGTATTAGTATTAAAATATACTAATTACTCAATCAAATTTCATACTTAACATAAAGTCAATCAATAATTTGTTTACAAAGGAGATCTTATGTTACACATAAGCAAATGGGAAAGACAAGAAAATGCAAGCAGAGATAAACTGGGAACAGCTGCATTGAATTTGTGTAAGGTTGCTAAAAGTACTGATGGAGTTCATTCAGCAAAGTTCTATTGGCCAAATCCAAATATGGTTGCATTCGTAGTTGAAGCTGAAACAGGCTCATGGGGAATTGGAGCTGAGCCTACGGGTGAGGCAATGAAGGCATTTTTTGATTTAGGTGATGCCGCATCTTGCGTGATGGATGAAACATGGGTTGATGCTAGTCTTGGTCAAAAAAGGTCTGATAGAGCAGGCTAATAGAGATTCTTCTGGCGGAGAGGGTGGGATTCGAACCCACGAACGAGTTTCCCCGTTGCTGGTTTTCAAGACCAGTGCTTTCAACCGCTCAGCCACCTCTCCCTTGAAGAAATCAATTTATTGAATTTATTACTTAAAACAATAATTAATTTAGAAATCCAACTTTACTGATTGTATATACAGTCAGTAGTGAAATTGCGGTACAAAGTGCCATACCCCATGCGATATCTGAAATAACAATAGTCCAGTTAAATACGTTAAACACCGCTTTAACAGTTAGTGCGTATGTTGCATAAGTAGCAAGTCCATACATAGCAGCTGGCACTATTACACTTGTTAATGAAGCATTCTTAAATGGAGCTACTACAAAATAAACAAGTCCGAGTACAAATATTAAATAAAAAATTACAGCAGAAGTTATATCGAGATTAATTTTTAGATTATCTGGTAGATTTTTATTATAAATACGTACAACAAATGTTTGAATGCCGATTGTATCGATTATCAAAAAGTAAAATAGGGTAGTCAAATAGAGTTTTATCATAGACAATTAAATTAATGAATAAACAAGCTTTGATCAATGCATTATTTAGTTCTTTAGGAGCTTTTGTGTGCATTGGATTTTTAGCATATTTAAATTCTTCAATTGAAGGTGCGATATGGCTTATACCTCCTTTTGGGGCATCAATGGTTTTAGTCATGGCTGTTTATGACAGTCCACTAGCTAAACCAAAAAATTTAATACTAGGCCATATATTATCAGCACTCTCCGGGGTAATTATTTTCTATCTTCTTGGCAATACATTTGTATCATTAGGCTTTGGAGTGGCTTTAGCTGTTTTTGTAATGATGATAACTAATACCGTGCATCCACCAGCTGGAGCAAATCCAATAATTGTAATATTAACTGGTCAGAGTTTAAGCTTTGTTTTCTTACCTGTTGCAGTTGGAGCAATTATAATTGTGGCTTTTGCTTATTTGTATAACAAGCTTCTCAAAAGAAATTATATTTAAGAAATTTTATTGAGCTTTTCTACTTCAGAGCAATACTGATCAATAAAAGCTGATCTCATTGGGTTTGGAGGTAAGCGATCAAATTTAAACGATTCAATGTTTTTTAGTTGATTAGTTGATATTTTTGTTTTTGAAGCGATGGTTTTTAAATCTATTGAAATAGATTTTCTTAGTTTTGAAATTTCCTTAATTTTATTTACTAACTCTTCGTCCATATCGGTTTTGCTGTTATCAAGTTTTTTATATGGCATGACAAACATTCCAGTTTCATTTTGTACCATATTAGTGATTTCTCCAAGTGTTTAATTTGTAGGTGCAGAAAAACCGCACCTACATTGGGCTTTATAATAATTATCTAATAATATGGTTTAAAATTAAAGTTTATAAATACCCATTTTGGGTTATCTTAATGATCTAAATTTTACTCGGTCCTTCAAATAAAACTTCAGCGTTTTTTAATCTATCAATTAATGTCGACCCCAGACCAGTTGAAGTAGTTAAGACGCCACCAGCGTTGGTATTTGGAAGATTTTCACTATTTAATGCAAGACAAAGAGCTGACTCGCATATTAATTTAGCAGTTGATTTATAACCGGGATCACCTTTGCAAAACATCCTCAATTTATATTTTTCGTTGTTTTTATTTTTTCCGATAAAAATACTTTCAAACCAACCATTTTCTCTTGTTTTTTTATCAGGTCCATTACCAGCTTTAGTAAATAATTTTCTAAATAGACCACTTATTGGACTTATTAACATCAGCCCAAAAACAGCAAGTCCGGCTGTCACAAGAAATGCAGAACTGTATTTTTTTAACATCATATATTCTTGATATTTAAATTCACTTCCATAACTTGCCTGATTTTTATCATGAATTTCAGAGCTTCTTCTGACAACCCTAGTGTTTGCAATTGCCATAACAAAGGGTGCTGACCATAATTTAATATCATCGATGTATTTTATTTTGAAATTATCCTTATTTTCAGAAATATTTTGAGTTTTTATGTATTCCTTTGAATTGAGTAAAAATGGATGCCCCATTAAATATTTGCTTTTGTAGTTACGCATGGAAAACGCACTTTCAATCGTGCCACCACTTACACCTCCATTACCTCGATGATAACCATCAATTCTCTGTAGCTCTTGATTGAGACTTCTTTGCAAGTAAAAGCACCCCATATCTGAAGGAATAGAGTCATAACCACATGATGGAATAATTTTTATTTGCTTTTTTTCTGCTGCTTCGTGATGTTTATCAATAAGATCACGTACCCAAATATTTTCCCCAGTAATGTCTAAATAATGAGTTCCAGCTTCAACGCATTGTGTAACTAAATTATCACTATACTTGTTAAATGGGCCAGCTAAAGATGCAATAACACGCGTTTTGGAAGCAATTTTTAGTAAACTTTCATTATTTTCACTGTCTGCAATAAAATAATCAGGTTTATATTTACTATTGTTGGATATGTTGACTAATTTATCCTCATTACGTCCCGCTATAGCCCAATTTAGGTCGCTATAGTTTTCATCTAAGTACTCAACAGCTAACCTTCCAGTAAAACCAGATGCACCATAGATGATTAAGTCGTATTCTCTATTCATAAATATGTAATATTTGTAAAATTATGTTAAAATTATCGTATGTTAGACTGGATAATAGGTGGCCTAGTAACGATCTCATTCTTATATCTACTTTATTGGGCATTGACACTGATTTTTGCATAAAGTGATTGAGTTTTTAATTTCATTATTTCAAGACCTGTCACTTATATTTTATGCATTTTCATTCATTATTTTGATTTTGATATTAGGGGCTTATTTATTTAACTATTTTAAAAATATGAATTAAAATCAGTATATTATTGAGTTTTATTAAACAACTACTTTACTTAACATATTAATTAAAATTTTACTTTATTAAAATGATACAAAATATTGATTATATTGATAAAAATAGAATTGTTAATGGTATAGTTGCAAATGCTAATAATGAATTGATTCTGAAGACAATTATGGATGCAGAAAGTCAAAAATTAATAAATCCAGTACTTATAGGCAATTTGGATTTTATGACTTCCTTTATTGATAAGCATGAATGGTCATTATCAAAAGATAAAATAATAGAGAGTAATTCAGAAATAATGTCATCAAAAATTGCCTGTGAAGTAGCAAGTAGGAGCACTGGTTCAGAAAAAAATATAATCATTAAAGGTCATCTTCATACTGATGTTTTGATGGGTGAGTATATAAAAAAAGAATATAATTTAAGAATTAGGGGAAAGCGCTTAAGCCACATTTGGTTTGTGACTTTTTCAAATGATTCACATAATCCAATTATTATTACTGATGGTGCTTTGAATATATCCCCAAGTTTGGAGACAAAAAAACATATTTTATCGAATGTACTCGATTACATTAAAAAAATTCCTTCTTTCAATCCATATGTTGCCGTTTTATCAGCAACCGAAGAGAAACTTAAGCAAATGCCAAGCTCTATTGAAGCACATGATCTCGTTGAATGGGCAAAAATTAATTACTCAGATACTTCTGTTGAAGGACCTTTTGCTTTGGATAATGCTATTTCACAAGAGTCTGCAAAAATAAAAGGAACACTAGGGAAAGTTCCAGGAAATGCCAATGTTATTATTGTTCCAAATATAGAAACAGGAAATGCACTTGTTAAATCTCTTGTACATTTTACAAACGCTACTGCTGGAGGATTTGTAATTGGTGGTAAAAGTCCTGTTGTTATAACAAGTAGATCAGATGATGAAAAATCTAGGATGGCATCTATTGTAAATGCTGTAATTTGTACCTATTAATTATTTAAAAGCTTGATTTAAGTCCTCTATAAGATCATCACTGTCTTCAATGCCAACAGATAATCTGACAAGCTTTTTAGGCACTTGATTAAAGGATTTATCGTGTAAATATGCATGTGTCATTAAAGAAGGGGACTCAATTAAGGATTCAACTCCCCCCAAACTCTCAGCTATTGTAAAAATTCTTAATTTACGCATAAACTTGGATATTTCTGACATATTCCCATCATAGATAAAAGTGATCATTCCACCAAACCCGTTCATTTGTTTAAGTGCAATATCTTTCTGTTTATGATTTGGTAATCCAGGATACGTTACATTTAATGCTTTTTTATGTGATCTTAAGAAGCGAGCAACTTTAATTCCATTTTCATTATGTTTTTTCATTCTAATAGCTAGTGTTTTAATTCCTCTCAAGGTTAAAAAACAATCAAAAGGACTTGGAACGGCGCCCGTAGAATTTTGTATTAGGGCTAATTTTTTCTCAAGTTTCTTATTTTTTCCAATCACCAAGGCTCCACCAATAACATCAGAGTGACCGTTGATATATTTTGTTGTTGAGTGATTAACAATGTCAATGCCATGCTCAAGCGGTCTTTGATTGTAAGGTGTGGCAAATGTATTATCACATACTGTTATAAGCTTATTTTTTCTCGCAATACGAGCTATTCTTTTTAAGTCCGTAATTTTAAGCAGTGGATTTGTTGGAGTTTCAATCCAAATCATTTTTGTATTCTTTTTAATTTCTTTTGAAAAATTTGTATTTAAATCAACGAATGTAAATTCAATATTTGATGACTTGCTCTTAATTTCATTAAACAACCTAAAAGTACCACCGTATAGGTCATCAAAAGCAATTACATGATCTCCAGGCTTTAAAAGGTCTAAAACAGCTGTTTGAGCAGCTACTCCTGAAGCAAATGCAAATGCTTTATATCCACTTTCCAATTCTGCAATTGAATTTTCTAAAACTTCCCTCGTAGGATTTTGACTTCTTGAATATTCATATCCTTTATGCTCTCCGGGTCTATCATGAGCATAAGTAGAGGTTGCATAAATAGGAGTCATTACAGCTCCAGTTAATGGATCCGTTTTGACCCCAGCATGTACTGATAAAGTATCAAGCTGATTTATTTTTTTTATATAAGATTTTTTTCTTTTAACCATTCTTCATTATATGCTGTATTTAAATATTTTTCACCATTATCGCAAACAAATGTAACAACATTTTTTTCTTTATCTTGGTCCTTGCAATATTTAATTGCCGCTGAAATAAGAGTTCCACTTGATGAGCCTCCCAATATTCCCTCTTTCAAAGCCAATTCTCTAATCATGCTAAATGCTTCTTCATTTGTAACTTCGTAAGCTTTTTTTATATACTTTAATTCTAAAGTCTCAGGAATAAAATCTTCACCTATACCCTCGACAAGCCATGAATAGTCTGCTTTTTTTAATGGTTTGTTTTCAACAGCATCTTTAACTATTGAACCCTTTGGATCTGCAAGAACCATTTCGGTTTTTGGACTATGCTCTGAAAAAAATTTACCTAAGCCTGAAATTGTACCTCCTGTACCAACCCCACAAACAACAGCATCAACATCATTACTCATTTGATCCAGAATTTCTGGACCAGTTGAATATTCATGAGCCTGGGGATTTGACATATTTGTAAACTGGTTGGCCATAAATGAATCAGGAGTATTATTTGCAACTTCTTTAGCCACATTTACATAATGCTCAGGACTATCAGGTCCCACATCACTTCTTGCCAGAATAACTTCTGCGCCGAGAGATTTAAGATGAAGTATTTTGTTATGGTTCATCTTATCAAGAATTACAACTTTTGACTTATATCCTTTTAAAAGTGCAATCAATGCTAGGCCAAGGCCGGTATTACCCGCTGTAGCTTCAACAACTGTTGATCCTTTCTTTAGCTTTCCTTGTGCTTCAGCATCCTCAATGATTCTAAGAGCCACTCTATCCTTTATAGATGAGCCTGGATTAAGGCTTTCCATTTTAAGAAAAAGATTACATTTTCCAGTGTCTAAATTTTTAGCTTGAACAATTGGAGTATTACCAATTAAATCAACCAATGACTTTATTTTCTTCATCAAATTTAATTATTTATATCTCTAAATTAGTTAGTTTATTCACTATAATAACAGTACTTACTATAATTAATTTATCTTCATTGCAAGCAGATGAACAAGGATCTTTTGAAGATTGGCTTATTTATATTGAAAATCTCGCGCTCAAAGAGGGGATCTCAAAAGAAACAATAAATAATAGCATCAAGAATATTACACAGAATGAAAGAGTATTAGAACTCGATAGATCTCAACCTGAATTTACTCTTACACTTGAGAAATATTTATCTAATACCACTCCTGCAAGTAGAGTGAAAAAAGGAAAAAAGCTCTATAAAGAAAATAAAAATATTCTAGAAAAAGTTTCAAATGAATTTGGTGTTCAACCACGCTTTCTTCTAGCGCTATGGGGTATAGAAACAAGTTTTGGTAAATTTACAGGATCATTTAATGTAATACGTTCACTCTCAACATTATCTCACGATCTTCGTAGGAGAGACTTTTTTACTGAAGAATTAATTAATGCACTTAAAATTATTAATGAAGGACACATTGATGCAGAGAATATGATGGGTTCTTGGGCAGGTGCAATGGGTCAAAACCAATTTATGCCCTCTAGTTTTCTAAGTTATGCGATTGATTACAATGAGGATGAAAAAAAAGATATATGGACCACCTTAGATGATGTATTTGCATCTTCCGCTAATTATTTAAGCAGCTCAGGATGGGATAATAACCTTACATGGGGCAGGGAAGTCATTACTACCAAACCTATAAATAAGGACCTTATTACTACTTCTGCAAAAAAAATAGAAATTTCAAAAAAATTATCTGAATGGTCAAAATTAGGAGTTTTAAAAGCAAATGGAGAAAAGCTTCCAAATAAAAACTTAGATGCATATTTAGTATTTCCTGAAGGTGAAGACGGAAAAAAATTCTTAGTATATGAAAATTTCAAAGTAATCATGAAATGGAATAGATCGCTGTTTTTTGGAATATCAGTTGGCACTCTTTCTGATATGATAGAATATCATTGATGAAATATATTTATTTATTATTAATTCTTTTATTGTCACAATGCGCTGCTGTTAATATCGTTCCATTAGCAATTGAAGAAAATAATAAGAACAAAAATATTTCTTTAATAGAAAAATATATTGAAGAACCTTACCAAGTTGATGGTAAATGGTTTTATCCGAGAGATTATAAATCGTTTATAGAAGTAGGAATTGCTGAAATTGAGATTGAATTAAATAATGGCGACTTGACAACAAATAAGGAATTTTTTCATAATGACGTACATTCTGGATCTCATAGATCACTTCCATTACCATCAATACTTTTGGTTACAAACTTAGATAACGGCAAAACAACAAAAGTCAGAGTCAACAATAGAGGAGCATATTCATCTACGCATATAATAAATTTATCATCAGGAGTTTTTAAAGAGTTGAATTTGAATAGCGAAGGTGGGTTAGTGAAGATAGAACTAATTAATACAAACGAAAGTTTTATTCTATCTGAAACACAAACTTTTGAAGAGGAGAAGAAGGTGGTAGAAGCACCTATATCAGATGTAGTTGTGATAGAAGCTGAAATTCCTAATACTGAAATAGTTACTAATGTGTCTGATATTCAGACTATAGAGAAACGACAATACAATGAAATATATCTAAATGTCGCAACATTTTCATTTTTAGAAAACGCAAAAATTGTATTAGATGAGTTATCGAATTTCAAAGCTAAAGTCTATAACATGACAACTAGTGGGGGTACTCAAATATTTAGAGTACTTATTGGGCCATATGAAGACGTGAATAAGTTAATCAATGATCTCAAAGATGACACATTTAAAAAATATGAAGATTTATCAATATTTTTAATATAAAAAGATAATATGCATTTACTTAGACTAGTAATTTTTTACCTAATATTCAGTCCAATTCCCTTTGTACAGGCGTCATTTATAGATACTGAAGCTGAAACAGCTGTAATTATTGACGCAACTACCGGTAAAGTTCTCTTTGAAAAAGAAATGAATAAAAAAACATACCCTGCCTCAATGACAAAAATCATGACAACATTAATAGTATTTGAAAAATTATCTAACGGAACTCTATCTTTAGATGATAAATTTCTTGTTTCAGAAAAAGCTTGGAGAGAACGAGAAGGCTCATCTATGTTTGTCGAAGTAGATAAAGAAATAAGAGTTGAAGACTTATTAAGGGGAATTATTGTTCAATCTGGAAATGATGCTTGCATAGTTATTGCTGAAAATATTGCAGGGTCCGAAGAAGCTTTTGCTATCATTATGACTTCCAAAGCTAAAGAAATTGGTATGTTAAATACAAATTTTACTAACTCAACGGGTATGCATAGTAATGATAATTATTCAACTGCATATGATATTGCAATTTTATCTCAATACTTAATCAATGAGTTTCCAGAGTATTATCATTTGTTTGCTGAAACTGAATTTGAATGGTCTGGAATAAAACAAAAAAATAGAAATCCATTATTATATAAAAAAATGGGCGTTGATGGACTTAAAACAGGTCATTTATCAATTTCAGGATACGGACTTGCGGCATCTGCTGTTGATGGAAATCGCAGAGTAATCTCAGTTACAAATGGTTTTAGCTCACAGCAAAAAAGGTCCCAAGGCTCGTCAAGACTTATTACTTGGGCATTTAGAGAATATGAAAATATTGAACTATTTAAAAAATCTCAAGAAATTGATCAAATAAAAATTCCCGGTTCAAATGAGTCCTTGTCATCAGTTAGTGCTTCGTCAGATATAATTTTAACAGTCCCTAAAACGAAAAATAAGAGTTTGGATTTTAGTATTGAGCTTGACAGTCAAATAAATTTCCCAGTTGCCGCTGGGACAAAAATTGGACAATTAAAAGTAAACATACCCAATGAGACATCTGAGTATTTTGATATTTATTCTACAAATGAACTAAAAAGGACAAATATTTTTTCTAGATTTTTTAGCTACATTTATCAATCTATTGTTAATTTATTTGTCTGATAGGTGATTAATTCACGTTTCATATCTTTTGAGGGCGGAGAAGGGTCTGGTAAATCAACTCAAATAAAACTCCTTGCTAAAAAATTATCAAAAAAAAGAAAGGTTATAATCACCAGAGAGCCAGGTGGGACGAAAGATGCTGAAAAAATAAGAAATTTAATTGTAAAAGATAAGAATCAGAAATGGTCTGGTACAGTTGAGACAATGCTTCTTTTTGCTGCGCGTAAAGACCACATAGATAAGGTCATAATGCCTAATCTAAAAAAGGGATACTGGGTATTATGTGATAGATACATTGACTCAACCATGGCATACCAGGGATACGGTAAAAAAGTTGACCTTAAAATGATAAATTCACTAAATAAAATATTAATTAACAACCTAGTGCCAAGTGTAACATTTCTCCTTGATATTGACCCTAGGACAGGTCTATCTAGATCAAAAAGAAAAGGTAATAATGATTTAAGGTATGAGAATATGCATATAAGCTTTCATAGAAAAGTAAGATCCTCTTTTTTGAAAATTGCCAAAATAAACAAAAGTAGAATTAAAATTATTGATGCTGGTCAGGATAAAAATAAAATTTCAGAAAATATATGGAAAATATTGGGGAAAAGTAAAAGAATATGAGCAGTTTAGATCAAGTTTATTTCAACCAAAAGGAAAAGCTTTTCAGTCTTTACAAAAACAATTTACCTCAATCTATTATTTTATCAGGAGGAGAAATCGAACTTTTATCAGATATAGCGATATCGTTTTCAGAATTAATTGTTAAAAATAATATTGATCATACATTTGAAGATTTTCTTAATATTTGCTCAAATGAAAATCATATAAATTCACCGTTTATATGTATGATTACGAAAATATATTTAGAAGATAAAAAAAGATTTAAAAATCAAATCTATAGAGATGATATATCTAATGTTCATACGTTTTTTCAAACAAAAGACGATATTGGTCAAAAGAGAGTGTGTATAATTAAAACAATAGACGATCTTTCAATAGAAGCCAGTAATTCTCTACTTAAATTAATAGAAGAGCCAAATAAAAATTCTCATTTCATAATCATAAATCACAATAAAGCTAAAGTTTTACAAACTATCAAATCAAGATCTTATTTCTTAAATTTTTCTAAATTAAACGAAGAAATTTTTTTTAAAAATTTAAACAGTGATATTTCCATTAATAGAGACCTATTCAATCTAACTAATGGATCTTTGAATCTTTCACAAAATTTTATAAATCATGAACTATATGAAATTCAGAAACATTATAGAGAATTATTAAATGATCGTAAGTTAATCAAATCAAATACAGCAACACATTATTCTAATTTTATTTCAAAAAAATTTAGTAAAGATGACGATATTTCTATATTTTTTGATTATATCTACCTTTTAACGTCTTACGAAGTAAAGTCTATGGCCAGACAAGGAAAAGAAAAAGATGCTCTTAATTTGCTTAAAATCTCAGAAATTGTTAAAACTTATCGAAATTATTTTAAAAGATTAAATCTAGATTATACCACTCTTATAGTTTCTCTTTTTTATAAAATGAAAAATGTCTAACAAATACTATATAACTACACCAATTTATTATGTAAATGACAAGCCTCATATAGGCCATGCATATACTTCAGTTGCTACAGATTTTATCGCAAGATTTATGAGTCTTAGAGGGTATGATGTTAGATTTCAAACTGGAACAGACGAACATGGATTGAAAATACAAAAAGCAGCTGATGCAAAAAAAATAGAACCTATTGAACTTTGTGATCAAAACTCACAAATCTTTAGAGATCTTACTGTCTCATTAAATTTATCAAATGATGATTTTATAAGGACCACTGAAGAAAGACATATTGATGGCGCCTCATATTTATGGAAACGACTTTATGAAAGAGATCAGATTTATTTAGGGGAATATACTGGATGGTACTCAATAAATGACGAAACATTTTATAATGAAAAAGATTTAGTAAAACAGAATGATGGTTCATTTAAAACTATAACTGGCGGTCCTGTCGAATGGATTACAGAAAAATCTTATTTCTTTAAGCTCTCAGCATGGTCAGATAAATTATTAAACTTATATAAAAATAATCCAAATTTCATTAGCCCGACCTCAAAAAGAAATGAAGTTATTAAATTTGTCGAGTCTGGTTTAAATGATCTATCTGTATCAAGAACGTCTTTTGAATGGGGAATCAAAACACCAACTGATGATGCTCACATAATGTATGTATGGTTAGATGCATTAACTTGTTATGCCAATGGGGTTAGTTATCTAAATGATAAAGAAAATGAATTAAAGGAATATTGGAAAAATGTAGTACATATAGTCGGTAAAGATATTTTACGACATCATGCTGTTTACTGGCCAGCATTTTTATTAGCAGCAGATTTGGATCTTCCAAAAAAAATATTTGCACACGGATGGTGGACGAATGAGGGTAACAAAATTTCTAAATCTTTAGGCAATGTAATTGATCCAATTGAGATTATAAACAATTATGGACTTGATCAGTTTAGATACTTCTTACTAAGAGAAGTTCCATTTGGCAATGATGGAGATTTCTCAAAAAATGCTTTAATTAATAGAATTAATAGTGATTTAGTAAATGACTTAGGAAATTTGTGTCAAAGATCTTTAACCATGATTGAAAAAAAACTAAATTCAATAATACCACAAGTAAATAATACAAATGAAGCTGGAGGTAAATTATTTAAAATGTATGACGAAACAGTTGAGCGATCCTTGACTCTTGTAGAAAACTATAAATTACATGATTACATTAAGCTAGTATGGTTGTATATAAATGAAGTAAATAAATTCTTTAATGATAGTAAACCTTGGGAATTATCTGATAGCGATCCAAAATTATTTGCTGACATTCTTGGTTTAACTAGTGATAATATTAAAAAAATAGCTTTTTTAATTAATCCAATCATGCCAGACACTTCATTAAAAATTTTTAATATGCTTGATATAAAATTAGAAAATATAAACTTCGAAATGGAAAAATCTATTTCAATAAGTGGAAATAGACTTAATCAAGTAAAACATTTATTTTCAAGGATTCAATAATGGTAATTGATAGTCATTGCCATCTATTACATAAAAATAATGAAAAATCATTAGATGAAATAATCACACATGCTCAAAAGAATGGAGTTGAAAGATTTTTAAACATTTCAACGTGCGAACGTGAATTTATCCCCATTTTAAAAATATCAGATACCAATAAAAATATTTATTCTACGCTTGGCATTCATCCTCATGAGTCCGACAATATGACTGGTGAAGTAAGAAATAAAATAACAAAGCTATCATCAAATAAAAAAGTAATTGGCATAGGAGAAACAGGGTTGGATTATTATTATGAGAATTCCAACAGAGAAAATCAAACAAAAAGCTTTATTATGCATATTGAAATAGCTCAAGAATTGAATCTGCCTCTTGTTATTCATATGAGAAGTGCTGAAAGTGAAATGATCGAGATAATTGAAAAATATATTAAAAAAAAGGATTTTTCTGGGGTCATACATTGCTTTACTGGATCCACAGAATTTATGCAAAAGCTATTGCCATATAATTTTTTATTTTCAATAAGCGGTATTGTTACATTTAAGAATTCTACTGAACTTAGAGAAACAATTAAAATGATACCTATTAACAAAATACTAGTCGAAACAGACGCACCTTTTCTTGCACCTGTTCCTGTTAGAGGTAGGGCAAATGAGCCAGCATATATCACTCATACTGTTGAATATGTATCAAAAATGTTTAATCTTGATTATAGTGAATTTTCAGCAATCACTAGTAACAATTTTTTTAATTTATTTAAAAGAGCATCGTAAGATATGAAAATTAATATTCCAGCATCAATTGGTGAGCTTTTTGACAAAATAACTATCCTTGAAATCAAAAAATCAAAGATAAAAGATGAAAATAAATTAATATTCATTAATAAAGAACTTAATTTGTTAAAGAAAGTAGTTAAATCAAAAAAAATAAATACTAGAAGTTTGAGTTCATTAGTAAAAAAGTTGAAAAACGTAAATTTGAAACTTTGGAATGTAGAGGATAAATTAAGAAAATTTGAAAAGAATAAGCAATTTAAAAAAGATTTTATTAATTATGCGCGTAAAGTTTATTATACGAATGATAAAAGGGCAATTTTGAAAAATGAAATAAATTTAAAAACTAATTCTATTATAAGTGAAGTTAAATCGTATGAAAAATATTAAATATAATTTAGCTAGTGACTCGTGGGGCGATGAAGAAGTATCCGCAATAAATGAAGTAATCAAATCCAATCGTTATACGATGGGACCAAAAGTTAAAAAATTTGAAAAAGAATTTGCTTCTTATTTTAATTCTGAATACGCAATTATGGTGAATTCCGGTTCATCAGCCAATTTACTTATGATTGCCTCTTTATTTTATTCAAAAAAATATGATCTTAAAGAAGGTGATGAGGTTATCGTGCCAGCAGTAAGCTGGAGTACAACATATTATCCAGTAAATCAGTACGGTCTTAAACTTGTATTTGTTGATGTAGATCGAAATACCCTAAATATTGATCCAAAAGAAATAAAAAAAGCCATTAGTCCAAAAACAAAAATAATATTTGCTGTAAATTTGTTGGGAAATCCCTGTGATTTAGAGGAAATAAACAAAATTTGCAAAAAAAATAATATCATACTTATAGAAGATAATTGTGAAAGTTTAGGAGCAAAATACAATGATAACTTCACTGGAACTTGTGGTTTATTGGGTTCATTTAGCTTCTTTTTTTCTCATCACATGCAAACGATGGAAGGCGGAATGATTCTTACTGATGATAAAAATCTATATGAACTCTGTGTATCTCTTAGAGCGCACGGATGGATAAGGGACTTACCTGATGTTAATAGTATTGAAAAGAAAACTGGTAACTCTTTTTACGATTCATTTAACTTTGTCACCCCCGGCTATAGCATTAGGCCACTAGAAATGAGTGGGGCTATTGGTTCTGTCCAATTAAATAAGTTACCGATGTTTATTCAAAATAGAAGAAAAAATGCATCCATTTTTAAGTCATTATTTGAAAATGAGCCCAATATCATAATTCAACAAGAAACGGAGACTTCTTCATGGTTTGGATTTTCTCTTTTATTGACAAACAAATTAGCTAGTTTCAGAGATGATTTAGTAAATATTTTAATTGAAAATCAAATCGAATGTAGGCCAATAGTAGCTGGAAACTTTACAAAAAATCCGGTTATAAAGTTTTTAGATTATCATATCTGTGGAGATTTATTAGTTTCAGATGAAATAGATAAAAACGGTTTTTTTGTTGGAAATGATTTTAGGGACCTAACAAATGAAATTAATTATTTGCATAAATTAATCAAAGATTTTGAAAAGAATATTTAATAGATAGGTAACAAAAATGAAAAGAGCCTTAATTACAGGAATAACTGGTCAAGACGGTGCATATTTAGCAAAATTGCTTATTGAAAAGGGATACAAAGTTTATGGAACAGTACGCAGAAGCACTTCTGAAAAGTTTGTTAACTTAAAATACCTAAATATTTATGACAAAATTAAGTTTTATGATTTTGATTTATTGGAATTGAGCAATATACAAAATGTTATTAAAGAAACAAAGCCACACGAAATATATCATTTAGCAGCTCAAAGCTTTGTTCCAACATCATTCCAAGTGCCAATAGTTACTACTGATATTAATTCATTAGGAACATTACGAATATTAGATTCAATTAACTCTATAAATAATAAAATAAAGTTTTACCAAGCTTCTACATCTGAAATGTTTGGAAAAGTACAGCAGATACCACAAACTGAAAAAACACCATTTTATCCAAGAAGTCCATATGGAGTGTCAAAAGTATTTTCGCATTGGATAACAGTAAACTATAGAGAGTCTTATAGTATTCATGCATCCTCTGGTATTTTGTTCAATCATGAGTCACCTTTAAGAGGGAGTGAGTTTGTGACTAAAAAAATTACTTCAACATTAACAAGAATAAAGCATGGTTCCAAAGAAGTTCTTAAAGTCGGTAATATTAATGCTAAAAGAGATTGGGGATATGCGGGGGATTATGTTTACGCAATGTGGTTAATGCTTCAACAAAAAAACCCAGATGACTATGTAATTGCGACTGGGAAAACACACAGCGTAAGAGAATTTATAAATTTGACATTAAAATATTTAAACTTTGAATATAAGTGGGTAGGTAAGGGCATGAAAGAAAGAGTAATTAATTCAAAAAACGGTAAAACGATTATAAAAATTGATAAAGAATTTTTCAGACCAGCTGAAGTTGACTTATTAATTGGAAACCCTGGAAAAGCAAAACGAAAACTCAAGTGGAAGCCAAATACCAGCTTAAAAAAATTAGTGAAGCTGATGGTTGATTATGACGTAAGTCAAATAAGAAAAACACTTTAAATGTTAAGAAAAGATAAATCTGTTTTATTTATAGATAATTCAGATTCTGATTTTACAGGTAGTGATCTCAATAGTACTAAAGTAAGAGGTACAGAGAGTTCACTTATCTTACTAGCAGAAAGTTTTGTAAAAAAAAATATTAACGTGAAGGTATTAACTGAAGTCAAACAAGATATAGTTTTTAATGGAGTTTTCTACGGTAATAAACATTCTAGTCAAGACAAGCACTACGACTTGTGTGTAGCAATTTCTAATGCCAATTTATTTAGAAATATATCTTCAAAAAAAAAAGTTGTTTGGTCTAACTCATTACAACCATTTGAAAAATTTTTAAGAAAAAAACAGTTACTTCCATTTTTAAAATATAAACCTGAAGTAGTGACAATGTGTAATTACCAGTATCATAATAGGAGTTTTCTTACCTCTATGTTTGGAAAACATATGATAACTCTGTCAGTGGATCCAAGATTTTACACTGAACCAATAGATCTTAAAATAATTCCAGAGCCATATGCGCTTAATAATGTAAGGTCTTTAAGAAATTTAGATTGGCTTATAGATATATGGATGAATAAATTTCAGAATAAAGAAAAGAAGGCAAAACTTTTTATAAATCCAAATCTAATTTCATATACTAAAGAAATGCGCAATTCTAATATATTCGAGAGAAAATTTGGCTCCAGAGAAGAGCTCATTAATGAACTAAGAAATACAAGAGTATTTGCTTACACTGGTCATAAATCTGATATTTGGGTTTTAACAGTAGAAGAGGCAGTTCAAATGTGTGTACCAGTTGTTACGTATGGTATCGGTTCTGTTGCAGACAGAGTAATTCATAATGAAACCGGGTTTATAGCAAAAAATGATAGGGAATTTGCTTATTATTTAGAAAAACTTTTATTCAATAATGATTTTTACAACTCCATAAGACAAAAAATGTTTAAAAGAAGAGGTTTTAAAAATTGGGACTATATTGCTGATATATGGATAAAAAAATTCTTATATTAAAAAATGACAGAGTAGGCGATTTTTTTCACTCACTTAGAAATATTGAACATCTAAGGAACCATTTTTCTGAACACATCACTGACATATATTTATCTGAAATAAATGTAAGGTTTGCAAGTGTTCTATCTCAGTCAAAATTGAATATAATACAAGTCAACTATAATCTTTCTATTATAGACAAATTTAATTTATTTCTTAAGCTATTTATAAATAACTACGAGTATGTATTCATACTCTCTCCTAAAAATTTCTACTTTTTTTTGCCTATTGTATTTAGAAATACAAAATTTCTCGGGATTTGTGTCGATAATGAAAAGAGGAAAAGGCCAAGTATTTTTTTAAGGAAATATTTATTTAAATATGAGGTCAATAATAGAACTAAAAATGTTAGAAAAAATCCTATTTATGAAATGGAAAAAAAGCTGCTAGAAAATGTAATTCCATCAATAAAATATCAAATTCCATATAATGAAATAAAGTATGATATAAATGGAGAACCAATCGATGTTTTATTTCATTATAAATCAGATATTTTTGGAGATATTGACAAAAATATAAATCAATTTGATGAATTATTTTTAAAATTAATAAGAAAATTTAATATAAAAATTAGGGTAAGCACAGATCTTGAATTTAAAATAAAGGAAAATAATTACACTGATATTTTTAAAAATAATAAAAATATTCAATTTTTAGGGCCTATAAGCTCTGATGATTTAATAAAGGAAGTGGGGTATTCTGACCTTATTATTAGTCCTCATGGGGCCATAACATGTATTGGAGCTTATTATAATAAAAACATAATTGACATATTCGACAGAACTATAACTAAAAACGCTTATTTTGAATTTAGACCTTACACGCGAGGCAAATATCAATTCATATTTAAATCATTGGATATAAACAAAACTTTTTTTAAAATATCTAATAAAATCAGTAATTTATTTTAATTTTCTAATATAATACTTTACCTAGTAAATTATGTATATTGCACATTGATTTTATTGCATAAAATAATATTTTACATAATATATATTATACGAATATAACATTAGTAATATTCAATATATACACAAAACTAAACAATAAATACCCTACACTTATTATTAAACTAACTTAAAAAAAATTAAGGAATATCATATATGAGCGAATATCAATTATTAAATCTGATGTATCAAGGGTTTGTTTTTAACGCTATGTACTCAGTAGGATTTATATTATTTACATGGCTAGGCTTTAGAATGGCAAGAAATATTTATGAAGATTCTAATGCAGCGATGTCTGGAAAGGTGTTTACGACTATTTATTGTTTATTTGTGGCCTTTTTCTTTTTTCAGTCAAATCAAATTGGCGGAAATATACTTACAGAATACACAGCACAATTAGTTGAAATTGGATCATCTTCCGGTGAAAGATTATCAGAGTATGCCAGTTCACCGACTATATTAGGAGGACCAGTTCAAACTGTGTTCACTCTATTTATACTAGTGTTTCAATTAGCGATAGTTTGGACTAAAAAAAAATAATATTATTGAGGAGAAACTGAAATAAATGTTTCTCCTCATAATTATTATTTATAAAATTGATGAATTGGCCAACTATAATCTTTTGTAGGTTTATTATTGAATGCAATGTCTAAAAAATAATTAGTTATAATTCGCTCATTATAATTTTTATGGCCCCTTTCCCATCCTTTTTTTGCAATTCTTTTTGCTTCAATATGGTTTCTAGAATAAAAATTGATTTTTTCTCCAAATTCATTTAAATCCAATCCGTCAAAAAATATAACTTCATCATTATTAAATAAGTCTTCTAGATTAGAATTTTTATCAA
>CACCKE010000003.1 GCA_902546615.1 uncultured Pelagibacteraceae bacterium
CGCAAAGGTGCGGATATTGTGATCATTGCTGGTGATGAAGAGTTAAAAAAGGGTGAAATATCAATTAAGGATTTAAATAAAGGTAAAGAGGTTTCAAAAGATATTGTCGATAGAGACAAATGGAAAGAGGCAAAAGCTGGACAACAAACAATTAATCTATCAACACCTATAGATATACCAGTAGCTGGAACATCCTCTTTCCCAAATCTTGAAATAAGTCTGTCATATCTTCCACCGCCAGCAACTGATCCAAATACAATTTTTTCGCCTTTCTCATTTTTAATATCAACAAGAAGCTCTACTTCAAAAATCATTCCAGTGTAATAGTCGAGACCGCGAACAACTGATGAGTCAAAACGAATTGGATAATCTGGGAAATTTTTTATATAGGAGTTGAATTCTTCCATCTGGGCGTTTGATTGGTTTGAATTGGTTATAAAAGAGATAATTTTATCAGCATCTGTCTCGCTTAAGCCCACGCCCTCCATGAAGTCACCAGATACATCTTTTCTTCCTTTTTGAAGCAACTCATTAACGCCCTCTATACCTAATCGATCTTTTTTATCTACTGCTCTAAGAATTTTTGGTAAATCGTCCTCTTTAACATCTAAGTTCGAAAAAAGTTCTGTCCAAATTTCCCGATTTGAAAATTTTATTTCAAATTGTGACGTATTTAGGCCAAGCTCAATTAAAATATCACATACCATTACACACAGCTCTGCATCAATTAGTGTTGAATCAACTCCCACTACGTCAGCATCAAACTGAAAAAATTCTCTGTATCTACCTGGTCCTGGTTTTTCATTTCTCCAAACTAGTCCTGATTGATAACGTTTAAATGGCTTAACGAGGTCTTGATAATTTTGAGCTACGTATCTTGCTAAGGGGGCCGTTAAGTCATATCTCAGTGATAGCCATTTCTCATCATCGTCTTGAAATGAAAATACACCTCCACTAGGCCTGTCTACATCAGGAAGAAACTTACCAATGCTCTCAGTATATTCAATTGTGGATGTATCTAATTCAATAAATCCATACTTTAGACATTCCTTCTCTATTATCTTAGAAACTTTTTTTCTAAGATTTAAAATTTCAATGTCACTGTCTTTAAAACCCTTCGGCAAAATTGCCTTTGGATTATTTTTAATTTTACTCATTTTACTCCCACTGTAAGTAAGATACTACAAAGTGTGTTTATTTAATATAAAAAGGGGTTATTGCCCGCTGATTGTTTTTTTCAGCGAACTTAGATATGATAGTGATGATGTTTAAATTTAAACATGGAGCTGAAATGCCTTATTTATTAATAAAAGTCAAATAATTTTAAATTTTTCTTAAAGTTTATAATAATTGCACTATTTTTATCGAAAGTAGTTATGGAAAATGATAGCAAATTAACAGTCACGTATGCCGCCTTAGGTCACTTACTAATGCATATGTTTGCTGCATTCTATTTTGTTATAGTTCTAGCAATTGAAGACGACTGGAAGCTTAGCTACGATGAATTACTAAATCTTTGGTTTTTAGGATCTTTACTTGTGGGTTTGGGAGCCCTTCCTGCTGGATGGATCAGTGACAGATGGAGTCGTTCTGGAATGATTGCAATTATGTTCATTGGCTTGGGAATTAGTTCATTATTATGTGGCTTGAGCGGAAATAAAGTTTCTTTATTTATCAGTTTATCATTGCTTGGATTGTTTTGCGCTATCTATCACCCCGCTGGAATTTCATGGGTTGTTAACACTTCAAAGGAAACTGGTAAAGCGCTTGGCTTTAATAATATTTTTGGGGGAGTAGGTATTGGATTAGGTGCCTTTTTTGCGGGTGTATTAATTGAACAATTTAATTGGCAAGCTGCCTTTATGCTGCCCGGATTGATCTCATTAGTAGTTGGACTAAGTCTAACCTATCATCTTAAATCAGGAAAAATATCATTAAAGAATATATCTTCAGAGCAGTTTAAAGATAATCCTGAAAAAAATCAGATGCTAAAAATTGCAATTATTATGCTGTTAAGTATTACATGTTTAAGCTTTGTTTATCAAATTCTCCAGACAAGTCTTCCAAAGGCAATTGATATCAGACTTACTGATAGTCTTGATTTATCTACTTCAGATATCGGCTACATAGTTGCCGCGATATATATTGTAAGTGGTTTAATGAATTATGTTGGAGGTATTTTAACAGATAAATATTCTGAAAAGCTGATTTATTCAATTGGAATAGTTGGCCAAGGACTCCTCTTGCTCTTAATTGTTAGTCTTTCAAATTACTGGTTAATTGCAATAAGTCTTGCAATCGTTGCTTTTAATTCAAGTATACTGCCTGCAGAAAATTTATTACTTGCAAAATTTTCACCTGAAAAATATCAAAGCCTAGTCTACGGTATTAAATTTATTGTATCTTTTACAGTTGGTCCTATTGCACTGATCATGATTTCGAGAAGCTATAATTTAACGGGTGAATTTGGTGTACTCTACTTAGCTTTTGGGTTTGTGATGATAATTATGTTTCTGATTGTATTAACTCTACCTGTAAAAAAAGTAATTACTGGTACAGCTGGGTAGATTCGAACTACCGACCTCCTGAACCACAACCAGGCGCTCTAACCAACTGAGCTACAGCTGCATAAGTGGTGGCTCGAGGTGGAATTGAACCACCGACACAAGGATTTTCAGTCCTTTGCTCTACCAACTGAGCTATCGAGCCATTTAATTAGTGATCCTAGTCTTTTATTCTATAACATTAATTCGTGCAAAGAAAATATTCTGAATACAGTTAATCCAGAAAAACCTTTAATCTACTGATTAATTGGTCAACATTATCAAATGAATTCATCTCATGGGAATTAATTATTAATTTAAATTCATCCTTCTCATTAATAAAAACACATGGTAGCTCTGTTTTCTTATCAACAAAATCAAGTTCTTTTAGATGATCAATATAGTAAAATCGGCTATGTGCATTTATATTATTAAGAAATTCTTTCCACTTTATTTCTTTACCTAAATTATTGTATGTAATTGAGCATAAGTTGCAGTCATAAGTTTTTGGCGATATTATTTTATGCGCCCAATCTATAAAAGCATTTCCGATACCACTTTTTGCATTATAAATAAAAATTAATTCAATCATTTATATCCAGCTGAAATAAGGAGATTTTTGACTTCAAATAAGGGTAAACCGACTACATTTGAGTAAGATCCATTTAGGGATTTGATAAAAGACTCTGCCATCCCTTGAATTTTATATGACCCTGCAACACCTTGCCAGTCATTAGTTTTCATATAATCTTCTATATCTTGACCGCTTAATACTTTAAAACTAACAACTGTCGTAACGGTTTTTTTAAATATTCTATTTTCTAGATTTCTTATACAAATGGAAGTGCTGACTCTATGTCTTTTTCCCGATAGTCGAAGTAAGTTTTTATAAGCAATATTTTCGTCATCTGTTTTATCTATGAGTTTTCTACCAGTATAGGCAATCGTATCAGCAGTTAAAATTACTGAGTCTTTATACTTATTTTGAAAATGTTTTAGTTTCTCATGTGCTATACGTTTACAATATTGAAGAGGTAGCTCATTACTTTTAATGGACTCATCTATATTTGGGGAAACTATCTCACTTGGATTAATGTTAAGTTTTGCCAATAACTCAAGTCTTCGTGGAGATGCGCTGCCTAGAATTAGCTTCAAAATAATCTCAAACTACTTATATCGAAATATTATTCTGCCTTTGGTTAGATCGTAAGGTGTAACCTGAACAAGAACCTCATCCCCGGCAAGTACTCTGATTCTATTTTTTCTCATTCTTCCTGCTGTATGTGCTAATACTTCATGGCCATTTTCTAACTCTACCTTAAACATTGCGTTGGGAAGTAAATCTGTAACCTTACCCTTGAACTCTAGTATTTCTTCTTTTGACATAAATTATTTTTTTGTAAGCCTATATTCTATTGATCTTGAATGCCCGTCAAGACCTTCATTATCTGCGATTTTAATAGCACTATCTCCAACTTGTTCAATACCTTCTTTTGAAAATTCAACAAGTGATATTTTTTTGAGAAAATCAAAAACAGATAGTCCAGAAGAAAATTTAGCGCTTCTAGAAGTGGGAAGTACATGGCTTGGACCTGCTAAATAGTCTCCAAGTGCCTCAGGTGTGTTACGGCCCATAAAAACTGCTCCAGCATTTTTTATTCTTTTAAGAATATCTTCCGGATTATCAACTAATAATTCCAAGTGTTCTGGTGCTAATTTATTAGATAATAAAACAGCTTCTTCAAGATTTTGAGTGATAATTATCTTTCCATTATTTTCCCAGCTTGAAGCTGCTATATCCTTTCGAGGAAGGGAATCTATCTGGTTCTCGACTTCTTTATTTACAGCATCTCCTAATTTCTGATCGGTTGTTAAAAGTATACTTTGTGCGCTTTGGTCATGTTCAGCTTGAGCAATGAGGTCGGCTGCAACAATTTTTGGATCATTTTTTTCATCAGCAATAATGACTACCTCTGATGGGCCGGCAAACATATCGATGCCTATGAAACCTGAAACTTGTCTTTTTGCTTCAGCAACATAAATATTGCCTGGTCCAACAATTTTATTAACAGGTTTTATGGTCTTGGTTCCATATGCCAGAGCAGCAACAGCCTGGGCACCTCCTATACAGTATATTTTTTTTATTCCACAAATTTTTGCGGCATATAACACTGAAGAACTTATAGCGGTATTAGTCATTGGTGTAACCATGGTGATATCTTCAACACCGGCTACAACCGCTGGTATTGTGTTCATAATTACTGTACTTGGATAACTTGCAGTACCACCTGGGACATAAACACCCACTGACTCAACTGGACGCCAAACATATCCTAACTTTGAGTTAAGATTGTCTTCATAAACTAAATCATTCGGTAATTGCTTTTCATGATAAGTGCGAACACGATCCATTGATACTTTAAGCGCATCACAAAGATCACTCGGCACGTCACGTGATTGCCTTTCAATTTCATCTTCTTCAAGCAGTATGTTGTTAATATCAAGGCTATTTTTATCAAATTGATGAGTATATTTCAAAAGCGCTTCATCTCCGTTTTTTCTAATATCTTCAATGATCGCTGCCACAGTCTGAGTAACGTCCGAGTCACTTGATCTGTTCATTGTGAGAAGATTATTAAAATCATTCTCAAAATTTTGATCTACAGAATTAATTATTTTTGTCATTTTCTATTTTTTCAATATTCCAGGGTTCACCCTGATCTTCTAACTTGCATCTTATTATTTCAGTTTCGAGCTTTATAATTGCATCATTTTTGAAAAGCAATTCAATTTCTATATTTTTAGAATTGTTAGGATAATAATTAAAAGTTACGAGTTCTAGTGTCTTATTTTTGTTCAATTGATCTATATTTTTTGAGTAAACCGATAAAACATCTTCAAAGCTTAGTACTGCTTTTATTCTTTGATCTACTTTATTTACTATTTTTTCCTCCCACATAAATCTAGTAATCATAAGAAAAAATGACCTAATTGATGGCAAATATTTGATATCGTTTACTTCAATAAGTCCGTCTTGAAGTATGGTTGAGATAATTTTTAGCTCGTCAGTATCAATTGCATTAAGATTCATTTATCCTAATTTATTCTCCGAATATCTGCACCACAAGCTTGCAATTTTTTCTCTATTTTCTCATAACCTCGATCAAGATGATAAATTCGGTTCAATGTTGTTTCACCTTTAGCAACCAATCCAGCTAAAATTAAACTTACCGAGGCCCGTAAATCAGTTGCCATGACTTGAGCTGAAATAAACCCTTTGCATGGATTAATAACTGCTGTTTTCCCTTTGGTTTCAATATTAGCGCCCATACGGTTTAGTTCTGGAACATGCATGAATCTGTTTTCAAAAATGTTTTCAGTTATTTGTGATTTAGATTTTCCAAGAGATAATAAAACCATCATTTGTGCTTGTACATCAGTTGGAAACCCTGGATATTCCATTGTGCTAATATCAATACCATCAGAGATCTCGGATTGATTAACAATAATGCTATTCTCACCCATTGAGTAATTAATAGATAGCTCATTCAATAATTCCAATACATTGCTGATATGCTCAAGGTTCAGATTTGTAATCTTGAGATCGTTACCAATTATAGTTCCTCCAATTATATATGTGATTGCTTCTATGCGATCAGGGATAATTGAGTGGACAGCACCTTGGAGCTGGTCAACGCCTTGAATGTGAACATTTCTGTTTTCTCCTAATTCGATTTTAGCGCCCATCTTATTAAGACAATCAATAAGATCCATAACCTCAGGCTCAACTGCGATATTTCTAATTTCACTTTCTCCTTGAGCAAGCGATGCAGCCATAATTATGTTTTCAGTAGCTCCTACTGATACTTTTGAAAAATTAATTTTATTTCCTTTTAAGCCATTGGGAGCGCTACATTTAATATATCCACCATCTAATTCAAACGCTGCGCCAAGTTTTGTTAATGCATCTATGTGCAAATCTACTGGTCGAGCACCTATTGCGCACCCCCCTGGAAGAGATACGCTAGCGTGCCTTTTACGCGCAAGTAATGGCCCAAGAACTAATATACTAGCCCTCATCTTTCTAACTAAATCGTACTCCGCTATTGAACTTTCAGAGTCTGAATAACGAAGTGTAAGACGATTTGTATTAACATCTTTTTTTGTAACATTGACACCAAGCGATGATAAAACTGCTGACATTGTATTTACATCAACTAAATCAGGTACGTTTTCGAGTTCTAAATTTTCATTAGTAAGAATACTTGCGGCCATTATTGGGAGAGATGCATTTTTTGATCCACTGACAGGAACAGAACCCTGGAGAAGGTTTCCTCCATTTATCAATATCTTTTGCATGAACGATTTAAAGCTTAGGTAAAGTAACCCCTGTTTGCATCATATATTTACCTTTACGATCTTTATATGAAACTTCTGGTGGCGCTTCTCCCTTATAGAATAAAAACTGGCACGCTCCCTCATTAGCATAAATTTTTGCAGGTAATGGAGTTGTGTTAGAAAACTCTAAAGTTACGTGACCCTCCCACTCTGGTTCAAGAGGAGTAACATTTACGATAATGCCACATCTTGCATAAGTTGATTTTCCTAAACAAACTACAAGAACATCGCGAGGAATTCTAAAATACTCAACGGTTCTTGCTAATGCAAATGAGTTAGGTGGAATTATGCATTCTTTACCTGGCCGATCTACAAACCCCTTATCATCAAAGTTTTTTGGATCGACTAAAGCAGAATCTACATTGGTAAAAATTTTAAATTCTTCTGAAACTCTTGCATCGTATCCATATGATGAAAGACCAAAAGAAATTGTGCCTTCTTTTTTTTGTCCATCAACGAACGGTTCAATCATTCGTTCTTCCAAGGCTTTTTTCTTTATCCAGTTATCCGACATGATTGTCATATTAATCTTCTTTCTTTTGCCTTCTTTGAAACTCTTTTCTTTTTCTTAAATTTTGCCTTAGTGCCTCAGCAAGCCTTTCTGTGCTGTCGAGCTTTTTATCCTTTTGCTCTTCCTTCGAGGAATTGTTTGATTTCATCTTTATTTAACCCTGCTTTTTTTAATTCTTTGATGAGCTTTTCTTCTTCTTTTTTATCCGTGTTATCAGAAAACTTAGCCTCACGTTTCTGCTGCTTGGCCATCGCTCTCTCCCCACGTTTTGATTTATAATCGTGATGAATACCCATAATTAACTCCATGAATTGCGCTACTTTATACAATATTTAATGGATTCTCTAGTAAAAACAAGGGACGCTCATTCCCAGTTATCTGCTACTCTTTTATGAATAAATCGCTTGAGAAATCTGAAAACTTTTCTGAGCCACTTTCTGTAACACGTAATGAGTGACTTGCCTCTACTCCCCAATCACCAAATTGCATAACAGCAATCATATGAAAGGTTACATTTGGTTGTAAAATAGTTGGATCACCTTTTGATATGTTTATTGTATGCTCACCCCAATCAGGTGGATAACCAATTCCAATAGAGTATCCAGTCCGAGATTCCTTTTTGATATCGTATTTATCTAATACTGCCCAAAATTTTTGCGCAACATCATCTGCTGTATTGCCTGGCTTTATGGCTGATATACCCTCATTTAGCGCCTCATTAGTTGCATGTATGGCGTCAATTTTTTTTTGTTCTGCTTTTCCAAGCAGAACTGTTCTTGCAAGTGGTGCATGATACCTTTTATAAACACCGGCAATTTCAATTATTGTTGCTTCGCCCTTAACAAATCTTTCCTGCGTAGCCGTTAGATGTGAGGCAGAAGTCCCAGCTCCAGTTGGAAGTAAAGTTGCTATACTTGAATATTCTCCTCCATACTCTGGAGTTCCATAAAACATTGCTTTTTGTATCTCTCCAACTGCATCACATTGTCTAACACCTGGATTGATAACATCAATTGCAGTTTGCATTGATTTATCAGTAATTAAAGCGGCGTTTTTCATTAGATCAATTTCAGCATCTGATTTCACAAATCGTACCCAATTCACAAGGCGCTCACAATCTTTCAACGTGGCATCAGGAAGCCCATCTAATAATTTTTTATAACAAAATGCCGTGAAATAATGACTGTCCATTTCAAGTCCAATTGAAAGTTTGTCCCAATTTTTATTTTTAATTATTTCAATCAAATAATCATAAGGATGATTTGGCCATGTATGTATATATTTTTCAGCGTATACAATTATATTTTCTTGTGACCAGCAGTTTTGAAGGAATGCCCCTCCAGCATCTTGATCACGTACGAAAAGTAAAGGTTCTTCTGAGTCTATATGTATAATTACACATTGAGCATAATAAAAAGACCATGCATCATAACCGGTAAGGTAATTTATGTTTGCTGTATCTTGAGAGATTAATAAATCAATACCCTTTTCTTGCATTGATTTTTTTACTTTATTTAGTCTTTCAATATACTCGCTTTTAGAAAATATCATTAATCATTAAGTCTTTCTTCAACAAGTTTAGACCAAAATGATGAACCAATGACAAGAAGCTTGTCGTTAAAATCATAATTTGAAGAATGTAAAGATTGTCCATGGGTTCCTTCTGTTCCATTTCCAATTAAAATATAGCATCCAGGCTTAACCATTAGCATCTGGGCAAAATCCTCAGAAAATAATTTTGGATCACAATTTCCATCTACTTTATCCTCTCCAAATAGGTCAGCTGCAACCTTACTTGCAAAAGCTGCTTGATCTCTAGAATTAATTGTCATGTTTGTTCTTGTGAGGTAATTAAAATCATAATCGACACCATGTGCTTTCGCCGTTCCATCTACAATATCTTTCATGCTGCGTTCAATAATTTGATTGGCTTCTGGTGACAACGCACGTGCATCACCTGAAATGATAGAATGACCGGGCAGTATATTTTCATTGCCATCAGACTCAAATTTTGTGACTGAAACAACACCATTCATAGCTGGATTAATTTTTCTCGAAACAATTGATTGAAGAGCTGTTATTATTTGAGTACCTACTGTAATAGTATCAACGCCCATGTGTGGCAAGGCTGAATGACCTCCCTGACCTCTTAATTCAATTTTAAATAAACTTTCGCTTGCAGTGATAGTTCCTGCTCTTGTTGCAAAGGTTCCAAGTTCCATACCGGGCAAATTATGAAAAGCATATACCTCATCCATTGGGAACGTTTCAAACAGCCCATCATCTATCATTGCTTGAGCTCCCTGAGTTTTTTCTTCATCAGGTTGAAAAATAAAATAAACAGTTCCGTTAAAATTTTTTGTATTACTTAGATATTTAGCTGCACCTAGAGCCATTGCTGTATGACCATCGTGACCACACGCATGCATTTTACCTTCGTGATTGGACTTATACGTGCAGTCATTTTCCTCTGTTACCGGTAATGCATCCATATCTGCACGAATACCAATACTTTTATTACTGTTTCCATTTTTGAGAACAGCAACAATTCCGGTCTTACCTATGCCTTCATGTACTTCCAGTCCAAAACTCTTTAAAATATCTGCAACTTTTGATGAGGTTATATCTAAGTCAAAATTTAGCTCAGGATGCGCATGAAAATCATGACGCCACTCAAGCATTTCCTTCTCATAATTTTGTGTAACTGAATTCATTTGGAATAATTTATAGTTTTTTTCTTAGCCAGCTGTGAAACCTTTTAATTTCATACTCTTCAGGCATTAATGTTCCATTTTTTCTTGTTGGATTATGTATGCCTTTTTGATTCAGTTCGCAAGCTTCTGCATCTTGTTTCATGACTAATACAGCAAAATCAACAACATTTTTCATTGAATATTTTTTATCTTTAAGAGTTTCTTTTCTAAATACCCACTCTGCCGTAACTTCTGTAAGTTCCTCTGATAAAGGAAGAATACGAACCATTCTTATATGGTCAGTAAATATTGCTAAAAACATAGAAGGCCAAGTAGTCATGTAAATGTAACCAGGAAAATCGGTTTGATTTTCCAGGTACTCTACTCGATGACCTTGTGCGCTTCCATTCATTGACCAAGTTTCAGTACCTTTTTTCATTCCACCTTTGTACTTTGGATCATCATGATGAGTAAAACGTTTCCAGTTTGGATCATCTTTAATATCTACTAACCTTCTTCCATAAATAGGGACTAGGTCAGATAGTTCAGGATGAAGGTTGGGACAATGTAAGCATTCACTATAATTTTCCCAAAATATTTTCCAATTACACTTTATTTTTTTCTTCCAGGTATGGCCAATTTGGTAGTCACTGACATTCAATTGAGAAAAAGCATCACTGTAATCTGGAAATACTTTTTTTGCATTCCATTTAGCGTTTTTATTCATGTTAATAAAAACTAACCCATTCCAAACTTTAATTTTTACTTTTGTTAGACAATTTTCATCTTTTCTAAAATTTTTAGGATCAATAATAGATGTAGTTCTAACTAAATTTCCATTGCTAGCGTTATATGACCATTGATGATATGGGCAAACTAGTAAATTTGATTTTAGTTTGCCACTTTTTTCTTTTTTTAAAATTGAACCTCGGTGACTACATGAATTATAAAAAGCATTTATTTCTCCTTCTTTATCACGAACAATAAGTATATTAAATTTACTAATTTCAACTGTGTGAAAAGATAAAGGTTTTGAAATAGTATCCACGTGGCAAACGTATAGCCATTCTTTAGACAAAACTTTTGAAATCTCTTTATCAAATTGCTTTTGATTGAAATACCAATTTAAAGGTAGAGATTTTTCAGTTTTTTTTAAAATATATCCTTCTGACATGCTTGTAAAAATTTTATACCCTTATATTGTCTATGACTAGATATTATGAGAAAATTATAACTAGAATGGCATGGTCTTCACCAATTTGGATAAAAAATAAATAAGTGAATGTTACCAAAAGATCTCATCGATAAATATAAAAACTGGAAGGAAAACTCTTTCGCACAAGAAAAAGATAACTTTGAAAGACTTGCAAGAGAAGGCCAGTCACCTAAATACATGATTATATCGTGCGTAGATTCAAGAGTTGATCCGAATGCTATATTCAAATCAAAAGCTGGTGAAATGCTAGTTCATAGAAATATTGCTAATATAGTACCACCCTATAGTCAATTAACGGAACATAGCGGAACAATTGCAGCTATCGAATTTGGTGTAACAGCATTAAATATTAAAAATATTATTATAATTGGGCACTCAGGATGTGGAGGTATAAAGAATGGGTATCATATGTGTCATGAAAATAATTTTGATGATAACTCATCAATTTCTAATTGGCTAAAGTTACTAAAACCAGTGTACGACAACATTTCAGGCGAAGGAAACGATGAGAAAGTTAAGTACATGGAGAAAGAAAGCATTATCGTATCATTAGAGAACTTAAGTAAATATCCCTTTATAAATACTGAAGTAAAGTCAGGTGAAATTATGCTTTATGGGGTTTGGAATGATATTGGATCTGGATCTATAGAGACGTATGATTTTAAGAAAAAAAAGTTTGATTTAATTTAATCTAATTTAATTTAAGAACTTCTGAAGAATATACAGAATTTAAATACTCCGGATGATCAAGTTTCATTAATATTGAAGGACCATTTAGAGCAGAATCAGGTGTGCGATGAAGTATACCATTGCTACCACCGGTAAATATTGCAATGTTCCATTTATCAATGAAATGTAATTTACTTTTATCTCTAACGATCTTTTCATTTGGTTCACCTGCCTCATAGGCTAGACGGTCAGCATCCTGATTTTGTATCCATTCTGTACCTTGTCCAGCATAAGTGACCAAAAGACGTCTTGGTACGTTATCAACATGATAACGTCTACACTCTCGTTTTGTCCCAAGCCAAAAGCAAAGTGTATCAGTATTTTCAATCAGTAAGAATGTTCTGCAAACGGTTTCCATATCTGCAAGCCAATAATTATAAAACTCAGTTGAACTTAACTGGTTAGGAATTATTTCCTGGACCAAATTTTTTAAATCTTCTTTCAAATTAATTGAGCTAAGAGTGCCCTCAATTCCAAAGTCATTTTTCATTAATTTTTGAAAGAAAGAACCTGCACCCTCAGGTTGTTCACGCTCCAATATACCTAATTTATAGTCAGTATCCTTGAATTCTTTTAAAGATTCTAGATTGTCAGCTTTAAATAAGCTCATGAAAAATATTTTGTAGAGTTAGCAATTTTCAAATGAAGATGCCATGTCACCTATTAGATCAAAATAAAGATCTTTTCCTGGCTCCAATTCAGCTCCTAATGGATCTAAAACGGCAGACTTTATACCAGTATCACTTGCAATTGTTTCTGCAATACTCGGGTTAAATTGAGGCTCTGAAAATAAACAATTAACACTCTCATGCTCAATTACTTCTCTTATTTCTGCAAGTTGCTTCGCACCAGGCAACACCTCAGGATTTACAGTAAGAGCACCAATTACTTCAATGCCAAATCTCTGCTCAAAATATTGATAGGCATCATGAAACACAATGTATGTTGCATCACTATTTATTTTTGATCTTGTATTGTCTATTAACTGGTCAAGGTCATTAATAGCATTCGCAGCATTGGATGAATAAATTGATTTATTGGCAGGATCAATTTCAGATAATTCTTCTGAAGCAATACTTACAATTGTTTTTGCTATTTCTGGATCTAGCCAAAAATGTATGTCGTGCTCACCGTGATGGTGACCGTGATCATCATGTCCTTCGTGTTCATCATGATCGTCATGTCCGTCAGCGTGTTCTTCATGATCGTCGTGACCCTCGTGTTCGTCATGTTCATCATGTTCATCATGTTCATCATGTTCGTCGTGTTCATCATGTTCATCATGTTCGTCATGTTCGTCATGTTCGTCATGTTCGTCGTGTTCGTCATGTTCATCATGTTCGTCGTGTCCATCAGCATGATCTTCGTGTTCATCTTGATCATCGTGGTGATCTTCAAATACGTTTTTTTCTCTAAATTTTAGTAAATCTATCTGATCTGACTCCATTAAGGTTACTTTTCTGGCATCATTAGCAATTGAGTCTAGAGGGTCTTCTAGAAAAGACTCTAAATCTTCCCCAATCCAAAAAACTACATCAGCTTCTTGTAACATTGTTGCATGAGAAGGCTTTAATTGGAATGTATGAGGTGAGGCACTACCATCGACTAATAAACTAGGCTTGCCCACTCCGTCCATCACATAGCTAACTAACGAATGAACTGGTTTGATTGAAACAACAACTTTTGTTTCTGCATTAGCAAAAGATGAATATGACAGAATTGAAATAATTGATAATAAAAGTCCAAATTTGAGTTGTAATTTCATAGATTTATTGCTTTCATGGTTAAATAAATATAGTGTTATAATATAACAAAAAAATTTATCAAGCATTATTTATGAACGATATTGAAACTCTAATTAGATTGACTAATGCAGGAATTTTTAAAAATAAAAAATGGCTTGTTCGAGATGTTGATTTAGAAATAAAACGAGGGCAAATTGTAACGTTAATTGGTCCCAATGGTTCTGGTAAAACGACAACCGCTAAAATAGCTCTAGGTTTATATAAGACTATTAGTGGAAGAGTTGAGAGAAATACAACAAAAATATCCTATGTACCCCAAAAAGTGTCGATTGATTGGACATTGCCTTTAAGGGTTGCTGACTTCATGGTTTTAACTCAAAACTTAAAAGTAGATGATATTGATAGTGCTCTCAATTTAACTGGTGTGCAGCATTTAAAAGATAGCAATCTTAGAGATTTGTCTGGAGGTGAGTTTCAAAGAGTTTTGTTAGCGCGCGCAATAGCAAAAAAACCTGAGCTCTTAGTTCTTGATGAGCCAGTACAGGGTGTAGATTTTACTGGAGAAGTTGCCTTGTACTCCCTAATAAAAACTATCTGTGAAAATCTAAACTGTGGGATACTCCTTATCTCTCATGATTTGCATGTGGTAATGTCTGCAACTGACTACGTTGTTTGTTTGAATGGTCATGTATGTTGCTGTGGAACGCCAAGAGACGTTGCAGAAAGTAATCCTTATAAACAATTATTTGGAGAGAAATCTGCAAAACTGTTATCGATATATGAACACAACCATGATCATATTCATTCATCAGATGGTAATATCATTAAGGAAGTTGAGTAGCTATGTTGGATGATTTTATCGTAAGAGCTATAATAGCAGGTATTGGGATTGCCCTTGTTACTGGACCGTTAGGTTGTTTTGTGGTTTGGAGGAGATTATCTTTTTTTGGTGACACGTTAGCTCATTCAGCATTACTAGGTGTTTTAATTTCAATAACATTAGATATAAATGTTTCCTTAACTATCTTTGTTGTTGCATCTCTGGTTGCAATACTTTTATTAAGGCTTGAAAGAACAACCAATCTAGCAGGGGACTCACTCCTAGGCCTGATATCACACTCATCACTAGCGATTGGGTTGGTAATACTTGGTTTTTTATCCTTTATAAGATTTGATGTTATGGGTGTTTTGTTTGGAGATATTCTCTCAGTTAATTCGAATGACTTGCTAGTGATATGGATTGGAGGGGCTTTGATACTTGTTGTTTTAAGCTATATTTGGAAACCTCTTTTTGCATCAACAGTAAATTATGAGTTAGCTGAAGCTGAAGGTATGAAGCCAGAAAGAGTAAATGCCATATTCACAATTTTACTTGCAGCCCTGATTGCGATATCTATTAAGATGATCGGCGTACTTCTTATAACTGGTTTACTAATTATACCAACTGCAATGGCTCGTAATCTATCTGATAATCCAAGACAAATGGTAATACTATCTATTATTGGCGGTCTATTATCGGTTTTGATCGGACTGTATGCTTCTTTTGAAATAAACACTTCATCAGGACCATCAATTGTTGTAGTTGCTTTAATTTTATTTATCCTATCATTAATGAGAATCAGAAAAAAAAATTATGAATAAAAATAGTAAAAAGTTAACAAAAAACCAAAGAATTGTACTCGAGTTCGTACAAAAATCTAACAGACCCGTTAAAGCTTACTCTATTCTAAACAATGTCAATAAACGAGGAATCAAAGCCCCACCTCAAGTCTATAGAGCCCTAGAAAAGTTAATAAAAATTGGGGAAATACATAAAATTGAAAGTCAAAATGCATTTGTTGCTTGCAATTCAAAATGTGTGGAACCACACGGAACAATTTTTTCAATTTGTAAAAGCTGTGATCAAATAGATGAGATAAGTGATAAAAAACTTTATAAATATTTGTCTGAAGTAAGAGATATGAATGGTCTTAAATTAAGTGGATATAATTTAGAGTTATTCGGTACTTGTAAGACATGTGATCAAAAACATCTTCAAAATACGAATCAATAGATTATACAATGTTATAAAATAACATTTTTCTAGACACACAAAATTTTTTTCAATAAAATTTTTTAATTAAAAAGGGAGCATGGATGAAAAAAAATATTTACTATTCGCTACTAATATCTGCAATGGTATCAGTTTCGGCGGCTGAAGAAACAAGGCAAGTTGATAAACATGAGCATGGTGTTGGTGAATTAAATATTGCTATTGAAGGAAATGCCGTAGATTTTGAATTTTTTATTCCTGGAGCTGATATTGTAGGTTTTGAATATGAAGCTAAAACTGAGTCTGATATTGCTCTTGTAAATGCAGCTTTAGAAAAATTTGAAAAATTTGATAATATTTTTAGTCTTCCCGAGTCCTCAAATTGTAATTTAGTAAATTCTGAAATTGGGATCAATCAAGATGATGATCATGATGACCATGATGAGCACGATGACCATGATGAGCACGATGACCATGATGAGCACGATGACCATGATGACCATGATGACCATGATGAGTATGATGAAGAAGCTCATAACGAGTTTGTTGCACACTACTCATTTAATTGCGGAAATATAAAAGAAATTGACAGAATTAGCTTTCCATATTTTACTACTTTTCCAAACTCTGGAGAACTTGAGGTACAATTCGTATCAGAGATTGGTTCGACAAGTTTTGAAGTGGAGGGAGATGAGCCTTTCATAGACTTAAAAGGAAAAATCTAATTGGATGAAAGTATAATTAAAATTGATTCAGTAAGATTTTATTGGTCAAAAAAAAGTAATTTCAAGATATTTGTTCCAAACCTAGAAATTAAAAAAGGTGAAAAAGTTCTCTTATTGGGAGAAAGCGGCTCAGGCAAAACCACACTCCTTTCCCTAATGTGTGGTTTTCTTAATCCATTATCTGGAAATATAAGTATTAACGGTAACACTATTAACCAACTTTCATCTAAAACTAGGGATGAGTATCGTGCTGATAATATAGGAATTATTTTCCAACAATTTAACTTGCTGCCTTATGCGAATGTTGTTGATAATGTTTTACTACCTTTATATTTTTCAAAAGTAAGATCAAACAACGTTTCCAACAAAAAAGAAAAGGTAATTGAACTTTTTAAACAATTGAGATTACCAGATGATATTGCACAATTTAGGGCAAGTAGTTTAAGTATGGGTCAGCAACAAAGAGTGGCAGTGGCTCGGGCACTAATTGGGAACCCATCGCTGATCATTGCTGACGAACCAACTTCCTCACTTGATGCAGATGCGCAAAAGATTTTTTTAAATTTGATGTTTGAACAAATTTCAGAGAATAACTCTACGTTATTGATGGTTTCACATGATAAATCGCTCTCTAATCAATTTGATCGATTAATTGACATAAACGAAATACTCATAAGGGAAGATAAGTCATGTTATTAAAACTTTCGTTCAGCTCTCTTTATGCGCGCTTAGTTACTGTGGGTATGACAATTCTTGCAATTTCAGTATCCCTTATGCTTTATATGAGTGTAGAAAAGTTAAGAACTTCAGCATATACAAGTTTTACCGATACAATCTCACAGACTGATTTAATTGTTGGCGCAAGAGCTAGTTCAGTGCAACTGTTGTTATATTCAGTTTTTAGAATTGGAAACGCTACGAATAATATAACATGGGAGAGTTATTTAGACTTAGTGAGTAAAGAAGAAGTTGATTGGACAGTTCCAATTTCGTTGGGAGATAGCCATAAGGGATTTAGAGTAATGGGTACCAACAAAGAATTTTTTTCTCGATATAAATATAGAGGTAGTCAGTCTGTAAGTATTGATAAAGGTTATTTATTTGAGGATCTATACGACGTCGTTTTGGGTGCTGGGGTTGCTGAAAAACTAGGATATAAAATCGGTACTTCACTTGTAGTTTCCCATGGATTACAGTCTTTTTCAGATCACGATGATCAACCTTTTAGAGTATCAGGGATACTTAAAAAGACAGGAACACCTGTAGATAATACTGTAATCGTCAGCCTGGCTGCTATTGAAGCAATTCATGTTGATTGGTCAACTGGAGCTAAAATACCAGGACAACTAACACCTATTGATGAGATACGCGAAATGGATCTAACTCCTAAAAATATCACTGCTGCACTAGTAGGTGTTAAATCAAAATTAACTATCTTTCAACTTCAGCGCTGGATCAATGAGTATCCTGAAGAAGCGATGACTGCAATTCTTCCTGGCGCTGCGCTGCAGGAGCTATGGCGAGTAGTTGGAGTGATTGAAAACTTATTATTAGGTATATCGGTGGTTGTAATATTCACAACACTCGTTGGGATGGCAGCGATTATGTTTTCAAGTTTAAGTGAGAGAAGAAGAGAAATGGCGATCTGGAGAGCTATGGGTGCATCTCCTTTCACAGTGATTGGTTTATTAATGCTTGAAGCAATATTTATTTCAATTCTAAGTATTACATTCAGTGTAGTTTTATTATTTTGTGTGTTAAATTTATTACAACCATGGATTGATTACAATTATGGCATCTTAGTAAACATTGAAATGTTAGCTATAAAAGATATGTATGTTTTTGCTGTGTTTATCATTGCCTCAATAACAGTCAGTTTATTACCAGCAATAAGAGCTTACTGGTTTTCTATTAATGATGGTATGACGATTAAATTATGATTAAAAAATTAAAAATCTTATTAATTATTTTTATTTTTATTCCGCTTTCTGCTTACTCAGCGCCAAAAGAAATAGACTGGGATGACCTAATACCATGGACATCTGTTTTTAGCCCC
This sequence comes from uncultured Pelagibacteraceae bacterium, assembly GCA_902546615.1. Classification (GTDB taxonomy): domain Bacteria; phylum Pseudomonadota; class Alphaproteobacteria; order Pelagibacterales; family AG-422-B15; genus CACNXQ01. The sequence goes on from CACCKE010000003.1 coordinate 18,649, forward strand.
GGCGAGGTAAAGTTTAATAAAAATCTCGAAGATAAGGAAGTTAAGATCCCTGGATATGTTTTGCCATTGGATATGTACGGCCGAGGTATTAACACCTTTTTGTTAGTTCCATACATTGGAGCATGCATTCATGTCCCTCCACCAGCGCCTAATCAAATCGTTTATGTAGAAGCGGAGAATCCTTGGGAAGGTCTAGCCTGGTGGGAACCTGTTTACGTAACTGGAAAAATTAAAATTGAAAATCAAAATATTGAAGACCTTGCAATCGTAGGCTATGAATTAGCTGCAAACAATATCGAATATTATCGTGGTGAAACAGGGGTTCACGGATTCTTTGATTGGTAGGATTTTACGAGTCTATTTACTTATCCTTAAAGTACTCAATTATATCTGATTTATAATCAAGAGGTGGGAACCTTCCAATAATATTTGATTGATAGTTCCTTGGCCTATCTGTTCTTCTGAGAAACCCATCTTTAGCTTTTGTATACGATGATACTAACTTTTTTAGAGATGAAATATATAATGGTTTTTTTGGGTCTATATCTCCAAAAACGTAAGTAAAACGCTTATCGGCAGACAGAGAGATTGCACAAGACCGCTTGCAGCAACTCATACAATTTACACCTCTGATGATAACGTCATCTTGTCTTTTGAAACTGTTCACAATTTTTTTTGCAAAGCGCTCGCCTCCTCGAGAATTATATTTTTCTTCTCGTCCATCTCGACAAGTTAAACAGATCGATAAAACAGGTTTAGTGTTGCTCATAAATTGCTAAATTTAATGTTATAATATAACAACTTGTATAATGCTTTTTTTTTAATTACAAGGTATGTTTAAAAAAAACTAATTTTGTAAAATATGGAAAATAGTTCATCGCAAGTACCAGTCACTGTATTAACAGGTTTTTTAGGAGCAGGTAAAACTACTTTATTAAATCGTATTTTAACTTAGCAACACGGTCGTCGTTATGCTGTAATTGTTAATGAGTTTGGTGAGCAAGGAATAGACAATGATCTCGTAGTTGATGCTGATGAAGAAGTTTTTGAAATGAACAATGGATGTATATGTTGCACAGTTAGGGGTGATTTAATACGTATACTTGGAGGTCTGATGAAGCGTGCAGATCAGCTGGATGCAATAATTGTAGAGACAACTGGACTTGCTGACCCTGCGCCCGTTGCTCAAACATTTTTTGTCGATCAAGATGTTGCAGACCGAACTAAATTAGACGCTATTGTCACTGTCGCAGATGCTGTCCACCTTAGTTCTCAACTAGGAGAACATCATGAGGCTGAAGAGCAAATTGCTTTTGCAGATGTAGTACTGCTCAATAAGATTGATTTAGTTGATCAAAGTCAGATTACCGGCGTTAAGGATCGCATTCGAAAAATTAATCCTTATACAAAAATAATTGAAACAAACAGATGTGCGGCTCCTCTTGATGAAGTTCTTGGTCTTAATGCTTTTAGTCTTGATCGCGTCTTAGAGGTTGAACCTGATTTTTTGGACTCCGATCATGATCATGAACATGATGACGATGTAACCAGTGTTTCTTTTGTTTCTGACACTCCGCTTGACTTAGAAAAATTTGAGAAGTGGTTTGGAAACCTATTACAAACGCATGGTCAAAATATTCTTAGATCAAAGGGCATTCTTGATTTTAAGAATGAAAAAGATCGCTACGTATTTCAAGGAGTTCATATGCTCATGGATGCATCTCCTATGGGTCCATGGCCTGAGAAAAGTATTCGAAATTCCCGGGTTGTATTTATTGGTCGCAAATTAGAGACAATGAATTTGAAAGAGGGCTTCGAAAGTTGTAAATCAGATTAGTTCTGCTTTAGATGAATAACGAATCTGTAATAAAATCCCGCTTTGAAGAAAATGGAAAGGTCTTTGAAACAGGCGCTCCTGTTACAGGTGCAGTTTCAATAGAGAATGCGGTTGCAGTTGGATTTGGAGACGGATCAATAAGGTTTTTTTGGCCAGATCATGATCCCTTAGAAGTTCAAGCGCACTCTGGCGCAATACTAAGCATAGCTTCAAGTAATGATGGGGTCATAACAGGCGGGCAAGATGGTCGTTTTTTAAAAATATCGACAAATGCTGAGGTCGAGGAAATTTACAATTTTGGAACACGTTGGGTAGATAATGTAGCGGCGTATGAAAGTATGGTTTTATGTTCGTCTGGAAAAAATGTCTACATCTGGTCAGATGAAAATGATAAGCCAAAAATACTAGAGCATCAAAGTACGATAGGTGGTATCGCAATTGATCAAAATGGAAGGAGAATTGCTGTCTCATGTTATGGAGGAGTAACTTTGTGGAGATTAGAAAAAAACAAATGGAAATCATCGAAATTTGCTTGGAAAGGTTCACACGGTAAAGTTGGGTTTAGTCCAGATGGTAAGTATCTGGTGACAACAATGCAAGAAAATGAGCTTCATGCTTGGCGAATTCGAGACAAAGCAAGTTTTGCGATGTCAGGTTACCCGTCAAAAGTAAAAAGTTTTACATGGGCCGGAGACAACCCTTATCTAGTAACAGCGGGTGCAAAAGAAGCTATCTGCTGGCCATTCGATGGTAAGGAAGGTCCAAAAGGACGTAAGCCCCTTTGCATTGCAAGTGGAGGTCAACAAAATGCAACTTTTGTTGAGTCATTGCCTGGGGAGAAAGCAGTTTTTGCTGGATTTCGTAACGGCATGGTTCTTCTCTCAGAATTATCAGAACATCCAAATGACGTCCTTATCCAAAATCCTACAGGATCAGAAGTATCAAATATTAGTATTTCACCCGATCGATCCCATATATTGGTCGGAGATTCAAAAGGCCAAATTTTATGGTCACCACTTTGGGAGCAATAAAATGGAAGGTATGTTTCAGAAAAAAATATCAAATAAAAGTGCTACTCAAAATTTAAAAAATCTAATCATAGAGAAATTTAAATTAAATGAAGATGCTACTGTAAGCATTGCTGAACTAAGCTGTCATGAACCAAATTGCCCACCAAAAGAAACAATTATTACCATCCGTAAAGCTGATGGAAGCACTTCCAACTTACGAATTCACAAAGCTTTGGATCAGATACAGAGGGAAGACGTTAAGACACTAAGACATGAAAAAAATTAAATATTATTTAATATAAGTGAATTCTGCTTTTTATTCGTTTCTTCATCCTAATTTGACTGCTAACAGCAATTACTCATATCTACTGTTATATACATCTTGTATTTGTGCTGGCCATTCTTGTCTTATGTAAGTGATCAGCTGCCAAACCTCTTCTTCACTTAGGCTGTCATTGCCAAGCATCTTTCCTTCATAATTAGGATCAAAACTTGGAAAGCCATATTTAATAACTTGAAACAAGTAATCTGGAGAATGATGCCACGTGTGGCCTGTGCCATTTAATGGTGGGGCTAATCGATGTCCATCTTCATCTAGAGTATTTTGCCAACCCTCTTGACCCTGTAAATTAACTCCGTGACAAGAAGCACAATTATTTTGATAAGCGGCTATTGTTTCAGGGTGAATTGGCTTTTGAGCTTGAGCAACTTCTTCTTCTATCGATTGATTGCTAAAAGCCTGATATAGAAAAAAAGCAATAATTAATGCAACTATTATTAGTGCAGCTGTGCGCATAAACATCTTGTTAAAAAAATAAAAGTTCTCTTTAAAATTTCAACAAGAATTTATTTCTTGTATATTTCATCTTCAGGGATTGATATGAAAAATTTATAATCTTTTCGGTACCAGTACAACCGTACCGAAAGGATTTTAGCCACTAATGGAGAAAAACATCAAGCCAAGAAAACCTGTCGCGATCACAAAGCTTGATAAAAGTTTAGGGGTTCTAGAAAGTTTAAGCTTTGTGGTTGAAGGAATAATCACGAGAGTTGACTCACCGTTGTAGGATTGTCTTCTTATGTACTGAGGTTTCATCTTTGACTTTTTCATGTTTGATAAAAATATACCTAAAAAGCAAGGCTTAATTTTGATAAAAATATGTTCAAAACAAGATAGAAGTGTTTATTTTCAAAAATTTGCTGATATAAGAGACCGATGCAAAATGTCGTCTCAGTAAAGAATTTATCTAAAACTTACGGTAATCAATTTCAGGCACTCAATAATATAAATTTAGATATCAAACAGAATGAAATATTTGCACTTCTTGGACCAAATGGTGCAGGCAAAACAACTTTGATCAGTATAATTTGTGGAATAGTAACGCCAAGTATTGGGACAGTTGAGGTTGGTAACTACGATATTATTAAAGATTATAGAAAAACTAGATCACAAATTGGACTTGTCCCTCAAGAGTTAACTTTAGAACAATTTGAAATTGTTTATAACAACGTATCTTATACGAGAGGCTTATACGGCAAACCTCCTAATCCTCAGCATATTGAAAAAATACTTAAAGATCTCAGCCTGTGGGATAAAAAAGACTCCAAAATTAATGAGCTTTCTGGTGGAATGAAAAGAAGAGTCTTGATTGCTAAGGCTCTTTCTCATGAGCCTTCAGTCTTATTTCTTGATGAGCCATCAGCGGGGGTTGATGTCGAATTAAGAAAAGATATGTGGGAAGTCATTAAGAATTTAAGGAATAAAGGTGTCACAATAATTTTAACAACCCATTATATAGAAGAAGCAGAAGCAATAGCTGACCGAGTAGCCGTCATTAATAAAGGAGAAATGATAGTAGTTGATGAAACCTCAAATTTAATAAAAAGTTTAGGCCAGAAAACACTAACAATTGATTTGCATGAAACAGTTAAGACATTACCTGAGTCACTAAATAATTATAAACTTACGATAGTTAATGGAGGTTTATCAATTGATTACCAATACGATACACAAAGTAAACAGACTGGAATAACTTCTCTCTTACAAGATATGAAAGAGGCCGGATTAAAACTAAAAGATTTAAATACAGAGCAAAGTTCACTTGAAAAGATCTTTGTGGAATTGGTAAAGGAAAAATAATGAATTTTTACGCAATCAGAGCAATTTATTTTCATGAAATGGATCGAATGAGAAGAACTCTTTTTCAAAGCGTGCTTTCACCTGTGCTTTCGACTTCTTTATATTTCATTGTATTCGGTTCAGTTATTGGAGGCATGATTCCTCAAATTGAAGGTGTTAGTTATGGATCATTCATCGTACCTGGTTTATTAATGCTGACTTTATTAACTCAAAGTATATCAAACTCTTCGTTTGGAATATTTTTTCCAAAATTTACTGGATCGATTTATGAAGTTCTTGCGGCGCCTATTTCCTCTTTAGAAATTATCATAGGATTTGTTGGCGCCAGTGCAACTAAATCACTTATTGTTGGCGTCATTATACTCATTACTGCAACTTTTTTCGTTGAACTCCAAATTCAATATCCCTTATTAATGCTTTTTCTTCTGGTATTAACATGTCTTACATTTAGTCTTTTTGGATTTCTAATTGGACTACTCAGTGAAAATTTTGAACAGTTGCAAGTTGTACCGCTTATCATTGTGACTCCTTTAGTTTTTTTAGGCGGTAGTCTTTATACTGTAGAAATGCTTCCAGAATTTTGGCAAAATGTAACTTACTTTAATCCTGTTTTATATCTTGTGAATGGTATGAGATGGTCTTTTTACGGGGCATCCGATATTAATATTTGGGTCAGTGTAATCTCACTTGTTGCTTTCTTAAGCATTTGTGTTGCTGGCGTGGCAATTGCTATCACAAAAGGCTATGGTACAAAGGAGTAATTTCTATTAAGCCCCTATCGCTTAATAGTAAAGCAGGTCATTGGTAATGATCAGCCGCTGGAGCGTAACCAGCTAGGGGCACCACTAAAAACCACTTTCTCTGATTAATGTTGATGAAACCAAATTAAATAGATTTTGAAAAATATTATAGTTTTCAGTCTGAATTTTTACTTTACCTGCTGTTTGCCATTGAATAGTCTCAACTTCAGTACTTGTAGAAAAATTAAGCTGGTATAAAGCTTCTTCTGGTCGATAAATAACTTTTCCATCTCCCTTAACTTCACGTGATGCAATTGATCCACCAAAAGTGGGTACTAATGATAAGTAGGGAAGTTCTTCTGTCGATGTATTATTTTGTGAAACCAAGACAACTTCTGCTTCATCAAATTCATTATTTTTTGGAACAAAATAGCCACTAGTATTATCTTCAAGTTTATACAAATCATTTTCGCTTATGAATGCGACAACTTTTGTATCATTGAATTGAACAATAGAAAATAATTTTTCTTTTATATTCACCCACTGTCCATTATTTAAATACTTAAGGTCTTTTATCACCCCACTCATTGGTGCATAAATTGATAGATTTTCATTTTCCTCTTTAAGACTTTTAAGAATTTCAAATTCTACTTTTAATTGATTTTCTAATACCATGAGATTACTCATATCGGCCTCTGATCCAATTCGACGATCTAGTTTTTGCTGTATCATCTTTACGCGCTCAATTGCTTTATCAACTTTATTTGATAAAGACGGACTCATCATTGTAATTAATAAGTCACCCTTTTCGACTTGTTGATCTGAGATAACAAAAATCTCTTTTATCTCAGAGGCTTCTGTTGGATAGATATCGACCACTTCACCTCGATCAATCACCGCCGGAAGACTGAGTGAACTTCGCCATGGTACTAACATTGCTGCCAAAAATACTGAGAAAATAAAAATTGATCTCAAAGAAGTCCAGTTGAAACGCATGTACCTTCTAAGTCCCCACCACTGTTTAATTTCTCTCCAAATTGGTAGCAAAATGAACCAAACAATCTCAATAATGAACAGAATGATGCCAAGAATTTTGAATGTTAAATAATAAACCAATAAGGCAATTCCAATAAATATGAAGAAGCGATATATCCATGTCATCCAAGCGTAAATGATGAAAGTCCACCGTCTTTGACTCATGAGCTGTTCCGGTGGTTGGAATTTAAATCCAAAGATCCATTCTCTAATCTGCCATCGACCTAAAGCAAAAGAGCGCGGTTGAAGATTTTCCGCTCTAAGAAAATCTGAAAGCACATAATAACCGTCAAATCTCATAAATGGGCTGATATTAATAAGAAGTGATGAAATCCAACTTGAAGTTGCAATAAAAAATGAAGCACTTTTGATAACACCTTCAGGGCTTACAGCCCAAACAAATGTAGCAAGAAGGGCCAGATGCAATTCAGTCAGCATGCCAGCAAAATTAATCAGTAAGCGTTTTCTATGATCAGTTAATTTATACGCATCAGTAGTATCCGTGTATAAAAAAGGAAAGAAAACTAGCATTGCAAGACCAATTGAAGAAACTTTGCATTTATAATAAGTGGCAACATATGCGTGCCCAAGTTCGTGCAAGGCTTTCACAAAAACAATCGTTATACCAAACAAAATCAATCCATTAACATTAAAGAAATAAGAAAATGTTGTTAAAAATGTTTCATAGTTTTGGATTGTTAAAAAAATACCAATGATCCCCAGAATATAAATTATAAGTCTGCTGGTTTGCGATCCAAGAAACAATGCAAAAGGCAAACTGTTTTCAAGACCATTTCCTGGTTTGAATAATGGAATTTTAAAGAACAAATAATTATGAATAATTTTTAACAGCCAATGCTTGTTAAGTTTCTCTTTTTGAACAACTAAAGATTTAACTTCATCACCTGTTTTTTTTATAGTTAAATTATTGAGATTTAGAAAACTGATAAATTCTTCAATCTCTTCTTGTGTAATAGACAGATTACTTTTTTTAATTTTTTCAATAAATTCTGTTGTCTCAATTCCACTTGACCAATTTTTAAGAAGATCAAATGCTTTTTTATTTATTGAAAAGTATTTATTTCTTAATGAGTCATAAAGAAGCCACGACGCTGAACCGTCCTCTTTCTTTGGTCCCTCACTGAGTTTCAAATCTTGTCGGATAGACGGTACAATCATTTATATTCCTAAAAACTGTCTGCTGATATTGATTGGAACTCTGAAGATATAATAAAAAAGAGATGTTCGATCTCCGTAAATCTTTGCTGATCCTCGTAGTCCAATACGCGGTGGCTCAATATTATCCTCAAGGCTAGCATGTATTTTATAAGCTAAAATATTCTCAGCTGTTAATTCAGGTTTGTAAGAAGTTCTTAATATTTTTCCTTCAATTGAGCTTAGTGGACTGCTGTCTAAAAAAACCTTAACTCTTGCTGATTTTTCAATAAAAAGTGAGTCTTTTGTTGGTAGGTAGATTAAGAACTCAATATCGTCTGAATTTGCAATCGTTAGTATCTTTTCACCTATATTTACAGGACGACCTTGCCAATCAATAAAATCTTCAACAACAGCTACTCCCGAAACCTCCGCTTTGATAACAGAATATTTTAATTGTTCCTCGGCATAAGCAACTTGCTTTTTCTTCAACGCAACTTCAGTTGATAGTTCAACGAGCTTTGCTTTTGCCTCATCATTTGTAAATGAGGATTGTTTAGCCCTTAATAATTCTGCTTCAGCGACTTCTAATTCTTGTAAGTTTATTTCGTATTGAGATTTAAAATTGAGATCGTCTAATTTTACAAGCTCCGTACCAATATCAACAGCATCGTTTGTGTTAACTAATACTTTTTTCACTACACCATTCACTGGCGATGTAACAACTGACGGATTTTTGGCAATCACTTCAACTGGTGCAACAGCGGATATATTAATTGGCATAAACATTGCAAATGTGATTGCTGATAATATTAGCCACTTTAGCCAACCTGAGAAGATTCTACCAAAAAAGGATAAAATCGATCCTTGAGATAAAAATGAGTCCAATGCATGGCTGAATGTTTCAGCGATGTGCTGCAGCAGTTCTTTTTCTGTATTTGAAACTTTAGCAGATCGTACAATGACTAAAGAACCTAAATCACCCTTTGTTCTTGAAATTAATGGAACAACCATTAGTTCATTTGGAAAATTTTCAGGTAAGTCTAAATTTAAACCATCTTCTCTTAAATCACTAATTGAAACTTCTGAAAAGACTCCCGTATCAACCTTCTTTTTATTTATTAATCTTTCAACAAACGTAACTGTCGGCGCTGTTCTATCAACAACTGAAATATCAGAGATCGTTTGGACTTTCTGTCGACCTGTAGCAGTCTTTGTGAGAAAAAATAAAAAATTATAATCAACAACACTTCTTAACTCATTTGCACAAACAAATCCGAGTTCGGATAAGTTTTCTGCTGTCCGAAATTTTTTCTCAAGAGTAATTAATCTTGCTATTTTTATTGAAGTATTATCATTCAAAACGTTGCTGTCCCACTCATGCCTGGCAGTAATGTATCATAATTTTCATCAAATTTTGCAGTAATGTCGATGGTTTGGCTAACAGGATCAATATCAACGCCGATAGTATGAATTTTAGCATTATATGTTTGCCCATTTTCATCAATGCTGATTTTCATTGGATAACCCTCATCGATCCAAGCCAGCCATTTACTTGAAACAATCAATTTGGCCTCAAGAATGCCAGAACCAATGATTTCGACCAATGGCTGCTGCCTTTCAATACTCTCAAACTCATTGACAAAAACTTTAGATACTTTGCCATCGTAAGGGGCTTTAATTATACATCGATCTGTATTGAGTTTGGCAATTTGTAATTCAGCTTCTGCACGCTTTACATCGATTTCTGATAACTGAACCTCATATTCACCAATGGATCTCATCAAGGCAAGGTCTTGATTGCTCTTTAGAGTTACTCTTGCGCTCTCTAATTGTGCTTCAACAACTTTTCTTTGTTCTTCATAAAATGAACAATCAAATTTAATTAAAATATCAAACTCTTTAAATTTAGATCCTTCATCAATTGGTATTGATTCAACTTTTGCAGCAAGTTCACTTGAGAGTGTTGCCTCTTCGGTTGCAGTTACTAAAACACGTGTGGAATATTCTTCTGCCAACAAATTATAAGGCAATAATATGCAGCACGCTGTTACCGCAAATGTTACAATTTTGTTCATAAAGGTATTTATTAACTTACTAGAGATACAATCTTTTCGCCATAGCTATCTGCTGCTTTAGCATGAAGCTTTAATTGTTCATCAAGTGGAATGAAAGAGATTTCATCGTTTGTTACAGAATTTTCACCATCTGACTCAGTTTCAGTTATTTCATTAAGATCAATCTCAACTTCAATAATTCTTTCTTTTCCATCTTCGTCTTCAGCAATAATTTTCAGTTCAAGAACTTGAAGGCTTTCAGTTAAAAATGCTGGAGCTGCTGAGCCCGTTCTTCCTTTTGAAGGGTCCGCTGCAATTTTTCCAGTTTCTGGATCAATTGTAATCCAATCAGGTAATGCTCCACCACCTTTGAGCTCTGCTTTGTACATTTTTACATTTGATTGATTGTCATCAATCACATCGACTGTAAATTGACCTGCATCCATTTGAAGGCTGCTTAATTTCATTGTGCCTTCAAAATCTGTTTGAGCGTTTAAATTATTATTTGCCGCATTACTTGATGCATTGTTGTTCTCTCTAATCAAGTTTACATTCGAGTCATTATCAACAACTACTCTTGCCTGATCAACGGCTCCTCTTGTGAAGTCTTGGTCGCCTTTAATTTTAGCTTTATCTAAAACAATATTAATATCTCTGGTATTTCCGTCCTTATCAAGAGCAACTAATTGAACCTCAACCGCTTCAACACCTTCTGGCATATCAGCTGTTGTTTCTCCAGTTTCAGGATTGACTCTAATCCATTCAGGTAAAGCTTCACCGTTAGAGAGCTGTCCTGAATACAGCTCCACATTTTTCTGATTATCATCATTTAGTTTAACTCCAACTTTTAGATCAGATTCTGAATCGTCTGAAACTTCGTTCGCAACAGCATCCATTAACCTTAAACCGCCATTAAATTTTAACGGTTTTGAGAGAGAAGCGGTATCAGCAATTGAAACTGTATCAAGGGCAAAGCCATCATCACTGATTGCTGGCGCCTCAGTAATGGTCTCTTGAATAGCTGCTAAATAATCTTTCTTAGGTTTAATAACATTTGGTTTAGATGGAGGAGTTGGTTCTTCATCAGGTGTCTCTTTTTCAACGATTTCTCCTGGTTTGGGATTTACTGTAATTGTAAACGTATGATCAGCGTAAAGTCCCTCACCATCAATTGCTCTAATTGTAATTGTATAAGTTCCCGGTGTGTTAATGGTTCCATGCAGCTTATTTTGTTTTAATCTAAGACCCTCTGGAAGACTTGTCTCTGCACCACTTTCAGGATCAATAATTTTATATTCTGCAATATCATAAATACCAGTATCCGGATCATCAAAAATCTGTTTGTGCTTAATAATGATCTGTTCCCCAACAACTAAATTTGGATCAACAACAGGGTATAATAGTTCAGGTGGATCATTGATACCAGTCACAGTAATGGCTATCTGAGCTTCTACAGGCGTTTCTCCATCTGTTGCGGTATATGTGAAGTACTCCGTCTTACTTACACCAGGGTTTAAAGATTTTGCATTATTAGCCTTGTATTCATAGCTGCCATCAGAATTTATAGTTAAGTCACCATATGTTCCTGTTAGGGGTGATCCAATTGTCCCAGATGTCCCCGTTCCAGCTTCTTCACCTGTTCGTATTGTATTTACAGTTAAACTGTCACCATCAGGGTCTGTATCATTCTTTAATACTCCTTTTGATGCATCTTTTACTCCAGTCGCACCTGCATCGATTTCTAAAATATCATCTTTTGGTACTGGCGGATCACTTTTACCAGTAACAGTTATTGCAATCACACCAATGTCTTCATTTGTTCCATCTGTTACAGTATAGTTGAAATATTCTATTTTGCTCTCTCCTCTTTTAAGCGCATCTGCTGCAGCCTGATCAGCAACATAACTATAGCTTCCATCAGCATTAAGAGTAAGAGTACCGTAAGTTCCTAAAAGTCCTGAACCAAGTGTACCTGGGTCACCACCGCCTTCTGATTGCCCAAGTCTAATTCCAGAAATTGTTAATGACTCACCGTCTGCATCAGTATCGTCTGCGTTAAGCGCAAATGTTGTATTAGCCGCTCTCGTAATTGTCTCACCTTTAGGAACAGTATCAGTATCGTCAACGGCTACAGGATCATTATCGTTTATTCCTGTTACTGTGAATGTAAGATTTGCTGTTGACGTGGCAGTTCCATCACTCACCGTATACGTAAATGTATCTGTCCCAGTTTGACCTGTAATGAGTTGATCTGATTTTGTTTGATCAGCAACATAAGTGTACGATCCATTCGCATTCACTGTCAGAGTTCCATACTCACCTGTTAATGAAGCACCTACTGTACCGGTCTCACCTGTGCCATCCTTTGATCCCGTTCTGATACCAGTTATTGTAAAGTTTCCGCTCGTATCATCCCCATCAACATCCGTATCGTCATGATCTAATTCTTGAGTGTCACTTACTGTTCGACTAACGGTTGCATCCTCATTAACACTATCCGTGTCATCAACGGCAACGATTGGGTCGTTTGCCCCATTTATGGTTACTGTAAGTGTTGCAGTGGATGAGTTTTTATCATCATCATCCTTTACAGTATATGTGAATACTTCAGTAACAGAGTCACCTGCATCTAAGGCTTCAGCTGCAGCTGTATTTGCTATGTATGTATAACTTCCATCAGCTGCTAATGTTAATGTTCCGTAAGTACCTAAAACCCCTGCATCTGCTGCACCGCTATTGCCTGTGCCGTTTGAGGAAACATTGGTAACCGCAAGACTTTCCGTATCTCCACCCGTATCGTTTGTTAATACTCCACCTGCTGTATTAACTGTCAATGTCTGACTTTCAGTAGCAGTAGCTGTATCTGCTGAACCGACAGGACCTACACCTGTTACAGTGATAACCAAATTTGCTGTATCGGTTGTTCCAGCGCCATCACTTACGGTATAAGTGAATGTATCGGTTGCAGTTGCACCATGAGCTAACCCGTCAGCACCACTGGTATTGGCAGTATATACATAGCTACCATCAGAAGCGAGCGTAAGGGTACCGTATGTTCCTGTTAACTCTTGACCGACTGTCCCTCCATTGACTCCTGAAACAGTTAAACTTGAACTTGCATCAGCATCAGTATCATTAGATAAAACACCACTGCCAGCACTTATTGATACTTGCGCATCCTCATTAACAGCGCCTGTATCATTCACTCCAACAGGGTCGTCATCAATACCTTTTACGGTGAAGGTTATAGTTGCGGTGTCTGTTCCAGTTCCATCAGTTACTGTGTATGTGAACGTATCTGTTGCAATATCTCCTGCATCAAGAGCATTAGCATTGTTAACATTATAAACGTAGCTACCATTACTTTGTATTGTTAATTGACCATACGTTCCAGAGACTGCATTTCCGAGAGTGCCTCCTGCTATCGCAGAAACTGTTAGAGGGTCATTATCTGGATCAGTATCATTAAGGAGAACATCTCCTGAATGATCTCCACTTTCGTTATTATTATTACTATCTGTTCCTGTTACTGCAGATGTGCCGTCAGTAACTTGAAGCTGAGAGTCCTCAAGGATATATCCTGTGTCATTATTTCCTGTGGGAGGAACCACAGTAGTTCCAGTTACTGTTATTGCTAGTTGTCCTGTATCAGTATCACCAGCTTGATCTGTTACAGTATATGTAAAGTAATCAACGACAGTTGCGTCATTAGCCAGACTAAGCGCATCAGGTCGATTGGCAGCGTAACTATACGATCCGTCTGCGTTGATCGTGACTGTTCCGTATGTTGTTGTAAATTCTTGGCCAAGAGTTTTTGTATCGCCACTACCTGTCTTTTGTCCAGTTCGTATCGCTGTAATAGTAAGACTACCTGGAACATCATCAGCGTCTGCATCTGTATCATCTTGATCAAGCTCTTGTGCATCGCTTGTACCTCTTGAGATTGATGCACCAGCATTTACCGCATCAGTATCATTAACGGCAGTAATATCATCGTTAATTCCAGTCACCGTAATAGTTAACGTTGCAGTACTTGCATTTTTATCGGCATCATCTTTAAGAGTGTATGTAAATACATCAGTAACTTGATCACCTGGATCAAGGGCATCAGCAGCTGATTGGTTGGCAACATATTCATAGCTACCATCAGCCGCCATGGTTAATTCACCGTAAGTTCCAGTAACAGCTTGTGCAGCATTACCACTATTCCCAGTAACGCCGTGAGTGATGCCAGTTATAGCTAAACTTTCAACATCGTAGCTTGCATTGTCATCATCATTACTGATTACACCAGATGCTTCATTTACTGTTAAAGTAGCATCTTCATTGACTGAGCCAGTATCGGCAACAGCTTGAGGGCCTACACCTGTTACAGTGATGACTAAATCTGCTGTATCAGTTGTTCCAGCGCCATCACTTACGGTATAAGTGAATGTATCGGTTGCCGTTGCATCAGCAGCGAGACCATCCTCACTTCTACCGTTTGCAACATAAGTATAGCTACCATCTGAATTCAATGTCAGAACACCATAGGTTCCGTTATGCGCTTGGCCAACTGTACCACCACCACCAATTGCAGATACAGTCAGACTTGAACTAGCATCAGCATCAGTATCATTTGATAATACTCCGCTTCCCGCACTAACAGTTAGGGTTTTATCCTCGTTGATTGTACCTGCATCATTATTGCCAACTGGATTATCATCGACTCCGTTAACAGTGATTGTTAAGGTTGCTGTGCTTGAATTGACATCATCATCATCTTTAACTGTGTAAGTGAAGACATCAGTTTCAGAGTCACCGGCATCTAAGGCTTCAGCTGCAGCTGTGTTCGCCGTATAAGTATAAGTACCATCAGCTGCAACGGTCAGAGTACCATATGTACCTAAAACACCTTGAGTGGCGTTCCCACTATTCCCTGTAGAGTCTGAGCTAATATTTGTAACAGCTAAACTCTCACTATCATAAGCAGCATTATCATCATCATTTGCCAGAACACCAGTTGAAGATGCATTATTTGCATTTAGTGATGCATTTTCATTTACTGAAGCCGTATCGTTTACTCCTAAAGGGCCAACTCCTGTAACAGTTATTGCGAGTTCAGCGGTATCTGTATCGTTTGGACTGCTTGTGTGATCTCTTACTGTATAGGTAAAGTAATCAATTGCTGTTGCGCCTGCCACTAATGCGTCTGCTCCACTTCTGGTTGCGGCATAGCTATAGCTACCATCTGCAGCTACAGTTAATACACCATAAGTACCATTTAGAGCTTGACCTATTGTGCCCGTTGTTGTTCCACTAGTTGCAGACTCTCTTCCTGTTCTGATTGCAGTGATTGTAAAGCTTCCAGATACATCATCGGCATCAACATCTGTATCATCGTGATCTAATTCCTGAGAGTCTGAAGTACTTCTATTGATTGTTGCATCTTCATTCACAGCGTCTGCATCATTTGAAGCTATAATAGGATCGTTCACTCCTGTGATTGTTATTTCCAGCGTTGCGGTATCTGTATCGGTTTGGTCAGTTACTGTGTATGTAAATGTATCTGTTACTGTATCACCAGGATCTAGTGCGTCAGCTGCATCTTTATTTGCATTGTATGTATAGCTACCATCTGCACTCATAGTTAACTGTCCATAGGTGCCATCTAGAGCTGATCCAAGAGATCCACCAGATATTGCACTTACTTCAAGCGAGTCTCCGTCAGCATCTGTATCGTTTGCTAAAACTCCGCTGCCAGCAGTTACTGAAACGCTAGCATCCTCATTAACGGCTCCGGTGTCGTTGTTACCAACTGGAGCTTCGTTTGCGACTGGAGCCCTGGTAATGATACGAATAAAGTCACCTTTCTCACCATTTTTAGTACCAATTCTAATCGTCTTGTTGCCATTTGATATTGCAAACCAGTCTTTATTCCCTTCTTCACCCGGAGGATTTTCATTCTTGTATTCCAACTCCCTCTTACCAATTTTATCTGAACTCAATGTTGGATAAATTCCGCCATCCATTGAAACCCCAGTCATTTCAATCAAATTTTCAGGTTCCGCAAATACGCCAAGTATTTCATATTCAAAAGTTACTTCACCTACTCGACTACCAGTTCGTCTAGAGTTACTATTAGTGTCATCATTAGAGAAAAGTAAATATACATGAACAGGCTCACTCGTACTTGGTGTATGTGAGCTCTTTGCTCCAGAAACATCGAAGTTTAGGGCCCCTGTCCCGCTACTTACACCTGCTCTTTCTTGGACTATTATAAATCGATCTGAAGAAGAATCCTGTACTCCATTGTTATTAGAACTATCAGTAGTAACTTGTGCCCTAAAGTTGGTTGCAGAAGAAGAAAGGTTTACAACACTTGAGTTGATGGAAGTTATATCGTTAGCAAGCGAATAATCGTAATTTGCAACATCAATATTTTTTGTCTCGATGATGCCTGTATGTTTCTCCAAAACCCAGTCACCACCCTTACCAGTGACATCGTCTGACGCTGCTACATCAGCGTCAGTAATTTCAGCAATTTGCTTGATTAAAATCTCACCGCTTTCATCTGCTGCAATATTACAACCATAGAATAAGATATCACCATCAGCACTGAGGCTTGCGCCAATGTCTTTTAAAGTGTGCGCGTACTCGTTTAATGTTTCACTGTTTAGAGTCGCAACACCAAATGCAATCTGACCAATGCTACCGTGACCAATAACATGAATGCCATCAATGTTTTTTTCATCAGCAAGAATATTTTGCATTTCTTTAAAACCATCCACATCACTTTGAATGATGTAAACTTCTGTGTTGTCATCAAAACTTTCAACTAAGACTTCGATATCATCAACTGCACTGTCAATGAAGACGAATTGTTTTGTTCGTATGTTTTGATTAGTACTTTCACGATTTACAAATGGAAGTTTTGTATCTTGGTCGGTTTTAAAATTATTTTCTTTTAGTTTTTTATCTAAATCAGTTTTATTCGTATTTGCTAAATCATCAATGGTATCAATTGCAGTTGCAACTGCAGCTCCATCGAGCATCATGCGTGGTTCTAGTGCCTGAATTAGTTTTTTGGTCATGTTAATTTATATAAATAAAATTTAGTAATTTATTGATAAATATACCTTTTCTATATACAGCAGAAATGTTACCAGATGTAGCAGGATCGAAAAAAAAACCCAAAATGGGCGGTTATGTGTATACTGAAATTATTAAAGTTTGGTATTACTTGCGCCTGATACTGTAAGTCGATTACAGTGTATCTGATATTTTTAAAAAACATTTTTAATGGTCTACCTTATAAAAAAATTATTAATAGTTTTCATATGTTTGGCGCTCGTTGCTTGTGCGCGATCTCCAAGAATAATTGATGCAGAGTCATTAAGCGTTTCTATTGCTGAAGAGATTGCCGAACTTGAAGTTAAAGCATCATTTCAAAATATTGACTTACATACTGCAATCGCAATTGCTGTCAGAAACAATCGTGATTTAAGGTTAAGCGTTATGGAATCTGCTCTATCACAGAGTCAAAGAGACTTGCAAAAATTTGATATGCTTCCTGACATAGCACTCAGCGCTGGTTATTCTGAGTTTACGGAACTTCAGCCTTCTACAAGTAAAACAGTTGCATCAGATGACAGTGTTGCACCGTCAATTGATGGAACAGAAGGCTACACTATTTCTAGGGATAAAGGTCAGGCGACAAGGGGTATTGAATTTACTTGGAATGCACTAGACTTTGGACTTTCATACATTAGGGCAGGACAACAGGCGGATAGATATTTAATTGCGAAGGAACTTGAGAGAAAGGCTATTCAAAATATTACTAGAGATATTATCAGGTCATACTGGAAAGCCCAAGCATCAGAAAATCTCCTTAAAAAACTTAATCCGCTCCTTAAGAGAGTTGAAGACGCATTAGCAGACTCTCAATACATTGAAGAACTTTTAATTTCGGCCCCGATGGATTCTTTACTTTATCAAAAAGAATTACTTGATGTACAGCGAACACTTCAAACACAACAACGCGCTCTCATAAATTCAAAAAACGAGTTAGCATCATTAATGGGTCTGCTTCCTAGTGAAAAGTTTACGCTCGCTGAGAATGATACATATTTAACAAACCTTAATATGGATATTCAAGCTATGGAGGAAATAGCACTTCTTTCAAGACCTGAACTTATGGAGAGTCGATATCAAAAAAGAATTACAAGTAAAGATACAAGGGCGGCCATGTTAGCACTTATACCAAGCTTAAAATTTAATGCAGCATATGGGTACACAAATAATGATTACTTATTAAATCAAGATACAACAGAGTATGGAGCATCAATCGGTGGTAATCTATTTGATATATTCTCAATAGGAGTGACAAGAAAAGCTACGAAAGCAAATCAAGAGCTTATTGCCGAAAGACATCTTGCTATAGCCATGACAGTGCTCTCTCAGGTTCACTTGTCGAATATAAACTATGACCTAGCTATTGAGGAATATGATACAGCGCAAAGATATTTAGATGTCGCTAAAAGAATAAGTAAACAAGTCCAAAATGCACAGAAAGTCTCAAGATTTGGTGAGCTAGAAGTTATCAGAGAAGAAGCAAGTCTTTTAGTTGCAGAGCTTAGAAAAGATTTAGCCTTCTCAGAAATGCAGCACAGCATTGGTCAAATATATGCATCAATTGGTAAAGACATTTTACCTGCAGATCATCAAAATCTATCAATTCAGGACTTAAGTAATAGCATAAAAGCCAATTTAGTTGAGTGGGGCGTAACTTATCAAGCAGCGGTTAATATTCCTTTGAATGATCAAAACCCACAACTGCTAGTGATCACAGACCCAATTAATACAAAACAATCAAGCAACAAATTTAAGATATCTAAAGATACATTTAATATCTCTGGTCCAGGTAAATTAAGATACTCGGTAACACAAGAAGACGGCAGTGACTTGCCTCGATGGCTTGCATTCCTAACTTCGGACTTATCGATAGTTGGTAACCCGCCCGAAAATGTATCAGGCATAAAACTAAAGATCTCAGTTGCTAATGCTTTGGTTTCAGCGGAAGATCAATTTATTCTGAACTTTGTTGATGAGGAAACATTCTTAGCAAATGAAAGTCAAAAGGCAAGAGAAGAACTTGCGCGTATGACGAGGTTAAGTAATGAGGATGAAATTTTAACGGATGAAGAAGTAGAGGTAGCTTCAGTTGAAACTGTTGTAGACGAAGATCAAATTGAAGCAGAAGTAACTACATCTGAGCCAATTGAGGCAGAATATGAATTCAGCAATGTATCAGCTGAGGAACTAAATGAACTTCTAGACTCGGTTGATGAGTTGCTTGAGGGGTCGCTAAAAGAACTAAATAACGAAGCAGACTCATTGCAATTTAATAATCAGATTTTTGATGAAAGTGTCAATGCCAATAGCGATGAGGAAGTCGTAACTGAAGATGTAACAACTGCTGATACAGGTGAAGAAAATAACATTCTGCCAACCAAAAAAATTATTCAAGAAAACGAAAAGCTTCAAGCTAACAATGAGCAACTTCTCTCTGAGGCGGATGAAGCAAAAGAAGAATTAGCTCAATTGATTGAAGAAAATAAACAAAAAGAGTTAGAAGAAAAAGCTGCTCAAGAAGCACTTGAAGAAAAGTTAGCTAAAGAGGCTGAAGAAGCTTTAGAAAATTTAAATGAACTTGTCGATACAAGTATTGATACTGAAACTAATTCTTTCAGTGCTCAAGCAAGTGAAGTGCCAGCTGAAACTGACAATGATCTTTCAGAAAGTTCATCAAATGCAGAGTATGCTTATATTAAGATCGGGTCATATACACGAGGAAACTCGGCGAATAGCTTGATGAATTACATATACGATTTAATGGGCTTTGATACTCGTTTCCTCAAATATGATATTAATGTTGAAAAATTTGATAAAAATGACTTCTCAGTAGTGATCGGCCCAGTTCCTATGGTTGAGGCTAAATCGATGTTAGAAGAACTTGATACTCAATTAAGTTCAGAGAATAGCTCAATTGTTGACGCTGAGCTTACTTGTAATGAAGAAGTCATTCTAATGTGTTCAATTTAACTCGTTAAATCCTCATAAATATTAAAATAAAAGTTCATCATTTCAGTAAAAGTTAATTCTTTAAATTTTAAAAAAATATCAACTTCTCCATTGAGTTTTGGATAATTAACCCGATAAATATTTCTGCCTTTTTTTTCAAGATGTTTTAATTCAATTAATTTCTTACTAGATCGCCTTACAGTTTCACGCGGCATTTTTGCTGCCTCAGAAATCGAAGATAGATTTGTTGGAAGAAGATGTCCACTCTCATAAAGATCTTCAATAGAATTATATTTTAATATACCGTGTCTATTTTTAAAATATACTGCAGCTGAAAGTATGATGCGGTCATTAGGTAAAAGTGATTGATCGCTTCCTTCCAAAGTAAGAATTCTTACCCAGAAGTGATATAAATGTAATCGTACTCTGTTCCATTTAGGCTGAGAAAATTTTTTTGTATTGATTGAAGTTAGAGGCTTTAAATTGAAATTGATTTTAAAATAATCTTCAAGATTTATTATAAAATCATTCAAAGAGCGCATTACTGATTTATAAATATTACTTAATGAATTAGTAAATATATACGCTTGATAAGCGTCAAAATTTACAAGATATCCATATTTTGAATCCTTAGTTATTAAATCACTTTCTAAAACTGAATTTAAGTATCTTCTCATACTTTCTTTTGGAATATTGAAATGAGTTGAAAGTGAACTGATAGTAATTTTTTTGCCAATGAATTGGGTAAATGATGACTGATAAATTGAATTATTAAGAAAATCTTCTGGATGCATTGCTAAAATTTCTTTTCTATGTTCTTTGAATAAATCTTCATCGTGGTATGCATTTGTAAATGAAAAAAGTATTATAAAAGACAAAATAGCGATTACCTCATCTTGCAGTCTTTGATCTTTTGTAATCCAATCTGTTGGGCTGTCTTCCCAATCAGACGGTTCGTGAATAAATAGATTTTGATGACGAGAAAGTTGAATTAACAATAAGAGTGCAAGTTGGTCATTGTCCAACTTTAAGGTGTGCTCAATGACAGAGTCTCGAATTTTTTTTAAATTAGGATCCATTTTTAATCATACCCAATATGGGTTTTTTGCTCAAATATCAACAAATATTTACCTATTGAATAATCATCAATGCTGCGCATAATTCTCTCCATGGTAAAAAGCTTAGAAAAAATCGCAAAGCAAAAGAAAATCAAATATTTCCTAGTCACATTTGTTGATCTTTTTGGAGTGCAAAGGGCAAAACTCGTACCAACTCGAGCTATTGGAGAAATGCAAAAAACAGGTGCGGGCTTTGGAGGATTTGCAACACATTTGGATCTTTCATTTTCTGAACCCGATATGTTTGCTTTGCCTGATCCAGATAGCCTTATTCAATTACCTTGGCAACCTGATGTTGGCTGGTTAGCAAGTGACCTAGTCATGAATGATAAATTTATGGACCAATGTCCTCGTGTGATTTTAAAAAATCAGATTAACAATCTAGATAAATTGAACCTTCAAATGATGACTGGCGTTGAATGCGAATTTTTCATTTTAAATGAAGATGGTACCGAAGTTGCTGACAATCGTGATGATGCCCTAAAACCTTGCTATGATGTTGCTGCTTTGATGAGACGCTTTGATGTCTTGAGTGAAATTTGTGACTCTATGATTAAATTAGGTTGGAAGCCTTATCAAAATGACCATGAAGATGCAAATGGTCAGTTTGAAATGAATTGGGATTTTACAGATTGTCTCACAACTGCAGATCGTCACGTGTTCTTTAAGTTTATGGTAAAATCAATTGCTGAAAAGCATGGATTGAGAGCAACGTTCATGCCTAAACCATTTACTCAACTGACAGGTAATGGTTGTCATGCTCATGTGTCAGTATGGGATAAAAAAAAGAAAAAAAACTTATTTCAGGATTCTTCTGATCAACTAGGTCTATCAAAAATGGGTTATCAATTCATTGGCGGTATTATGAAATCAGTAGACTCTTTTGCTGCATGGCTAAATCCGTGTTTAAACAGTTATGAACGATTAAATGCAAAAACAACAAACTCCGGTTCAACTTATTCTCCAACTGCTGTGACGTACTCAGGAAATAACCGTACACATATGATACGAATTCCAGATGAAGGACGATTTGAATTTAGAGCTGCAGATGGTGCTGTAAACCCTTACCTGCTTCAATCAGGAATTATAGCAATGGGTCTCGATGGAATAATAAACAATCGCAGCCCCGGAAAACGTCTTGATATAAACATGTATACTCAGGGTCACAAACTAAAAAGGGTGAAAAAACTACCTAACAGTTTAGAGCAAGCTATAAAAAAGTTTAGCAATGACACAACTGTTAAAAAGTCAATCGGCGCAAAAGTTGTCTCGAAGTACGTAAAATTGAAGAAACGTGAATTAAAAGAATTTAGTCAAGTAAGTGAAGCAAACAAAGCGAGCTGGATGCGTAAAAATATAATTGATTGTTAAAGTTATTTTGTGCCTAGAACAGTGGCTACCAAGTGAATTCTATCTTCTTCTCCACCATTAATAGCTGTATGATATTTAGTGTTATCAGTTAAATAAATGTTTCCATCAGCAGGAATGTGATGACCAGTATGTTCTATGAACATTCGAGCTCCGTAATTGGTTTTGATTGCAATATGAAGTCTCCTTTCAGGATCTCTATGCCAGCTTAAAGTGGTTCTTGGTGGCATTTTAATCACACGACATCTGCCTATTTCAAAAAACTCATTTATTTTTTCATATACATACTTAAAGTAAGTATTGTTTAATTTTGGGTTAAAGAGCGTGTACCTTGTTTCATCAATGTATGGCTCCCGCTCCATTTCTTCAAATGAAGAGTCTGGTTTTGTCCAATATTTACCCCTAATATTACCTCCAAACCATTCATCCAGCTCTTTCTCATCGTAATTAAGGCAAATAGCATTTGACTTAAGCATGCCTGGCTTTTGTTCGGAATTTTCAAAAGGTCTGATCTTGACTAAATCGCTAACAGCTTCATTTAATTTTTCAACGTCAAATGAGATATTCTCAAGCCTTTCAATATATTGATTAATTGGTGTGTACATATTTTTTTATATTAGTATCCAATCACAATATAATATTTTCTTTGATAATTTAAAGATCAACAACGAATGAACCATGTTTAAATTGTCGCAGTTTTCTGATTAAAAAAGAAAAAATTGGTTAAATATTGGAATTTATTTGTTTGCAGATACTTCTATTTTGCCAAACTTTCTTATCTATATAATTTTCAAAACCTCTAATATTTTTAGAAATCAACAGCACGAGATTTAAAACATATTCAGCTAATGAAATAGAAGTATAGTCTCTGAGATTGCAAGGAGAGATGTTATGTTTTCTGCAGTAATCTAAGTCTATTATATTTGTTGCAGTTGCAGTAATAGCAATTAACTCTCATTCTTTTGCAGATAATAAGTTATGCTTATGTTACTTAATTTTAATAATAATAATTATGTTTGTTTTTTTATTCTTTCTTAAATTTGATACTTTTTTCAGGTGTATTCAAAATTGAGATTTGGTAAAAAGATGTTTGGCGGGAAGATTGAGCTATTAAGAAAAACTATATTTATACCATTATTCTGTAAATTACGGTATTATGTATCCTATCTTCTTATAATATACTTAGATATATCCATCTAAGTTATTTACATCAAATACATTTTGGTTAATATTTTAGTATGTTCCGAAAGAAAATTTCTAAATTTATTGTTTGTACATTTTTATTAATTCTTCTTTCTACTATTACAAGCAAGGCGGCATTGTTTGGTGGGTGTGATCAAAAATTTATGGATAATCAGAATGATGTATTTTATCTAAAAATTCAGCTACAGAGAGATCTTGCTAGTAATATGCCATGGGTTGCAACAGCTTTAAAAGGTGGCTTTGAAGAATGTAGGAAGTTTTTTCGTGCAGACGAAAGGCTAGTAATTAAAGAAATGGAAGGTGGAGGTGCAGGATGGTCAAGTTATTCAGACCTAGCTAAGACAAATATTTCTAAATCTGAGTTTTGCAGTTGGGACGGGCCCTTTTCAAAATATGGGTTAGGAGAAGCAGCTCTAAGATATTGTGATGTTGGTAAAAGTTTTCTAGCAAATAAAAGTAAATACGAAATATGTAAAAGTGCATTAAATGAAAATAATAATGACTGGGTTACAACAAATGATTATGCAGGTGATGATGCAAGTATGTATGTCCAGGAAGCTCTCATTAGAGGGCTAAATGTTAATGAATGTATGCAAGTAATCGTAAAAAAAGAAGGAGCCATAAAAAAGTCTTCTTCGGTTTCCATTGAAAGAAAACTAGACCAATTAAAGAATCTTCTAGATGAGGGTTTAATTTCTCAACGTCAATATAATGAAAAAACAGACGAAATATTAAGCAACTTTTAAAGACAATAGATTGTATATTAAATTAAAAATACAAAATATTTACCGATTATATTTGATGAAAAATTTTTTTCTTAATATTTTAATTTTCTCATTTTTAATATTTTCAACTAATGTCTATGCTACGGCTTTAATAAAAGGAAAAGATGTATCTGGCACAATTTATAATTTGTATCAACAAGGTATAAATTTAACTTTACCTGATGGTAAATGGGAAGTTACAAGAAGTCAAAAGGACGATAATTATCAAGATATCGAACTTTATTCGGATGATTATGATACATGGGCATATATTTATGCACCACTTTCGCCAGTAAGTGGTGACTTCTGGAGAGGCGGAGGGCTATCTAAGTGTAAGGGTAAAGATGTTTTTTTATCCTTAGTTGAAAGATCTCATCCAGAAGCAACATTATGTTTTGAAGATCAATATATTGATGGATCTAAATGGGGTGTTGCAACATTTAATGTTAGAAGCGCTAGAGTGCCGCTAAAATGGATGACCATGTCATTCTATATCCCTGCTGACAAGTTAAAAACATCTATTTCAGAATCCCAATTTAATAAAATTGGTAAAAGAGTCTTGAGCGCAATACGCAATGGTTTTAATGGGGGGGACTCATCTGGTATGCGTGCTATATCCGATTTAGTTGTTACAAGCTTTTCAGAAAGCTATGCAGATGCAGATGGTGAAAGTGATAATAATACTTACATTTCTAGTTCATCTTTCGAAAATAAAAATAATGATGATACAATTATTGGTATAAGCGATTTTACTAAATTCTGCACAATTCTTGATTTTGAATGTGATAATTCTTTTGAAGAAGATTATAAAGAATACATTAACGCTAAAGATTATAAAGCTTGGGCAGTAACTCAAAAGGGAAATACATTTAATAATCCAGCATGGGGATATTATGTCAGAGCTGATAATCTCGCAGAAGCAAAATCAGAAGCCATAGATGCATGTAACGAGTACAAATATGCTAGTGAAACTTGCTCAATTGTTTTAGAAGGCAATAGAATTGTAAATGACACATTATTAGCAAAGTTTGACGAGAGAAATTTAAACATTTACGCGAACTCTGACAATTTAACAGTATGTTTAAGAGCAACAACATCTGACGGAATGAACTGGGAGGATATTAATGGTAAATATGGAAGCGCTGTTCAAGAAGCTTGGAATCGTAATCTTGACTTAAAAAGCTGCCGAGCAATAACAAAACGTTTTCCAAAAAGCCAAGAGAAAAAACCTCAAGAGCAAGAAAAAGTTATAGTAGAACTCAACAAAGACAATAAAGAACCAAAAATAATTATCGATAATGAAATAAATGTAGAAAGTGCAAGATATTCTATTACTGGAAGTGTAGAAGATGAGAGCAAAGTTTACGTCTGTGTATTTGAAAATTGCCAATTAGCAGAAGATGGTAATTTTAAAATTAATCGCTTCAATCCAGGTGGTGAAGTGCTTAAAATTACAGCTCAAGATGAATTTGGAAATTTCTCATCTAAATCAATTACCGTTAAAGTATCAAAAAATAATGATCAGAAAAAATCTTATGCACAATTAAACCCAGAAAAAATAAAAAATTCAAAAAACAGCGACAGAGTGGCTTTATTAATTGGAATAGAAAATTATAAATTTTCCTCCGATGCAAGTTATGCTAATCGTGATGCTTTATTCTTTTCTGAGTACCTTCAAGAAATGGGTATAAGACAAGATAAAATAAAAATATTAAAAGATACTGATGCAGGATTGATTAGCATATATGCTGCACTGGAAAAATGGTTACCTGCACAAATTAGGTCTGGCTCAACCGAAGTGTTTTTGTTTTTTGCTGGTCATGGTCTAGCCTCAAATAACGGCCAGGATTTGTTTTTATTAGCACACGATACCGATACTGACATGTTAAATAGATCAAGTATTTCCCGAACTGAAATATTTGAGCTAATCAATAAACATAGTCCAAGCCATACTTTTGTGTTTCTAGACACATGTTATAGTGGCGCTAGCAGACAAGGTGATATGCTTCTTGCTTCTGCAAGAGGTCTTGTAACAGTTACTGATAAACAAAGCTCAATACCTCCAAATTTTACAATTTTTTCTGCTGCGCAAGGAAACCAAATAGCTTCTGGCCTTGACGAAGTGCAACATGGTCTTTTTAGCTATTTTACTATGAGGGGGTTAGAAGGGGATGCAGATTCTGACGGTAACAAAAAAATTTCGACGCTTGAATTGGCTAGGTATGTAGAGGAAAAGGTCAGAGAGAATGCAGTTAAAATGGGAAGAGAACAAATACCTATGATGCATGGAGATAAGGATATAATAATAAGCAATATAAAATAATGAGTAAATACGTAGCGATTATATTAATAAATTTTTTCTTTATCTCTTTAAGTCATGCAGATGAATTTAAAAATGTAGAGCAGTATATAAGTGTTAATAAATACTCATTGGCACTTCAAACACTAAAAAAAATATCTCCTCAAAATAAAGAGGAAGTTGCAAGACAATCTTATCTAATTGGCGAAATTTATTTTGCTCTGGGAAATGTGACTAAAGCGGAGGATTTCTTTTCGGATGCAAATATGAAAAGTCCAATGAATGGAACATATGGATCGGCTTACGCAAAAGCAATGATGGCGCTTGGAAAATTTAATGAAGCAAAGGAATTAGCAACTCGCATATTGGAAGAAGATTTCAATGTAATTGAATCACACATCGTACTAGCCACAATTGATGAGCGTTTAGGTAATTTAAATAAAGCTAAAAATAGATTTGAAGAACTTATTAGACTTCAACCTCAAAGTGAGATTATGCATGTAGCATACGCCGAATTTCTAGATGTTAGAGTTAATTCTTACGACGCTATAAACCTGTTAAAGAAGTACATAAAAAGATATCCCGAAAGTCCTAAAGCTCTTGATTATCTCGGAAACACTTATGCTTACCTAGATGATATTGAAAATGCAATTATTTATAGATCTAAAGCGGCAGAATTATATGAACTTCGTGGTCAACAAATTTATTCAAATTCAATTAATGAGTGGCTGAGTGAATATGAAAAGAAAACTAAAGCTATTGAAGAAGATAATAAGAATGAAATTGTTGAGGAGGAAATTGTTGAGGAGGAAATTGTAACTCAAACTCAAAAACCTGCTCTGAAATATCAAGATCCAAATCTAATAGACCCTTGGCCAATAAAAAGTGGAGAATACGCTTATACTGGGAGTGGTTTTATTACAAGCAAAGGTGGTGAGATAATCACTAATCGACATGTTATTGAAGGGGCTAAAAGACTTTATGTTCGAAATGGACTTGGTGAGTTAAGAGCGGCAGAAATATTAAAGCTTTCAGAAACAGATGATATTGCATTGCTAAAATTAGATGAACCTTTTAACTCAGAATTTTCAATTGAAATTCCAATAAATTATCCCGCTAAGCCAGGTCAAGAAGCATTTGTAATCGGTTACCCGTTGGCTGACATTTTAGGAGAAAATAAGCCTTCAATCACCCAGGGAATAATTAGTAAAAGCACGGGGATGTATGATGATCCTAATACATTTCAAATTACTGCAAAGCTCAATCAGGGAAATAGTGGGGGTCCAATTTTTACAAGAGAAGGAAATATTCTTGGTATTGCAGTTGCAAAAATTGATAAAACGCTAATGCTTCAAGAAGAAGGAATGATACCTGAAGATGTTAACTTTGGAATACCGTCAAATAGAATAGAAGCACTTACAGGAAAGGCATCAGAAAAAATTTATTCTCAAGATTTAGATCTTGAAGTTCTTTACGAGTCTGTGCTTCCAAGCGTTGTCATGATATTAAATGTTGTAAATGTACAAGAATAAATTATTTACATTAATTTTTATATTTTTATTAAATTTTCAATATGTTTCTGCAGAAATAATTTCTGAGAGAGGTGAGTATGTACTATCTAGAGATATATCTGAAAAGACTTGTTTTGAAAACGCAAAGCAAAGAGCATTAAATAATGCAGCAACTGTTCTTACCGGGGAAAAACTAAAATCAGAAACAATAAAAATATGCGAAGCTAGTTTTGAAAATAAGGCTCAATGTGAACTGTACCAAAGTTCATGGAGCGTAATTGACTCAGTAACTAGAAAGGGATCAATTAAAATCATTGATGAAAAAAAAGTTGATAAAAATCTTTATATTAATTGTGAGGTTACCATTGAGGTTGATTTATATAGAACTCCAAAGCCAGAACCAAATTTTGATTTTGAATTGGATTTAAATCAGTCAAAATTTTTAGCCGGTTATGAATGGTCTGCTGAAGATATTCCTTTATTAGTTAATATAAATCCTTATTCCAATAAAGAAATGTTTATAAATATTTTTCATTGGTCTCCATATATTGAGGGAAAAAATGTAGCTCGCATATTTCCTAACCCTCAAAAAGAAAAATATGATGGTGAAATAAACTTGATTAAAAAGAGTACTTTATTACCAAGGCAAAATAGCGGTTATTCATGGAAACATTTTTTTCCTAAAGGTCATTACACAGATAGTATTTCTCAGGGAATACTGGTCTTTGCTTCAAAAGACAATATTCAATTTTCTGAATTGTATACATATGAAAAATTCCAAGAAAAACTTCTAGAAGTTTCAGGTAATGATTCTAGAACAAAAAAAGCAATTTATGTTGTTATCGAAAAATAAATTTATTCTATTTTTATTAGTTATTCTTTTTGGATGCACTACTAATAATCAAAACAGTTCTATTGGAAAAATTGAAAAAGCTAAATTACCATTTATTAATTCACCACCAAATTATTTAGTTTATAAGGATTTCAATAAAGATACTCCTAACTGCATTATTGTGTTGCCATTTGAAATAGAAAATAAAGATAGAATAAATATAAAAAACATAAATTTAGAAGATATGCTTAGATTGACAACTTACGCGCATCTTTCTCCACTGCAATATCGAGATATAGAAATTAGTAAGGTAGATTATTTTTTTGATTTAGATAGCGACATAGAGAGCCTATCATCAAATTTAAATTGTGAGTATTTTATGAAAGGTAAAATTATAAGATTTACTGAGACGGATTTAAAAATCTACTCCAATATTTCTGTAGAGGTAAAATTAGAATTATTTAAAAAAAAGAACATACTATGGCATGGTAATCACCGGATTGATACTCACGGTGGCAATATACCTCTTTCACCAATAGGTCTAGCATTTGGCTTGGCTGATGCTGCAAGAAACTTAGATTCTTCACAGTATGTCAGAGTATCTGATGAACTAATTAGAGAATTGATTGCTACTCTTCCAGATAATGAAAAATTACAATTTGCTTATTCTATAGAAGAGGAAACTTCCCAAGCTTTAATAGAATCAAATTTTAAATTAAAAGAGAGGAACTTGGTTAAAAATAATGAAAATTATAGCGATAAAACATTGGATGAGTTAATAACCCTATCTAATGATGAGATCTTATTTGAAGAGAAGATAAAGGTATTTGATGAAATCTTAATTCGCAAACCAAATGATGTATCACTAAATAATGCTTATACTCAATTTCTCTTTGATAATAAAAAATATAGATTAGCTCAAGAAAAAATAGATATTCAAATTATTAATGATTTGTATAACAAGCAAACTTATTTTCTAAAAGGAAGGTTACATCTAACCCTCAATGAGTTAGAACTTGCAGAGCAATCTTTTATAAAAGCTATAGCGATAGATAAGAAAGATGCCTTATCTCTGAATGCATTAGGATATGTTTATTCTATAAACAATAAAATATATAAAGCTGAGGCAGCCTACAAAATGGCCATTTCAATAGATAGTGAAAACATTTTTTCTCATTTAAATCTAGGAATCTTGAAATCTAATCAAGGCGAATATCAAGATGCCCTTATTTTACTTGAAAATGCGGCTATGTTTTCAATCAGCCAAAATGATTATAAAAGATATTTGATGACAATAAGTAAGATTGAGTCATTGAAAATCTATAAAATTGAGGTAGCATCAGTATTGGAAAAATTAGAAGAACTAAATACCTGGGGGTCGTAAACAATATGAATAAAAAAATTTCAGTAATCTTGGGCTTTCTTTTCTTTTTGGCTGCATGTGCAAGTCCATCAGGGCCCGAACTAATTGCACAGAATATACAGGAAAAAGAAGAGCAGAAAACAGAGCAGATTAAAACTAATGTAGATAATGTTCCAAAATGGTATTTAGCTCCACCTGATGGAAAGGGAGTGGTCGGTTATTTTGTTGGACAGGGTGAATCAGCCTCTATTCAAGTTGCAAAAGATATTGCTGTTCAAGAAGCGAAAGAAGATATGGCAAGCGCGATAGACTCACGTTTAAGTCAGACAATAAAGAAGTTTGTTGATCAAGGTGGAATTACAGCAGATGCTTCTCTCATGGGAAAGTTTTCTACAGTTTCAAAAGAGGTAACAGCTGAAACTCAAGTTGCTGGTTGGTCATTGAAAGAAGGAGATGTTCAGTCTACTAATGACGGCTATATTTTTTATGCATTAATTGAATATGTATACGGTGAAGCAAATATATTACTTCAACAAAAAATTAAACAAGATCAAGAAATGTTAACTGCAGTTAAAGCAACGGAGGCTTTTGCTGAACTTGAAGAAGAAATTAAAAAAGCTCAGGAAGCAAATTAAATTATTTTTATTTTTTTGTCTAAGTGGTGTATTTTTAAGTAATACTGTTACTGCAGATGAATTCTGGCTTTTAACAGAAACTGAATATGCCCTACTAGACATTGAAAATTCATTTGATGAAAAACTGAATTATTCACTTAGCGCCGGTCCAAAAATAAGTTTAATTTCCCCTAATGTTATTGAGAAGGTAAATGCGCCTGTCAATATTTTTATAAAATTTGAAAATAGCCCAGAAGGAAATGAGCCAGATATGGATACACTAATTGTAAAAATGAAAGGGCTAATTACGTTAGATATTACAAAGAGACTGGAAAAATATATTGAGGGATATGAATTAAATATTCAGAATGCCCAGATCCCGAAGGGAAAGCATAAAATATTAATTATGATCATGGATATTAATAATAATTATTCAGAAAAATTAATCACATTTACCGTTAGCTAAAAATGAGAATTTTTACTACACAACTTTATAATAGTAGAATTCCAAGCGCCAACATAGGATCAGAACCTCTTAAGTATCACCCTGATAGTATTCAACAATCAAAAGGATATATACCATTGCAAAGATCACGTGAATTAATTACTAATTACTTTGCTTACTCCGTTAGCAATGGAGGAACTTGTGGATGGTTTGATAAGGAAGCAGGTCTAAACACAGTAATGAATTTTTCACTCGGTGAATGCATTAAACCTCCTTGGTAAGAGATAAGTAAGAGTTATAAATCAAACAGCACATTATGAATTATAGAATTGATAATCTTCAATATTGCAATTGGAATGAAGAGATATTTAAGATTAATAGAAAGGCAAAATTAGACGCCGTTCACGT
Organism: uncultured Pelagibacteraceae bacterium; assembly: GCA_902546615.1. Lineage (GTDB taxonomy): Bacteria > Pseudomonadota > Alphaproteobacteria > Pelagibacterales > AG-422-B15 > CACNXQ01. The sequence continues at coordinate 50,610 of CACCKE010000003.1, forward strand.
TACGATTGCATATCATGAAGACTACGATGAGGTTCAAAACAATATTAATGAATGGAACACTTATTTTAAAAAATTCAATGAATTAATATTTCACGGCAGGTCATATAAAGATATTGAGAAAGCTAATGAAGAGAATAAGACTGCTGTTTTCTTTGGTTTTCAAAACTGCTCGCCTATAGAGGATAATATAAATTTGGTTGAAGCTGTTCACAAAATGGGAACGGTATTTATGCAATTAACTTACAATAATCAATCTTTACTGGCTACAGGATGCTACGAAGAAAATGATAGTGGCGTAACAAGAATGGGGAAAGAAGTTATAAAAGAAATGAATCGTGTAGGAATTATAGTAGACATGTCTCACTCAGCAGAAAAATCTACAATAGATGCGATCGATATTTCAGAAAAACCAATTGCTATCACACACGCTAATCCTTCTTTTTGGCACCAAGCAAAAAGAAATAAATCTGAAACAATACTCAAAGAACTAGGCCAATCAAATGGGATGATTGGTCTGTCACTTTATCCACATCACTTGTTAAATGGTACCAATTGTTCTCTTGAAAGCTTTTGTGAAATGGTTGCCCGCACTGCAGACATTATGGGAGCAGAGCATATTGGTATTGGATCTGATTTATGCTTAAACCAACCTGACTCAGTGGTAGATTGGATGCGAAACGGAACTTGGACTAAGACAAAAGATTATGGTGAAGGCTCAAAAGATAATGCAGCTTTTCCAAAACAACCAGAATGGTTCAAAAACGCCACTGGCTTTGACAATATTGAGAGTGGATTAAAAAGAGTGGGGTTTAACGAAAATGAGACAAATGGAATCTTAGGCAATAATTGGTTTAATTTTTATAAGAATTATATTGGTTAATATATGACAATAAAAGTTCAGCACAGAGATCCAAACAAAATCATGAAACTTAGTCGATTAGGTTGTTTCCATCAATCCAAGCTTTCATTTTTAAGAAGTTTTATAAGAGAGTTCAAGGGTTGGAAGTTTAAAAATGAGATCTTTGACCTTGATAAAGAAGGGTACGGAACTGCCGTGTATTCTGTTTCAAATAAAGAACGCACATACTCTCTTGTATGCTTTGCAAACAAAATAGATGACACTGAAAGATCTGATCGAGTGATAGCTACTAAATGGGATGCAGCATTCGTTATTCATGATGGACTTCCTAGTAAAGATGATATTGAAAGGCTTCGTGAAAATGTCCCAAAACAAGAAGTAGGAAGATGTTCATTTAAGGAACTTGCTTTATCAAGAGCAAATCGATCCGTAAGGGTTTTTAACCATGTAATTGATAGCCTATCAAATGGAATTCAACCTGATAAAAAACTACTTTCTGAAGTAGGTTACTTATATAGAACCACTGCGGTTTATGGATCAGGTAAATTTGGATTAGCAGATCGATATAGAATTAAAGATCGCCCTGAAATAAACGGTCCATTTAGAATTGAAATGATGCTTGTTTATTTGGTTCGTCAGTTTACGTTTGATCAAGTCAATCACATTGCTCATAAAAAGAATCCAAATCAATCTGTTAAACTAGATCTTGAACTATCCAGACAACTCGGTATTGGCAATTCAACTGGCCTTGGTATGGCTCCCTTTATTATCAACCACCCAGCTCTACTACACCAATGGATATACGTTAGAGAGGAAGCTTTGAGGCAGATTAGAGAAATTAAAAATGTATCAAATGATGATTTTGAAATGTTTAAAAAATTCTTAGAACTTTCAAAGAAAAATATAAATAATTGGAATACTAATAGTGAATTTCAAAATATTAAAATTGCTCAATTGAAAGAAGATATTCAAAAATTTGAGGAAAATTGTCTCTGTAATATTAAGGTTAAGAAAGAATATTTTTGGGATGAGTTGTATAAATGGGTAGAAGAAAATTTAACTCATGAGGGCGTAGAATATATTGTTTCTCTCATGATGGAACCGTACGATAACATTATTGGTCTACTAGTGCCTCAAATGAGCTCTGATGAAGATAAATATTTTGATATACCAGCAAATCGAACTACCGATGAATTAAAATCATCAATAGAAAAATCTTATCCAAATATAATTAAAATGGACTTCTCAATTGATCAAAGTAATGAAAATTTTTGGTATATTTCAAAAAATAAGGAAGAACCAAGATTGGCAAGTCGCTTTGATGAGCCAGGAGCAGAATTAGAGCAACCTCTTGCAATTGCAAGAGATATTAAAGAACTTTATGCAAGATTATCATCTTATAAAAATGAAAAATTATCTAAATTTTTACATGAAAATAACGACCTAAGACATGTTGTTAGAAGGTGCCACATTGTCGAAAAGTTGCCTTATGCAGAAATCCAGGACAATTCTATCGGTTCAGAGTTGATGCCTATTGATATGCTAAGACTAAAACTATCTTTTTTTGGAGCCCAAAAATTTGATCCTCGATCAAACAAGTGGTTGAGAATTTGCATGTACCAAGGAGCACCATTGATGCATGAAATAAAAAAATCAAATGACACGTGGATTTACAATTAATGCAATCATCAAGTGAAATTAATACTGTATCAAAGAGAGCTGCAAGAGCAGCTGGTTATTCGTGGGGAGTCGCAGAAGAAGTTGGAAAATGTATTAGTTCAATTGAGATGTTCGGAATTCCTGGAGTGGAAAATCTGAATAATTATTTTAAAAACATTAAAGATATTGAACCAGAGGGTCCAAAACAAATAGAAAAAAATAATAAACTGAATGATAAAAGTCTCTGCCCTATTTATACAGGACTAAAATTGATTGATGATTATAAATCTGTAGATAAAATAAAAAAATTAAAATTCATAAAACTAGATTACCCTTTGTTGCTCTTACCTTTCATTAATAAACTTTCATATTTAATTGGTAAGAGAATTCAAGTTTCTATTGATAATTTTAATACTGAATGCAATTTAAACACATGTATCCTTGCTGATCATAAAATTAAATCCTTAATAATTAAAAAAGCTAATACAGTGACAATAACTATTTTAGAAAATGAAGATAATTTCTCTAGCAAAACTTGGAATGAGTTATACGAAATATCAACTAAGACATTTGTTGAAGAAACAGAGCAATCAAAACAAACTGGAGCTGGTGCAGGGCTTCAGGATAACGATTAATATTTAAAGTTGTATTCCAACGTTCTTTAGTTGAAGGTAGCTTTTGATAGCTTGTTGACCTTTCTCACGGCTATAACCTGATTGCTTATAACCTCCAAATGGAGTTGCTATACTTCCTGTGAACCAACTATTTACGTAAACTTGACCACCATTCAAACGTGAAGCTGTTTTAGTGGCCATATCAACATCTTTAGTAAATACTCCAGCTGCTAAGCCATAATCTGTATCATTTGCAATATGTATCGCCTCCTCGTGATCTTCATAATCTAAAACAGATAAAAATGGTCCAAAGATTTCTTCCTGTGCAATTGTCATATCAGGCTTAACATCTGAATAAATTGTAGGTTCAAAGAAGAAACCTTTTCTATCTACTCTGTTTCCACCTGAAACTGCTTTTGCACCCGCTTGTAAACCAGAACGTGCATAATTTTCAACTTTTTGTAACTGTTCTTCAGATATGACAGGCGTTAGATCGACACCTTCCTCATCGCCAGGGCCAACTTTTATTGAAGCTGCTAATTTTGATAATTTTTCAAGCACTTCATCTTTTATAGATTTATGGATTATCATTCTAGACATCGCGGAACAAATTTGTCCAGCCTGGCTGAAAATTCCAACTTTGGTTGCGTTAACAACTTTATCTATATCTGCATCTGGCAAAACAACGGCAGCGGATTTTCCACCTAACTCAACAACAGCAGGTACAGCTCTTTCAGCAGCTGCGTGTAGAATTGCTTTTCCAGTTTTTACAGACCCAGTAAAAGTTATTTGTGCAACATCTGGGTGGGCAGTAAGTGCGGCTCCAGCTTCACTTCCATAACCGGTTACTATATTGATCAATCCTTTTGGGACTTCAGCATTATGAATTGCTTGGGCGAAAAAAGATGTTGTTGCTAAGGGTGTTAATTCTGCAGGTTTTATGACTGTAGAATTTCCTGCTGCAAACGAACATGCCAAAGAACGAGCAATCATTGCAATGGGAAAGTTCCAGGGAACAATATGTCCTGACACACCGTAAGGTTCATAAACTGTATAATCCATGACCTGACTGTTTACAGGAATAGTTTGACCTTCGATTTTATCTGTTAAGCCACTGTAGTAATCAAAGTAGTTTGCTGCATCAACAAATTCATATTCAGAAGCGGCAAGTAGTTTCCCATTTTCGGCACAAAGTAATGCCCCACCTTCTTTACTGACCTTGCGAAGCTCTTCAGCAATGCGTCGCATAAGTTTTGCGCGTTCCATCGGATTCATATCTACAAGAATTCGAGACTCGTATGCTTTTTTAGCAGACTCTACCGCTTGATTAATATCTTCATCTTTTGCGCAAGTTACTTCACCAACGACCTCTTCGTTCGCAGGATTAATAACCGGAATAAGGTCTTTGCTTGAGGCATCGGTCCATTCACCGTTAATATAGTGCTGGTATTTTTTCATAAGTTAGAGTCTTTCTTGTTAAATACTGATCTATTTTTGTAATAAGGTCAGCTTTAATTTAGTTCAAAAATTCCTAGATTCCCAACTATTTTTACCTTAGTCTTACCGACATGAATTCAAAAAAGTCTGATTTTGTTAAATTTGAACAAGTTGATAAAAGTTATGATGGAAAAGAGCTTGTAGTTAAAGGACTCGACTTAGATATTGCAGAAGGGGAATTTCTTACCTTACTTGGGCCATCTGGATCTGGCAAAACAACAACTCTCATGATGCTTGCTGGTTTTGAAACTCCAACGAATGGAGAGATATATTTTGATGGACGTCCGATAAACAATATCCCACCTCACAAACGTGGTATCGGCATGGTATTTCAAAATTATGCTTTGTTTCCTCATTTATCAGTTTATGAAAATTTAGCTTTTCCTCTTAAAGTAAGAAAAGTGGATAAATCAGAAATTGAAGAGAGAATTAATAAAACTTTGAAAATGGTTTCATTAACAGGTTTTGAAAACAGGATGCCCGCTCAACTATCTGGTGGTCAGCAACAGAGAGTTGCTGTTGCTCGCGCGCTTGTGTTTGATCCTAAACTTGTATTAATGGATGAACCTCTTGGAGCTCTTGATAAAAATTTACGAGAGAGTATGCAATATGAATTAAAGCACATTCACGAGTCATTAGGAGTGACTGTTGTTTATGTTACACATGATCAGGGTGAAGCTCTGACCATGTCAAACCGAATTGCTGTGTTTAACGACGGGAAGGTTCAACAGCTTTCTGGACCAAATGAATTATATGAAACGCCAGTGAATTCGTTTGTTGCAAGCTTTATAGGAGAAAATAATACTTTTACTGGAACTGTTAAAGAAATCGCCTCTGGTTCAGCAAAGATTGAAACTGATTCAGGTGAAACTATTGTTGCTAATCCTATTGCCGTGAGTTCTTCAGGAGAAAAATCAAGAATTTCTCTGAGACCCGAGCGAGTGAGTATTGACCCAAATGAACAACTTGAAAATAAATTCACAAGTGAGATCCGCGAAATTATCTATCATGGTGACCATACAAGAGTACGTGTAAATCTTCTTGGTAATGATGACTTTATTTTAAAAGTTCCTAACGCGAGCAGCGATTTAAAGCTTAACGTCGGCGATAAATTGGAACTTGGCTGGTCATCTCATGATTGCAGGGCTCTAGATTACTAATCCTTTGATACTACATGTAGATTCAACATTAATTTGTTGAAAAATAATCTTTTTTTTTGTTGCGTTTTTGCTCAAGGCCTTGTGTAATATTTCTTTATATAAAAAAAGGAGACGATTAATCATGTCTAGATTAACTAAACTAATCTCTTTGGCTGCTTTATTGGTGGCTCCATCTATGGCTACAGCCGCGGAAGTAAACGTGGTGTCATGGGGAGGCGCTTATACAGAAAGTCAAAAGCTAGGTTACGGGGACCCATATCAGGAAATGAGTGGCGTTCAAGTAAACTGGATCGACTACAGTGGAGGTTTGAGTGAAATTAAAGCTCAGGTCGAGTCTGGAGCGATTACTTGGGACATTATCGATGTGTATGCACGTGATACAATTATCGGTTGTGACGAAGGATTGTTTGTAGAATTCGATTTTGATAACGACTTCCCTGCTGGTGTTAACGGTATGAAAGCAAGTGAGGATTTCTTTGCTCCAATGCCTAGTGATTGTGCTGTGGGTAACATTCTTTATTCATGGAACTACGCTTACAACACTGACAATGTAAATTTTGATGGAAGTTATCCAGATTCAATGGAGGACTTCTTTAACCCAGATAAATATCCAGGAGTAAGATCTATCTACTCTTCAGCTATGTCAAACTTAGAGTTTGCTCTAGTTGCTGATGGTGTTCCTGCATCTGATGTGTATGACTACATGGAAGATAATGGAATTGATAGAGCCCTTGATAAGCTTACAGATCTTTGCACAAACCCTAAGGGTGGATGCATTTTCTGGTCAGCTGGTGCACAACCACCTGAGCAGTTAGTATCTGGTGAAGCTATCATGGCTACTGGATGGAATGGACGTCACTTCAATGCCATCGTGAACGAAGGTTCACCAATGAAAATGGTATGGGATGGTCAGATTCTTGACTATGAGTACTTCGTACTTGTTAAAGGTGGACCAAACCAAGAAGAAGCTATGAAAGCTCTTCAGTACTTCACTAGTTCTGAAGGTTTAGCTGGAAGTGCTAAGCATATTGCTTACGCTCCTTTCCGTATCTCATCTCTTGATGTGATCATGGCTGATGAGCCGTGGTTCTATTCTGAGCAAGCAGGTGCTGTTGAGATTATGCCTCACATGCCTACTGCTCCAGCAAATACTGAGAACTACGTTCTTATGAACCCTGAGTGGTACGCTGATAACAACACTGAAATCAACGACGCTTGGGAAGCTTGGAAAGCTAACCTATAAGGTTTAAACTTGGGCAACCTATGGGTTGCCCAAGTACCTCAAATTAAGTATCCTTTTAAATATGACTGCCGAAATAAGAACCTCGGATGGAGAACTTCTATCCGTCAAACTCAAAAAAGTTGAGAGAAGACGCAGAACTACTGCTTTTTTACTGGCTGCGCCGCTTCTGTTCTTCATTGTTTTTGCATACGTAATTCCTATTTTTCAGATGTTGGGGCGAAGTATTGATAATGCTGAAATGAACTCGTTTCTTACAGAAACACACGAGGTTATGCAGACATGGGATGGCAGTGAAATGCCTGGCGAGGATGTAACCTCAACATTTTATTATGAATTGAAGACTGCTGTAGAAAATAAATACCACGGAAAGATTGCAACTCGTTTAAACTATGAAAAAGGCGGCTTTACAAGTCTGATTAAAAAGACTTCACGTAAACTTAAAAACTTTGATGAAAATGCTAACTTCCTAGATCAATTCATTGATGTACATAAAAAATGGGGTGACATTGAATATTGGCAAGCACTAAAGAGAGGAACTGACGCTTATCATTTTCGAAAATATTTAACGACATTTGATTATGAACAAAAGTTTGATGGCTCAATTGAAAGGATTCCTGAAAAGCTTAGAATTAATGTAACCTTGTGGCTGCGAACAATATTTGTTGCCGTTGGAGTAACTTTCTGCTGCTTTATTTTAGCTTATCCGATTTCACACTTACTTTCAGTCTTACCGACTCGTTATTCAAATCTATTGATGATATGCGTACTTTTGCCCTTCTGGACATCACTGCTTGTTAGAACATCCAGTTGGATGGTTCTATTACAAAAACAAGGAGTATTAAATGATACCTTAGTGTCGCTTGGATTTGTTGCAGATGAGTCGAGACTTGAGCTCATGTATAATATGACAGGCACATTCATTGCAATGACACAAATCCTATTGCCATTCATGGTTTTGCCTCTTTATAGTGTAATGAAAACAATTTCACCAAGTTTAATGCGCGCTGCAACGTCAATGGGTGCAACACCTTTTCACGCTTTTAGAAAAATATATTTTCCTCTGACATACGCAGGAATTAGTGCAGGATCAATTTTAGTATTTGTTTTAGCGATTGGTTATTACATAACACCTGCATTGGTTGGTGGAGCAAAAGGAATTCTAATTAGTAATAGAATAGCATATCACATGCAGCAATCACTAGACTGGTCTCTTGCAACGGCGATGGCGACAGTTCTTTTAATAGCAGTGCTAGTGGTATACTGGCTGTACAATAAGATTGTTGGCATAGATAACATGAGGCTTGGATAATATGGCATTACCAAAATATACAGAAATGAGATACAGAGTTTGGCACTATTCTTATTTAGTAATTTGTACTGCAGTTTTCGTATTTTTGATTGCGCCTCTTTTTGTGATCATACCGCTATCATTCAATGCTGAGCAGTATATACACTTCTCTGACGGCATGCTTGCATTACAGCCTGAGGCATTTTCACTTAGGTGGTATGAAGACATGATTTATGGAACTAAAAATCCATGGGGAATCGCAGCTCGAAACAGTGTTTACTATGCATTTTTCTCAACAATAGGTGCAACTGTACTTGGAACTGTTGCAGCATTGGGTCTAAGTAGTCGTTACATGCCTTACAAACAATTAATCATGAGTGTATTAATTTCGCCGATGATTATTCCACTAATTATTTCTGGCTCAGCTATCTTTTTTTCACTTGCAAAATTAGGATTAGCTGCAACTTTTCCTGGCATTGTCATTGCGCATATTATCTTAGGTACACCGTTTGTTGTTATAACAGTTACCGCAACCTTAAGCGGATTTGATGATAGTATTACGCGTGCAGCTTCAAGTCTTGGAAGTACACCAACTAATACTTTTTTTAAAATTACATTACCTCTAATAACACCTGGTATAATCTCTGGTGCTTTATTTGCTTTTGTAACTTCTTTTGATGAAATCGTTGTAATTCTTTTCGTGGCTGGAGGAGATAGAAATCTTACAACTATCCCACTTCAAATGTGGACTGGTTTGAGAGAGCAGCTCAGCCCGACGATCATGGCTGTTGCTACATGCTTAATTGTGCTTTCAACATTAATCCTGATTGTGACTGAGTTGTTAAGGAGAAGATCTGAGAGGATAAGAGGGATTTCAGCTCAATAAAAGTTAAGACAATTCGTTAAATATACTATAACTCAAGTCCATCTTTTTTTAATGCTCTTAAAAGATCATTAAATCGGTCTTGCCCAAAGTAAAACTTGTCTTTATAGACTGTTAATGGAACTCCATGATGACCTGCTTCTAATTGTTCCTTTTGGTTTAATTTTATTTCACCAATCAAGCTTTGCTCAGCCTCAGTTCGTTTTTTTTCAATATCATTATGATTTAAGCCTAATTTTGATGATGACTCAGAAATTGAGTCGTCAGAATTCCAATTTTTCATACCACTCCAAATTTTGCTTGAAACTTCAACGGCAAAATCAAGTTGTCTATCTTTTTCTATTGCCTGGCAGTAATGACATAACTTAAATATACGTGGCTGGTCATCAGAAATTTTACCGGTTAGCATATTTTGTTTTATTGGATCTGGATTTGGTTTTTTAAATACCATACCAAGTTTTTTTGCCTGTAAAAAATAATCAAATCGTTTTAGAAGAAAATATGTAAATAAGTTCTTACCTTTAAAGAATTCTGGCTCTCTTATTGCTAACGGGTAGACTTGTTTAAAATTTATATCTACACCGTACTTATCTCTTAACAAAACGATACGCGGTAATATTAAATAAGAGTATGGACTTCTAAAGGAGAAATATAAATCTACTTTCATGTCTCAAATATTAACCTTTCACATCCAGTGTCTTCAAGAAGATCATTTACTTTTTTCTGATCATTATCTTCAAGCATTTTATATTCTTCGTTAAGCCACTTTAAACACTTTGCCTGGTAAGGAAATGATTTTTGTTTCCAAAGACATCCATCAATCTCTGTTTGCCATTCTTTATCGCCATTTTCTAATGCTTTAGTGTTTGCTAGCTGTGCAGGCACATAACCCTTACCGATTTCTGCAAGTAATTCCTTTACCGTTGACGGTAAAGTATCAATTGATCCCCATTGTTCATCATCTACCTCAATACCAGATTGATCTTCAATTAAACCAACCCATGCGACTGTCCTAAGAGATACTTCATGACAAATTTCTCTTGGCGTGGGATCAAAGTTTACAAGTTGAGACAGTTGACCATACATTGCAAAATCGCTTGATGAGGGTCTATTGCTTATCAAATAAGGTGTTGATGTGAAATGTTTCTCGAGTATACCCAATAAACGTCTGAAACTTGCATCTATGATAGGAGCTGTATCATTGTTGGAACCCACTACCCATAACCTATCTATCTGCCTTTTGCTTATCATTCCCTTTAAATTATCTAGCATTTCATTTGGCATCATTCCTACGGTTTGAAGAGGTAAAATTGTTCCTGCATTTTTAGCATCTTTTTGATCATGCCATCTATAATGAAACATATATTTCGTCCCCCACTCATCAGCGAAATCTTCAATTAAATAATTTATAAACGCAAGTGCAGGATCAGATGGAATAGTACTACGCTCACTAACCTCTTTATCAATCCTTCTTATTAACGGAGTCGAATCTGTTACAGCTTTTAAATTTCCATTTTCATCAGGTAGGATAAATGTTGGCAGTAATCCAGGCTTGGGCTTTTCAATACCCTCTTGATCAAGATATTTTGAAGGGTCTCCCCAAATCATTTTATGAGGAATACGTTTATACCTAAGATATGAAAGCATCTTACGTGTATAGGGTGAGCCCACACCGCCAAGAACAACTAATGGATTTGGTAAACTCATCTTTATTCTCCTACTTCTGAATTATTTTTGAACCGGTATCGGTTAGATCTTTTGACTGTTTCATATTTCTCATCAACTCCATAATATCAATTGGTACTGCAACACCTTTTTTGCAGGCTGGTCTATCTTCCATCATCTGCATCCATCTTTTTACACCTTCAAGACCGTCGATATTCACACCTGACCATTTATATGTTCTTACCCAACACCAATTTGCAATATCAGCTATACTAAAATCATCAGCAAGATACTCATTGTTTTTTAAACGTGTCTCCATAACTTCAAACAAGCGTCTTCCTTCGTTTTGATAACGATCAATTGCTGGTTGTATTTTTTCTCCTGGCCAATAACGAAAGAAAACATTGGCCTGCCCCATCATCGGACCAATTCCTCCCATCTGAAACATTAACCACTGAATGACTTTTGAACGAGCAATTGACTCTGTAGGCAATAGTTTGCCTGCTTTCTCAGCTAAATAAATTAGTTGCGCGCCACTTTCCATTATTGAAAGGTTATCATTTTCAGTATCAACTATTACAGGGATACGTCCGTTTGGATTCATTGCTAAAAATTCTGGCTTCTTTTGATCACCGGCTTGTAAATTCACAACATGAACATTATAAGGTATTGCAAGCTCCTCAAGAGCTACTGAAATCTTATATCCATTTGGTGTAGGTGAAGTATATAATTCAATCATTAATTTCTTTTGTTTCAATGTTTAATTGGCCTGCTAATCCTGCTTCGCGGTGCTGATAAGCTTCAAGATATTCTGGGTCACTGGGCATCATATTTTCACCCATTATTTTTCTTGAAGGCCATTTTGCAATAGCAACTACGTCCCATAACTCCTCAACTTTACCTACCGCTAAACGTTTTACATCTGTATGCAAAACTAATTCTCCTCCAATTTCCTCTAAATGTTTACCCATAAACTCAGCATAAATTGTGTAAGCCTCTCTTCCAGTCAAGTTGGTTTCTCTCCCATCTCTATATTCTGCTTTCTCTTTAAATTTCAGTAGATTGAGCATGTATATTGGCTCATTATCATCGGTATTCTCAAAAAAACCCTTCATTTGTTCTCTGTTTGGAAAAACACGATTTTCTACTTTCATTTCTGTTTCCTTTCAATGATCGAGATAAAAAACATAAAAAGTGTAACAAATAACATGAGACTTGTCCCAACTAAACCTCCTGGAGCAGTTGAATTGAGAAAATTTTGGTATAATTTGTGCATCATCATCGTTATTATTCTTAATACATTATCGAGCACAAAAACTAACCAGGCAAATGACAAAAGGCTTTTGTATTTTATTAGAAATATAATTGATATAAATAACACAACGATCTGCGAACTGCCCCATAAAGAGCCTATAAAATAAATTACACTATTAGGATTTAAATTATTAACTTCCGGAAAAATTATAATTGAGGCTATTGAATTTAGGCCCGCATCTTGAGCAAACATATGTGTAAACGACCTGAAAGCTACTAAGAGGAGATATAAATAAAAAAACCAAAGTGCAGGCTTTAAACCCTGGTAATTGTTGTTGGCTTCGGTGGGTAAAGGGCTTAAAAATTTCATCTAATTAGAATAAGTATTTTTACATTGTTCATCTTATTCTTGATTATAATATGAATAAACATTATTTAATAACATTAAAGGGGAAAGATTATGAATAGGTTACTAGTTGTTTTGAATACTATTAACGGAGTCATATTTATTATACTTGGCCTTCTCTGGGTAATTTCTCCTTACGACGCTGGAGCTAACTTTGGTATATTAGATATTCCTGAAGGATTAGGTCGAAGTAGTCTAATTGGTGATGTAGGAAGCTATTTTTTTTGTATTGGGGTGATGATGATACTTGCAGTTTATACCTTAAGAAGTATTTGGTTTTACGCGCCCGCGATGCTTTTGGGTTTTACTGCTTTATTTAGAGTGATCTCATGGTTAGCTCATGATGCAACCTTTGCAACTCAATTTATTATAATTGAAATATTGCTTATTGTTTTGTTGCTGGTTACATCGAAGAGAATATCTAGTAAATAAATATGAAAAAAATTTATTTTTTTTTGATAGCTGCAATTTTAATATTAATTATCGCAGTTGTTGGAATAAGAACTACTACTGTTCAAAATGTTTTGATAGATTTTGATTTTAATAGACAATGGAATAATCAGGATAAATTAGTAACTTTTGATGGTGATTATATTGTTGGTCTTGTTTGTGGATCACGAGGGCCTTTACCGGGCAAAGGAAGGGCAGAGCCCTGTATTATGATAAAAACTCCCGATCATATGTTTGTGGTTGATACCGGGGATGGTAGCAGGCAAAACCTTACAAATTGGAGTATCAATCTTGGTAACTTAGATGCAGTTTTATTAACTCACTTACATTCAGATCATATTTCTGATTTAGCTGACTTTCACCTCTATTCATGGGTAACTCAAAATAGAGGTAAAAAACTACCAGTGTATGGGCCAATGGGTACTAATCTCGTTACTGAGGGAATAACAAAAGCTTATGAGCTAGATACTGAGTGGAGAACTCTTCATCATGGAGAAGAAGTAGCGCCTTCTGATTTTGCTGGTTTTGATACAACAATAATTAATTTAAATGATCCAGTTATTTATGATGATGGTAAACTTAAGATAACAGCCTTTGAAGTTGAACATTTTCCAGTTGATCCTTCACTAGGCTATCGTTTTGATTACAAGGGCAGGTCAATAGTAATAAGCGGTGATACCGACTATAGTGAAAACTTAGTTGAACAGTCTAAAAATGCAGACCTTCTGTTTCATGACGCTCTGTCTCATAATATGATAGGAAGATTAGAAGAGATATCAGAAGATACAAACCCCTTATTATCTACTGTCTTTTATGATATTCAGGATTATCATGCCTCTCCAATTGAGGCCGCTCAAGCTGCCAATGAAGCAAATGTCAAGGAGCTAATATTCTATCATTTGACACCAGCTCCTCAAAATTTCATTGCAAAAATAATTTTTGTGAGAGGTGTTAATGAGGTACGTCCAGACAATTGGACATTAGCGGATGATGGTACGATGGCAATTTTGCCGATAGAATCTGAGGATATCACCATTACGAATATTCAATAACGACAAAAGAAATCTATCGATTTTTTTGAAAATTTAATTAGACGATTGATCTTTTTGCTGTAAAATTTTTTCCCATGAGCGCAACAAATTCACTCCTCAGATTTTGGGAAGAACAAATAGGAACCTCACATCGCTCAAGTAAGCATTTTTTTAGAAAAACTCCCTCTCATTATCATATGATGCTCCTCGTAATGTCAGCCCATCAAAATAAAGAAAAGCTATGTGTTGAAGAATTAAAGACAAAACTCTTTCATACATCTCGGCCTAAGTCATCTATGATGATTAATGAGGCTTGCGACAGAGGTTTCATACATTTAGAGAAAACAGAGAACGATAAAAGACGAAAAACAGTAAAACCTAGCTCAGAATTGATAAAAGAATTTAAAAATTATCTTAATTCAATGAAAAATATCAATTGGAAGTCTGAATAATAAATTTAAGAAAAAATTTTTTCAAAAAAATTACACATCTCTCGCCATGAATGCTGATCGGCATGCGCATCGTAGAATAATCCTGAGTTTCGATCATTGGCTTCAGGATTTGTAAAAGCATGTCCAACATTGCCGTAAGCATGAATTTGCCAATTTGCTTTTTTTGAATTTAATTCATCAGCTAAATCAATCATATTTTGAGGAGTGGCCATAGGATCATCGTATCCATGTAGAATTAAAATCGATGAACCAATTTTTATTGTTCCTTTTAATTGCTTTCCTGAACTTGCCGTTGGTGCGTCATATAATCCATGAAAACTAACAACCCCTTTTACATCTTCGCCTGCCCTAGCCAAATCAAGTGCACATTTTCCTCCAAAACAAAATCCAATTGCTCCAGTTTTGTTTTCATCAACTTTATCAAAATTCTTGAGGGTCTCGTAAGCATGGATCATTCTTTGTTGAAGCAATACTCGGTCAGTATTAAATTCATTCATCAACTCCATTGACTCTTGGGGATTTGAACCTCTTCTACCCTGTCCATATAAATCCATAGCAAATGCAAAGTACCCAAGCTGAGCAAGTTGTTCTGATTTCTTAATATCAAAATCAGAATGGCCTCCATAAGCATGACATACGAGAACTCCTGGTCTTGGTGTATCAAAACTATCTTCATAACTTATTGAACCTTCAAATTGCACACTAGAATTTGCAGAACCATAAACTAGTTTTTCTGTTTTGATCATATTTATAGAATACCCTCATATGAGTTAATGTAAAGTTGCTTCATTTCATCAAGGCTTATATCGCGTGGGTTTGGTCCAGTGGATGGATCTTTCAAGGCCATTTCACTAAGTAGCTCAAAATCAAATTCTTGATTAAGCTCCTTCAGAGTATGAGGAATAGCAAGTTCATCTCTTAGCTTCAATATCCAAGACAGAAATCCATCAAATGTAGAATTTTCTAATTCTAAGTATTTTGTTAATAGTTGTATCCTCTGATTTATAATCGGTTCATTAAACTTAAGTACATATGGCATAAATATTGCATTTGAAAGACCGTGATGAATATCATTAACTGCATTTATAGGATGTGAAAGAGAATGTATTGCTCCTAGTCCTTTTTGAAATGCAGTTGATCCCATTGATGATGTTACTAACATTTTTGATCTTGCAAAGATATCATCAGGATTTTTATAGGCACTTAGAAGACTATCTTTCACGTTCTTTATCCCTTCTAGTGCAATACCATCCGCCATAGGATGAAAACCTCTAGCACAGTATGCCTCTAAACAATGAGCTAAAGCATCCATGCCTGTTGCGGCTGTGAGATGAGGTGGAAGAGATAAAGTTAAATTTGGATCAAGTATTACAAGGTCTGGTAAGAACGAGGGATGAAATATTATTTTTTTTGTCTTATCACTTTCGTCCAAAATAAGTGATGCGCGGCCTGTTTCAGAACCTGTGCCAGCCGTAGTTGGTATCGCAATTACTTTTGGAAGTTGATCTGTAATTGCCCTTGTCCAATTATCCCCAATATCCTCGAAAAACCACAGGTTTTCGCTTTGTTTCGTCATAAATGCAATTGCTTTGCCGGCATCAAGAGAACTGCCTCCGCCAATCGCTATTACACCATCGTTATTGTTAGATAAAAAGTGCTCAACACCGTCCATTACGTTCTTGCCAGTTGGATTTCCTTTTATATTTGAAAAAATTGAGTATTTGATTTTATTATTTTTTAATAATTCAATAATTTTTCTAAAGTTTTTATTAGAGGTAAATTCTGGATCGGTAACAACTAAAGGATTTTGCATACCTTGAGCTTCTAAGGCATTTGGGATCTCTAGGGAACGGCCTAAACCAAACCATATTGGGGTAGGATAATTCCAGCTAACATTATCAATATCACTCATACTTTTCTATAGCGTTGGCGGTGTAGTTTTTTTTGTAGTACCAAAAGCATAAAAACTTATAGCAATGATAATTACCAAGCCACCCATTAAAGTTATATTTGAGGGAACTTCGTTTACTCCAAATAAAGGTATCCAACACCAAATTACTCCTCCCACAACTTCTGTTAAAGAAAGTAACATAAATTCTGCTGCAGGCAGATAGCGCGCACCTAAACTTAAAAGTATAAGTCCAATCCCAACTAAAGTTCCATGCAGCATACTTAATAAAATATTTTGTAACGGCATTGAGTAACTGTCAGCAAATAAAACAATCATAATCATTGAAAAAAACGAGCAGGCAATACCAGCAATAATGATTGTCGTAAATTTAGGTGTGTCTGGTTGCCATCTGAGCGTTGTTGCAAATATTGCAAATCCAATAGAACAGAATAAACCAAATACCCAACCTAAAAAGGTTCCTGCATACCAGTCATTATAAGCCATTAGAAAGATCCCAAACAAAGATACAAAACACGCTATCGCAGTTGTGATGCCAATTTTTTCTTTTAGAAAGATATATGCAAAGAGCCCTGCAAATAATGGTTGTGTACCGATCATAAATAATGTGGTAGCCGCGGAGGTATAAGTCATTCCAAAAATAAAAAATATAAAAGCTGCAGCAAGACCAATACCGCCCAATAAACCAGATGATCCAACTCTATTAAAATTATGATAGAAAGATATTCCTTCGTTATAAATCAAATATATCAACAAAATTGTTGCTACAACTATACCTCTATAAAAAAGGTAATGCCATTGATAGACCTGAGCATCTACCATGTATCTAACAGTAGGAGCTCCAAAACTCCATATCAAACCAGCGGATAGTGCCAGTATAAAACCTATTAAATATGTTTTGTTATTCTGCTCTGTCATATAATCTACTGCAGAATATATAAATAATAGCCTTATGACACTATAAATGACCACAGAAAATGAGATAACAGTATTGGGTGAGTTTAATAAAAAGTTCGAAAACACTTACAAATTATTCAAGAAAAACTTAGAAAATGATGAGGAGGTGGGTGCATCATTTGCCGTTTATCAAAATGGAGAAGTTTTGGTGAACCTTTATGGCGGCTATCGGGATCGTGATAAAAAAAACAAGTGGGACCAAAATACAATAGTAAATATCCACTCAACCAGTAAGGGTATTGTTGCGATGATTGTTGCTAAATTGATTGATGAAAACAAACTAGATTTAGAGAAAAATGTTGCTGATTACTGGCCTGAATTTGCGAACGGTGGAAAAGAAAGTATAAAAGTAAAAACATTACTCTCCCATCAAGCAGGGATGTATGGATGGAGACAGCCTATAGATGAAACCGATTTTTACAAATGGGACTATGTAGTTGATCTGTTGGCAAATCAAGAACCATATCATAAAGCTGATGAAAAAATATGTTATCATCCAAAAACGATCGGTTTTTTAGTTGGTGAATTAATTAAACGAGTGACCAATAAATCAGTCGGTAAGAACTTGGATGAGTTACTGAATAATCCTCTTGAAACCAAATGTTTTATAGGTACACCTTCAGCATATCATGACAATATTGCTGAACTAATTAGTTCTGAAAGCCTAAGGAAAGCTTTCAGTGATCCGACAAATGTAGATGAGTATCTAATTACTGCGTTTCTTAATCCTGCAAACAGAACAAAAACAGCAAATACAGCTGAATGGCGACTTGCGGAAATTCCAGCTATGAACTGTCACTCTAATTCAGGATCACTTGCAAAAATTTATGATTTTTTCTTATCGCATTTATCAAATAAATTTATTTCATCAAATACCTTTGAAACTCTTACTACAGTTGCTGTAAGTGGAGACGATCATGTAATGAAGTCACCTATGCAGTGGTCACATGCAGGTTATAGTGTCGGTGGTGGAAAATTATTTGGTAAAAGCAGTAAAGCATTTGGTCATACTGGATGGGGCGGTTCTATGGCATTTGGGGATCCTGAAAATGGAATTAGCTGCGCATACACAATGAATTTATTAACTGGATCCATGCTCGGTGATCAAAGAGCACTTAAATTAGTTGAAACAATATATGATGCCCTATGAAACTAAGTTTTAGATCAAAATTGTTTTACGGTGGTGGTGATTTTGCCATTAATATAATGTGGCAACTGACTGTCTTCTACTTACTATTTTTTTATACAGATATTTTTGGATTATCGCCTGCAAACGCTGGCTTAGTTTTCTTTTTAGCGAAAATCTGGGACGCATTTACTGACCCGATTATGGGGTATATTGCAGATAATACTTCGACCAAATGGGGGAAATTCAGACCTTATATTTTGTTTGGATCAGTACCTGCGCTAATAATGATTATTTTATGCTTTACCTCACCTGATTTGTCACAAACGGGTAAATTTTATTGGGCACTTTTTACATACATTACATTCACCACTTTATATACAATCATTGCTATTCCAGTTGGATCGCTCATTCCGGCGATGACTCAAGACAGAGATGAAAGAACATCGCTCGCATCATTTAGATATTTAGGAGCCAGCTCTGGATCAATTGCTGTTGCAGTTCTAACATTGCCTCTAGTTGGCCTTTTTAGCTCACCACAGTTCGGATTTCCAATTGTAGTAGGTTGTTTGGCAGTCCTTGGAGCTATTTTTGCATTCCTATGTTTTTTTAATACTAAAGAAGTTTATTCAAAGCCATATGAAGAAACCATTGGTATTAAAAAAGTTACTAAAATGGTATTTAACAATTATCCATTACATTTCGTAATATTGGCACTTTTAACAACTTGGGTTGCAAATAATATCAAGCAACTAACAGTTGTCTATTTTGTAAAATATAATCTTCAATTAGAGGCTTACTTTAGTCCAATTTTGCTTGGAGTAATTTTACAAATTATGTTTGGTGCATATTTAGTTAACTTAATAAAACATAGGTTTGAGAAAAAGACTTTATTCATGATTGGAACATTTCTTTACGTAATCACAGATTTAATAATCTATTATATTACTGGGTATGAAAACTTTTGGTTATTAGCTTTTATTGCAACCTTTGGCTTCATTGGTTTCGGTATGGCAGGTGTTATGGCCTGGTCAATGATAGCTGACACAATCGAATATGGTGAATGGAAATCTGGATTTCGTGCTGAAGGAGTCTTAAACGCAGCTCACGTATTTGTTTTTAAATTAAGTGTTGGTTTTAGTGCATGGCTTGCTGGAGTAATTCTTGAAAGCACAGACTATGTAGCAAATGCAATAGATCAAAGTCCAGAAACATTGAATGGTCTATTTATTATGGGATATATTTTTCCAGCCGTTGCCGGAACTATAGCAATAATAGTTACGTACTTTAATAAGTACGATAGTAACTTTTATGAAAGAATATTTTCTGAATTAAAACAAAGACAAAGTTAAGTTATGAACACAGTCTCGATTGGTGAGGGCTTTGGCAGAGTTAACCTCATTGGGGAGCATTTAGACTATAATGGTGGACATGTTTTACCGTTACAAATTAAGAACTCAATTATCTGTGAGATCGTTGAAAATAAAAATAGTGAGTCTATTTCGATAGTATCAGATAAATATAAGGACTCTTTAATTGTTAAGAAACTCGAAAAAAGAAATAATTGGGCAGATTTCGTTATTGGATCATGTCTTTATTTTGAGAAGAAATTTTCAGTTAAGATTAACAATATCTCAATTTATATCAAAAGCAGCCTTCCATTGGGGGTCGGTCTCTCTTCCTCTGCTGCAATCACCGTTAGTACTTTAAAATCACTAAGTTGCTATTTTAAAAAAAATTTAGCAGATGAAGATTTAATTAATTTAGCATTTGAGGTTGAAAATGATTTTGTTGGTGTGGGCGGTGGAGTTATGGATCAATTTGTATCGGTCCTAGGAAATCATGATGAAGCTCTTTTTCTTGATACCTTTAATAAAAATTATGAATTGATACCAATTTTTCAAGATTATCAATTTCTAATAATTGATAGCAACACACAAAGGATTTTATCAGATAGTGAGTTTAACAAAAAAAAAGAATTGTGTCTCAATGCTGCAAAAAAAATGAAAATTCAAAATCTCTGTACAAAAACAAAAATTGATGAAAATGATATTCAATTACTTTCAGATGAAGAGCTTAATGTTAGTAAACATGTAATTGAGGAAAATTTGAGAGTTGTAAAAGCAGCTCAATATTTAAAAGATAATAAAGCTGAAGAATTTGGAAAATTAATGACAGAAAGTCATATTTCTTTATCACGACACTATAGAGTTTCAACTGATAATTTAAATAAGTTGGTTGATCTATCTAATTCCTCTGGCGCTTTAGGATCTAAACTTACTGGAGCTGGTTTTGGTGGGGCAATCGTAACTTTAGTAAAAAAAGAGCTGGTTGAAGAACTTAAAAAGTATATTCTTGATGGGTATCCAAATGCTAAATTTATATAATTATGAAACTTAATTTACCAAAAGACTTTATATGGGGTACAGCGACTGCTGCCCATCAAGTAGAGGGAAATAATACAAACTCAGATTTTTGGCTGCTTGAAAATACAAAAAATACCACATTTGCTGAACCGTCAGGAATTGCTTGTGATCAATTGAATAGATATGAGGAAGATATTAAGCTTATGTCATCTCACGCAATACAATCCTATAGACTATCTATTGAATGGGCTCGTATCGAAGAGTCCGAGGGAGAATTTTCAAATGAAGCAATTGATCATTACAAAAAAGTTTTGGATTGTTGTCATGAAAATAATCTTCAAACGTGCGTCACACTCCAACACTTCACTTCCCCACTTTGGTTTACAGCTAAAGGAGGTTGGGAAAAAAAAGAAAACGCAGATTTATATGTTAAATATGCTGAATTTGTAACAAAAGAGCTAGGTGACTGTATAGATACGGTTTGTACAATAAATGAGGCAAATCTAACTGCATGTTTTGCACACACATTTCCTAGCTACCCTGAACAAGGAATGAAAACTATCATGCCATTTGTTGAAGATGCTGCTAAATCATGCGGGTCAACTCTAGATAATTTTGGTCCTTTTCTATTTGGCCATCCCTATAAAATACGTGACTGTATGATGGCGGCGCATGTAAAAGCGTTTCCAGTTATCAAAGGTCTACTTACAAAAAATCAGCCTGTTGGTATTACACTTTCAATTATGGATTACCAAGCGGCAGAAGGAGGTGAACAATCACGCGACATTGCTCATGCTGAAACAGTGGATGTGTGTTTGGATCAAACTAAAGATGACGATTTCATTGGTATTCAAACGTATACACGTCACACCTATGGTCCTGAGGGAATTATGAAACCTAACGTCAATGATGAAAATATGCTTGTTATGGGATATGAATATTATCCAGAGTCATTAGAAAATGTATTGAGGTATGTTGCTCCAAAAATAAATTGCCCAATGATTGTGACTGAAAATGGGATTGGTACAGATAATGATAATCAAAGAATAAAATATATCACTACAGCATTAAAAGGACTTCAAAGCTGTTTAGATGACGGTTTAGATATTCGAGGTTATTACTATTGGTCATTTCTGGACAACTTTGAATGGATATATGGCTACAAACCGCGTTTTGGTTTAATCGAGGTAAATAGAGATACGTTAGAGAGAAAAAGCAAAGAAAGTCTAAAATTTTACGAGCAAGTTATCAGAAACTCTCAATCCTAAATTTCGTTACTCTCTGCTTGAGTAAGATAACAACCATTAATCAGCCATTCACCGTCTTCTTGTTGCTGCATTGAGTAAATTGCAGTTACGAATTCACCTTCAGGATCAACTAAATATACTTCTAGGGAAGGTACTCCATTTCTAAGTGATATCTTGCCAAAGTTCACACTTTTGGGACGATAAACGGCCTGGTACTGACCTACAACCATTTCACCAAACACTTTTGGACTTGGGAATATTTTCTTAATAATTGGCGATGCGAAAGAATAAGCTTTTTCGAAATCATCATTTTGAAATGCTTGCAGCTGCTGACTTACAACAGAAATAATCTCTTGTTCGTCCTCATCAGTAAGTGAAAATGCAGATGTGCTTATTAAAAGGACAACTAAAAATGGAAGTACTAATCCTTTGACAATCTTAGTCGTCAACATCGGCGAATATTTTAAGCTTTCTTGCTTTTAATATAAGAACAGCTATGGCAATCAATAAAATGGCACCACCCTCGTAAAGCAACATGCTTGGATCCATAGTTTTGCCCTGTAAAATTATTAAACGTGCAACAGCAGTAATAGCAATAAACAGCGGTATACTTATTCTAATTCTATTTAGCGTCCAATATTCTCTAATCATTTGTATAACTTCGAGATAAATAAATAACAAAAGTAAGTCTGCAAGTTCAACGAGATTTTTTTCATACATTGCATATATTTCATAGCCAATAGCTATAACTGTAGCAAAAATAATTATTACCAGAGCTATTTTTTCAATGTATTTAATTGTATCTATCATAAAATCTCAAAAAGACCTGCTGCTCCCATTCCGCCACCAACGCACATTGTTACAACACCGTATTTAGCGTTTCGTCTCTTACCTTCGATTAAAATATGTCCTGTCATTCTAGAGCCGGTCATACCATATGGGTGTCCAATAGAAATTGATCCTCCGTTCACATTTAATTTCTCATTATCAATTCCTAGCTTATCTCTACAGTATAATACTTGAACTGCAAATGCTTCGTTCAGTTCCCATATATCGATATCATCTACCTTTAAGCCGTGTTGCTCTAAGAGTTTTGGTACAGCAAATACTGGTCCTATACCCATCTCATCGGGCTCACAAGCTGCAACAGAAAGTCCTCTAAAAATTCCCATAGGTTCAATATTTCTTTTTTCTGCTTCTTTAAGATCCATTAACAAACATGAAGATGCTCCATCTGACAGCTGACTAGCATTGCCCGCAGTAATATATTTATCAGGTCCCATGACTGGCATTAAACCAGCAAGGCTCTCAAGTGTAGTTTGTGGTCGATTACACTCATCTTTATCAACTGTTACTTCTTGTTCTGTAACTTCCTTTGTTTCTTTGTTCATTACATCCATTTTTGTCATTAAAGGAACAATCTCGTCTTTAAATTTTCCCGCAGTTTGAGCTGCAGCTGTTCGTTGTTGACTTTGTAGTGAATACTCGTCTTGGTATTCTCTGCTTACTTTGTATCGATCTGCTACAACATCAGCAGTATTAATCATAGGCATCCATAATGCTGGACAAATTTTTTGAAGTTCAGGCTCAATAAGGTGTTTCATGTTCATGTTTTGCTGTGTCATTGATATTGACTCTACTCCCCCACCAATAGCTACTTTAATTCCATCAACAATAATTCTTTGAGCAGCTACCGCTATTGATTGTAAACCTGATGAACAAAAACGATTTATTGTAGTACCTGGCACAGTTACGGGGCATCCTCCTGCAATTGCAACATTTCTTCCAATGTTATGACCTGTTGCTCCCTCTGGTTGTCCGCATCCAAAAATTACATCTTCTACTTCACCAGCTTCAACTCCTGCTCTTTCAATAGCATGATTAACAGTATGGCCACCCATTGTTATGCCGTGAGTTTTGTTAAATCCACCTCTCATAGCTTTTGCTAATCCAGTTCTTGCAGTTGAAATTATTGCAGCTTCTCTCATACTATATTGCCCTTATAAATATATAGAAAACCGTAAGATAGACTTTTTATATAAAAAAAAAAGTTTAAATTTATTTAAAAAATACATCAAAAATACCCTCAATTTTGGCAAATATTTTTCTTTATTCTGCTTGACCATATCCGAATTGAAGTCTAGAAAGTCGCATTCTTTGAATTAGGGAGATTCTCTATGGTCATGTTAAAGACAGAAGTATCAGCACCAAGCTGGGTACCAGAAGGATACAAAAAACTTGGATGGCATGCTGGCTTTGATGTCTTAATTGGACCAATGTATTTTAAAAAAGAAGAGAATAACCAATATAAATTCATTACTAAAATTTTGGATAAGCATCTCAATGCTCATGGTATCGCGCATGGTGGCTACTCTATGTCATTAGCAGATATTTTCTTAGGATCTATGGTATTTGCTGCGTGTGGAAAAAAACCTTGCAGTACTATTTCACTGAATTGTAACTTTGTAAGTCCAGGTCTTCAGGATGATATTGTTGAATGTGATGCTAAGGTTACAAGAACTACGAAATCCCTCGTCTTTATTGAGGGTAATTTGATCTCACAAGATAAAATTATTTTGTCTGCTTCAGGTATTTGGAAAATATTAAATCAATAATAATTTATAAATCGATCAAGGCTGATATAAGTTTTCATATCTTTAATCTTATTAGTTTTAAGTAGTCTTCTTACTTCTTGGACTGAATATATTTTTGTCTCTAGAACCTCATCTTCGTCAAAATTTGTTTCACTCTTCTTAGAGCAATGAGTTAGATAGCAGTGCACTAAGCAAGTGTTATATGCTGGGGTTGAAAAGTATTTGCCTATCATTTTCCAATTTTTTCCATGATAACCGGTTTCTTCAATTAATTCTCTTTTGGCGCAACTTAATGGTCTTTCTCCTGGGTCAATAGTCCCTGCTGGAACTTCAAGCATAATTTGATCTGATCCGTATCGATATTGTTTGAGCAAAACTATAAATTTCTTATCAATTATTGGAACAATACAAGTTATACCATTGTGTACAATAAGATCCCTAATAGTTTTGTTTCCATTTACCCATTTAACTTCATCAAAATGTAAATCAAAAACATTCGCTTTAATTTTTTTCTTGGTTTTAATAAATTTTGCTTTTCTTAGAGTCATTTTTGAAAATCTCTCATATTAATAAATTCGACTTTTGAATGATGCTGTTCAATCAGATTTATCAGGTCATTCGGAGCTATCGACACTGTTGACGTGTTGATTAAAGGATGAAAATTCACAATTTCATACTCCATAAACTCTTGATCAAAGAAAAATTTAACTTTTTTTTCTTTATCGTTCAATAATCCAAATGGAGATACTGATCCGGGTTTGATACCTAGAATATTCACTAAATAATCTTCATTTGCAAAAGACAATTTTTTGGAGTTTAAAGGTACTGATGCTTTTTTTAAATCAGCAATAATATCCTCAATAAAACTTACTAAAAAAAAATTATTTTTTTTATCTTTCAAAAAAAGATTCTTTGAATGCGCTCCTTCAATTGAACCTCGAAGATTTTTAGAGTCTTCGACTGTAAACAGCGGTTTATGTTCAGTAATTTTGTAACTAATAGACTTTGAGTCTAATAAATTAATTAATGAAATTTTATCAAACATTAAACAAGAGAACTTAATTTCTCTTTATATTTTGAGTTGGGCATTTGATCAATAAGAGTTCTAAGTTGTTTCTTTGTAATCCATCCATTTAAATATGAATCCATTTCAATAGACCCAAATAGCTTTTTTTCCTTTTTTTGATATTTGTGAATATAGTTTGAGGCTTCAAACATTTCTTCTGCATCACCAGTATCAAACCACTGAACATCATTTTTTAATGCAAAAACTTTTAAGAGATTCTTTCTAAGATAAGATTGATGCACATCAACTATTTCCAATTCTTTTCTTTTAGAGGGCTTTAAATTCTTAACAATTGATATGGAGTCTTTATCATAAAAATAAAGACCAGGTATTGTAAGATTACTCTTTGGCTTTTTTGGTTTCTCAATAATTGATTTTATATTTTTTTCTCTATCATATTCAATAACAGCTGATTTGTGTGGATATTTCGTTTTTACGGCTAAAACAGCAGCTCCATCCTTGAGCGACTGAACTTTTTTTAAAGTTGATATGAAGCTCTTACCAACAAATAAATTATCAGCTAAGGCTAAAACAAATGGTTTTTTATTAATAAATTTTTTGGCAATATTAACTGCATCAGGAATTCCAACTTGTTTTTTTTGAAATGTGTAACTGAATTTCATGCCAAGCTGTTTTCCCGAGCCAAATAGTTTTCTAAATTCTGGTATATCTTTCTTTTGAGATATAAATAGTACCTCGCGAACACCAGCCTTAATTAAGTTTGATAGCGCGTAATAAAGTAAAGGTTTATCGTATAAAGGCAGAAGAGGCTTCACTATTACTTTTGTTGCAGGCGAAAGTCGAGTTCCCTTGCCGGCAGCGAGAATAATGCCTTTTTTAAATCTCATTAAAATTTAATTTATTAAAAATACTATTTACTTGATTTGTGTTTCAAGAAATTTTTATCTCTTAAATTTCTATACTCTGGCTTTTTCTTTTGCATTTTTGACATCATTGTAGTCATTACATCTTCTTTATGGAGCGTAGCTGCATTCCAAAGCGCTACATTATCTAGTCCTTCTTTAACAGAGTGATCTCTTGAATAATTGAGAACTTCTTTTGTAACCCACATCGCAAGTGGTGTTTTTGATGCTAATTTTTCAGCCATTTCAAAAGCACTATCAATCATTTCTTCATGACTCTCATGCAAAGAGCTCACAAGGCCTACTTCTTTTGCTCTTTCAGCAGATATCTTTTCTCCCATCATAGTCCACTCACGCGCTATACCAGCAGGTATAATTTTAGGTAATCTTTGTATAGTTCCAATATCTGCTGCCAAACCTACATTTATTTCTTCAATTAAAAAAAATGCATCTTTTGTACAAAGTCTTATATCAGCGGCAGTGATTAAATCGATACCTCCACCAATACAACCTCCTTGGACAGCGGCAACAACAGGAAATCTCGCATCCTCCAAACATGAAGCAGCACGTTGCAGAAACTTTAACTGTTGAACAAAATACCCCCTACTTCTGCCAAGCTCTTGGTTTGTTTCGTGTTCAACAACATCATCTTTAAACATGCTAAGGTCTATCCCAGCAGAAAAGTGTGGTCCCGTGGAAGATACAATTAAAGCTCTAATCTCACCACTGTCATCTAGCTCTTCAACTTCCTTTGGAAATAATCTCCAGAAATCCTCGTTCATTGAATTTCTTTTTTCAGGCCTATTGAACCTGATATGAGCAATTGAATTATTTATTTCAACATCAAAGGGTTTTGGCATGTTTTTTTCCTCGCTTTAGATAAGTGATTTATATAAAGTATATATACATTTAAAAATTAGAGAAATACATAAAAAATGGCTATTAATTACGAAGAAATAATGTCCATGACTTCAGAAAACATTGAAGTTTCCTATAATGATAAAGATTCAATTCTCTATAGTTTAGGTGTCGGTCTTGGAAATGATCCAATGAATTTAGATGAATTGAAGTATGTCTACGAAAATTCACAAATTGCATTACCGTCAATGGCCACTAATTTTCAATATCACTCGCCCTTACTGCTGAAAACCAATATAAATTTTATTATGGTTGTTCATGGTGAACAGAGATTATCAGTAACTAATCCTTTACCTGTCTCAGGTGATTTTATTACCAACGCAAAAGTAATAGGTTGTTATGATAAAGGTCCTGGCAAGGGTGCAGTTATTGAGGTTGAAACAACTGTAAATCTTAAAAAAGATAATACAGAAATCTGCAAACTTGTTAGTACAACATTCGCAAGGGGGGATGGCGGCTTTGGTGGACCTGAATCTCCAAAAAAAGAATTAGTAAGGCCTGAAGGTAAACCAGATTATGTGCACGAAATTAATACTAAACCTGATCAAGCATTAATTTTTAGGCTTGCAGGCGATTATAACCCATTGCATTCTGATCCAAATTTTGCAAAGTCTGCTGGTTTCGAAAGACCAATTCTACACGGTATGTGCACTTACGGAATTGCATGCAGATCAATTATTGAAAGTGTATGCGATAAAGATGTAAAAAAACTCAAAAGATTTGATTGTCGTTTTTCATCACCTGTATATCCCGGAGAAACAATAGTTACAGAAATGTGGAAAGATGGTAATAATGTCTATTATCAATCCAAAGTAAAAGAACGTGATAAAATAGTAATTAAAAATGGAGTGAGTGAAATAATATGATACCGAAAGTTGGAATTTCTGAGGGTAAAGAACCTCTTTTTTACAATGAGTCTCATCATGCATGGAGAGAAGAAGTTAGAAAATTTGTTTCAAAGGAAATAGCTCCTTTTGTCGAAGAATGGGAAGAAGCTGGTGAGTTTCCAAGAGAACTCTATAAAAAAGCCGCTGATGTAGGTCTAATGGGAATGGGCTATGATGAAAAGTATGGCGGTACAACTGAGGGTATTGATATATTTCACGGTATCGTAACAGCTGAGGAATTCGCCCATGGATGTGGAGGTGTTTCAGCAAGTCTTTTATCACACAATATTGCAATACCATTGATACAATCTTTGGGTACAGAAGAGCAAAAAGAGAAATTTATTCCTCCAGTTGTAAGGGGTGAGAAGATAGCAGCTCTTGCAATGACAGAGCCTTCAGGAGGATCGGATGTTGCTAGTTTAAAAACTAAAGCAGTTAGAAAAGGCGACCATTTCATTGTTAATGGCTCAAAAATGTTCATTACAAGTGGAATGCGTGCTGATACATATGTAGTTGGTGTAAGAACTGGCGGAGAAGGTGCTACAGGAATATCAGTTCTGGTTATTGAAAAGGATACACCCGGTTTCACGCAAACACCTCTCAAAAAAATGGGATGGCTTAGCTCCGATACAGCTGTACTTTATTTTGATGATTGTAAAGTGCCTGTAGAAAATTTGATTGGTGGAGAAAACAGTGGCTGGATTGGCGTAATGAGCAACTTCAGTCAAGAAAGACTCGGTATGGCAGCTGGTATGAATGCATATTCTCAAATTTGTATTGATGAAGCAGTAGCTTGGGCAAAAGAGCGTAAAACATTTGGCAAGCCATTGATTGATAATCAAGTGATAAAACATAAACTCGTTGATATGAACAGAGCAGTTAAAACATCAAGGGCTTGGACCGAATTGCTGTCTTGGAGAGTAATGAATGGCGAAAGTCCTATTGCAGACTTGGCAATGCTAAAAGTACATGCAAGTAAAGCAATGGAACTATGTGCAAGAGAAGCAATGCAAATACTTGGTGGAGCAGGATATCTTCGAGCTAATAGCGGACCTGGAAAAGTTGAGAGAATTTATAGAGAAGTAAGGGTTAATGCAATTGGCGGTGGATCAGAAGAAATAATGTACGATTTAGCTGCAAGACAACTGGGATATAAATCTTAATTAAAATTCCGCAACTTCCATATCCATCATTGATGACTTGCCAGCTTGTACTTTTTTTGAGTACATAGTTAACTCTGGCATAATCTTTTCAACAAAATAGGTTCCAGTTTTTATTTTATTTTTATGTATAGGTTCATTTTTTCCAACTGAGAACTTTGCCATGCGCGCCCACATATATGTCATTGAAGATAGAGCTACTAAATTTAGGTAATCAGTAGCAGAAGCAAGAGCATTTTCGGGATCCTGCATGCCGTTTTGCATCAACCACATTGTTGAAGCAGTTACTTCATTGAGAGCATTCTCGAGAGGCTTAATAAATGATGAAATTTCGTCATTATCTTTATTTTCAGATAGAAATTTTTGAACCTCTTTTTGGAAATTTTGCAGCAACCGTCCCTGGTGCATTGTTAATTTTCTTCCAACTAGGTCTAACGCCTGAATGCCATTTGTACCTTCATATATCATCGTAATTCTTACATCTCGCATGTACTGCTCGAGAGGATATTCTTTTGTAAAACCACTACCACCTAAGACCTGTAAAGATTCCGAACAATTTAAAAAACCTCTATCAGTGCAGTAAGCTTTAATTATTGGTGTCATTAACGCAGCAAAATCATCAGCTTCCTGTCTTACTTTTTCATCAGGATGATCTTCTGCAAGATCAATTTTCATTGCTGTATAAATGCATAATGCACGCATTGCTTCAGTTGTTGCTTTTACATTCATTAACATTCTTCTTACGTCAGGATGAACGATTATATTGTCAGCTTTACTATCTTTGTCTTGCTTATCCTTGACAACAGACCTCATTTGTTTTCTTTCTTTTGCAAATTCTAAGGCGTTTTGGTATGAGATCTCAGACATTGCTATACCTTGCAGTCCAACTTTTAAACGTGCATCATTCATCATCAGAAACATTGCTTCCATTCCTTTATTTTTTTCTCCAACAAGCCAACCTTTTGCGTTTTCAAGATTCATGACGCAGGTTGGTGATGAATTAATTCCAAGTTTATGTTCTAAACCGCCACAATAAATTGTGTTTCGAGAATTATCATCCAGTCGCTTTGGTACAAGAAATAAACTTATTCCTTTAATACCCTCGGGTGCATCTGGTGTTCTTGCAAGCACAAGATGAATAATATTTTCTGTTAAGTCATGTTCACCAAATGAAATCCAAATTTTTTGGCCTGTTAATTCATAATGATCATCTTTAGGAACTGCAGTTGATTTTATTAAGCCAAGGTCAGTTCCGCATTGTGGTTCTGTCAGACACATAGTGCCCATCCACTCACCTGAAGTCATGTTAGGTAGATATTTATCTTTAAGTTCCTCCGTAGCTTTTTTTAAGATAGTCTTCATCGCCCCGTGACTTAATCCAGGGCCCATATAAAATGCCATATTAGCAGCTATACCAATCTCACCTGCAAGTATGGCAGTCGTAAACGGTGCTCCACCGCCACCATATTGAGTGGGCATAGTAGCACCAACATAGCCTGACGATTTTACTGCATCATACAATTTTTTAAATCTTTCAGGGGTATGAACTTCAGGACCTTCTGCTCCATCAGTTACATATTTTAAGCCCTCTCTGTCACCAATTTTATTACTATCTAGTACTTCTTGCTCATTAAGGCGCCCTATTTCAGAAACAACGCTCATGAGTGTTTCGGAGTCATATTCCTTGAACTTCTCTATGCCAGCAATGATCTCATCGTAGTTAAGCATGGCCAGATTGTATTTGAAATCTTCTATTGGACTTTTGTAAGACATAGGTTTAAGAATAATTATTGTAGTTTAAATATATATAACCTTTGTCTCATAAATTGCAAATTTCTAATTTTGTTGACCATATCAATGGGGAAAGTCTGAAAAGTTTAGAATTATGAGTATTTATCTGCCTATTGCAGAGCTCTCAGTTAACATTTTTCTATTATTGTCTTTAGGCGGAGTTGTAGGATTTCTATCTGGCATGTTTGGTTTAGGTGGAGGCTTTTTAATGACACCTCTACTAATATTCATAGGTATACCTACTAATGTTGCTGTTGCAACATCTGCGAACCAGATAGTTGCATCTTCAATTTCAGGAACATTGGGTCACTGGAGACAAGGTCTTGTAGATTTCAAAATGGGAGGGGTATTGCTTATTGGTGCCTTCTTTGGATCAATCTTGGGCGTTTGGATATTCAGTAAGCTTGTTGCAATTGGACAAATTGATACGGTAATCTCAATTTTATATTTTGCTCTTTTAACAGGCATAGGTTTATCGATGCTCATTGAAAGCTCCAAAGTAATAAGGGATAGAATAAGAAGAAAAAGTGTTAAACAAAAAATTCATTATCATAACTGGGCACATAGACTGCCTTTCAAAGTCAGATTTTATAAATCTAAATTATACATAAGTATTATTCCTCCAATTATTATTGGCTTTGTAATAGGGATCTTATCAGCGACAATGGGAATTGGTGGTGCTTTCATATTAATTCCTGCGATGATTTATTTTTTGGGAATGCCTACCTCAAAAGTAATCGGTACATCATTATTTCAAATTATTTTTATAACTGCGTTAGTTACTATTCTTCATGCAACTACGACTTTTGCTGTAGATGCAGTTCTAGCTTTCTTTTTAATACTTTCCTCTGTAATTGGCGCTCAAGTCGGAGTATTAGCAGCTAATAAATTAAGAGGTGAAGAAATAAGAGCTTTATTAGCTATAATAGTACTTGGCGTTGCAACTAAAATTGCACTTGATTTGTTAGTAAAGCCTAACGAAATTTTTAATTTATCTGTAATAAGATTAGTTTTCTAATGATAAGGCAATTGATTATTTTATTTTATATTTTGATTGGGGCATTGACTCCCTCAATATCAATTGCACTTGTTATTGGCTCAGACCAGGAAGAAATATATATAGATGCAAACTTTTCAGGTGAAGAGCTTCTAGTGTTCGGGGCATTTTATTCTGATCCATCTCAGTCAAGAGATAGTAAAAGTGATATACTCATCGAAGTTGTTGGCCCTCTAGAGGATGTTGCATTGAGAAAGAAAGACTCATATTTTGGATTTTGGTTAAATTCTAAAAGTGTAACTTTCAGAGATGTGCCTGGATTCTATTATCTTTCGAGTACATCTGAACTTACAGATGAATTTTTAGCGACTAATCAGATCGGACTACTTGAGAAAAAGAAATCAGAGATGATCGATTGGAGCTCACTTACTACTGATTGGGGAAGCGTTGTAAATGATAAGGAAAAAGAAGAATTTTATAATGCTTTAATTAGAACAAAACAAGATGATAATTTGTATAAACAAGTTTCTGATGAAATTGAAATAATTGATGGAAATCTATTTAGATCTTATATTGATATTCCTAATACAGTTCCTGTAGGAGAATACAATGTCAATCTTCATCTAATTATAGATAATGAGATATCACAGGAATATTCATATAATTTTATGGTAACAAGAGTTGGAATTGAAGAGGCAATCTACTCATTTTCAAAAAACTATCCTTTCTTTTACGGATTGATTTCTTTAATAATTGCAATAATTATTGGTTGGAGTGGTGCTGAAATATTTAAAAGATTTAGAAAAGTATAGTGACTGAGATTTCATATTTGTATGTAGTTCTTGCAGGGCTCCTTAGTTTTCTCTCCCCATGTGTATTGCCAATTGTTCCGGGTTACTTGTGTTTTATGGCAGGAACTAGTTTAGATAAATTACAATTGGATGAAGGTGATGAAATTAAAAAGAAGGTTTTTAGTTTTTCATTAAGCTTTGTATTAGGTTTTTCTACGGTATTTGTAATACTAGGTGCTTCTGCAACTTTACTTAGCAGCATAGTTTACGAATATCTCGATTTTTTACGTATTGTTGGAGGAATAGTAATTATCATATTTGGTATTCATTTTACGCAAATCGTACAAATACCATTTTTGAACAGGGAGATGAGATACCAAATCGAGAGCTATAGACCAGGTGTAGTTGGCTCTTATGTAATTGGTTTATCATTTGCATTTGGATGGACACCTTGCATTGGACCTATTCTAGGAAGTGTCTTATCAATAGCTGCAAGCTCAGAAACAGTTACATATGGGATTGTTTTACTGATGCTGTATTCAGCTGGCCTGGGCATACCTTTTCTAATAGCGGCCTATGCAATAAATGGCTTTATGAAATTTTTATCAAGAATAAGAAATTATATAAGGGTAATCGAAATTTTTACTGGTCTTTTGCTAATTTTATTTGGTATCCTCATATTAACAAACAGAATTCAAGAATTGGCTTTCTTTTTTATAAAGTATTTTCCATTCTTAGCGCAATTTGGATAAAGGAGTAAATATGTTTCAAAAGGATTTATTAAAAAATAAGAGAATTTTAGTTTCCGGTGGAGGATCGGGACTTGGTAAAGCTATGGCAACGAGGTATTTAGAACTTGGTGCCGATGTCTATATCTGCGGTAGAAGAAAGTCAGTACTAGATGAAACGGCTAAAGAGCTTATGGATATGCATGGGGGATCTGTAAAATCAATCTCATGTGATATCAAGGTTCCTGAAGCAATAGAAGATATGGTGGATGAAATTTGGAGTGAAGGTCCGCTAACAGGGCTATTAAATAATGCTGCAGGAAATTTTATCTCGAGAACAGAAGATTTATCTCCAAGAGCATTTACTGCTATTTCAAATATTGTTTTCAATGGAACTTTTTACATGACAAATGCAATAGGTAAGAGGTGGTTAGCTGAAAATCTAAAAGGAAGTATAATTTCTATTTTAACTACATGGATTGATAGCAGTGGTCCTTATACAGTTCCATCAGCAATGTCAAAGTCTGGTTTAGCGACAATGACTAGATCTCTTGCAGCTGAATGGGGGAATAGAGGTATAAGATTAAATGCTATCTCTCCTGGACCATTTCCGACCAAAGGTGCATGGGATAGATTAGCGCCAGGTGGTAAAGGTGCAAATATGATGGAGTCGATTCCAATGAAAAGAACTGGAGAACTCAGTGAGCTCGCAAATTTAGCAACTTTCTTAATGGCAGATGGAGTCGATTACTTAACAGGAGAAATTATTACTATCGATGGGGCTCAATGGTTGAATCATGCGGGTAATTTCTATGAAATGTTGAAAGATGTAACCGATCAAGAGTGGGAACAACTCAGAAATATGATTAAAGCATCAAATGACGCTGATAAAGCAAAAAGGTCTGTCTAGATAAAAGAATCCTTAAAAAGTTTTTTGCTCAAACCTCTTATAAGTGATGGCATGTGTCTCATAAAAAACGATGCAAATTTTGCTTCGAAGCCAACTGGATGATGGATTCTACTTGAGTCATAAGCGGACCAAACTGAGCTTACGACCTTTTCAACAGGATAAACTTTTGTTTTTTGATTAACAAATTCACGGTCTAATTGACTTTTTGCCCCAATTGTAACAGCTTCAGCATCTAAGATTGGTGTTTCGGTGAACCAAGGGTTTATTTCAGATACTTTAATGCCATACCGCTCGAACTCAATACGCAGATTTTCGGTAAGAGAGCTTACGGCATGCTTTGTTGCTCCATAAACAGATATACCTGGAGCTGTAATAAGTCCTGCAACTGAACTTGTGTTAAGCAGCATGCTGTTTTCCGTACTTCTTAGTATTTCAAGCATTGTAAAACATCCATTAACAACACCTTTAAAGTTTACATCAATAATTTTGTTCATTTCCTGAATTTTTATATCCTCAAATGCTCCTGCAAAGTTTGCTATACCTGCATTATTAAAAAATATATCGCACCTACCCCCTGTATACTGTGAGAAACTTTTTTCTGCTTCAATCCAATCTTCAATGTTTGTTACATCTAACTTTTGATACATACACTTATTATGACCAATGATTTCAGCTACCTCTTTCAGACCTTCTTGATTGATATCAAAAAGTCCTACATTCCATCCATTTTCAGCAAAAGATATTGCAGTTGCCTTACCGATTCCTGATGCTGCTCCAGTAATAAAAATGCTTTTTGTCATCTTAAGCTAAAGTCCTTTTAAAAATAATTTAGTTGCAAATAAGCTTACCTCGGAGGGTTTCAAATCGTTTCTTTCCAATAATTGATCACCAAGATTAACGCTAACAGCAATGACAGATGTTACCATAAGTGAAATATCGTTTTGAGGAAATCTTATTACTTTTGACATATTTACTGTCACTTCTAGTAGTTTTTGATTAAAGTTTTGATATTCTCTAGAATTTTGACCTAACCATTTAAGATCTAGTATATATTTTTTATTATTTTTGAAAAAAATATAATTTTCTGCATCATTAGATATCCAGTTAAACCAGCTATTAAAAGCAATGCTAACTAATTCATCAAAGTTTTTAGCTT
>CACCKE010000004.1 GCA_902546615.1 uncultured Pelagibacteraceae bacterium
GCATATTTTTGTACCTGTCTCATCCCGGCAATTGTTTTTCTCGTTGAATAAATTTTAACTCCATAAGGTGCTGCAATATCAACAAATTTTCTTGTTTTTGTAGCAATACCAGACATGAACCCTAAAAAGTTTAAAGCTGTTCTCTCTGCAATTAATATACTTTGTGCATCACCATTTACGTCAATAATTTTATTTCCTTTAACTACTTTACTTCCATCTTTCTTTAGAACTTTTATTTTAATTTTACTATTGAGCGCTTTAAATGTCTGAACAGCAAACTCAGTTCCACAGACAATTGCATTCTCTTTTGCGACTATAGAAGCTTTAAGTTTTGTTTTTTTGGAAATTAAAACTTTTGAGGTTATATCGCCATATTTACCAAAATCTTCTTTCAAAGCAATTTTGATTTTTTTCTTTATATCTTTTTTAGCTAACAAGTTTTTCATCAACTTCTGATATAGTAGAATCCAAGATAGTTTTGATATAACCATCTATTTCTGAATATTTAATATCAAAATGCTTAATAAAATCTTCATCAGTATCTTGGTAATCAGATCTTAAATGACAACCTCGACTTTCTCTTCTTAAATAAGCGCCTATGATAATAAATTTGCTAACCAAAATCATATCATTAAGTTTAGCTGAAAGGCCTTTTGACTCTCTCTCAATTTTTAGTACATCATTTAGACCCCTAATAATAGAATCCTTATTTCTAACAATTCCTAAATTTCTCATCATTGAAGACCTTAATTGCCATATATATTTTTTTGCTCTTATTTTATTTTTAGTTTTCTCTTTAAAAATTTTAATAAATTTAGAGCTAATATGAATATCCTTTTTAATATTCTTTTTATTTATTTCATTTGCAACAATCTTAGCAAATACAAGAGACTCTAATAGTGAATTTGATGCAAGGCGATTTGCTCCATGAATACCAGTTGCAGCGACCTCTCCGCAGCACCAGAGCCCTTCAACAGAAGTCTGTCCTTTCAGATCAGTTTTTACTCCACCTATATGATAATGAGCGACAGGAATTATTGGCAGTAGGTCTCTTTCAGGATCTAAGTCTGCATTTTCACAATAGGACGAAACTTGAGGAAAACGAGCGTTAAAATTACTACCCATATGCCTGCAATCTAAAAATACTGAATTTCCTTTTTCAATTTGTTTGAATATATTTTGAGCAATAAGATCTCGTGGTGCCAACTCATTATCAGGATGAATACCAAACATAAACCTTTCTTCATCTTGATTTACAAGGTAAGCCCCTTCACCTCTAATCGCCTCAGTAGCCAAAGGAGTAGGGTCTAGGCCAAAATCAAGACCTGTTGGGTGAAATTGTACGAACTCCATGTCAGTAAGTGTCGCACCAGCATGAGATGCCAACGCCACGCCCTCTCCATAAGAACTTCGTGGGTTGGTCGTATTTGCAAAAATACCTCCTAAACCACCTGTCGCTAAAACTACATGTGAACTTTGGATAATTACATTACTGTCAGGAACATTATCGTCAGTAAATCTTCCAATTACTCCATAAATAGTATTTTTTTCAGTCATAATTCGATCAATTGAAACATTTTCTAAAACTGTTATGTGATCACTTTTTTTTACTTTTTCAATTAAGCCGCGCATAATTTCAAGACCAGAACTATCACCTTTTGACCTTATGATTCTATTAAAGCTATGGGCACCTTCTAGTCCTAGGTTAAATGAACCATCTTCATTTTTATCAAAATTAACTCCGTATCCCTCTAAATCATCAATGATGCCTTTTGCATTATTTATAACTTCTTTAATCGCATCGATATTCGCCAAGCCTTTTGCTGTAGTCAAAGTATCATTAATATGACTTTCATTACTGTCATCCTTTGAAACTGCCGCAGCAATCCCTCCTTGTGCCCAACTACTTGAGGTGTTAATTCCAAGTGAACTTTTAGTAATTACGCATACTTTTCTTGGCGCTAAATTGAGTGCAACAGTTAATCCCGCTACACCACCACCCACTATTACAACATCAGGGCTATAAATAGAATCAGACATTAGCTGCTTCTGCCAATTTCAAGCATACGATCAATGGAAAGACGGGCCTTATCAATAATTGCCTTATCGACTAAAATTTGATGCTGGTTAAATCGTATTGCATCATAAATTTTTTTTAGAGAAATTCTTTTCATATGAGGACATAGATTACAAGGTCTGATAAATTCGACATTAGGATTTTCTATGGCAACATTGTCACTCATCGAGCATTCCGTAACCATAATTACCCTTCCAGGTTGATTGTCTTTTACATAATTACTCATTCCAGCCGTTGAGCCAGCGAAGTCACTTACCGCAATTACTTCAGGAGAACATTCAGGGTGAGCTAATACAACAATATCTTTGTGTTGTTTTTTATATGCCATTATTTCATCGGCAGTAAATCTCTCATGAACCTCACATCGCCCTTTCCAAGAAATAATTTTCACATCTGTTTGAGCTGCGATATTTTTTGCAAGGTATTCATCAGGTAGAAATATAACTTTATCAACACCTAAAGATTCTACTACATGTTTTGCATTTCCTGATGTACAGCACACATCTGTCTCTGCTTTTACATCAGCTGATGTGTTTACATATGTAACAACTGGTACGCCAGGATATTTTTGTTTTAATAATCTTATGTCTTCTGCGGTTATTGACTCAGATAAAGAACATCCTGCACGCGTATCTGGAATTAAAACATTTTTGTTTGGACTAAGAATTTTTGCTGTTTCAGCCATAAAATGAACGCCACAAACTATTATTGTATCTGCTTCAGAGTCTCTTGCCTCATAAGCCAATTTTAATGAGTCACCAACGATGTCAGAAACGCAGTGAAAGATTTCAGGTGTCTGGTAATTGTGAGTTAAAATTGCAATATTTTTTTCTTTTTTTAGTTTATTTATTTCATGTATGAGTGGAGCATGAAATGGCCACTCAACTTCAGGTATTATTTTCTCTACACCCTTATATAGATGAGCCGTCGCATCTTTCACTTCAGAATTAAAATCTGATGGATATTGCAAATTTTCATTCAACATAATTATTTTTTAATATAGTTTAATATTACAATTATAGTTAAATGTATATATTTCAACATATCAACAATTATAGGAAAAACATGGAAATCTGCCGTCGTGCTGGAATTGGTAGACAGGCTGGTTTGAGGGATCAGTGAACATTGTTCGTGAGAGTTCGAGTCTCTCCGACGGCACCAAAAAGTCAATCTAATGGTTTATATTAAATGAAAATTCTATTTATTGGCCCTACAAGAATAGGCGATACAATTCTCTCTACTTCAATATTAAACTTTTATATTAAAAAGTTTGATCAATGCAGCATCTCAGTTGTAACAAGTTCATTTGCAAAAGATTTATACAAATTTATGCCTCATCTTCAGGAAATAATTGTAGTTGATAAAAAAAGATTTGGCCTTCACTGGTTAAATGTAATTAAATTTTCAATTTTTAGGAGATGGGATTTAGTGATTGATTTAAGATCATCAGCAACATCTTATTTTTTGAATACAAAAAAAAGAATGATATTTAGAGGAAACGAGCATTCACATAAAGTTATGCAATTTAGAGAATTTTTAGATACAAAAGAAGCTCTAATTCCAGAAATATGGTATAGCCAAGAAGATGAAGATATAAGTTATAAAAAAATAAAGAATAATGATTGCTTAATTGCAGTTGCGCCGTATTCCAATTGGCCAAAGAAGGATTGGTCACTAAATAAATATAAAAACTTATTTCAAAATGAATTTTTTAAAAACCACACTATAATACTAACAGGTATTTCAAGAGATATTATTAATAAAAGCGAAATTGAGGAATTTATAAATACATCAGAATTAGATATAATTAATCTTTTTGATTGGGGCAATTTGAGAAATATGGTTCCCATATTTAAGAAATGCAGATTTTTTATTGGAAGTGACAGTGGTCTGATGCATCTTGCTGCATCTTCAGGGTGTAAGACAGTTGCTCTTTTTGGACCTACGAATGATTTGGTATATGGACCATGGGGAAATCACAAAGTTATTAAATCAGATAAGGATCAAGATTATGGTCTTGAAAATTTATCTGTTGAAAATGTTCTAAATAGCATAAAAGAATTTATAAAATGATTGATCTCATAATAAAAAATGGAAAAATTGTTACTCATAACAACGAAAAAATAGCTGATATTGCTATTAAGAACGGAAAAATAATCAAAATTGGCAAAAAAGTTAATTTAAAGTCAAAAAATACCATTGATGCAAAGGATTTGCATATTCTACCAGGTGCTTTTGACACACAAGTTCACTTTAGAGAACCAGGCAATACTAAAAAAGAAAATCTCAAAACAGGAAGCTTAGCGGCTGTTGCAGGAGGAATTACCTCAGTTTTTGATATGCCCAACAATAAACCAAGTATCACAACTAGAAATCTTTTTATGAAGAAACTGCAGACCGCTAAAAAGAGAATGCATTGTAACTACGCTTTTTATTTTGGGGCTGAGAAAGATAATATTAACGAAATCAAAAAAGTTGAAAAAATTAAGGGCTGTTGCGGAGTAAAGGTTTTTGTTGGTTCTTCAACAGGCACATTGCTTGTTTCAAACCACGCTGACATTGAAAAAATTATGAGATCAACGAAGAAAATGATCTCATTCCATTCTGAAAATGAAGATCTGCTTATTAGCAGAAAAAGATATGCAAAAAAAGGGAGACCGTTAAGCCATCAAGTCTGGCGAAATGTAGATACTGCAATTACCTCAACAAAAAAGTTAATAAAATCAGCAAATAAAAGTAAGAAGAAGATACATATTCTTCACATAACTACAGCGGAAGAAATTAAATTGCTTTTAAGAAACAGAAAATATGTTTCATTTGAAGTAACACCTCAGCATCTTGTATTGGCATCCCCAGATTGTTACCAAAAACTTGGTACATATGCTCAAATGAATCCTCCTATTAGAGGAACTAGGCATAGAAATGTTCTAAGAAAAACTCTGCAAAAAGGTCAAATTGATATTATAGGATCAGATCATGCTCCACATTTAAAGTCTGAAAAAAATCAAACTTACCCGAATAGTCCATCAGGAATGCCAGGTGTACAAACTTTACTTCCTATCCTATTAAATGAAGTGTCGAAAAAAACAATTTCATTAAATGAAGTAGTAAAACTAACGAGCTTTAATCCTAAAAAAATATTTAGGATTAAAAATAAAGGATTAATTAAAGTTGGCTATGATGCTGATCTTACAATTGTTGACATGAATAAAACTAAGAAAGTTTTAAATAAAGATATGAAGTCCAAGTGTGGATGGACGCCTTTTAATGGTATGAAACTGAGAGGTTGGCCCGTGGGAACGATAATTAATGGTAAAGCCGTATTTTGGAATAATAAAATAAATAAATCAGTATTTGGGAACCCAATAAGCTTTGATTAGCTACGAGCAATAAAAGAAGCATTTTTAAAATTCTTCTTGCCATAATGCAGAATTTTACGATCTAAAGTTCTTATTCTTCCTCCAGCAAATCTCAATATAGCGTCTCCAGCTGCTGTATCCCATTCCATTGTAGTCCCAAACCGAGGATATACATTTGCTACACCATGTGCGATGTAACATAATTTTATTGAACTACCTGAACGTATTATTTTATTAGCATTGAATCTACGAAAAATCATTTTTTTTGCCTTTTCTATTTCACTTTCAGCAAGTGAGTGAGATCTACTTAAAATAACAATATTTTTATTTCTTTTTTTAACTTTAATTTTTCTTGTATTTGTAAGTTGTCCTTTTTTACTTAATTTTGAGAAATAAGATTTTTTATCTTTTGTGAAATAAAGCTTATTTTTAGTAGGCATATAAATAATCCCAAAAACAGGTTTTTTATTTTCAATAAGTCCAATATTTACAGTAAATTCACCATTACCTTTTAAAAATTCTTTTGTTCCATCTAATGGGTCTACTAACCAAAATTTTTTTGCAGCTTTACCTTTTTTAACTTGCTCTTCGGAAACAATAGAAATATCAGGAAAATGAAGCTTCAAGCCCTTACAAATTATATCATTCGCTCTGATATCTGCATTTGTTACGGGCGTATTATCAGACTTGTATTTTTTAGTTACCTTTTTTTTATAGATTTTGATGATTTCAATGCCAGCAAGATGAACGATCTTAATTAATTCATCAAGTTTTTCAGGTGTTATCTTCATATAAGGAGTAATGCTTGCAAAATAGACAATAAGACAAATATATTATACATACCAGAGCAAAATTAATAAATCATATGGAAAACAACGTTAATCACATCAAAGGAAATAATCCTATTGTAGTCGCCATGTCAGGCGGGGTTGACTCTTCAGTAGCTGCAGCACTAATGAACAAGGATTATGATGATGTAATAGGTGTCACTCTAAGACTATATGATGAAAAAAAAGTTGCAAACTCGAAAACATGTTGTTCGGGCGCGGATATTATGGATGCGAAAAAAATAGCTAACACTATAACTATTCCACATTATGTTTTTGATTATGAAGAAATATTTAAAAAAAATGTTATAGAGCCTTTTATTAATGAATACAAATCAGGGAGAACCCCAATACCTTGTATTAACTGTAATGAAAAAGTAAAGTTTCTAGATCTTCTGTCTTTTGCAAGAGAAATTAATGCGAAGTCATTAGTAACAGGACATTACATAAAAAAGGTAAAAATAGATAA
This sequence comes from uncultured Pelagibacteraceae bacterium, assembly GCA_902546615.1. Classification (GTDB taxonomy): domain Bacteria; phylum Pseudomonadota; class Alphaproteobacteria; order Pelagibacterales; family AG-422-B15; genus CACNXQ01. The sequence goes on from CACCKE010000004.1 coordinate 6,733, forward strand.
TGAGTGGAGATTGTACATTCCTCAAGATAGAGACCGAGATCAGTCTTATTTTCTTTTTACAATGAAAAAAGACGATCTGGATCTCATCGAATTTCCTTTAGGTGATTACAAGAAAGATGAGATCAGGGATTTAGCTTTTAAATTAAACTTACACGTATTTGATAAAAGTGATAGTCAAGATATTTGTTTTATACCTGATGGAGACTATAAAAAGTTTATAAATAAAAATACTGAAAGTAATGAAGGTGATGTTGTAGATGTCAACGGAAATGTACTTAATAAACATGATGGTATTCAAAACTTTACAATTGGACAAAGAAGAGGTTTAGGAGTTTCACAGGATGAGCCCCTTTATGTAAAAAAAATTGATAAAGATAAAAATAGAGTCATTGTAGCAAATAAGGATAATATAAGTTCCTCAATTATATATGTTGAAAAAGTAAACTTAATTACAAAAAATTTACCTAAGAATCTATGTGTAAGAGTCAGATCAACTGGAAAATTATTAGATGCAAAAATAGAAATCCATAAGAAGAATGAAGCAAAAATTTCTCTCGCAACTCCGGAAACAGCTGTATCACCAGGTCAGGCCTGCGTTTTTTATTGTAAAGATGAATTAGGTACACGACTTTTGGGAGGCGGTTGGATCCATTCGACAAATTAGCAATATTGTATATTATGGCTCATCTTTGGCGGGGTAGCTCAGTTGGTTAGAGCGGAGGAATCATAATCCTTAGGTCGGGGGTTCAAATCCCTCTCCCGCTACCAAATTTAGCCTAGTTTTTCGGGCAAGTTTCCTTTTACAAAAAAAACCGAATAATCAAACAAGCAATGTTGGTACAGTTTTGGTACAACTGGTGCGGTTGGTGCTATTTAAAACTGCAAAAAAAGAGTAGGGGTTTGCAAACCCCCCTATATATACAGTTGCCCCCGTATTTTAGATTGATGGAGTGGGACTTGATTTTATTTAAAAATAAATTAATGTTTTCTTATGAAAACACTTCATATTCATATTGGTGTAAAAAATATTCAAGATAGTGTAAATTTTTATAGTACCTTATTTAAAACTGAGCCAACTAAGTTAAAAACTGATTACGCTCAGTGGATACTCAATGATCCAAAAATCAATCTCTCAATTTCAACAAGAGATGCTGATCAAGGTATAGATCACCTTGGTATTCAGGTTGATGAACAATCAGAGTTAGAAAATATTAGAACAAGTCTCTCTGAAGCAGATTTATCTACTTATAATGATGGTAAGACAGTCTGCTGTTATGCAAAATCTGACAAATCTTGGGTAACAGATCCAAGTGGCATTGCTTGGGAGGCTTTTCGAACTACAGATCATTCTAATACTTTTTATAAAGACAATAATGATAAAACTGAAATTGATAGTTTAGAAACTTTAACTACTAGCAACTCAGGCTCTGCTTGTTGTTAAACAAATACTATGTATTAAATCTCTTAGGCTAGTTTAATAATTGATTTGCAATCTTACTTTGCTTCTCAGCTAACTTCAAACTGTTCTCAAAGTCTTTCTGCCTGTAGTGTTTATCAATCACACCAACAGTTCTGTTTTGCAATAAGTCTGATACAAAGTAATCACTATCTGCATCAGGTTTATAATTAATCGCATTCTCATACTTAATTTGAATCTTCTTGTTATGGTTTTGACTCATGTGACTCTGTAAATTAATACCCCTCTAATTTGTTAAATTTGAAAGAATAAACACTATTGTTTCTATACGGTTCTATATGGTTATTCCTACTGTTACAGTTGGTACACTTTTGGTACACAATCTATTGATGGTGATTAGACTCCATTCGATTCTACAGATCAAGAACAAACTTTGATATATGTAAGGTATTGTAAGATTTTACAGGTACGACTCAATTACTTCAGTAGCTTAATAGTTTTGCAATAATGGAACTTTTTTATTATCATAATCCTTAGGTCGGGGGTTCAAATCCCTCTCCCGCTACCATAGAATTAATAAAAAATTTACTTAGTTAGATGCGTCAAGGTATTCAATTATTTTTTTATCCCAAGCATAATTTTCAATAGCTCTTAGCCTCCCATTTGTACCCATGCTTTTTCTCAGCTTTTTATTTTCAAGTAAAAGCAATATTTTTTCTGTAATCATTTTTTGATTACCAGACTCACATATTAATCCTGTCTTACTGTCTACAATTGCATCGCTTACTCCACCGCTATCACTTCCAATACATGCAACGCCATGAAACGAAGCATCAATGTATGCCATGCCAAAACCTTCAACTGATTCCCCCACAGTTTTAGGCGTCATAACAAATAAGTCAGATAGTTTTAGAATTAATGATTTTTCTGGCTCAGTTATCCACCCAAGAAACTTAACATGTGCTTCTAAATTCATTTCTTTAGTTATTTTTTTAATATTTTTTAGATACGGACCTTTACCTGCTATCAAATATAATACATTTGGAAATTTTTCTTTAATCTCAGTTATTGCGTTTAAAATAAACACATGACCCTTTCTCTCTTCAACCCTAGCGAGAGTTGTTATAACGGGCGATTTTTTACAAATAATATTGGCCACATTTATTTTATCTTCATCTGTTATAAAATCATCATAAACATCTATACCTGGATGAACAATTTTTATTAGGGATGTATCTATTTTAAGAGAGGCCTGCATGAGATCTTTCGTGTAAGAGGAATTTGCCAAAATCTTGTGGACACCTTTGTAAGAATTTATAATTCTATTTTTCTTAAATCTCAATAAATCAAGCATTATAGTCCAATACTGTTTTGGAATTTCAGTGCCATGGGCAAGTACCAAAATTTTTTTCTTATATTTTTTTATATATTCAACGCTTTTCCAAGAGTCTGCATAGATTGCTTTTACGTTATTGCTGTTGCATATTTTTTCTAAGTATTTTGCTTTTGCCAATCTTCTGAGAGGTTTCCATCCTGTAAATCTTTTAATTTTATATTTTTGTTTATGGTCAGTTTCATGAGTTTTTCCGTCAGCTAACACGAGAACTTCAATCCCATGGTTTACCATAGCTTCTGCCATTCCAGTCATTAAAGATTCAATGCCTCCGATTTTTGGTGCAAAGCATTGGGTTGTGATGATGATCACTTGAATTTCTTCATTCTTTCCACTTAATTGAACATCCAATACTTGGTATCTGGTCCTTTGGACCTAACCCCGTTTCTGAAACTTGCATCATTGCTTCTAAAAGCTCTTTTCTAGCATTTGGAATTATTTCCATTTTAGACTCTTCAAGTCTGCCTCTGTATTGAAGTTCATTATTTCCATTAAAACCAAAAAAATCGGGAGTGCACACTGCATTATATTTCCGTCCGACATTTTGGGTCTCGTCATAGACGTAAGGAAACACAAAATTATTTTTGTCAGAAAATAACTTCATGTTATCAAATGAGTCTTCTTCACCATATTTTGGATCTTTTACATCATTAGACATAATTGCGATTACGCCTATACCTTTTTCTTTTAGTATGGTTGTATCTTCAACAATTCGATGTATTACTGATTTTACGTATGGACAGTGATTGCATATGAACATTACCAGCGTTCCATTTGGACCTTTAATATCTTGAAATGAATAGTATTTGTTATCGATTCCAATAAGATTAAATTCTGGAGCTTTCCATCCAAAATTACAGATCGGTGTTTCTAATGCAACCATAATTTTCTTTCTATTGTTTAAATACCTAATTATCTTTACTATATTTCTTACTTAACTAAATAACAAGATATGATCTATTCACTTGGAGATAAAAAAATAAATCGAGATAATGCAGACTTCTGGGTTGCCCCAAGTGCTTCTGTGATCGGGGATATTACACTGAAAAAAAATGCAAGCGTATGGTTTGGAGCTGTTCTAAGGGGCGACAATGACCCAATAATTGTTGGTGAAAATTCCAATATTCAAGATAATTCTGTTTGTCATACGGACGATGGAATGCCATTAACAATAGGGGACAATGTCACAGTGGGTCATAAAGTTATCTTACATAGCTGTTCAGTGGGCAATAATTCTCTCATAGGAATGGGCTCGACTGTTCTAAATAAGGCAAAAATAGGCAATAATTGTTTAGTTGGCGCCAATACTCTAATAACTGAGGGAAAAGAATTCCCTGACAATAGCCTTATAGTGGGATCCCCTGGAACTGTTAAAAGAGAATTGACAGATATGGAAAAACAGATAATTGAACTTAGTGCTTTTCACTATGTTGAAAATATGAAAAAATTTAGAGATAATTTAAAAGAAGAAAATATTAAATGAATACTTTTGACTACATAATTGCAGGAGCTGGTTCAGCTGGTTGCGTTTTAGCGAATAGACTCTCTAAAGATCCTGATATCAAGGTTCTTTTAATTGAAGCAGGCGGGACTACATGGCATCCGTTTGTTAAAATGCCAGCAGGTGTGCTTGAGTTAATTTCTGGTGAAGGTGCTGGTAAATTTTATAATTATGGCTATTGGACGGAAGGTCAACCACATTTAAATAATAGAAAACTTTTCTTCCCTCGAGGTAAAGGTTTAGGTGGCTCAAGTAACATTAATGGAATGCTCTACGTGAGAGGTCACTCTCGTGATTATGATATATGGAGACAGCTTGGTAATGAAGGATGGTCTTATGAGGAAGTGTTGCCTTATTTTAAAAGAGCTGAAAAAAATGAAAATGGATCATCAGAATTTCATGGAAGTGATGGAGAGCTAAGTGTTCAAAATCCAGTTTTTACAAATAATCCTCTACATCGATGTTTTTTAAATGCTGGCAAAGAGGCAGGCTACAAATACATTGAAGACATTAATCAATACGATAATGAGGGTTTTGGACCATGTCCTCAAACTATTTCAAAAGGCTACAGAGCAAGTACGAGTTTTTCATTTTTAAATCCTATTAAAGAAAGAAAAAATTTAACGATTGCAACTAATTCAACAACTAACAAACTATTATTTGAGGGCACAAAATGTGTTGGGCTTGAGTATTTAAAAGGAAAAGAAGTTATAAAAGCATATGCAGAAAGAGAAGTAATTGTTTGTGGAGGCGCGATTAATTCACCGCAAATATTACAACTGTCAGGAATAGGTAAAGGAGATTATATAAAAAAATGGGGATTGAAAGTTGTAGCCGATCTTCCGGGAGTTGGTGAAAACTTACAAGATCATTTGGATGTATTATCTCACTACGAGTGCACGCAGCCAGTAACGGAAGCAAAATATACAGCAGGTGGACTTGCAGTATTCAGAATGGCGGCAATCTTAGCCCAATGGATGATAACAAAAAAAGGTCCAGGGAATGACATTGGCTTATCAGGTGTATCATTTTTAAAAACAGATGATACGCTTGACCTTCCTGATATTCAAATGCACTTTATTGGATCGCTTTTAAAAGATCATGGAAAGACGAGACCGGACTCACATGCTTTTAGTAATCACGTATGTATGCTTAGACCAGAAAGTAGAGGCTACATTGCACTCAAATCTCTAGATCCAACAGTTCCTCCTATTATTCAGCCTAATTATTTTGCTACTCAAAAAGATCGAGACACACTCATCAAGGGAGTAAAAATGTCTCGAGAAATTATGAATCAGTCTGCTTTTGATGAATACCGAGGTAAAGAAATGACCCCCGGAGTTCATGTTCAAACAGATGCTGAAATAGAAGAATTTATCAGAAACGCCGCTGAAACAATTTATCATCCAGTTGGTACCTGTAAAATGGGCAGTGATGAATTTGCAGTTGTAGACGATAAATTAAGAGTTAGAGGAGTAGAAAATTTAAGAGTCATCGACGCGTCAGTAATGCCAACTCTAATTGGTGGAAATACGAACGCGCCAACAATTATGATAGCTGATAAAATTTCTGATCATATTCTTGGCAATGAATTCCTTCCCCCACAGCATGTAAGCTACAAAGATAAAAACGCTGCATAATTTTGAATAAATTTTTATTTTCAATTCTTGGAATAGCTCTTATTTTTGTTTCAACATTTATATTGGTTAATCAATATAATACTAGAAATTTTGCACAATCTAGTTTTTTAGAAATAGAAAAAAAATACTCTTACAAGATTGAACGAGATCAGTTTGGAGTACCACATGTATATGGAGATACTGATAAAGATGCAGCATTCGGATTTGCTTATGCACAAGCAGAGGATGATTTAAAACATGTCGAGATGATGATTAAAATGTCTCGTGGTGAGCTTTCAAGTTTAAATTTTAATTCGAAAACAATCGCAGCTATTTATTCACTCATTACCGGTGATGGAGACATAATGGAAAACCTAGATGCAATTGAAGGAGTAGAATTAGATTTTTTATTTAAATTTTTTAATGTTCAGGACACTGTAAATAAAAAAATCTCAGAGATTCCAAAGGAAACAATTAATTATATAAAAGGTTATGCAGATGGACTTAATTATTATGCTGCAAAAAATCCGAACTTAGTTGATCAATCTTTATATCCAGCTACTGCATACGATTTGGTTGCTGGGATGACATTTCGGATGCCGTTATTTTATGGTATCGATCATTCAATTGCTGAACTCATCAATTTAATGGACGATAAAGAAGAGAAAGTTGCAATGAACATTAATGCTCTATCCGATAATCCAATAGTCGCAAGCATAAATACTTACTTTAAACCTTCAGGTTCAAACGCATTTGCTGTTTCCAAAAGTAGATCACAAGACAATGAGACAATGCTTGTCATTAATTCACACCAGCCATTAACGGGTCCAGTTGCTTGGTATGAAATTCATATAAAAAGTGGAGAGGGCTTAAATATCATGGGCGGTACTTTTCCAGGGTCGCCATTTGTACATGTTGGCTTTAATGAATATCTCGGGTGGGGAGCAACAGTTAATCAGCCAGATTTATCCGATATTTATGAATTAAAACTTAACCCAGAGAATAATGATCAGTATGAACTAGATGGTGCATGGGTTAATTTTACCGAAACGGATCAAGAATTTAAAGTTAAACTGTTTGGCCCTTTCAGTATTACATATCCTATACAAATGTATCATTCAGCTCATGGGCCTGTTCTAAAAGATGACAATAAAGCCTATGCCCTTCGGTTTGTAGGAATGAATGATGTCAACCACTCAACTGCATGGCTCAAAATGAATAAATCAAAAAATATTGATGAATGGCTTGATGCCCTAAGAATGGAACAGCTAGCTAGTTTAAATTTAGTTTACGCCGATAAAGAAGATAATATTTTTTTTGTTCATAATGTTAAATCGCCAGTAAGAGACCCAAACTATAATTGGATGCAAGTGGTACCCGGAAATAAGAGTGATTTAATTTGGAACAATTTTCATCCTTTTGAAAGCGTGCCTCAGATCTTAAACCCAAGCTCTGGATATATATTTAGTACTAATCAAAATCCTTTTTTTGTTACAGCTAAGGAAGATAACTTATCTTTATCTAACTTTAATCCAACTATGGGTTTTCAAACACGAACAACGAATAGGGCATATAGAGCTTACGAACTTCTTGATCCTGATAAATCAATATCATTTGGTGAACTTGATAAATATAAACACGATAATAAGTTTTCTTACAATTCAAGACAATACAAGTTTATGAAAGAAATTCTCAATCATGAATTTTCAGAAAATAAATTAAAAAATGCTCAAGAATTTTTGAGAGATTGGGATCTTGGAACTGACTCTGATAATTTACATGCTGCTTTTGGAGTTTGTATCTTATCTCCTGAATGGTTGGCAGAAATAACAAGAAAGCCACGCCCAGATCCAATCGACATCTTCATTAATTGTGTTGATGAGTTTGAGAAAAACTTTGGGACATTAAGTGTAAAATGGAGTGATGTTAATTTCTTGGAGAGAGGATCAAATTTAGTGCACATTCAAGGAGGGCCCGATGTTTTAAGGGCAATTTACGCCCCGCGAAGCAATGATGGTATACTCAAAGCTGTTGCTGGGGACGGCCTTTATATCTATGTAAAATGGGATGAAAATAAAAAACAGGTATCAAAAAGCATTCACCAATTTGGAAGCGCTACAATGAACATGGGTTCTCCGCACTATGATGATCAAATTAATTTATTTGCAAGTGAAAAGCTTAAAGATACATTCTTTAATTGAGCTTGTAGAAAAAAAATAATTATATAAAATTTATTCATGTTATTACACGAGTATTTAGAAAATGGAGCAGAAAAAAATCCTAATTTCCCTTTTTCTGAATTTGAAGGAAATTCGCTTTCTTATCAAGAAGCAAATTTATTAAGCAATCAATTGGCCAACAAACTTGTTTATGAGGGTTTAGAAGTTGGAGATAGATTTGCATTTCTTGCAAAAAATTGTACTGAAATGGCAATTATGTATTACGCAGCATCAAAAGTTGGTGCTGTACCTGTTCCACTGAATTATCGTTTAGCGGACCAAGAGTGGGCATACATAATAAATGACTCTGAAGCCAAACTCATAATAGTCAAAGGTAATGAATATTCGGATAGAATAAATCAGATTTCATCAGAGTTAAAAAATATAAAAAAATATATTTCTATATCGCTTGATAATAGCATCGAAAAATTTCAGGATTTTTATGATTGGCTTTCAGATAGTTCGAATGAAAAACCAACTTTAAAAATCTATGAAAATGATGACGTATATCAAATGTACACAAGTGGTACTACAGGCCATCCAAAAGGCGCAGTTCTTTTACAAAGAAATGTTTCTGCTAACATAAGACAGTATTTAAATAGTTTAACTTTACCAAGGCCTTCGAGAACTCTTTTGGTGGCACCAATGTATCATGCTGCAGCAATGATTAATATGTGTGGATGCATTGCAATAGGTGGAACAATAGTTATTCAAGAGGATTTTATTCCGCAAGATGTAGTAGACTGTCTAGCAAATGAAAAAATTACGCATACAGTTTTAGTCCCTGCAATGATTCAAGCTTGCTTAGTATCAGTGCCAAATGTTGCGAGTAACGAATATAATGATTTAGATCAGATACATTATGGAGCCTCGCCAATCGCTCCAGAAACTCTCAAAAAGGCAATGGATGTTTTTAAGTGTAAATTTGGACAAGGTTTTGGAATGACAGAGACCGTCGCTGTTATTTGTCTAATGACTCCAGAAGAACATATTCGTGCGCTTAATGAAAAACCTGAACTATTAAAATCATGCGGCAGACCTGCAATCGATACACAAGTTGAAATAAGAGATGAAAATGATAACCCTCTTCCCATTGGAGAAATAGGTCAGATCTGCGCTAAGGGACCTCAAATTATGAAAGGTTATTGGAATAAAAAAGAGGAAAGTGAGAAAGCGCTTAAAGGTGGGTGGATGCATACAGGTGATGCAGGTCGAATGGACGAAGAAGGATTTGTATTTATACAAGATAGAATAAAAGACATGATTGTGTCTGGAGGTGAGAACATTTACTCAACCGAAGTTGAAGCAGCTTTATTTGCACACCCTGATGTCGTTGATGCCGCGGTTATTGGTGTTCCAGACGAAAAATATGGTGAGGTAGTTAAAGCTTGTATTGTGAAAAAGGAAGGCTCAAATGTAACTGAGGATGATTTGATAAGCTTCTGTAAAGACAGAATTGCAAGCTATAAAAAACCCCAATCAGTAGATTTTATCGATGAAGTTCCAAGAAATGCTAGTGGAAAAGTTTTGAAAAAAGTATTGAGAGAACCGTATTGGAAGGATCAAGAAAGACAAGTAAGCTAAGCTGTCGCCGTACCTCCAACAGTAAGATTTTCGATCAACATCGTAGGCTGCCCTACTCCAACAGGAACACTTTGCCCATCTTTACCGCACGTTCCAATTCCAGTATCCATTTTTGAGTCGTTACCAACCATTTTAACTCTTTTTAAAACATCAGGACCGTTACCGATAAGCGTCGCACCTTTTACAGGGTTTGTAACTTTACCATTTTCTATTTTGTAAGCTTCAGTACAAGTGAATACAAACTTACCACTTGTTATATCAACCTGGCCACCGCCAAAATCCACAGCGTATAGGCCATTCTTAACTGATTTTAGAATTTCTTCGGGATGGCGATTACCCGATAACATATATGTATTTGTCATACGAGGCATGGGTAAGTGAGCATAACTTTCTCTTCTGCCATTTCCTGTAGGATTAACTCCCATTAGTTTTGAGTTTAATCTGTCCTGCATGTATCCAGTTAAAATTCCATTTTCAATTAATGTTGTACAGTTAGTTGGTGTACCCTCATCGTCAACGCTCAAAGAACCTCTACGAGAATCAATTGTTCCATCATCAACAACTGTCACTGACTCGTCAGCAATTTTTTCTCCCATAAGGTTAGAGAATGCAGAAGTTTTTTTTCTATTAAAATCACCCTCAAGCCCATGTCCTATTGCTTCATGTAGCAGTACACCCGGGTAACCCGGTCCAAGAACTACATCCATTTCACCTGCAGGTGTGTCAACAGAAGTAAGATTTATTTCAGCCTGATTGATTGCTTCATCTACCTGATTTTGCCAATGTGAGGAATTTAAGAAAGTTGAGTAATCTACTCTACCGCCTGAACCTCTGCTGCCATTTTCCTGACGTCCATCCTTTTCGAGAACGATTGACACATAAAGTCTTACAAGAGGGCGAAGATCCTCAATCATAATTCCACCAGGCCTGTAAATTCTCACAGCCTGCCATTCACCGTTTAGTGATGCTGAAACTTGCTTAACATTTGGATTTTTTGATCTAGCGTATTCATCAATTTTTTTCAGAGTTTCTACTTTTTCTGAGAATTCAGTTTCATTAATTGGATTGATCTCATTGTAAAGTTTTCTGTTGGTTTTTGAAAAATTAGCGTTGAAATTTGCATTATGGTCTTTTGTGATAAAATTTACTGTTTCACTAGCTTTTTTTAGAGCGTTCTCATCAATATCTGATGAATGAGCGTAGCCTGAACTTTCGCCAGCTATAGCTCTTAACCCAAAACCCTTTGATGTATCAAATGAAGCACTCTTTAACCTTTGATCATCGAATACAAAGCTCTCACTTTCACAGAATTCCATGAAAAGCTCTCCGTCGTCTGCTTTGTGCAAAGCATCTGATACAATTTTACCAACTTTTGAGTTATCTAAATTGCTTCTGGTGAAAAAGAGGCTGTCATTGGACTGATTCTCTTTTTTTTTGTTAATCATCTCGAATTGTTCTGAATAAAAAATATCATTATAAAATATAATAAAAAAACCCTAAAAACTAGCAAAAATTGCGTCAAACTGTCGCGAAATAATGAGTAGTTTAATGCAAATTAAGCAGTATATATTAAGTAATAGCCCAAAACATTAAATCAATAATTTCTCTATGAAAAATATTATTAAGATATTATTTTTTCTGCTAATACCGTCCGTTTCTCTGGCAAATGAAGGCATTTCCGAAAATTGGCAGCTAAGCTTTCAACAGCCTGCAACTGATTTAATGTCTGACATTATATCATTTCATAGTTATATTTTAATGCCTATCATTACAGGCATATCACTTTTAGTACTTGGTCTTCTGCTATATATCATGTTCAGATTTAATAGTAGCCGCAATCATGTTGCTTCCACTACAACACATAACACAACAATTGAAATATTGTGGACTGTAATCCCAGTAATATTGTTAATTATTATTGCTATTCCATCTTTTAGATTACTATATGTTTCTGAAACAATACCAAAGGCAGATATAACAATTAAGGCCATTGGCAATCAATGGTATTGGACTTACGAGTACCCTGATTTCGATGATATCTCTTTTGATGCCAACATGCTTGCTGATCATGAGCTATCAGATCCAAAGTTAAGATTGTTAGAGACTGATACTCAAATTGTTGTACCAGTAGATAAAGTGGTCAAGCTTCAGTTAACTTCAGCAGATGTACTGCACGCTTGGACAATTCCAGCATTTGGTGTCAAGATGGATGCTGTACCGGGAAGATTAAATGAAACATGGTTTAAGGCTAATAAAGAAGGAATCTATTATGGCCAATGCTCAGAGCTCTGTGGTCCAAAACATGCATTTATGCCCATTAATGTTAAAGTTGTTTCAAATAAAGAATTTGAAGAGTGGATCGAATTTGCTAAATCTGAATATGCATCTTTAGAGATTAATTACAGTGACGATAAATTTGAAATGGCTAAAAAATAAAATATTTTACTTAGAGGAGAAATATATAAATGGCAGATATTACAGCAGATCAGGTAGAAAGTCACGATCATCATCCAACTGGCTGGAGAAGATACCTATACTCAACAAATCATAAAGATATTGGAACCCTTTATTTAATATTTGCCGTTATAGCAGGTTTAGTAGGAACTGGAATGTCTGTTCTGATGAGAATGGAGCTAATGTATCCTGGAGACGGGATATTGGGAGGTGACCATAATTTATATAATGTTCTAGTTACAAGTCATGGTTTACTCATGATTTTCTTTATGGTTATGCCAGCTATGATTGGTGGTTTTGGAAACTGGATTGTGCCGCTTATGATTGGCGCTCCAGATATGGCTTTCCCACGAATGAATAATATCTCTTTTTGGTTATTGCCAGCATCACTAATACTGCTTATCGCATCATTATTTGTTGAGGGAACATCAGGTGGTGCAGGCGTTGGAGGAGGATGGACCATATATCCACCATTGTCTGCTAACTTAGGTTCGCCTGGCCCTGCAGTGGATTTAGCAATCTTCTCATTACACCTTGCTGGAGCATCATCAATTCTTGGAGCAATTAACTTTATAACGACAATTTTTAATATGAGGGCTCCTGGAATGACTCTTCATAAAATGCCTTTATTTGTGTGGTCAATTCTTGTGACAGCTGTACTTTTATTACTTTCATTACCAGTATTGGCCGGTGCAATCACAATGCTTCTTACAGATAGAAATTTTGGGACAACTTTTTTTAGTGCTGCTGAAGGTGGAGACCCAGTACTTTTTCAACACCTATTTTGGTTCTTTGGTCACCCTGAGGTTTATATCTTAATTTTGCCAGGTTTTGGAATTGTGAGTCACGTTGTAGCAACATTTTCTAAAAAGCCAGTCTTTGGCTATCTTGGAATGGCTTATGCAATGGTATCTATTGGTTTCCTAGGTTTCATCGTATGGGCTCACCACATGTACACTGTTGGCATGGACGCAGATGTAAAAGCTTATTATGTGTTTGCCACGATGGTAATTGCTGTGCCTACTGGCATTAAAGTCTTCTCATGGATTGCTACTATGTGGGGTGGTTCGGTAGATCTTAAAACACCAATGTTATGGGCAATAGGTTTTATTTTTCTATTCACTGTAGGTGGTGTGACAGGTGTTGTTCTTGCAAATGCAGGAATTGACCATTCGCTGCATGATACTTACTATGTTGTTGCACATTTTCATTACGTTCTGTCTATGGGAGCTGTTTTTGCAATATTTGCTGGTTTCTATTATTGGTTTGGTAAAATGTTTGGCAGAAACTACTCAGAGTTTTTGGGCAAGTTACATTTTTGGTTAACTTTTATTGGAGTGAATATAATATTCTTCCCACAACACTTCTTAGGTTTAGCGGGAATGCCTAGACGTTACGTTGACTACCCTGATGCTTACGCTGGATGGAATTATATTTCCTCAATTGGCTCATTCATATCAGTTCTTGGCTTGGCAGTATTCTTTGTAATGTTAGTACATGCTCTCATGAAAGTTAGAGATTGTGCCGACAACCCATGGGGTGAGGGAGCCACAACACTTGAGTGGACATTGCCTTCTCCTCCACCATTCCACCAGTTTGAGGAGCTACCAAAAGTTAAGTAGAAATTATAATGGCAAATATTACCTCAGTTTCTAATAAACAGGAATTTGGGCTAGGTTCTATTGCGACAAAACTAGCTTTGTATATCTCCTTGCTTAAACCAAGGGTCATGTCACTTTCTATATTTACAAGCTTTGTAGGAATGATAATCGCACCTGGAAGTTTAAGTTTTACATCGGGCTTGCTCGCAATTCTTGCTATCTCAATTGGTTCTGGTGCGTCAGGAGCACTAAACATGTGGTATGAGAGAGATACTGACAAATTAATGAATAGAACAAAAGATCGAGCTTTACCAACAAACCAAATAAGCGCTAATGGGGCACTCATCTATGGCATAACACTCTCAATAATTGCTGTATCAATGCTTTACTTGGTTTCAAATTTAGCAGCTGCAGGATTACTTTTAATGACAATTTGCTTTTATATATTTGTTTACACAATATGGCTTAAAAAGAGGACACCTCAAAATATTGTGATAGGAGGTGCAGCGGGAGCCTTTCCTCCGATGATCGGTTGGGCAGTTGTGACAGGAGGAATCTCAACTGAGATTTGCCTTCTTTTCATGTTAATTTTTCTATGGACGCCTCCTCACTTCTGGGCTCTTGCACTTTATAAATCTGATGATTACAAAAAGGCCGGAATCCCAATGATGCCACTGATTGTTGGTGAGCGGAAAACGATAAATTTAATTATCGCATATTCGATTACCTTATTGCCACTTACTTTAATTATGAGTTCATACTATTCTTTGTTCTTTGGAGTTTCGTCAACAGCTCTAAGTATTTTTTTCATTTATTTGGCATTTGATCTCAAAAGATCGTGGTTGAAAGATGGCTTACTTGAGCGAAAAGCTCAAATGCTGTTTTATTTTTCAATTATTTATCTGTTTAATATTTTCTCAATTCTATTAATCGACAATTTACTATGGAATATTTACTGATGGATAAAAAAATAAAAAAAAGAAATATTATAACTGCCCTCGTACTAGTTTTCTTTATAGCTTTATTTTTCTCTTACACTGTTTATAAGTTGGGAACTATTTAAATGAATTTTATCAAGTCAAACAACAGCATCACTGCGATTGGATTAATAGGAATAGTTATCACTATGATCGCTTTAGCTTATGCGTCAGTGCCTCTATACAACTATTTTTGTAAAGTTACAGGATTTGGAGGCACTCCAAATGTGTATTCTTCTGAAAGCATTTATTCTATCGATAAAACTATCAATGTTAGATTAGACTCCAACGTTGGCTCTACCCTCGACTGGGAATTCTATCCTGAGCAAAGAATTCATCAATTAAAGATAGGTGAAAATAAACTGATTAATTATGTGATAGAGAATAATACAGACCAAACTCTAAGCGGTACAGCTGTTTATAATGTATCACCAACTGAGGCAGGAAAGTACTTTAACAAAATTGAATGCTTTTGTTTTCAAGAAACGGAGCTCATGGCTAACGAAACTAAAATTATGCCAGTTTCATTTTTTATAGATCCTGAAATTGAAAATGATAAATACATTTCTGATTTATCAGAAGTTACTTTGTCCTATACCTTTTATGAAAACAGTGATACATAATTAGATATGAGCTCAGAAAATACAAAAAGAACACATGAATACCATTTAGTTGATCCAAGTCCTTGGCCCCTTCTTGCGTCTATTGGAGCTTTAATCGCATGCGTTGGTGCGGTTGTTTATTTTAGGACCGATGACATGTGGACAATGATAATTGGTTTAGCAATTGTTATCTATGTCTCATACATGTGGTTTAGAGATGTGATTATAGAGGGCGAACATCAAGGTCATCACACTCCAGTTGTTCAAATTGGTCTTAGATACGGCATGACTTTATTTATTGCATCAGAAGTTATGTTCTTTGTTGCTTGGTTTTGGGCATATTTCAACGCAAGCTTATTCCCTACAGAACAAATAGGAGCTATATGGCCTCCACCAGATATTCATCTTATGGATCCATGGCATATACCTCTAATCAACACGTTAATCTTACTTTTATCAGGAACAACAGTTACCTGGGCTCATCATGCATTGCTAGAAGGCAATAGAAAAGAGCTAATACAGGGACTATGGTGCACGGTAGGACTTGGTGTCGTGTTCACTGGTTTTCAGGTTTATGAATACATGCATGCTGATTTTTCATTTTCTGGGCACATCTATGGAGCAACTTTTTATATGGCAACTGGCTTTCATGGTTTTCATGTTCTAATTGGAACAATATTCTTAATTGTTTGCCTTGGAAGATCGATTGCTGGCCATTTTAAATCTGACCATCATTTTGGTTTTGAGGCTGCTGCTTGGTATTGGCATTTTGTTGATGTTGTTTGGCTATTTTTATTTGCAGCAATTTATGTTTGGGGCTCATATTAATAAATACTTTAATTGATTAAAAATCTTCTTTTCCACTTAATATTTATTTCAACAATCGTACTGCTTCTTTTGCTTTGTTTTTGGCAAACACAAAGGCTCGAATGGAAAAATAATTTAATAGAGTCAATTAATTCTAATTATAATTCTGTACTAGATGAATTTCCATCAAACGACGAGAACTCTCAATATGAATTCATGAATACTTCGGTAAAAGGACAACTATTAACTGGTAAAAAAATGTTTTTTTATAAATTTAATCTTAAAGGAGAGTCTGGTTATGAAATTGTCTTACCAATGCAAATGATTAGCAAAAAATTTATTTATGTAATACTTGGCTGGATACCGTTTGACTCTAAAGATAATTTTGAATTAGATGAAGTTTTCAAAAATAGTGAGATAGAAATCAGAGGAGCTTTAATCTATTCGAAGGATCGAAAGCCGCTTATTCCAGAAAATGATACAATTGCAAATACCTGGTATTTGCTCAATACAAGTGAAATGGATAAATATCATAAATTAAATTCTAGTAAGTATATGATAAAATTATTAGACCAAAGCTATTCTGATAATATTCTGATTGAATTTGAGCCTTCTAATATAACAAATAATCATCTCCAGTATGCTGTCACCTGGTTTTTGTTGTCTTTTGTAATTATGATAATGTATATCTACTATATTAGACAAAAGGTGCAAAAAAATGAGGTATAGAAGCACA
The DNA here is from genome assembly GCA_902546615.1 of uncultured Pelagibacteraceae bacterium. GTDB lineage: Bacteria > Pseudomonadota > Alphaproteobacteria > Pelagibacterales > AG-422-B15 > CACNXQ01. The sequence continues at coordinate 23,643 of CACCKE010000004.1, forward strand.
AGGGGCAGCGATTACTTTGGGTTTAGAGAAGTTTTATTTGCCGGCTTAGCAAATGATGGAGGCCTATTTATTCCTGAAAATTGGCCAAATATAAACCATAAAGATATTAATCGAAATGTAAGTTATGAGGACTTAACAGAAATTATTTTATCTCCATTTATTGGTGACGAAATAGAATCCGATCAATTGAAGAGGATTATTAAAGAAGCGTATTCAAATAACTTTACAGAAAGTGGCTGTGTATCATTCAAGGAGCTTAATGCAAACGAAATAATCGTGGAGCTATTCAATGGCCCAACTTTAGCCTTCAAAGACTTCGCAATGCAATTACTTATCCCTCTTTTTGATCATTTTTTAGAAAAAGAAAATAAAAGAATAAATCTTATAGTAGCAACATCAGGTGATACAGGATCAGCCGCTATCAACGCTGTAAAAAGAAGTAAAAACATAAATATTTTCTGTTTATATCCTAAGGGTAGGATTTCAGAATTTCAGAGAAGGCAGATGTCTACTGTTAATCAGGAAAATATTTTTCTTTGTGAAGTAGAAGGAACTTTTGATGACTGTCAAAAAATTGTTAAAGATATTTTGAAAGATACAGATTATAGTATGCATAATAATATATCAGCAGTTAATTCAATTAATTGGGCAAGAATTATCATTCAATCAGTATATTACTTTTATACATTTATTAATTTTACTGAAAGAGCTTCCAATAAAGTTAATTTTTCTGTCCCAACTGGTAACTTCGGAGATATTTATGCTGGTTATGTTTCATATAAAATGGGATTACCTATCAATAAATTAATAGTGGCTACTAACGAAAACGATATTCTAAATAGGTTTATGAAGTCAGGAGTATATGAATCTAAAACAGTCATAAAAACATCAAGCCCAAGTATGGATATTCAGGTAGCAAGTAATTTTGAAAGATTGCTTTTTGATATACTTAATCAATCAAATACTGAAACAAAAGTTTCAATGGAAAATTTTGAAGAAAGTGGAAAAATATCAATATCTGAGGAAAATTTAGAAAAAGTTCGAGAGGTATTTAGCTCAAATAGTTCTTCAATGGATATCGTTCAAAACACAATCAAATCCGTGAAAGATAATTTTTCATATGTTATTGACCCCCACACTGCTACAGGACTGGATGCATCAAGATTTGAAAAAGATATGGATAGGCTTAATTTTGTTTTGGCTACAGCTCACCCTGTAAAATTTTCTGAGGTTGTTGAAAAATCAATAGGTGAAGGTTTAAATTTAATGAGTAAATACAATTACTTATTTGATGCTGAAGAAAAAATGTATAAAATGGAAAATAACACAATTCGAATTAAAGAATTCATCAGGGAGCAGATAAGCTAGTGTCATTTTTAACAACTTATTATCCAAAAAAGATAACATTTGAGAGGAAAGGTGAAAACGTCACCCTAAGACCTCCTGATTATAAAGATTGGAAATCATGGTCTTCATTAAAAGAAAAAAATAAAAGATATTTAAAACCGTGGGAACCTACATGGTCACCAAATGAACTTGAAAGAAGTTCATTTGTAAAAAGAGTAAGATATTTTGAAAAACTTGCATTAGATGATAATGCATATTCCTTTCTGATATTTGAAAAAAATAATAATAATTTGATTGGCGAAATTAATATTAATAATGTTCAAAGAGGTGTAGTTCAATCTTGCTCAATTGGGTATTGGATTTGTGAAACTAAGATGGGCAAAGGTTTAATGAGTGAGTCAATAAAACTTATCAAAGAATTTATTTTTGATGAATTGAATTTACACAGAGTAGAGGCAGCGTGCCTACCAAGGAATGAGCGTTCTTTAAAGACACTTGAAAAAAATAATTTTTGCATTGAAGGATTAGTAAGACAGTATTTGAAAATCAATGGCAAGTGGGAGGACCACTTACTTTTATCTTGTATTAAGGAATAAATTTAGTATGTTCGTCAAATGTCAGATTTAATTGGAAATGAATTACCAAATGAAACTTTAGTTTTTATGGATAAGGACAAAGGTCCACAACCATTAAAGATATTGGACTTTTGCAAAGGGAAAAAAATAGTAATCTTTGGTGTACCAGGTGCATTCACACCAACATGTGCTCGAAATCATTTACCTGGCTTTATAGAGAATGCTGACAAAATTAGAGAAAAAGCTGTTGATGAAATAGTATGTTTTGCAACTAACGACATATTTACTATGTCAGCATGGGAGGAAATGTCTGGATCAAATGGAAAAATAAAATTTTTATCAGATAGTAAGGCTGAGTTTGCAAAATCATTAGGCACAGACTATCCCGATACATTTGGAACATCGATCAAGACAAAAAGATGCTCACTACTTGTCAATGATGGAATTATTGAAAAGTTTTTTGTCGAAGTTGATGGTGGTAAAGTTGATGTAAGTGGAGCAAATAAAATGATGGATTTACTATAATTTATCCTTTTATCTGAGCGACCGCCAGTTTATCAGCAATTTCATTTCCGTAATCACCTGAATGACCCTTCACCCACTCCCATTTTATCGAGTGTTTATCCGTCAGATTGTCTAATTCAACCCAAAGATCTTTATTTTTTACGTCTTTTTTTTGTGCAGTCTTCCAATTATTGATTTTCCATTTTTTTATCCACTCCTGAATACCTTGCATGACATACTTTGAGTCAGTGAAAATTATTATGTCTCTTTTTTCATTAAGATAATCTAGAGCATTAATAACTGCTTTTAATTCCATTCTGTTATTTGTGGTGTTATTTTCAGATCCACTTAACTCAATTTTCTTATCATCGATTTCAATGTAAGCTCCCCAACCTCCATTGCCCGGATTGCCTGAGCAAGCTCCATCGGTGTACATAACAACCTTTTTAGAGGCCATATTCGCCTACTTTTTTAACGGATTGGTGAAATTGGAGTTTAGTGAGATACTCATTAGGGTCCTTTTTAAGGATCAGTTCATTATCATCATGTGAATAGTAGTCGATTAAACGAGTGAGTAGATACCTTAGAGATGATGCTCTTGTAAGAAGAGGTAAAGCTTTCTTTTCTTCCTCTGAAAATTCTCGCAACTGATTGTAACTGCCCAATAAATGTTTTGCTTTTGTTGGATTGAATTCGTTATTATTTGGCTCAAAACACCATGCATTTAGACAGATAGCAATTTCGTAAGCATAATAATCGGTGCATGCAAAATAAAAATCTATTATACCTGTAACCTCATTACCTTCAAAAAAAATATTATCTGGAAAAAGATCTGCATGAATTATACCTGAAGGTAAACTATGACCAAGGTTTCCAGATAGGAAAGTATATTCTTCATTGATTAAGTCGATTACCTGCGCGTCTATATTATCGTCAAAATTTTTTAAAGTTTGAATTAAGCTCTTGAGGTTTACAAATCCAAGCTCATTTTCTCTAGTCATTTCAAGTCTAGCTGATTCTTTATGCATTCTTGCGATAGTGGAGCCTAAAGACGCACAGTGTATTGGTTTAATTTGATCTATTGACCTACCTTTTAAGAACGATGTGATTACAGCTTTCTTATTTTGAATTGAGTTTGAGTAATTTCCATTTTTATCTTGTATTACCTCAGGGCACTTTACATTATTTTTATTCAAATGATTCATTAGATCAAAAAAGAATTGAAGATTATCCTGATTTGTTCTTTCTTCAAAAATTGTAAGTATGTAATTTTTTTCTAGAGTCTTTAGTAAATAATTTGAATTAGAAGTTCCACCTTTTATACCTGAAAATTCAAGAACATTTTCAATACTATAGTGTTCAGTAAAAAGATCCAATTCTTCTCTAGATATGTGCGTATAGACTGCCATAATTTATTTATAGCTTAGAAAGAGAGATATAAATAATAAATTATACCTTAAGTTTACTTATTTGATCGATTGATTGTTTTACAAGCTTATCTGCACTTTGGTCGTTGATGTTTTCTAAGATAATTTTCTCAGCAATATTTACTGAGTTATTTACAATCTCGTCATTAACTTTTGATATAGCCATTTTTTCAGCCCTTGATATCTTTTCTATGGTTTGCTGTTCGGCTCTTTTAATAAATTCTTCTGCTTTTAATTTTGACTCTTCTTCATGATTCTTTGCAATTTCCTTTGCTTGATCAATAATTGCTTTTGCTTCCTCATCAGCAGACTGAACCTTTCTCTCGTAATCGGCTAAAAGAGAATTTGCTTCTTCTTTTAATTTTCGGGCATTATCTAACTCAGATTTGATTTTATCAATTTCACCATCAAGAAGTTTCGCAATCATTGATGGCGCTTTAATTACAAGCGCAATTATGACAAATATTATAAAAGCTACTAATACCCAAGACGATGGATCTGAAAAGAATGATGACATTAAATAGTTCCTAGCATTAGTTTAATTTCTTATTTATTTCCTCATCTGAAGGAATATTTTCAATATATCTTGATACAATAGCTTTAACGGTATCTAACGTTGCATTTCTTATTTCAATCTTAGATTTTTCTTCTTGAGCTTTTATTTTAGCCTGAGACTCAGAGATTAGGGAGTTAACTTTTTCTTCATTTTCTTTTTTAAGCGTTTCTAAATGATCAAGCATTGCTTTTTTAGAATTAGTGATAATCTCATTTGATTCTTGCGATGCACTTGCCATTTGCTCATCATATTTTTTTAATATATCAGTTGCTTCTGTATTAAGATTATCGGCATCATTGATGTCATTTGAAATCTTATCTCTTCTTTCTTCAATTGTTGCGCCTAACCTTGGTATTACAAATTTCCACATAAACAGGTATAAAAGTGAAAACGTAATTACAAGCCAAAATAATTGAGATGGAAATGTCGCAATATCCATCTGCGGAAGACCAGCAGATTTCTGGCCCTCTGCAGCATATGCGAAATTAATTGGCGCAGTTAATAGAAAAAAAGCTTTTAATAAGATTTTCACTTTTCTTATCCAAATAAAATTAAGAAAGCTATTACAAGAGCAAATAAAGCAATCGCCTCAACAAGTGCAAATCCTAATAGAACTTGCCCGAACGCCTGTGGTGCCGCTGAAGGATTCCTAAAGATACCCGAGACGTAAGCCCCAAATACTGTTCCGATACCAGCTCCTGAACCTGCAACTCCAATTGTTGCCAATCCTGCGCCGATAAGTTTAGCTGCTTCTACTTCCATTTTTTTTCCTTTCGTTGTTGTAAATACTAATGATCCGGATGAAGGGCATCATTAAGATATATACATGTTAAAATTGTAAAAATATATGCCTGGAGTGCTGCAATAAGAGTTTCTAATGCATATAACACGACCAAAAAAACTAATGGTGCAAATCCTAAAAATCCAAGCATTACAATAAATCCGGCAAATATTTTTAATATGCTGTGACCTGCTAGCATGTTTGCACAAAGTCTGACTGATAAACTGATAGGTTTTGATAAGTATGAAATAATTTCAATTGGAACAATGAGAGGCGCTAGAAAAATTGGTATACCAGATGGATAAAAAATTCTTAAATATCCTAATCCATTTTTTACAAAGCCGATTATTGTGACTGCAATAAATATAAGACCAGCAAAAGCGAAAGTTACAATTAAGTGACTTGTTACAGTAAAGGTATACGGTATTAGACCTATAAAATTGCAAAAGAAAATAAACATAAATAATGAAAATATGAACGGAAAATAAGCCCTTCCTTGATCACCTACCTGGTCTCGTAACATGTTCGCAATGAAGTTATAAGAAAGTTCTGATAACATCTGCATTCTGTTTGGTATGATTGATTTTTTAGAAAGACCAATAACAAATAGTGCCATTGTTGCAGCGAGCGCGAATACCATAAATAAAGAAGAGTTTGTAAATGAAATATCAATACCACCTAACTGGATATCTGCAATTTTTGATATTTCAAATTGGTGTATAGGATCTATAGGATTATCAGCAGCCATCGATATATTTTTTAGTTATTTTGAAGACTTTTTGCAACCCTAAAAACGTTAAGAATTCCTGCTGCACTACCTAAGAGAAAGAAAATTAATGTGAAGATGGGTCTTGTATTAAAATAATTGTCAATCAGCAAACCAATTCCTAGTCCAACAGCCATTGCTGCGACAATTTCAACCACTACTTTCATGATTTTACCGAATGGTTTGGGGGCTTTAGCTTCTTTAATAGATTGGCCTTCTTTTGCTTTTTTTATTCTATTTTCAAGAGAATTAGCATCATTATTCATCTTCAATATACTAGGCAACAGCTCCAATCTCTTCAGCTTTTTTAAGATCTACGGAGACAATTTGACTGACGCCTCGTTCGGCCATAGTTACTCCAAACAATCTATCCATTCTCGACATGGTGAGCGCGTGGTGAGTTATAATTAAGAACTTGGTATTTGTTTTCTCTGTAATGTCATCTAAAAGACCACAAAATCTATCGACGTTTGCATCATCCAGCGGCGCATCTACCTCATCAAGTACACAAATTGGCGAAGGGTTTGTTAAAAATACTGCAAAGATTAGAGATAATGCTGTTAGCGCCTGTTCCCCACCAGATAACAATGACATTGACTGAAGTTTTTTACCAGGTGGACTTACCATCATTTCAAGCCCTGCTTCAAGTGGATCATCAGAGTCTATTAGTTCAAGGTGCGCTTTTCCACCGTTAAATAATTTTACAAAAACTTCTTTGAAATGTGTGTTTACAGTTTTAAACGCTCCAAGCAGTCTTGTTCTACCTTCTTTATTTAAATCTTCTATCGACTCCCTCATTTTTTTGATTGCGTTTTCTAAATCTTCTTTTTCAGTGTTCATTTTTTCAAGCTCTTCATCTATTTCTTTTGTTTCCAAATCTGCCCTTAGATTCACAGCACCCATTGTTTCACGCTGCTGCTTAAGTCGATCAAGTCTCATCTCAGTTCTTTCGAGGTTAGTTCTCATAGTTTCAAGATCATCTGATATAGAGAGAGAATTTACAATTTCACTTGGAATACAGTTAAATTTCTCTTTTGACTCGTATTCTAATTCTTTTAATCTTGATTCAGCTAATTCTTTTGTCGCTTCTGTTCTTCCTTTAGACTCTCTTATGTTAGCGAGATCATTTTGGGCTTTTCTTAAATTAGTCTCAATTTTTTTTAATTCATTATCAGCTTCAGCTAAACGATCAGCTGCAAACTGTCTTTCTGTCTCTGCAAAGCCTTTTGTTTCAATTAATTGACCTCTTCTCTGGGCAATTTCTTCTGGACGATTAGAGATTTTCTCTAGCTCTTGCTCAGTTTTTATTTTTCTTTTTTGCAATGTTTCGATTTGTTCTTGAGATGACTTAATTGTTTTATTCAATCTCTGAAATTCATATGTCCAATCACTTTGTTTTTGTTCAACGTCTTTTTGTCTGAGTTTTTCTCTTAATTCCATTGATAATGTTGCTGCATTTTTTGCCTCATTACTTGCTCTGTCATAATTTGTCTTAGCTTCGTTTGAAATATTGCTTGCTTGATCCACTTTCTCACTGATTTCACCAAGATCATTGTAAAATTTTTCTTTAAATATATTTGTCCATTTCTCAGGATCATCATAACCTTCCACGTCTTTTAAAGTTGATTGCCTTGATTTCAAATTTTCTGCTTTAATCAAAGTGTCTTGCCAATCATCTCTTTTAGAATTTTTAATCTGATTATATTGTTCTATTTGTTGCTCAAGATTTGAGATCTCTGTTTCCAAAGTATCCTTTTCTGACTTAAGTTGATCAATTGTTTCATTGTTTATTTCTTGAAACTCTTCGTTATTAGAGAGATCTTTTCTTGCATTTAATAAATTAAGATCTTTTTTAGCATCTTCCAGTTGAAACTGCTCCCTCTCACTATCGCTGATTATTTGTTGAATCACGTTTTCAAGATTTCTTTTTTCTTCTTTTATTCGTTCTTCCTCATGATCCAATGACTCTCTCTCGAGATTAATACGATTTAATTTTGCCGCAGACTCAATCTCTTTATCTCTTAAAGGCTTAATTTTCTCATTGGCTTTTAATTGTTCATTAGTAGCCTGAGTTACCTGCAACGTAAATTTTTGGATTTGAGACTCACTTGATCTTAAATTCTCATCTGACTTTTCATAAGATTCTTTTAAAGATGTCCACTTTAGGAATAAAACGATACCCTCTAATTTGTTAATTTCAGACGATACTGAGCGGTAGGTTTCAGCTTGTTCAGCTTGTTTTTTAAGACTATTGATCTGATTATTTAATTGTTTCATCAAATCCTTAACCCTTTGAAGATTAGTTTCTGCGCCTTTCAATTTTAGCTCTGCTTCATGTCTACGCGAATGTAACCCAGATATTCCTGCCGCTTCTTCTAATACCGAGCGTCTATCTATAGGTTTAGCATTTATTAATGAACCTACGCGTCCTTGGCTGATCAAGGATGGAGAATGAGCTCCTGTAGATAAATCTGCAAATAATCTTTGTACATCTCTGGCTCTAACGTCTTTACCATTAATTTTATAATCTGATCCCTTTTCAACTTCTATTTTTCTTTTAACTTGAATTTCAGTTTGATCATTAAATTCAGACGGCGCGTTTCTTTCCTCATTATCAAGATAGATTGTTACTTCAGCATTATTTCTTGCAGGTCTATCTGATGTACCGGAAAAAATTACATCCTCCATACCTGAACCCCTCATACTTTTTGCAGAGGTTTCTCCCATGCACCATCTTAGGGACTCAACAACATTTGATTTACCACATCCATTAGGACCAACTATACCTGTTAAACCCTCATCGATGTCTAATTCAGTAGGATCAACAAATGATTTAAAACCTAGAATTTTTATTTTTTTAAATTTCATTAATTAATTTCTTTTTCAATTATTTCATCAAATTCACTAATCGACATATTACCTGCATAAATTTCACCATTGATTATGAAAGTTGGAGTTGAAGATATATCATACTCCTCAACACCCTCTATGCGCTGTTCCAGTATAAAATCGGTAATATTCTCATTTTCCATACAGCTATTAAACGCCTCCTCAGATACGCCGAATAGGGCTCCGTAATTCTTAAGTGCATTAGTGCTGTTTTCCAGTACTTTATCGCTCTGATTAGTTACAATCCATTTTTTTTGATCTTTAAACAAAATTTTGTCCATTGCAAAAAAATCATTTTCATCAACACAATGAAGTAATTTAAAAGCGTTAAGATCAATCGCATTGAGAGCGAAAGGTCTCAATTCAAAATTAACTTTGCCTTTATCGATATAATTTTCTTTAATTTCTGCAAAGATGTCGTTACTAAAGTCTGCGCAATGACTGCAAGTGAGCGATCTATATTCAATAATTTTCACTGGTGCGTCGCTATCACCTAACTGCATTCCCTTTAATGTACTGCTGGCAAACAATCCATTAATTGGAAACATCAACGTAAATAGAAATACAATAAAACTAGTACTGAATAAAAAATTAGACTTAAAACCCATATTTTGCTTATTTTTTTTATATATATACAACATGTTGAATATACTCAATTTTTCCTTATTTTAATAGGATTTATTACTCTGTTGGAGTAGCAGAAAATTTTGTTTGAATTAGGACTTTAAAATTTTTGAAGCGATTTTTTCAAAGTTTCTTCTAAGATCAGGATATTTTTTTAGTTCATCATAATTCTTACTTTGGCTCTTAATATCACTTTCTAATTTATTGATTTTAATTGTTTTTTTAACCTTATTTGATGCTTGTATTATTTCAACTTTGTTGATCACTTCATAGCCAAAAAAAAGATTAATTTTTTTAATTATTTTCTCTCGCTCGTGCTCAAACGCAAAAGCCACACTTCTATCAACTTTAACAATTAATTTACCATTATTTTTTTCACTGCTCTTACCTATTTTAAGCCGTAATGGAATGGTTAATTTTGCAAATTTTTTGCCCACAATTCTCTCCCAATTTGCTAAGAGTTCTAACTCTGAAAAACCTCTTGATTTAAGGATTTTCTTTGCTTCTTCTGGAAGAAGATTTGATAATATTTGAGGGCCTTTTAATTTCTTTTGAAACATAAAAAATAAAGTAACACGAAAATGACAAGTAAAGACAAATTTTTTTCAAATAAATTACTTGAGTGGTATGAAAAAAATCAAAGAGAACTACCCTGGAGAAAGAATATTCGACATAAGGATTATCCATATAGAGTTCTTGTAAGTGAATTTATGTTGCAGCAAACGACAGTGGCAACAGTAATACCATATTTCAAAAAATTTATTAAAGAATGGCCAACATTAAAAAAGTTATCTCATGCAAAAATTGAAGATGTTTTACTTTTTTGGCAAGGTCTAGGTTACTACTCAAGAGCAAAAAACTTACTACAAACTGTTAAAATTATAGATAAAGATTACAACGGAAAAATTCCAAAAGATAAAATTAATTTAATTAAATTGCCCGGCATTGGGGAATATGCATCTGCCGCAATAAGTTCCATTGCATTTAATAAAAAAGCGGTAGCAATTGATGGAAATGTAAAGCGAGTTATAGCAAGGTATTTCGAAATTCGTGGCAATGATAAAAGTTTTGAAGAAAAAATTTCTGAAATTGCTGAAAGAATTTGTCCTAATTCGAAAAATAGGTCTTACACGCAAGCAGTTATGGAGTTAGGGGCAATAATATGTAGGCCTAAAAATTCAGACTGTCACAATTGTTGTCTCAAGAGTAAATGCTCAGCCCATAAAAAAAATATGGTAGATCTTATTCCAACAATAAAAAGTAAGCCGTTAAAACAGAAGCTAAATTGTATTTCATTTCTTACAATTCATAATAATTCTAAAATTCTTTTAAAGAAAAGAACTGGTAAAAAGATTCTTGCAAATCAATGGGAGATTCCATCTACTAATTGGAAAGTGAAACCTGTAAAGTTTAGTAAAAAGAGTACCCCTATACCAAATGCTAAATGGAAAAAAACAAATATTGAATTCAAACACTCCTTTAGCCACATTGATCTCAAAAATACTGTTTATAAATCCAATATTAATAACAGTCAGATCCAATTTAATGAGGATGATTTAAAGTGGGTGGATTTAAAAAAATTAAATAAATATGCGGTGACAACGATGAGTAAGAAGGCACTGTATCTGCTTAATTTAATTCAGATCTAATTTTTTGTCTTAATATATCAATCGGTTTGAGTTCGCCTTCAACGTCAAAGTGCCAAAAAGTCCAACCATTACACGCGTTTGCAGACTGAACTTCTGCGCCAATTTGATGAATTGATCCAGAGTTTTTCTCACTAACAACAGAACCATCTGCTCTAACTTTTGCAGAGTATTTTCTTTTTTGGTCATATAAAATTGTTCCAGGCTCGATCAGTTTTCGTTCAATTAACCAACCAAAAGGTATTCTTGGTTCAGATTTTTTAGATTGAGTTAACGTTAGTGCATTATTTTCATAAATACTCACTTTTTCAATTCTATTCTTGGCTTCTTTTATATAATTTTTATCTTTTTCAATACCAATGTATTTTCTTCCTAGCCTTTTTGCTACAGCGCCAGTTGTTCCTGTTCCAAAGAAAGGATCAAGTACAAGTTCACCCTGATTTGAAGATGAAACAATTATTCTATGCAATAATCCCTCAGGTTTTTGCGTGGGATGTACTTTCTTTCCTGATTTGTTTTTTAATCTTTCATGGCCACTGCAAATAGGTAAGAACCAGTCTGAGCGCATCTGCATATTTTCATTTAGTGACTTCATTGCTGCGTAATTAAATGTATATTTTTTTGAGTTTTTATCTTTACTTGCCCAAATCATAGTTTCATGAGCATTAGTAAATCTTTTTCCTCTAAAATTTGGCATTGGATTTGCTTTTTGCCAAATAACATCATTTAAAATCCAAAAACCTAAATTTTGCATTATGTAACCAATCCTAAATATATTATGATATGAGCCTATCACCCATATACTTCCTGTTGGTTTAAGCACTCTTTTAGCTTCTTTGAGCCAAAGGTCAGAAAAATTATCGTACTCTTCAAAACTTTCGAACTGATCCCATTCATCGTCAACAGCTGAAACTTTGGAATTATTAGGTCGAAGCAACTCTTGATCCAACTGCAAGTTGTAAGGAGGGTCGGCAAAGATTAGATCTATACAATTGTCGGGTAAATTTCTCAACTCCTCAACTGTGTCACCGCATAAAATTTTATTAGTCTTTGCCATAAGACTTTCATCGACCGATTTCATGGTCAGTAATATGATTCAAAATAGAATCGAGGTCAATGATATTTAGAATCAATGACTTAATTTATTTTCTTAATTCAATATATTGTAGATCGGTTTGAAACTTTTTCGATGGATAGGGGTAATTCCATGAGACTTCAGAGCCAAAAGGTGCTCTTTTGTTCCGTACCCTGCATTTTTTTCAAATGAATATTCAGGATATTTGTCAGCAAGATTGGTCATAATCTTATCTCTGTAAACTTTGGCTAGAATTGAAGCTGCAGCAATTGAAATTGATTTACTGTCACCTTTAACAATTGGTTTACATTTTAAATCAACTTTAGGCGTATATATTCCATCAATAAGAGACATTGATGGTACTATTTTTAGAGACTCAATAGCTCTTTTCATTGCAAGTAACGAAGCTTGTAAAATATTTAAATTATCGATTTCTTCTACTGACGCCTCTCCATATGCATAATGACTGTTTAATCTAATTTTTTCTGCAATTATTTCTCTTTTATTTTTTGATATTTTTTTTGAATCTCTAATACCTGCAGGAAGGTTGTTTTTATCCAAAATTACTGCTGCTGCCACTACTGGTCCCGCTAAAGGACCGCGTCCTACCTCATCAACACCAGCAACTGGACAATTAAAATTTTTTTCAAAATCCAACAAATTGATTTGATCGTTAAAATTATGATTCAACTTTTTTCTTAAGACTTTTTAAGTCCTCCCACGAATATTTTTTTTGTCCAGGTTGCCTTAATAAAAAAGCAGGGTGGAAAGTGGGTAGGGTGGGATATTTTTTTTTATTAATTTCAATATCTACCCATTTACCCCTAATCTTTGTTATACCTTTAGTATTTCTAATAAGTGCATAAGTCGCTGTTGATCCTAATAGCAATATTGCTTTAGGATTAATCAACTCTATGTGTTTCTTAATCATTGGTAGACACATATCTATTTCTTCATCAGTGGGCCGTCTGTTATTAGGAGGTCTCCAAGGTACAATATTTGCAATATATACCTTTTCTCGATTAAGGTTTATCGCCTCAAGCATTTTATCTAAGAGTTTGCCGCTTCTACCAACAAAGGGTTTTCCTTGAATATCCTCATCATGGCCAGGAGCTTCACCAATAAGCATAATTTCTGATTTTGGGTTTCCATCAGAAAACACCATATTTGTTGCACTTTCGTGAAGCTTACATTTGTCATAATTTGCCATGAAGTCTTTTAATGAATCTAATGATTCTAGAGAGTTGATAGTTTTTTGATCCTCAATCAATGAGTTATTAACAGATATAGAGCTGTCACTAGTTTTTGATTTCGATGATTTTTTATTTCCGTAGCGATTTTTTGGCTTATTTCCAATGTTTTCATTCACCCCACTCATCTTTAATTGGTTGAGCTGCTTCAGTGTGTTTTGAACTTTTGCGTTGGTCATAAACAAATTGAATTATAATACCTATAAACTAAATATATAGTTAATAATGGATACTATTCAGCAAAGAGAATCAATGGAGTACGATGTTGTAATCGTGGGTGCAGGTCCTTCAGGCCTTTCAACCGCGATAAAACTCAAGCAAATAAACCCAGAAATTAATGTCTGCATTGTAGAGAAAGCATCTGAGGTTGGCGCTCATATATTAAGTGGAAATGTATTTGAAACAAGAGCTCTTGATGAGCTACTTCCAGATTGGAAAACTCTAGACGGCTGTCCTCTGAAAACAAAAGTTACAAAAGAAAAGTTTTTATTTCTTTTTGAAAAGTCTCACTTTACTGTTCCCTCGTTTTTATTACCACCTGTTCAACATAATAAAGGAAACTACATTGCTAGCCTTGCGAATATGTGTAGATGGCTTGGACAAATCGCTGAAAACTTAGGAGTTGAAATATATCCTGGTTTTGCAGCTTCTGAAATTTTGTACGATGAAGACGGAAAAGTAAGAGGCGTGGCCACAAATGACATGGGACTGGACGTAAATAATGAAAAAAAAGATTCCTATGAGCCTGGTATTGAGCTACACGCAAAAACAACAGTATTTGCTGAAGGGTGTAGAGGCCATTTAGGTAAGCAATTAATAGAGAAGTTTGAACTCGCAAAAAATTCAGACCCACAACAGTACGGAATTGGTTTGAAAGAAATATGGGAGGTGCCTGAAGAAAATCATGATGAAGGCTTAGTCTTTCATTCAACCGGTTGGCCCTTAGACAATAAAACCTATGGAGGGAGTTTTGTTTACCATGCAGAAAATAATCAAATATTTTTGGGATATGTAGTTGGACTTGATTATAAGAACCCGTATTTGTCACCTTTTGAAGAGTTTCAAAGGTTTAAAACACATCCTGCAATAAAAAAAATGTTAAGTGGCGGAAAAAGAGTTTCCTATGGTGCCAGAGCATTGATTGAGGGTGGCATACAAAGTCTGCCTCAGATGCACATGCCTGGCGCGTTATTAATTGGCTGTGATGCCGGTACGTTAAATATGCCAAAAATAAAAGGAACTCATACTGCCATGAAAAGTGGAATGATTGCTGCTGAAGCTATTAATGAATTCCTTTCGGGTAAGTCCAATGATCTATCTTGTTACGAGGCTTTATTTAAAAAAAGTTGGGTTTATAGCGAATTAAAATCTGCTAGGAATGTTAAACCTTTCTTTACAAGGTTTGGAAATATCCTTGGTATTTTACTTACAGGAATCGATCAGTGGTTATTTATGGGAAAGCTTCCTTTTACTCTATCGCATAAACATGCTGATCATGAAACGTTAGAAGATGCAAAAGAAGCAAAAAAAATAAATTATCCAAAACCAGATGGTGTTTTAACTTTTGATAGGGCTAGTTCGGTATTTCTTACTGGAACTTATCATACTGAAAATCAACCTGTTCACCTTCAATTGAAGGATAAAGATTTACCAATTAGTTACACGTTGGAAAAGTTTGATGAGCCTTCTCAAAGGTACTGTCCAGTAGGTGTTTATGAAGTTCATAGAAATGATGATGGTTCAGATCCAAAATTTGTAATTAATAGTCAGAACTGCATACACTGCAAAACATGCGATATTAAAGAACCGTCTCAAAACATAAATTGGGTAACACCAGAGGGTGGCGGTGGCCCAAAATATGCGAACATGTAAAGCATAAGTCTATGCTTATAAGAACAATTATATTTTTACTAATATTTAACATCTCAAGCATTAATCTTCATGCAGCACAATTTATTCCGCCTCAGGTGGGCGATTACTTGGTTGCAAAAATTTCTAGTGACTCAAATGACTACAGCACAACTAAGAGATATTATCAAAGGCTGCACAGATCGAATCCAAACGATTTACTTGCTTTAGATAGACTGTTGTTGCTTAGTATCTTGGACGGAGATTTGCTTAGTGCAAATAACTACTCTTTCAAACTTGCAAAAGCAGGCTGTGATAAAAATGTGAATTCATGTTGTATGAATAATCAATCACCACAAGGTCATCTTGTTAATGGGATTTCTTACTTAAACTCTTATAAGCCCGGTTTTGCTGATCAAAGTTTTGCAAGTATTTGGAGAGGGAATTTATCTGATAGCACGTTTGTAAGACTGCTCAGAGCTTGGGTATGGGCCGATAGTAATACGATAGACAAAAGTATGGCCTTAATCGATTTAATTTCCACAGGCGAACATCAACACCTAACACTTGTGCATAAAGCTCTAATTTATGACTATGCTGATGAGATTGAATTGGCGGAGGTTTTTTATGATCAATCTTTATCAGTACAAAGAGATTTATACGTTTTACGTCTATATTATAATTTTCTGCATCGAAATAATTTGACTGAGAAGAAAAATGCTTTTGCAGACGAGTTTTTGTCTTCGTACGACGAAGAGTTTAAAAATAAATTTTTAACTTCAAATAAAAATAGGATTATTCAAAACCCTCTTCAAGGAATAGGAGTGGTTTTATTTAATTCACAACTTTTGATTGAAGATTTAAATGAAGAACTTGCACATATGTTATATCAACTAGCAATTGATACCTCTCCTAATTTACATGAGATAAAGTATATATTTGCTTCTTTTCTTAACCAGTTGGAGAATCATGATAAGGCAAGAGAGGTGCTTAGTTATATTCCAAAGAAGCATTATCTAGGAAATTTTGCTGCAATTCAAATTTCAGATGCATATAGCTACGAGGGCAATAACTATAAAGCAATTCAAAATTTAAATACGTTTGTGGAGGTTGATGATAGCTTTGAAGCTTACCTTTCACTTGGAAATTATCACCGCTATGAGAAGAATTGGTCTGATGCAATTGATAATTATGATCATGCATTAAAGCTTGGTAAAAAATTTGATAAAGAAAACATTTGGGAAGTTTACTTTAATATTGGAATTGTTCATGAACGTTCTAAAAATTGGAAGTTAGCTGAAAAGAATTTAAAAAGATCATTGAAACTATCTGAAGATCAAGCAGATGTTCTCAATTATTTAGGATATTCTTATATCGATATGGATCAAAATATATCCGAGGCTAAAGTTATGATAGAACAAGCAATGAAACTGAAACCAAACGATCCATACATAGTTGATAGCCTTGCATGGTATTATTTTAAAGTTGGTAAGTATAATGAAGCCCGGTCTTTGTTGGAGTTTTCTTTAGATATGATGCCATACGATCCAACTGTAAATGATCATTATGGTGATGTGCTTTGGAAGCTAGGAAATGAACTTGAAGCACGTTTTTATTGGCAGAAAGCCATAGATTTAGATCAGGAAAATATATTTGAGGATAAAGTTAAAATCAAACTACTTAAAGGAATCTAAGTAAGTTGTTGAATACCATAAAATCCTACGCAAAAATAAATCTTTTCTTAAATGTATTAAACAAACTTGATACTGGTTTTCACGAATTAAACTCAGTGTTATCAAGGATTGATCTTTATGATGAGATTAGAATAAAAGATGAAAGTTCATTTAGTATCTCATATAATGGCCCTTTTGGAGACCAAGTTGGATCCAATGATCATGTTTCTAAATTATTTAATTATTTAATTGATAAGAATTATTTAAAGCAGAAATCATTTGCTATTCATGTTGTAAAAAATATACCAGTGGGATCGGGTTTAGGTGGCGGTTCATCAAATGTCGCAGAAATAATTAAATATTTAATAAGATCCAATTTGTTAGATAATTCAAGCTCAACTGAAATTGCACGAGATCTTGGGTCAGACATTGAATTTTTTATTGATGAGGGATCTGCACTGATTTCTGGAAAAGGGAATGTTGATCAAAGGTTAAAAATCAATTCGGATAAGCATTTTCTAATTGTATTTCCAAATGTTCAAAATAGTACTAAGGAAATTTTTAATAAACACTCAAATTTAAGTGGAGAAAAATTCTCATACAATAAGGATACTAATTTAGATAGAATTTTAAAAGGTACATCAAATGAATTGGAAAAAACGGCACTTCTTGCAAATCAAGAAATGAGAAAAATAAGAGAATATTTAGATAATGATATAAATTGTAAGTATGAACGAATGACAGGAAGTGGCTCTGCATATTTTACTGTTTATGAAGATAAACAAAAGGCGGAGGAAGCAATACAGAGGATATCTGAAGAACACCCCAATTGGTGGACATATTTAACGAGGTTAATATAAAGATTGCAAAATCTTTTTCTTAAATTAAATAATTATATAGTGTTGGGGCGTGGCCAAGCGGTAAGGCACCGCTTTTTGGTAGCGGCATTCGGAGGTTCGAATCCTCCCGCCCCAGCCAATTAGGATCATAAATATGAGTAATTTTTTAAGTAAGTATAAATCAGTATACGATGTCTTTTTAGATAACTGGGGCTATCAGAAACATTATGTGGCTTATTTAGAGTCTCTAATGAGACAAGAAACACTATTACCAACACATATTAAAGAGATGATATTCGCCTATGTCTCAGGATTAAACGGCTGTGGGTACTGCAAGAATATTCATGTTGAAATATCAAAGAAAATTTTAAGAGACAAGAATGACCTAGATTTTATGAATGATATTGAACAATCACAAATAGAAGCTAAGTATAAGCCAATTCTAAAATTATCTCACAAAGTAAATGAAGATATTCGCTCAATTACTGAAGAAGATGTAACTGCCATATTAGAATATGGCTTTGATGAAAAAGTTATTTCCGAAATTATCTCTATTTGTTCTGCTGCACAATTTATGAATACCACAGTTGTTGCTCATCAAATAAAGCCTCTTGATCAAGTTCAAAATGTTGCATCAGCTAAAATGATGATTGAGAAAGGTTACGATGGGCTTGCTGAATTTATGTTAAGAAGACGTAATAAATAACTTAAAGAAATTTGAATAAACTTAGCCCAAGATAAAAAGCTATAACCGTAAATGTGAAAGTCACAAACAGATATAAAAGTGAGGCTAGAATTTCTCCGTTGCTGAATAATTGGTAAAAATCCAAATTAAAAGTTGAAAAGGTCGTGAAACCTCCGAGGAAACCAATAGTTAAAAACATTTTTATATTTTGAGATACATTAACTTTGTCTGCAAAATAACTAACGACTAATCCCATCAAAAATGCCCCAAGAACATTGACAACTATAGTTCCAAATGGAAATGAACTTAAAAATAATCGATCAGTCTGTTCACTTATAAGAAAACGCAATAAAGCTCCGACACCTCCACCTAAAAAAATGGATAACAAAATACTCATCAGTTCATACCGACCAAATGAGCCAGTAATCCAAAGTGATCACTTGGAAAAAATTTATTTTTTTCTGTGCCGACAAGGTTGCATTCAATTGGATGACCCAGACCATTAGGTCCAGGTTTACCTAAAAATATGTAATCAATTCGTCGATTATATTCTAAAGTTTTTTTTGCCCAATCATTGTTGTTTGACCAAGTGTAACCAGGATCATTTCTATTTGTTAATTTCCATACATCTCTTAAAACGATATCGTTTACTGGCTTAGTTAAACCAGTAATCTTTCTAATTTCATCACTTTCTGGATCCGCATTGAAATCTCCACACAAAATTATAGGGAATTTTGATTGTTCTAATTTACTAATGTATTCTATTATTTGATTTACTTGATCTTCTCTTACTTGCTGATGTTCATATTTATAATTAAGGTGAGTGCAAATAACGTTAATCGTCTCACTTTTATATTTTAATGAGAGATGAAGCAAAAATCTTTTTTCATCTTTTTCTGCTTCAGTCTCAAACATTACAGTATGGTGATAATTGATTGGGAATTTAGTAATGATTGCATTTCCAAACGCAACACCATCAAATTCAAATGATTTTTCAAAGATATAGTTATATCCAAGTTGATCTGCGATTATTTTAGCCTGACTTTCATCCGTTTCTTCCCACACTTCTTGAAGACACAAAATATCTGGACAAGAATTATTGATTTCAGAAATGATTAGATTTTCTCGTTCCTTATAGTTTTCAAATTTCCACCATACGTTCCAGGTTAAAAGCTTAATTATCTCAGTGTTTAAATCAATTGAACTTGCATCTGGATCAGGAAATGATTTATCACTCATTTTTAAGGAAATGCTACCATGATTTGTTCTGCAACATACGCTGGTTTGTCTTGTCCTTCAATTTCGAGAGTAGCCTCACTGATTACCTGCGTTCCGCCGTTATCCAATTTGTTTACCTCTTTAATTTTTATTCCCATTCTCACACGGGAATTAACTGGAACCATATTAATAAATCTTACTTTATTTAAGCCATAATTAATCATCATTTTGGCCCCTGTAACTGTCCAGATTTTACCAGCTAACGGCACTGATAGAGAAAGGCTTAAGAAACCATGTGCAATTGTGCTTTTAGTAGGAAGTTCTTTTTGGGCTTTTTCTTCATTAACATGTATCCACTGATGATCGTCAGTTGCATCGGCGAATAAATTTATTCTATTTTGATCAATTGACATCCAATCTGAATGCCCCATATCTTTACCTTTATAATTTTCTAAATCCTTTACATCCACACTTTGCATAGTAAACCTCCAAAATTATTAATTATATCTTGAGAATATTATCTAATTAAAAAGATTATTGAAGTTTTATAATGAAAAATATTGATAAATCCATTAATTATAAATTCAAGTGAAGCATGAACGATAATCCAGTAAATTTAAAAGGACTAGAAACAATTTATAGTTTCAGCAAAAAAAATAAGCAATCACTGCCGCCTGTAGAAAAATGGAACCCTCCATTTTGTGGTGATATTGACATGAAGATTTTAAGAAATGGAAAATGGTACTACATGGGCTCTGAAATAAAAAGACCTGCAATGGTTAAACTTTTCTCAAGCATCTTAAGATTAGATGAAGATGCATGCTACTACTTAGTTACACCCGTTGAGAAAGTTAGAATTCAGGTTGAAGATGCACCGTTTGTTGCTGTGTCCCTTAATAAAGTTGAGAAAAGTAATAAAACTGGTTATCTATTTAAAACAAATCTCAATGAAGAAATTCTTCTCTCTAAAGAGAATCCATTAACAATTAAAATTGGAGAAAACTCAGAACCGTCACCTTATATCCTGATCAGAAAAAATCTCCATGCACTTTTATCCAGATCAGTTTTTTATGAATTAGTGGATCTTGCAGAGGAGAAATTAGTTGATGATAAAAAATGCTTAGTTATAGAAAGTATGGGCGAATGTTTCAACATTCATGAAGTTGAAAAAGAATGATGCCTTTAGATAAATTTAGGGATTTATTTGATGGTCCGGAGAAGATATCTCATGAGTATTTTGAAATACTTACAAATGATTTTTTAACAAGACATCATCATCCTCTGGCAGAAGCTGAAAAAGATAAAGCTAAACTAAATCCATCAGCTGTACTTGTACCGATATGTTATTCAAATAATGAAGTAAAGATATTATTAACTAAAAGACTGGATAATTTAAAAGATCATGCAGGACAAATTAGTTTTCCTGGAGGTAAAATTGAAAAAAACGATACATCTCCAATAGAAACTGCTTTAAGAGAGGCTAACGAAGAAGTTGGTTTAAGGTCTGATGATGTAAATGTGTTAGGAAATCTTGATGTATATATAACTGGCACAGGATTTAGGATCATGCCAATTGTATCTATAGTTTCTGATTACTCATATCTAAAGGCAAATCAGAATGAAGTGGATGAAATATTTTTTCTCCCCTTAGAATTCTTAATGGACTCAAACAATCATAAGAAAGAGAGTGCCACATATGAGGTAAACAATACAAAATATGAATATGACTATTACGTTTTACCTTATAAAGATTACAATATCTGGGGAGCAACTGCTGGAATGTTGATTAATCTTTATCAAATTCTAAAATAATATAAATAATCTGTCTTATGAGTAGATTTTCATCAATCCTAGAACAAAACGATGTTGCGCAAGTATTTGATCTTTTTGAAACCTATCAAAAAAATAGTATTTTTGTTGTAGGGGGCTCTATCAGAGACGCACTTTTAAATAGGGAAATCACAGATATTGATTTTGCTACTTCTTTGAAGCCAAAGACTATTATCGAAATACTCAATAAAGAAAATATTAAATTTATTGATGTAGGAATAGATCATGGAACGGTTACAGCAATAATTAATGAAAGAAAGTTTGAAATTACAACTTTTAGAAATGATATTTATACTGATGGAAGACATGCTCAAGTCTCATTCTCAAATAGTTTAGAGGAGGATGCTTTGAGGAGAGATTTTACCATAAATGCAATGTATTTAGATAAAGGTGGAAATTTAATAGACCCTACAGATGGTAAAAAAGATTTGGAAAATAGAGTTGTTCGTTTCATAGGTAATCCTGATGAAAGAATAAAAGAAGATTACCTTAGGATACTTAGGTATTTTCGTTTTTTAGCATTATTTGGCGATATATCTCCTGACGCAGAGGTGATGAAAACAATAACAGCTAATCTTGATAAGTTATCAGTTGTTTCTAAGGAAAGGCAATGGAATGAACTAAAGTCAATTCTAAGTCTAACTGCTCCAAATAATGCAATTTCTGCAATGAGTGAAATTGGTTTACTTGATGATTATTTTAATGGCACTGGCATAAATGATGCATTTATAAATTTAATTGAAATAGAAAGTAGAATATCCCTTTCAATAGATTCAATATTGAGATTGAGCACTTTAGTTGAAAACTCATTAGATAAAGCAAATGACCTTATAAAAAAATTACCTTTATCAAAATCAGAATCTACTGACTTATTGAAATTATGCACATTAAATAAAAAAGTCGTCTCTTACATGTCAATGAAAGAAGTTAGATATTTACTTTATCTATTAGGTCGTGACGGTTTTCAAAAACAAATACTTGTTAATTGGGCCAAGGATACAAATAATAAAAATGAAGTAAATTGGAGATCTCTATATGAAGTTGCTCAAAGCTGGGAGAAGCCATCTTTTGCTCTAACAGCCAAAGATGTAATAAACATGGGAATATCTCAAGGCCCAATGGTTGGAGACATCTTAAAAGAGGTTGAAGACTGGTGGGCAGAAAATGATTTTATTGATGATAAGTTTTCATTAATTGAGAGACTTAAAGCAATCGTTCAATCAAAAAAATAATTTCTTTTATTTATATAAAATTTTCTTAATCTCGTAGTTTTTCTCTCCTTTTGGCGTTGAAACTGATACGAAATCGCCTTTTTCTTTTCCAATTAATGCTTTAGCAACAGGTGATCTGTAAGATAGCAGACCCGATTCAATATCTGCTTCATCATCACCAACAATTTGAAACTTTGTCTTTGTATCATTATCTATATCTTCAACTTCAACAGTTGCACCAAAGACTACAGTTTTTTGATTTTTAGGAATATTTGAAATATCAATGATTTCTGCATTAGCTAATAATAATTGAATTTCCTGAATACGACCCTCAATGTGACCTTGCTCCTCTTTTGCCGCATGGTACTCTGCGTTTTCCTTTAAATCGCCGTGCTCTCTCGCCTCCGCAATGGCTTGAATTACTTTTTGCCTTTTATTATTTATCAAATCGCTTAATTCATCTTGAAGTTTTTTTGCGCCATTTGATGTTATTGGTTCAGTTTCCATTTTTATTTCCATTTAGCATTAGGAGGCATTGACATTAAAATTGCATCAATATTACCACCGGTGTTTAAGCCAAATTTTGTTCCTCGATCGTATAAAAGATTATATTCCACGTACCTCCCACGTTTCAATAACTGAATTTCTTTATCTTTTTTTGTGAACTTTTCATTCATTTTTTGGCTTATTATGTCTCTTACAATATCATTAAAAGTTAAGCCAACGTCCTTAACAAAATCAAAATCTTTTTTCCAATCATCCATTTTATAGTCAAAAAATATTCCGCCAATTCCTCTTATTTCTTTTCTGTGGGGTAAATAGAAATATTCATCACACCATTTTTTATAATTTTTGTAATAAGACTTATTATGATTTTCACACATTGTTTTTAATTTATTATGAAATTGTTTTTTTAATTTAGCGTCTTTAAAACATGGAGTGGCGTCAATACCGCCACCAAACCAATTTTTACCCGTTATTATGTGCCGAGTATTAAAATGTAATGCAGGAACCTTTGGATTTGCTGGGTGAAGTACTACAGATACTCCTGTGGACCAAAATTTTTTATTCTTTTCAGTTCCTGGAATTTGTTTTGCAAATTCTTTTGGAAAGGTACCTGTTACATTTGAAAATGCTATACCGCCTTTTTCGATTACATTTCCCTTAATTATTCTATATTCACCTTTTTTCCATTTATTAGTTTTGAACCTTGCTTTTGATCCACTTTTTTTTTCGAGTTCAAGTACAGTCTCACAGATTAGATCCTGCAATCCCTTGAACCATGCTTTAGTTATCTTTTTTTTATTTAACATTTCAAAATAGTTTTAACTGTCTGTTTGCCTCAGAAATAACTATAGCTGAAGACACAGCAACATTTAAAGATCTTGCGGAACTTTTCATTGGTATTTTTATTATTTGGTCAGATTGTTTGTGAACGTAATCTGGTACTCCCGCACTTTCTCTTCCAACAATTAAATTATCAGTTTCCTTAAATTTAAAATCATAGTGACTAAGTTTACCTTTTGTAGACAATAGTATTTTTCTTCCTTTTCTATTTTTCTCGTAATGCTTCCAATCGTCAAACTCTGTTAAATTAATATTTTTACCATAGTCCATTGCAACTCTGCTTAGAGATTTTTCCGACATTGCAAATGAAGCTGGATGAATGATATCAATATTGATGCCAAAACAAGAACAAATCCTCACCATTGCTCCAGTATTTTGAGGTATATCAGGTTCAAAAATTGCTAAGTTCATCTAATTAATATTTTATAACTTTTTAATCCTAATATATGCGTCATCATGACACAATTTTTAGCGCTTCAGATTGTCTTTTTCCCTTAAAAAAGGACGATTTACAAGTATATTAGCAATATAACTCTAGGATTTTAAGTTGTCAGAAAAACAAGTTACAAGAAGAAATTTTCTTTATGTCACTACAGGTGCATTTGCAGCTGCGGGAGCGGCTTCATTGGCATGGCCTTTCGTTGATCAAATGAATCCTGATGCATCAGTCAAAGCTTTAGCGTCTACTGAAATTGATCTCAGACCTATAATACCTGGGCAGAGCATCACTGTAATGTGGAGAGGTAAACCCGTATTTATTCGAAGGCGGACACAGGCTGAAATTGATGAAGCAAAGAAAGTTAATTTAGCTGATTTGCCCCACCCAGAAGCCGATAGTGATCGAGCACAAAATCCTGAGTGGCTTGTTATGGTTGGTATTTGCACACATCTTGGTTGTGTTCCACTTGGACAGAAAGGTGATTACAATGGATGGTTCTGTCCATGCCATGGTTCTCATTATGATACATCAGGTAGGATAAGAAAGGGACCTGCACCTACAAATCTTGAGATTCCGGATTATGTATTCTTAAACGAAACTACTATAAAAATTGGATAAAAAAGTATGAGCGAAAATTATGCACCTAAATCAGCAGTTGGAAGATGGTTTAATGACCGTCTACCACTTTTAAACTTAATTTATGGACATTTACTTCCATATCCAACGCCGAAAAATTTAAATTATTGGTGGACATTTGGTGGAATTTTAACTTTTTGTCTTGTTACCCAAATAATTACAGGACTTGTCCTAGCAATGCACTATGTTGCTGACGCCGACTTAGCTTTTGCAAGTGTAGAGCATATTATGAGAGATGTTAATTATGGGTGGTTATTAAGATACATACATGCAAACGGTGCATCACTATTTTTTATGGCGGTATATATTCATATGGCAAGATCGCTATTTTACGGCTCATATAAAGAACCAAGAGAATTAATTTGGATTATTGGTGTGTTTATATTTTTACTCATGATTGCTACTGCCTTTATGGGGTATGTGCTTCCGTGGGGCCAAATGAGTTTCTGGGGAGCTACAGTTATAACAAATTTATTCAGTGCAATTCCTTTGGTAGGTGAGTCAGTAACTAACTGGTTGTGGGGAGGTTATGCTGTTGGTAGCCCACTTTTAACTAGGTTTTTCACATTACATTACCTGATGCCTTTCCTGATTTTTGCCCTCGTTATACTTCATGTTTGGGCACTACATGTACCTGGTAATAATAATCCTGAGGGTATTAATGTTGTTCAAGGTTCTCAAGATACAGTTCCTTTCCATCCTCATTACGTTGTAAAAGATATGTTTGCACTTGTTGTGTTCTTAGTTGTTTTCGCGGGCTTTGTATTCTTTGTCCCTAATTTACTTGGACATACTGACAATTATATTGAAGCTAATCCTTTGCAAACTCCGGAACATATTGTCCCAGAATGGTATTTTCTTCCATTCTATGCAATCTTGAGATCTGTACCAGATAAACTCGGCGGAGTAATTTTAATGGTTTCTGCAATTGCTATTTTAGCATTCTTACCTTGGCTGGATACTTCAAAAGTTAGGTCAGCAAAATACAGACCTCTCTATAGACAGTTTGTATGGCTTTTCTTTGCTAATGTAATATTGCTTGGGTATCTAGGGGCTCAGACTGCTGATGGTCTATTTCTAATTATTGGACGAATTGCTACCGCTTATTATTTTGCTCATTTTATAGTTATTTTACCTCTACTTGGCTATATTGAAAAAACCAAACCTTTGCCTAAGAGCTTGAGTGAACCTGTTCTTTCTCCCGAGGAAAGACAGATGAAGGCCGCTGCCTCTGGAGCCGGTGCATAGCTATTGATATATGAGATTTATTATAAATTTATTTGTATCTTTCTCATTGCTACTGAGCTTTAGCTTTACTCAATTACATGCTGCTGGTGAAATGAAAGAGCCTATGCATCCTGATTGGTCATTTGAAGGACCATTAGGAAAATTTGAGAGAGCATCGCTTCAAAGAGGGTATCAAGTTTATACCGAAGTCTGTTCAGGATGTCATTCAATGAACCTTTTAAGTTATAGAAATCTAATTGAAGAGGGTGGCCCTGAATTCAGCGAGTCTCAAGCTAAAGCAATGGCTGCAGCATTTGAAGTAAAAGCTGCTCCAAATGCCGATGGAGAAGTTGAAATGCGTCCCGCAATATTATCTGACAAGTTTGTTAGCCCATATGAGAATGAACAACAGGGAAGAGCTGCAAACGGCGGCGCTTATCCGCCGGATTTATCTGTAATGGTTAAAGCACGACATGGTGGAGCAGACTATTTGTACTCTTTATTGTTGGGTTATGTTGATGCACCAAGTGATATTAAACTCGATGATGGTGTTTATTACAATGAGTACGCAAAAGGCCAAAAAATAGCGATGCCTCAAGTATTGTATGAGGATGCTGTAGTTTACACAGATGGAACAGCTGCAACGCCAGAACAAATGGCACGGGACGTCACAATGTTTCTTACATGGGCAGCAGAACCAAAGCTAGAGGCGAGAAAAAGAATCGGTTTTAAGGTAATTTCATACTTATTAATTCTTTCTGTATTACTCTACTTCACTAATCGACAAATTTGGAAAGATACTCATTAGTCTATTTTCTAAAAACAATTGATTTTCAATTATTTAAAAAAATAATTTTAAGTAAATTATCAATATCCTTATCCACAGAAACATTTTATCGATCTCGATTACTTTATTTTGGTAATGTAAATTATACTCTTACTAAACGGAGGAACTGAATGTTAGAAAATATTTTTAAATTAAAAGAGAACGGTACTAGTGTAAAAACTGAGTTATTGGCAGGTTTAGCCACGTTCTTAACAATGGCATATATTATTGTCGTTAATCCGGCCATCTTATCTACTGAGGGAACTGGTATGGATTTTGGCGGTGTATTTGTTGCCACAATCATAGCTGCTGTGGTTGGCTGTCTAATAATGGGCCTGTGGGCCAATTGGCCAATTGCCCTAGCACCTGGTATGGGTTTAAACGCTTTCTTTGCTTTTGGAGTTGTATTTGGAATGGGTTATACCTACCAGCAGGCTCTTGCCGCAGTGTTTATTGCAGGGATAGTATTTTTAATTTTGTCTGTAACACCGGCACGTCAGTGGATAATAAATAGCATACCAAAAAGTATGAAGTTTGGCGTAGGGGCAGGCATAGGATTGTTCTTAGCTATTATAGGATTAAAAAATGCTGGCGTGGTTGTCGATAATCCTGCAACTTTAGTTGGTTTAGGTGATGTAAGTTCAATGCCTGTGATATTGGCTGCTGTCGGATTTGCAATTATGGCAATTTTAGATAAGCGTGGTGTTCCAGGATCAATTATCATCGGTATACTTGCAGTAAGTATTATTGCTTGGGTAAGCGGTGTGAGCGCAATTGATGGAGTTGTGGGATCAGTTCCACCAGCTGTTCATGCGTTCTCAATGGACTTTAGCCTTGTAGCAACAGCAGGTTTTATTGGTGTCGCGTTTGCTTTTCTTTTTGTAGACTTTTTCGATACCGCTGGAACTCTTACTTCAGTTGCCAATTTAACTGGTAAAGTTGACCAAGACGGAAACGTTGATGGGATAGGTAGAGCAGTTTTAGCAGACTCCACAGCTACAACAATAGGTGCATTAGTTGGAACTTCCAATACTACATCATACATTGAATCTGGAGCAGGTGTTAAAGAAGGTGGGCGAACAGGACTTACAGCGGTTGCTGTGGCAGTTCTATTTGCAATCTGTTTATTTTTAGCACCATTAGCTCAAAGTATTCCTGCGTTTGCAACTGCTCCAGCTCTAGTGTTTGTTGCAACTTTCTTTTTGAAAAACCTAAGGGATATAGAATGGGATGACGTCAGTGAATATGCTCCAGCAGTGTTAGCGGCAGTTTTGATGCCTCTTACATTTAGCATTGCTCATGGAATTGCACTTGGTTTTATAGCATACGTTGTAATTAAAGCACTAAGTGGTAGACACGAAGATCTAAATGCTGGTTCGATAGTAATTGGAGTATTATCGGTACTATACTTTATCTTCTAGTTTAGTTAATGATTGGCTTTGTCTTCCTCATCCCAGGGGAAGACAGGCCAAGTTTCTTGTGTGATTTCCTCAACATATGTATCAGCTAGAGGTAGACCTCTTGGTTTCGCATATATTACAGCTAAGTGCATATTAGGCATATATTCCTTTAGCGCTTTAGCGGTACCGCCCTTATCAACAATATCATCTATGACGAGTACAACTTCATCAGTTTTCGGAGCCCTGTGAACAATTGCTTTTCCAGCCTCTCTATGGATATAACTTTGTATGGAAACAATATCTACGTCTTGGATTCCAAGAGTGTAAGCGACAACTGAAGCAGGTACAAATCCACCTCGAGAGACAACAACCATTTTATCAAATTTAATATTTTTTTCTTTTATGAGATGCGCGAGCTTAACCGCTTTTTCGTGCATTTCTTCATATGTAGGAAATTCTAGTTTATGGTCCATGGTTAATTATTAAATAAAAAATGCATTACGTCACCATCTTGTACTACATAATCCTTACCTTCGCTACGCATCTTTCCAAGTTCTTTCGCTTTTAACTCTCCTTCACAATCTAAATAATCTGTATATGATATAGTTTCAGCTCTAATAAAGCCTTTCTCAAAGTCTGTGTGAATTTTTCCAGCTGCTTTTGGTGCAGTAGTGCCATTTTCAATCGTCCATGCCTTTGTTTCTTGTTCGCCAGCTGTGAAATAAGTAATTAAGTTAAGAGTCGAATATCCAGCTTTTATAACTTTATTCAAGCCAGACTCATCTAATCCTAGACTTTTAAGATAATCTTTTTGATCATCTTCATTTAAAGACGAGATTTGTGACTCAATTTCTGCTGAAATCTTAATTAATTTAGAATTCAGAAAATTTTCAATTTTTAAAGTTAGTTCATTACCTTCAATTATTGAACTTTCATCAACATTACATACGTAAATTGTCGGCTTGATTGTTATTAAGTTGAACTCTTTTGTATGCGCGAAGATTTCATTTAAATTCTTCATTAAAATAGCAGGCTGACCTGATTCCAAGTGTTTAAGTAGAAGGTTCAAAGCCTCTGTTTTTAATTTGGCTTCTTTATCACCTTTTTTTACTAGTTTTTCTAGTCCTTTATTTATTTTTTCGAGTTGTTCGATGTCAGATAGAACTAATTCAGTATTTATCGTTTCAACATCATCAACAGGATCTATTTTATTGTTTACATGAGTTATATTAGTATCTTCAAAACAGCGGACCACATGAATAACTGCATCTACTTCTCTAATATGAGATAAAAATTTATTTCCGAGTCCCTCTCCTTTAGAAGCACCTTTAACTAAACCCGCTATATCGTAAAAACTAAGAGATGTTGGTATTGTTTTTTTTGATTTTGCTAAATTTGATAGAGTTTCTACTCTTGTATCAGGCACTATTACAGTACCCTCATTTGGTTCAATGGTACAAAAAGGGTAGTTTGCTGCTTCAGCGGCTATTTTCTTTGTTAATGCATTGAACAATGTTGATTTCCCAACATTTGGCAATCCAACAATTCCACACTTAAATCCCATGATCAATTATTTTAAATTATTAATAAATTTGGATTTTTCTCCATCCAATAGTACTTTTATGTTTTCAGACATTTTTATATTTAATTCATTAATAACTTCTAATTCACTTTTTTTAAAATTACTTAATACATGTTTATTAACCATGTCTTTATTGCCCGGATGATTTATACCTATTCTTATTCTATTATAATTTTTTCCAATTTTACTATCTATTGATTTGAGCCCATTATGACCTGCGGAAGTACCCCCCAACTTGATTTTTATTTTTCCTAAAGTGATATCTAGATCATCATGAATAACATAAGTTAAATTTGATTTAATTTTGAAAAAGTTTAAAAAAGTTGCAATACTTTTACCACACTCATTCATATAATCATTGGATTTAAAGGTGTATATTTTTTTCTTTCCAATAAGAAACGACGCCAACTCCCCATCAAATTTCTTTTCTCTCATTACATCATCATGATCTTGTAAAAGCTGATCGATAAATAAATAGCCCACATTATGTCTATTATTTTTATGCTTTGTACCAGGATTCCCTAATCCGATTAATGCAATCATAAGATTGAAGATATATAATTATCAAAATAGGTAAAAGAAAAAGTGTTATTCTTTATCTTTGTTTTCTTCTTTGTTATCAGCCTCTGGAGCTGCATCTTTTTTATCTTCAGCAGCGGCACCACCCTCAGTAGCTTCACCTTCAGCAGCCTCGCCTTCTGCAGGAGCTTCAGGTTCTTTTACAACAGTAGGTGCAGCAACAGATGCTACAGTGAAATCTCTATCACTAATTGTTGGAGAAATTCCGTCACCTAAATTTGCAGCAGAAATTCTGATTGTGTCACCTATTTCTAAACCCTCTAGATCGAAAACTATCTCTTCAGGTATATTATTAGCAGGGCAACTTAGTTGAACAGTACGTCTATTAACATTTAGAACACCACCTCGTTTTAATCCAGGTGATAACTCTTCATTTATGAACCTAGTAGGAATGTCCAGAGTAATTTTTGAGTCTGCGGCTAGCCTTAAAAAATCAATGTGTATAGGTTGATCAGAAAGTGGATCAAATTGAACCTCTCTTGGAATTGCTAAGCTTTTCTTTCCATCAATGTTAAGTGAAAATATTCTAGTTAGGAAACCACCAGAATTGATCTCTTTTTGAACTGTAATCTTATCTAATGAAATGTTTACAGGGTTTTCACCTAAACCATACATAACTGAAGGAATCTTACCTGCAGCTAGTACTTTTTTTACAGCGGATTTACCAGATCCATCCCTGATTTCAGCATTTAAATTACTTTCTTTGCTCATAACGATGAGGTTGGTATTAAATTAAAATTACCTATATGGCAAGTATATAAATCAAAATTCAAATAGACTTGATACTGAGCTCGCCTCGGATATCCTTTTAATTGCCTCGCCCAATAAATCTGAGATACTAATCGACCTAATTTTCTCACAAGCTTTTAATTTTTCTTGATTATTGATTGAATCTGTAATTACTAATTCAGTCAATTTTGATGCACTAATTTTCTCTAAGGCTTTTCCTGTTAATACTCCGTGCGTAACATATGAAGTGATACTGTTAGCTCCTAAATCTATAATTTTGTCAGCTGCATTACAAATTGTTCCCGCTGAGTCAATGATATCATCTAGAATAATACAATCTTTTCCTTTTACGTCTCCAATGATATTCATTACTTCACTTTCACCTGCTCTGGGTCTTCTTTTATCAACAATAGCAATTGAGGCTCCGATCTTATTTGCAATCGCTCTCGCCCTCACAACTCCACCAATATCAGGAGAAACTGCAACTAGATTACTAATTTCATATTTTTCTTTTATGTCTTTTGAAAACACTGGACCCGCAAATAAATTATCTGTTGGTATATCAAAAAATCCTTGTATTTGTTCAGCATGAAGATCTAAAGTAAGCACTCTGTCTGCTCCAGCAGTTGTTATTAAATTTGCAACTAATTTTGCTGAGATAGGAGTTCTTGGCCCTGGTTTTCTATCTTGACGTGCATATCCATAATAAGGGATCACAGCAGTAATCCTTTTTGCTGAAGCTCTTTTAAGTGCATCTATCATCACCAGTAGTTCCATTATATTGTCATTCGCTGGATAAGATAAAGACTCCATTACGAATACATCCTCACCACGAATGTTTTCTTTAATTTCTACATAAACTTCATCATCAGCAAACCTTGTAATAGAAGCATTTGTAAGGTTTTCACCAAGATATTCTGCGACGCTCTTAGATAAGGGTAAATTACTGTTTCCTGCAATAATTCTCATAATTTATCTGTCTTTTATAACAATTGTTGAAATCATTCTACCATAATCGGTTATATTTTTTTTATAATTTCTTCGATAGCTAAAACACAATGTTTCTTCGCTGAAAGTATCGAC
Source organism: uncultured Pelagibacteraceae bacterium (assembly GCA_902546615.1). Classification (GTDB taxonomy): domain Bacteria; phylum Pseudomonadota; class Alphaproteobacteria; order Pelagibacterales; family AG-422-B15; genus CACNXQ01. Next base: position 56,235 of record CACCKE010000004.1, read on the forward strand.
ATCAACAATCTCGTGGTTAGTAATTTGCTCATCAGAAAGTATCTTGAGAATGAATTCAGTAAGCGAAAACAGATATCTATTATTATGATTTTTTTGAAAAAATCTTGCATTATCTTGATCTTGTTTAATGAAGTTTTTATAAAAAGGTAATCTTACTTCATAGGATTTTTGTCTTATGCATGGACCAATACTGCAGCGTATATTATCCCTCTTTCCACCCAGCTTGGTTATTTGTAAAATTGTATTTTGAATTATACCGTTCAATGCACCTTTCCAACCTGCATGACAAGCTCCTATTATTTTATTTTTTACTTCATAAAATAATAATGGAGCACAATCAGCCGTTAATACTGATAATATTTTATTATTTTCTTTAGTTACAATCCCGTCACATTTTAAAATTTCAGACTTATTGCTGCTATCTAAAACTATTGCATTAGAAGAGTGTGTTTGATGCATAGTAATAACATCAGACTTTTTTAAACCGTAATATTTAGAAATAGCTAATAAATTTTCTTCAATAGCACCATTCTCATCTTTTGATCCTTTTCCACAATTTAATGATTTATATTTTCCTTGCGAAACGCCACCCAATCTTGAAAAGAAACAATGATCTATATTTGAGAGATTTTTAGTAAAAAACATTAAATATTAATTTCCAAAACTTTAAATAAATTTCCCATATATTCTCTTTTGGTAAGTATTGCCAACTGTTCGTTTATTTGCTTCTTTTTCACTGGGTTTTTCTTAATTAAGATATTAGCTCGATCTAAAATTCCATTTTGCCGAAGGAAATTAGATTGAGTATTTATTATAAAGTCATCAATTTTATTTTCTTTTAAAATATTTTGCAGGTTATTAAAGTCTACATGATATGTGATATCTTGATTACCTGGGTTATCAAGAAAATCAGTTTTTTTATTTGATTTGATTGACTGAAGAGTACTTATCTTAGGTAGATTAATATATCCATAATCAATTAGTAAGAAAAAACCATTATTCATAAGCAAGAAATTGATTAATTCCCGAAAGATTGAAATAGTCTCAGGAGAAAATTCAATTACCTCAAGATGTTTAAGGTCTCGCGTATTGTTTACAAATTTAGAAATATCTTTTCTCGGCTTAATAAAGTCAAATTTTAGACTATCCTTTTGATCTAATTTAATAACTGTTTCATAAATATTTCCGTTCCTACTCACTAATTGGCGCGTAGGAATCGCATCAAAAAACTCATTTGCAATTATTATTGAAAATTCATTAGGATATGAATTGAAATTTTTATGTATCTTGCAATTAGGATAGGTATTTTTTAGATTTTGAATATAGAATTTATTAATTTCATTAAAGTGAATTGTATACTCGACATCTTCATCTAATAAAGCATTGAGTACTCTAGTAATATCGTTTATCAGAGCGCCTCTTCCTGGTCCTAGTTCAATTAAATTAAACTTTTTTATGTTTCTTGTATGAATGAGGTTTAATATTTTAACAGCAATTATTTCACCAAACATTTGAGATATTTCAGGTGCAGTAACAAAATCTCCATCTTTGCCTATAGCTTTGTTAGACGTATAGTATCCATGCTCTTCATCTCTTAATGAAATATTCATAAAATCATCTAAATAGAGAAATGCACTTTCTTTTAAAGCATCGTAAATTTTATCTTGTATCATTTTTATTGCTTTTAATTACCAAAATTAAAATTCCAGCAAGAAACATTGGTAAAGATAATATCATGCCCATTGTAAAAAAATGATATACAAACCCTAATTGAATGTCGGGCTCACGTGTAAATTCAACAGTAAATCGAAATAATCCATAAAGTATCAGAAAGACACCTGAAATTATTCCAGGGTTTTTAAGTTTTTTAAATTTAAAAATTAAAAAATTTAAAATTATAAATAATAAAAGTCCTTCTAAAAAAGCTTCATATAATTGACTTGGATGACGATACTGGTTGTCAGCGTTTGGAAATTTCATTCCAATAAGAAAATTTGAAGGTCTACCAAATAATTCGCCATTAATAAAATTAGATATTCTGCCAAAAAATATTCCAACAGGAGCTGATACACATATCAAATCGCTTATTTCAAAAAAAGTAGTTTTATATAACTTTGAAATTATTATGGCGGCTGTAACAATACCAAGCAAACCTCCGTGAAAGGATAAACCTCCTTGCCAAAGATATAATATCTCAATTAGATTTTCAGAGTAATAATCAAAATTATAGAAAATCACATATCCTAATCGTGCTCCTATAATTAATCCAATTATTGAATAAAAAATCAGATCATCTATTAGTTTTTCATTAATGCTATTACTATGAGAAACTGCTTTATTTGAAGCGAGATATTTAATGTATCTCCAAGCGAATATAAATCCTACAATATACGCAAGTGAGTACCAACGGATATCAAGAGGACCAATCGAAAAAAAAACTGGACTAATAGATGGAAAACTAAGATAAATCACGTTAATTTTGAATAATATTTAAAATATATTTATCACTAATTATGATCACAAGGAAAGTTTTAATTAATAAATTTGTTAACTTTGTTACAAAAGGCTTTGAGCTTTCGCAAGCAATCAATGATGAATACAAAACAATAAAAAAGTTTAAAAAAGATAGAAATAATGCCAAAGAAAAAAAACACTGCAAGTAGTTTAAATAAAGAAAAATTTTTAATAATTGGCGCTGGTAATATGGGAATTGCTGTGATCAAGTCATTATTTAACCACCGAATTTCCTCAAAAAAAATTGTGGTTATTGAAAAGAATCAGTCGAGTGAATTGAAAAAATTAAAAAGATCAAATAATTTTGAAATAAAAAATAGCATAGATAAAATTAATAATCTTTATCAACCTACAATCACACTTATTGCTGTTAAGCCTAATCAATTAAAAACACTGAATGGATTAGATAAAGATAATAGACTTGGTAATTCAATTATAGTTTCCGTAGTTGCCGGTAAAAAAATAAAAGATTTAAATAAAGTCTTCAAAAAAACATCAGGTATTGTAAGAGCTATGACTAATACTCCTGTATCTGTTAATATGGGTACCACAATTGTATGTTTTGAGAGAAAAATTAAAACGAAACAAAAAAAACCTATTTTTGATTTCATGTCCTTATTGGGGCAAGTCAGTGAAACCAAAAAAGAAGATTTAATTGATGATTTCACTGCAATTTTTGGGAGTGGTCCAGCATACATATATCTTTTTATAAATTCTCTCATTGAGATAGCTAATAAATCGGGGTTTAAAAATTCAGACAGTATGGTTTTACAGACTTTCTTAGGATCAATATTACTTTTATTAAGTGGGCAAAAAAAGCCTTCTGATTTACAGAAAAAGGTGACAAGTAAGGGAGGCACCACTGAAGCAGCGCTGAGTATTCTTGCTTCCAATAAAGGATTAAAAAGTCTTCTTACAAGAGCTGTCAACAAAGCAACAAAAAGATCTAGAGAATTGAGTAAAATTTCTTAATTTGGTATTTCAATCGCAACCTCTAAACCTCCTAGATAACTGTCGTGCAGTGATATTTTTCCGTTTATTGAATTCAATAAGGATTTAGTAGTAGCTAGACCTAATCCAGAGTTTGAGACATTCTGATTTCTACTTTGGTCTACTCTATAGAAAGGTTTAAATACATTATCTTTTTCACTATCAGGAATACCAATTCCATTGTCATGAATGTTTATTTTAATTAGGTTTTTGTTTATATCTGCTTTAATTATTATTTTGTCAGATTGTACAATCGCATTATTTAATACATTTGTAATTGAACGAGAAAAAATATTCTCATTTACAAAAACTTCTTCATCATTAATGATTTCAAGGTTAATTTCATGTTTTGTAAAATGTATATCATTCTTAATGTTTATTATTGCCTCTATAGGATTAATTGTAGATCTATCTTTTGACTCATTTATAGCTGCAAAATCTAAATATTCTACTAGCATCTCATTCATCTGATTTATTTCTAAATTAAGTTCATTTTTAATTTTATTATCTTTTATTGACTCAAGAAGTAACTTCATTCTCGTGAGAGGAGTTTTTAAGTCGTGACTCACTCCCGCCAACATAAGAGATCGTTGTTCAATTTGTCTTGATATTCGATTTTTCATTTTTAAAAACTCCAAACTTGCCTGTCTTACTTCTAGAGCGCCTGATACTTTGAAATTATTTACTTCTTGTCCTTTGCCAAATTGTTCTGCTGCCTTAGCCAAATTCGAAATTGGTTTAACTTGATTTTTCAAAAATAAATACGCTATCAAAATAAGGATAAATGATGAAATAATCTGCCACCCTAAAAATATATGGTTTCTTGAGGTTGTAATACGATGAATTGGGAAGTTAAAATGTATTATTTTTTCTGAAGTGCTTATCATAACATCGACTGTTTCGTTATCTTGTTCAATGACAAAAAATTTATGTTTAATTCTGGTACTCAATTCATTTTTTAGACTGACAAGTACTTGATTATCGTTTTGTTTGGCTTTTAACTGTTCCAAATCATATTCACTCAATTCTTGGATATTCATTAGAAAGTAATCACCAAATTGACTTTTGGCTTGATACTGATCTAACCTGATTTCACTTGAGAGCATTCTGTCAGAAATTAATTCTATTTCCATAGCAACAGATCTTGATAGGCGGTTGAGTGTACGTTCCCACAAACTATTATAGTAATATGACAGAATTATTAATTGAAACATAACTATTGGGAACAAAACAATTAGCACTGTTCTTCCTAAAAGACTGGTTGGTAGAATTTTTTTAATCATTTAGTCAATCCATAGCTCATAACCAGAACCTCTTTTAGTTTTAAGAAATTTTGGAATCTTGGGGTCTTTTTCAATCTTTTTTCTTAGTCTATTTATACATACGTCCAATGTTCTTTCTTGATTAAAATTAAGTGATGTAATTAGCTCCTCTCTAGAAAATGACTTACCAGGAAATTTTGATAATATTCGCAATATTTTTAATTCGTTCTCATTAAGAGATAGTTCAGTTGATTTTCCCTTGATCACGCCACTTTTTAAATCAACTATAATATTATCAAGTTGAATTTGTTTAGTTTCTTTTTTTATAGAAGTTTTATTTAAGATATTATTTATGCGTAAAAGTAATTCTTTTGGTTCAAAAGGTTTTCCCAAATAATCATCTGCTCCAATTTCTAAACCGTGGACCCTGTCTTCAGTCTCTCCCATTGCAGTTAGATGGATTATAGGTATTAAGGATTTTTCACGAATTTCTTTTGTTAATTCATAACCATTTTGTCCTGGCATCATTATGTCAATAACAAGTAAATCAAATGTAATATATTTTAGTACCTCTTTTGCTTCAGCGGCATTACTTGCTGTTGATACAAGATATTTATTGTCTACTAAAAATGTCTTTAATAATTCTCTAATCTTATCATCATCATCAACTAAAAGAATATGTAGATTATTTTCACTCATCAATGTTCCTCTATAAATGAATTTATTACTTGATTAAATCCTTGCACTGAACCAGCCCCAGACTTTACATAGGCTTTTGAAAGTGAATTGATAATGGATTTTATTGCCTCGTTTAAAGCCTTGTTAGCATTATCTGTCATAAATAAATTTTTTTTTCTTGCATCATCATTGTTTATTTTTTGAATAATTAAGTTTTCTTTTATTAGAACTCTGAGTACACGATTAAGGCTTTGTTTCCTTATATCCAATTTCTTCAGTAGTTCATTAAATGTTATTCCAGGCTTAATATTAATTATCAAAAGACATCTAATATCGGCTATACCCAATTTTTTATCATCAAGGCTTGCTAAAATTTCTTTTTCCAGAATTTTTGCAACTTCAAAAAAACTATTTAATGAATTTTTGATTCTGTCTTCACGCAGATAAAGTAGAGATGCAGATTTATTTGATATTGTATTTAAGTCAGCCACTATGACATAATAATCTGAAAAATATATATTAATCAAGCCATTTATCTGTTATTAAACTTTTAATTTATTAGAGTAATTTATATGGAAATAGCACCATTTGATAATCGAGAGGGTTTTATTTGGATGAACGGAGAGTTTATCAAATGGAATGATGCAAAATGCCATGTTATTACTCAGGGTCTTCACTATGCTAGTGCTGTGTTTGAAGGGGAAAGAGCCTATAAAGGGAAGATTTTTAAATCTGAAGAACACACAAAAAGGCTATTTAGATCAGCGGAAATTGTAGGCATAAAAATTCCTTATAGTCAGTCCCAAATTAATGAGGCCAAAGATGAACTCATTAAAAAAATGAATTTTAAAGATTGTTATGTTAGGCCAATTGCATGGAGAGGGTCTCAGCAAATGGGAATTTCAACTGCTAAATCTGATATTAATGTTGCAATTGCAGTGTGGAATGATTGGGCATCATATTTTAAGATCGAAGATCGAAAAGCTGGCCTACGATTAATAACTTCACCATGGAAACGGCCATCACCTGATACGGCACCATGTGAAGCAAAAGCATCTGGTCCTTACGTTATTTGTACAATGTCAAAAGAATTTGCGGAGGAAAAAGGATACCATGATGCCCTAATGTTGGACTATAGGGGCTATGTTGCTGAAGGTACTGGAGCAAATATTTTCTTTATTAAAGGAAAAGAAATTCATACTCCAATTCCTGATTGTTTTCTTAATGGTATAACTAGGCAAACTGTTATTGAAATGGTTAAAGAACAAGGCTTCAATATTACTGAGCGTCATATAAAGCCAGAAGAAATTAGTAATTTTGATGAGGCCTTTCTAACAGGCACCGCGGCAGAGATTACTCCAATTCAGTCTATTGACGATATTAAATTCAATACTGGAGACAATACCCAAAATTTTAAGTTTATGCAGGATTATCACGAAATCGTGAGATCTTAACTTAAAATATACTTTTGTAGTATTGATAAGCACTGATCAGCGTAATTATAGTTGACAGCCAGAACAGATAAATACCTATGTTTAATAGAGGCTGCAAATCTAAGTAGATGCTTCCTATTAAGATCAAAAATAAACTCAAAATTTGAAAAGCAGTTTTATATTTTCCTAATATAGAAACATCTATTTTTTTTACTTCTGGTAAATTAGATGCATACTCTCTTAGACCAGAGATAAAAATTTCTCTAAATATTATTAAATAGGCTGGAATTAAATTTATCTCATTAATATAGTCATTGTAGATAAATGTTATTATTAACAGTACGACAAATAGCTTATCTGCAATAGGATCTAACATTTTACCAAATTCAGATGTACTATTCGTTTTTCTTGCAATTACCCCATCAAAATAATCTGACAATGCAATAACAATAAACAAAATAAGAATTGCCAAATTAAATGAGCTATTACTATCTATGATTAAATATATTAATAATGGTAATAAAAAAATTCTAAGAAGAGTGAGAAAATTTGGTAACTTAGACATTATCCATTAAAATATGCATATATTTTTTCTGAAAGCAACTTACTAATTCCTCTAACTTTCATCATATCCTGAGCTGAGGCATTTTTAATATTTTTAACTGATCCAAAATGATTTAAAAGTAATTTTCTTCTGCTTCGTCCTAAACCTTCTATTGGTTCTAATTCTGAGGCATGCATTTCCCTCTTTCTTTTCGCTTTATGTGCCCCGATTGCGTAGCGATGTGACTCATCCCTAATTCTTTGAATAAAGAAAAAGGAGGGAGTATTTTTGTCGATAAAGTTTTTTTTATTTTTATATATTATTTGATCTAATGACTCTTTTCTTCCCTCACCCTTAAATATTGATATTAGTTCCATTTCATTTAAACCTTTAGTTTTTAAGATTTCTTTAGCTAAATCGTAGTGGCCTTTACCTCCATCAATAACCAATAAATCAGGCAATTTTTCATATTTCTTAGAATTTTTTATTGCTTCTTTTGAAAATCTTCTTTCAAGGACGTGTCTCATCATTCCGTAATCATCACCGAGTTTTACTTTTGATGAGTCTATATTAAATTTTCTGTATGATTTTTTTTCAAACCCTTCCTCAGAGTAAACAATCATTGCACCAACTGCATTTTTGCCCAATAGATGACTATTGTCATAGGCTTCAACTCTTTTTATTTTTTTAGTAATATTGAGTACTTTTGAAAGTTGGCTCAGATTCTCTTTGTCAGAGTGAGACTGTGCAATGTGATTTTTAAGTGCTAGTTCTGAGTTTCTACTCGCATAATTCACTATATCTAATTTTTTTCCTTTTTTAGGAACAAAAAAAGATGTCTTGTAATTATAAATGGATTTAAGAGATGTTTCGATTAGAGATGAATTTTTTATAGGTAAGTTTAACAATACATTTTTTGGAGGGGAATATCTTGTATAGAAATCAACAATAAAACGCTCTAGGATCTCATAAGTTTCTACTTCATCGCTGTGTTTTGGAAAATAAGATCTATTTCCCCAATTTTGACCTGATCTATAAATAAATACTTGAACACATGATTTATTACCTTTTTTTGAAATTGAAATCACGTCAGTATTTTTTACATCGTAAAGATTTATGTTTTGCTGACTTTGAATCTGGGTTAGTGCAACTATCTTATCCCTATAGCTAGCTGCTTTTTCATAATTAAGACTTTTACTTTCTTCATCCATTTTAGAAGATAACTCCTCTTGTAAATTGCTATGTTGACCTGAAAGAAAGTGCTCAGCATTCTTAACACTTTGTAAATACTCTTTTTTACTTAATGTATAATCAACACAGGGACCACTGCACCTTTCAATTTGATAAAGAAGACATGGTTTAGATCTATTTTGAAAAATAGTATCGTCGCACGATCTTAGCAGAAAAACTTTCTGTAATATTTTCAGAGTATAATTTAGTGAATTAATTGTTGCGAACGGACCAAAATATTTTCCTTTATATTTTTGTTTTCCTCTATGTTTTGAAATTTGTGGAAATTCTTGTTCATGATTAATAAAAATATAAGGAAATGATTTATCATCTCGTAAAAGTATATTGAAAGGAGGTTTAAGTTTTTTTATTAAGTTTGCCTCAAGCAACAAAGCTTCTTTTTCTGTCTCAGTAATAATTACTTCAATATTTGATATTCTACTAACCATCCTTCTGATTCGATTTGAGAGATTGTTAGTGTTTAGATAGCTTTTAAGTCTATTTTGGAGATTTTTTGCTTTGCCAACATACATAATCTCTTCTTTTTCATTAAGCATTTTATAAATACCGGAGGAAGAGGGGGATTGGTCAATTATTTCTTTAATATTCTCAAGATTATTCATTATTCAGAACGAGAGCGTTCAACTTCAATGCCTGCGCTTTCAGCTTCTTGAATTGCATCAAGTTTTTCGAGTCTTATCTTCATAGTTTGAATTCTTTTGTTTTTAAAACATTCCTGAAATATTTTTTCAGCAAGTTTTTCTAGTAAAATTGTATGACCAGATTTAATAATTTTTTTAATTTTTTTTGAAATCTGATTATAACAAACAACACTGTACAATTTATCATCATTTATTTTTTTTGGATTTTTAACTTTAGCAATTATATTTATGCGGAGTGGTTGGCTCTTTATTTTCTCGTGTTTGTATACTCCAATGTTAGCATCGATCATAAAATCATTTAAAAAGATTAAATCATATCCAGAATTTGGATTGATCAAATCTGTTTCTGACCTTAATTCACTTAATTTAAGAATATTCCTTGCTGTCATGATAAATGTTCCCCACCATCTACAGCTATAAATTGACCTGTAATTGATTTTGATTCAAGAAGAAATTTAACTGTTTTGGCAATCTCCTCAGGCGGTGAACCTATTTTAAGTAAAGTATTTTTGATCGATTGATCAAAATGTTTTTTTGATTGATGAATATTTTTAAGTGTTGGACCTGGGCCAATCGCATTAACCCTAATGTTAGGAGCAAATGATTTTGCCATGATTGCAGTTGCAGATAGTAAAGCAGATTTTGAAATGGAGTAGGAAAAAAACGATGTATCTGGATTGACTACATTTTGATCCAATATATTTATGATATGCCCTAAGCTCTTTTTTGGAAGTTGTTTATTAAATTCTTTAGATATGATTAGTGGGGCGTATAAGTTTATATTCATATGATCATACCAAAGTTTATCATTTAAATTTACTATATTATCATTAATGAATAAGGAGGCATTATTAACAATTGCATGTATTGGTCCAAAAAATTTTTTACTTCTTTTAATTATATTTTTAACATCAGATATTTTAGACAAATCAGTTTTCACTATTTCGCAATCGCGCCCGTGACCATTAATAATATTTTTCAATTCTCTGGCTGCTATTGATGACTTATTATAGTGTATTATAAAATTATAGTGAGAATCTTTAAGAAATAGTGCAATTGATCTACCAATTCTCTGGGAACCGCCTGTAATTAAGATTGTTTTTTTCATAATATAAAAGAATACCCAAGATATAAAAAATAACTAATCAAGAAAAAAGCAGAATGTATTTTTCTCATTTGAATTCTTAAAATTGCCATAAGAGCTATTATCAAAGTTACTAATATTAAAATATATATGTGAAATATATCTATATTTTTTAGAGAATATTCAAGCCCTCTAAGTTGAACAATTATAACCCCTGGTAGGAAAACAAAAAGTATGTTCATAATGTTACTACCAATAACATTACCAATACCTATAGAGCCCTTCTTTTTTAAGTAAGAAATAATAACAGTTATCAATTCAGGTAAGGATGTACCAATGGCCAAAACAAAAATACCTATTAGTACCTCGTTAACTCCTAACGTTTGAAAAATATTCAGTGAGCTGTCTAAAAAAATTTTCCCACCAATAAAAATGCCTATGAAGGCACTTAGTAAAATTAAATAAGTGTATCTTCCAAAAATTTTTTGTTCTTCATTTTGATCTGAGGATTTATAATTACGAAGAAAATTGATAAAGAACAAAGTTAAAACTAAATAGCCGATTGAGTGAATGAGAGTGACTGTTTGGCTAACATAAAACAAGAGCGCGAAGTATAAAGATATTAAAAGTAAGAAAATAATATCCTTAGTGCCTAATTTATCTAGATTAATTTTGAAAAAAAATGCTGAAGTTCCTAAAATTAGTAAAATATTTGCAATATTAGATCCTATAATATTTCCGGTAATGGCATCAGTAGCTGGAACAATCTTTGTTGCAGCAAATAGAGTTATAACTAGTTCAGGTGCTGATGTACCAAACGCTACAATTGTTAAACCTATTAATACTGGAGATAAATTGAACTTTTTAGCAATTGCGTCAGCCGACTCAATCATTTTATCTGCACTGTATAAAAGAAGAGATAATCCTATTAACAGTATACAGAAATCTATAAACATTAAGTAAAGTACTTTCTTTTTTTCCTTTTATTTTTTTTATAAACTATATTGCTGTTGGATGGTAACTCTAATTCATTATTCTCAAGCCTTTTTATCTCATCTCTTAACTTAGCAGCTTCTTCAAAATTGAGATCATCAGCAAAATCCATCATATTTTTCTTAAGTTCCTCAAGATGTTTTTTTAGATTATTTCCGACGAGATGTTTTTCTGTACTCTTCAAATCAACGTTTACACGATCATTTTCATAAATACTTTCAAGAATATCACTAATATCCCTCTTAATAGTTTCAGGTGTAATATTATTTTCTTTGTTGTATTGCTTTTGTATATCTCTTCTTCTGTCAGTCTCACTTATTGCTTTTTTCATACTTTCTGTTTCTTTATCGGCATACAGTATTACTCTTCCATCTACATTCCTTGCTGCTCTACCGATTGTCTGTACCAATGACCTCTCCGATCTTAAGAAGCCTTCTTTATCAGCATCTAATATTGCGACTAAAGCACATTCAGGTATATCCAAACCTTCTCTAAGTAAATTGATACCCACTAACACGTCGAACAATCCCTTTCTAAGGTCGCGGATAATTTCAATTCTCTCTAATGTATCAATATCTGAATGCATATACTTTACTTTTATTCCGTTTTCATGCATATACTCTGACAAGTCCTCTGCCATGCGTTTAGTAAGTGTTGTCACTAATACTCGGTATTTTAGATCAATAATTTTTTTACATTCTGATATTAAATCTTCAACTTGAGTTTTTGCAGGCCTTATTTCAACCTCTGGATCAATCAACCCTGTTGGCCTTATTATTTGTTCAGTAAATACCCCTTGAGTTTTTTGCATTTCCCATGGTCCTGGAGTAGCAGAAATGAATAAACTTTGAGGGCGCATCATTTCCCATTCCTCAAACTTCAATGGTCTGTTATCTAAACAAGATGGTAATCTAAAGCCATATTCTGACAGTGTTGTTTTTCTGCTTCGGTCACCTTTATACATGCCTTCTAATTGAGGTACTGTGACATGACTTTCATCAACAAAAAGGAGTGCATTTTCAGGCAAGTATTCAAAAAGTGTTGGAGGCGGTTCGCCTGGATTTCTTCCAGAGAGATATCTTGAATAATTCTCAATGCCTGGACAACTACCCGTTGCCTCAATCATTTCTAAATCAAACCTTGTTCTTTCTTCTATTCGTTGAGCCTCTATTAATTTATTTTCTTTTTTAAATTCAGGAATCCTTACTTCTAAATCTTTTCGTATTTGTTTTATGGCAGTATCAAGTGTTGGCCTTGGAGTGACGTAGTGACTGTTTGCATAAATTTTTATAGTTTCTAACTCAGCTGTCTTTTTTCCAGTCAAAGGATCAAATTCACTTATCGACTCGAGATCATCTCCGAATAACGATAATTTCCACGCGCGGTCTTCGTAATGGGATGGAAAAACCTCAATCAAGTCTCCACGCACTCTAAATGTGCCTCTATGAAAATCTGTGTCGTTTCGGTTATATTGAAGCGTGATGAGTTTTTGAATAATTTCATTTCGTCCAATCTTTTGATTTTTTTCTAATCGAATAGTCATTGATCTATACGTTTCAACAGAACCTATTCCATAAATACATGAAACACTTGCAACAATTACAACATCTTTTCTCTCAAGTAAGGATTGAGTTGCTGAGTGTCTCATTCGATCAATTTGTTCATTTATCGATGCTTCTTTTTCAATGTAAGTATTTGACCTAGGTACGTATGCTTCAGGTATATAATAGTCATAATAAGATACAAAATATTCAACAGCATTGTCTGGAAAGAATGACTTCATTTCACCATATAATTGTGCTGCTAAAGTTTTATTTGGAGCAAGTATTAGAGTTGGCCTTTGAAGTTTTTCTATAATTTTAGCCATCGTGAAAGTTTTGCCTGATCCAGTTACTCCAAGTAAAACTTGCTCCATCTCATTGCCTTTAATGCTTTTAACAATCTCTTCAATTGCTTGAGGCTGATCTCCAGCAGGTTTGTATTCAGATGTGACTTTAAGAACTTCAGAATTTGGCATTAATTTATTAATTAGTTAGAATATAAATTGTGTATTAATCTAATTTAATATAATAGCTGATTGTATAAATAACAAATTCTGGGGATAAGCAGTGGTAGAACTATCACACAGTATAAAAAGAATTAAGCCATCGGCCACCATGGCAGTGACCCAAAAAGCTCGTGAATTAAAGGCTGCGGGAAAGGATATTATAGGGCTAGGAGCGGGAGAACCTGATTTTGATACTCCAGAAAATATTAAAAAAGCTGCTATTCAAGCGATAAACGATGGAGATACAAAATATACCCCTGTTGATGGAACTCCAGAACTGAAGAAAGCTATCAAAGCAAAATTTAAAAGAGAAAATAATTTAGATTACGAGCTTGATGAAATCTCTGTTGGTACAGGAGGAAAGCAAATTATTTTTAATGCATTTGCTGTCTCCTTAAATGAGTCAGATGAAGTAATTATTCCAGCTCCTTATTGGGTAACTTACCCTGACGTCGTTAATTATTTCAATGGAAAACCTATTTTCGTTCAATGTGGTGAAGAGTCAGGATTTAAAATAACCCCACAACAACTTGAAAACACGATTAATCAATCAACCAAATGGTTTATTCTTAATTCACCATCAAATCCTACAGGTTCCTGTTATACAAAGAATGAACTTTTAGAACTTGCAAATGTTTTAAAAAAATATCCACACGTTAACGTAATGACAGACGATTTATATGAACATCTTATATACGATGATAATGAATTTCATACTTTTGCAAGCATTGCTCCAGAACTTAAAGAAAGAATATTAACATTGAACGGAGTTAGTAAGGCATATGCCATGACAGGCTGGAGAATTGGTTATGCGGGAGGAAATGCCAGCTTAATTAAAGCCATGGGCAAGCTTCAGTCTCAATCAACAAGCAATCCAACATCTATCAGTCAAGCCGCAGCAGTTGAAGCCTTAAATGGAGATAATTCATTCATTGCCGAAAGAGCCAAAGTATTTAAAGGTAGACGTGATTTTCTAATCAATGAATTTACTAGTATGAATGGAATTACTTGTAGAGTACCTGAAGGTGCATTTTATGTTTTTCCATCATGTAAAGGAGTAATTGGTAAAGTTGATGAATCGAATAACAAAATTACTAATGATGAAGAATTTACGACATCATTATTAGAGCATGCGGGAGTTGCTGTTGTTCAAGGTTCAGCTTTTGGTTTGGAGGGCTATTTTAGAATTTCTTATGCGACTTCAGACGAAAACTTAAAAAATGCATGCGTTCGAATGAGAGATTTTCTTAATAAATTAAGATAATTCAGCTAGGTATTTTTCTGCCTCAAGCGCTGCCATACAACCCATACCAGCTGCAGTAACCGCCTGACGATAAATTTTATCCTTTACATCTCCTGCTGCATATACACCTTCAACGTTTGTAAGTGTTGAGTCAGGTTTTGTAATTATGTATCCATCTTCATCCATTTCGACTTGGTCCCTAAAAATTTGAGTAGCTGGATCATGCCCTATAGCGACAAAGACACCGTCTAGCTCGATACTGCTGGTTTCGTTAGTTTTTGTATTTTTAATGTTTATACTTTTTACATTTAGAGGATCTTCATCACCAACTATTTCTTTTAGTTCGCTATCCCACACACACTCAACTTTTTCATTTTTAAACAATCTATCTTGAAGAATTTTTTCAGCTCGAAGTTCATCACGCCTATGAACAAGGTACACTTTAGATGCAAAGTTTGTTAAATATAAAGCTTCCTCAACAGCTGAATTACCACCGCCAATGACTGCTACCTTTTTTTCCTTAAAAAAGAAGCCGTCACAAGTTGCACAAGCTGAAACGCCATATCCTTGAAATTTTTTTTCAGAGTCTAATCCAAGCCATCTTGCTTGAGCTCCTGTTGAGATAATCACTGAGTCGGCAGTATATTCTGTTCCCGACTCGCTAATAGCCTTAAATGGCTTACATTTAAAATCTACACTTTTTATAATGTCATTTATAATATTAGTTCCAACATTTTTTGCTTGTTCTTGCATTTGTTCCATTAACCATGGACCTTGTATTACATCCCCGTACCCAGGATAGTTTTCAACATCAGTTGTTATAGTAAGTTGCCCACCTGGCTGCAAACCTTGAACTAAAGTGGGCTCGAGCATTGCCCTTGCCGCATATATTGCAGCAGTATATCCTGCGGGACCTGAACCTATTATTAGAACTTTTGAATGCATTTAATTTTTATAATCTATATATTATCTTCTAGTAATTAAAGAACTTTTGTATTCAACATAGATAGTTATTAAATGACCAATTTCAAGAATTTGAGAGCGTGGTGCCTAACAGATGGATCAGCAGGAATGATCAGTCAGGTCAAAGGCCTTGCAGATGCTCTTAATTTAAATTTTGAGCAAAAGACAATAGATTTAAAATTTCCTTGGAATAAGCTTCCAGTGGGAATATTGCCACCATCTAAAATTATATTTAATAATTACAGACAAATAAGCTTAGAAAGTAATATTCCTCCAGATATTATCATATCATGTGGCAAGAGGTCTATTTATGCATCTTTACATCTCAAAAAATCATTAAAAAATAAAGTCTTTTCAATCCACATACAAAATCCAAAAATCAACCCAGCTCATTTTGATTTGGTTGTCGCTCCAGCACATGATGATTTAAAAGGTAAAAATGTGCTTCAAACTGATTTGGCACTTAATCATATAAACAATAGGCTACTAAGCAAAGAGGCTGAGCTTTACACAGCTCAATTCTCAAAAATAGAAAAACCTATTTGTGCAATTTTCTTAGGAGGTCAAAACAGAAACTATCGCTTCGATATATCTGTTATTAAGGTATTAGCTGATCAAATTGATAAAATTATTAAAAATAATGACATTCAGATATACATTTTATTCTCAAGAAGAACTGATCAATTTATTATTGAATACCTGAAAGAACGCTTTTTGAATCAGAATATTATTTGGAACGGCAAAGGTAATCCTTATTTGGCATTAATGAAGTTTTCTAAATATCTTATTTGTACATCTGACTCTGTTTCAATAATTTCAGAATCTATATCTTCAACTAAACCAGTATATATTTTTAAACTTCCAAGCTTAAAAAAAAATAACAGAATAGAAAAATTTATTACGATGCTATTACAAAAAAATTACGCAAGGCTTTTGGGAGAAAAACTCGAAGACTTTACAAATTCATATCAAAATGAGACCTTCCAAGTAGCCAGAACGATTGAAGAAAGGTATAATAAAAAAGCATGACATTAATCAATGCTTTGAAAAACAATTTATTACATTCCAATGTACCTTTTAATCATTGGATAATTAATAATCCTCTTTCAGAAAAAGCAATAGACGAAATTTATTCTATTAATTTTCCAGAAGGTAAAGTTATTTTCGATGGTACAAGAGCAGGAGATAAAACAGGGGATAACTTGCTTAGTAAGTTAAGAATATTTATCAATAAAGATAATGCAGAGGAATATTCTGAATTATCTGGACTAATAAAAGAAATGCAATCAAAAGAATGTACTGACTTCATTTCTAAGCTAATCAATAGAGATCTAAAAAATTCTTATGTTAGATTAGAAGTCATTGCCGATCGAGATGGATTTTGGCTTGAACCTCACTGTGATATCAAGGAAAAATTGATGTCATCAATTTTGTTTGTAAATAGATACGGAGAAAATGAAAATTTAGGAACTGATTTTTATACTCCGGATTTGAAAGTTGCTAAAACTCTACCTTATAAAAATAATACTGGGTATATTTTTACTTCAGAAAAAAATTCATGGCACGGACTTGAAAAGAAAAAAATTAAAAAAGAAAGACGCTGCTTACAATTAAATTATGTTACTTTTGAAACAGAGTGGCCAATAGACTGATGGTAAAAAAAGAAATTGATAGTATTGATCTAAAAATACTTCGAATACTTCAAGATGAAGGAAGAATTTCAAATCTAGATCTATCTAAGAAAATTGAAATGTCTCCACCGCCTACACTAAGAAGAGTAAGAGACTTAGAAGATAATGGGTATATTGATGGTTTTCGTGCAAATCTAGATCCATCAAAGCTTGGATATGACTTAGTAGCATGGATATTTGTGAGTTTAAAAAATCAAAATGAAGAAAGCTTGGGGTCTTTTGAAAAGCTGGTCTGGGGTTTGGAACCTATTAGAGAGTGCTTTATGTTAAATGGTGAAATAGATTTTATTCTTAAATGTGTAGTAAAAAATATGAACGAATTTAATAATTTTTTAACAACACATGTTACCTCAAATGAAAATATTTTGAGTGTCAAAACAGCTTTTGTCATAAAAAATACAAAGAAACTCGGCACTGTTCCTCTAGATTAGTGAAATTTAGTTATAGGGTTAACTTCTAATTCATTATTTCTTAGTTCTTTAATTGAATTAATAGCAGCCCTTGCACCAGATACTGTGAGAAAGTATGGCAAACTTTTCATGAGGGCAGTTCTTCTTATTCCAAAGGAATCATTAATTGATTTTCTTCCTTCAGTTGTATTAATTAATATATCAACTTTGTCATCAATTAACTCTTCAACAATATGAGGTGATCCTTGAGAAACCTTGTTAATTCTCTTAACCTTAACACCACCCTCCATTAAATAATCAGCTGTTCCTGCAGTCGCCTTCACTTGAAATCCTAATTTTTGAAAGGATCTTATAATTGGAAGTATTTTTGGCTTATCAGAGTCTTTTACAGATACGAATAAAGAACCTTTCTTAGGAAGAGGATTTGAGGAAGCTAATTGACATTTGATAAAAGCTGATTCAAATGATTTATCGATGGCCATTACCTCCCCAGTTGATTTCATTTCAGGGCCTAAGATGGTATCAACATTAGGAAAGCGTTTAAAAGGAAATACAGGTTCTTTAATTGAGATACAATTAGTTTTACGAATTTTAAATTTATCTTTATTCAATGGTTTTCCCATAGCTGCACTTAGTGCTATTTTTACAATTGGATTACCTGTTGCTTTAGCTACAAACGGCACAGTTCGACTGCTTCTAGGGTTAACTTCAAGTAAAAATATATTATTATTCTGAATTGCAAATTGTATGTTTAGTAAGCCCTTCACCTTTAGTGCAATGGCTAATTTTTTGGTTTGCTTTACTATATCTTTAATGATTTTTTCCGACAATGAGTAAGGAGGCAACGTGCATGTCGAGTCACCAGAATGGATTCCCGCTTCCTCAATATGTTCCATAATTCCTGCAATAATGACTTTTTTCCCATCAGATACAGCATCGACATCTACTTCAATAGAGTCTTTCAAATAGTGATCAATTAGAACAGGGCTCTTACCACTAACTACTACAGCTTCTTTGAAGTATTTTTTTAATTCATCTTCATTGTGAACAATTTCCATAGCTCTTCCGCCTAATACATATGATGGCCTTATCACTGCTGGAAAACCTATTTTCTTAATTACTGAGTTAGCTTCTTTTTCAGAATATGCGATACCATTTGCTGGTTGCAATAGATTTAAGTTTTCAGAAATCTTTTTAAATTTTTCTCTATCTTCAGCAGTGTCAATCGATTCAGTTGAAGTACCCAAAATTGGTATATTCATTTTATTTAAATAATCAGACAACTTAAGAGGCGTCTGACCACCGAATTGAACAATAACCCCTAAAAGATTTCCTTTGCTTTTTTCCTTTCTAATAATTTCATATACATTTTCATTCGTAAGAGGTTCAAAATAAAGTCTGTCACTGGTATCCGGGTCGGTAGAGACTGTCTCTGGATTACAATTGATCATGATTGTCTCATATTTTAATTCTTTTAGAGCAAATGAAGCATGACAGCAGCAATAATCAAATTCAACACCTTGTCCAATACGATTTGGACCACTTCCAAGAATAATCACCTTTTTTTTATTTGTTGGACTGGACTCGCATGCATCATTATTTAAAGAATTTTTAGCGTAAGTTGAGTACATGTATGGGGTCATAGCTTCAAACTCTGCAGCACAGGTATCTATTCTTTTAAAGTCAGGAAAAATTTTATTTTTGACACGCATATTAA
>CACCKE010000005.1 GCA_902546615.1 uncultured Pelagibacteraceae bacterium
AATTTTATTATCAGATGAAGGTATTAATGCAACAATCTCAGGTTATGAAGAAACAATGGAACAAGCTATAAAGTTTATAAAAAATCAATTAAAAATAAAGAAACTTAATATAAAGAAAAATAAAACTAACTTTCTGCCATTTAATAGAATGAAAGTTAGATTAAAAAAAGAAATTGTAAGTCTAGGTGTTGGAAAATTTAAATCAAAAGATTTTATTGGCAAATATATTCCTCCGTCCGGTTGGGATGATACTATTTTAGATAAAAATATAAAGGTAATTGATGTCAGAAATATGTATGAAATAAAAATTGGCAAATTTAATAAAAGTATAGATCCATTTACTAATACATTTAGAGAATTTCCTGGTAAAATTAAAAATCTAAATCTTTCTAAAAAAGATAAAATCGCAATTTATTGTACTGGAGGAATTAGATGTGAAAAAGCTTCTGCTTACCTTAAATATAGAGGTTATGAAAATATTTATCAACTTGAAGGAGGAATTCTTAACTATTTGCATTACAAAATGAATTCAGGCGAATCATCCCAATGGAAAGGAAGTTGTTTTGTATTTGATGACAGAGTGGCAATCGACAATAAACTAAATAAAAGTAAATACTCGCAATGTTATGGCTGCAGAAGCCCTATTACAAAAAAAGATACTTTATCGAAATTTTACAAAAAAGGGGTAACTTGCCCATATTGCTACAATAAAAGATCAATCAAACAAAAAATGAGTTCGATGACAAGGCAAATCCAAATAGAAAAAGCTGAAAAGAAAAATATAGATCATACATTTAAAAAAATTACTAGAGACAAATCTAAAAATTCAATGATTTAATAAATTCAAAAAGATCTGTTCCATCAAACAAATAACCTTTAATTCGAAATTTATCGGCGCATTCTATATCTGTGATTTTATCACCTATAAGAAAACTTTTTGATTTATCTATATCCCATTTTTTTTCTGCTAATTCTAACATCCCTATATTAGGTTTTCTCAGGTGAGAAAGTTCTATGAACTTATCTTTAAAATCTGGATGGTAAGGTGAATAAAAAAAATCATCAATCTGAGTTTCATTCTTTTTTAATTCCAAATTAATAAATTTATGCAAACTGTCAACATCACTTTCAGTATAATAACCTCTGGCAATACCAGATTGATTAGTTGCTACAAATACATAATAACCTCTATCTCTAATATATTTAATCGCTTCTTTTGAGCCTTTAATCCATTCAAAGTTTTCTATTTTATGCACATACCCCTTATCAACATTAAGTACTCCATCCCTATCAAAAAAAACTGCAGGTTTTGTCATAATATATTTTAATCTTTTTAAAACAAAAAAATTACATAATTTTTAAATTACTTTTTTTATTTTTGGCTTAAAATTGTATTTTTATTTAGGTAAGACTATCTTTTTGAGTTAAATTATATTGCACATAACCTGAGTATAAAAGAACAAATATAATTGAAGAAATAAATCCTATTAGAATTGATGCCAAAGTAACTTTAAAAATATTTAAAAAGTTTTCTGTTTTTTTATAATTAGATAAATCAATCGAAATCGAATAAAAAGGATCTATTTTTTTTATCTTTTCTATAACGATATCATCTGATTTAATTTTATTTAACTGGTTATATAAAGAGTCCAAAATTACCTGCTCTCTAGAATAGTTTTCATCATATAATGATATGTCATTGTCATTTCTTTGATACAAGTTTTCTAATTCCGCTTCAAGTGCCGCATAACCTCTATAATACTCTGGAACTTTATGAAATACATTTGCATATATGCCATCTTTTATACCATCTTTCAGATCTATTTTTCTTGCTATGTTTATTTGTTCTTGAAGATTAGTTATTTGAGTTTTTTTATCTTTTGAATATTTATTTTTTGCAATTTCAAGGTTACGTTCAGTATCAGCGATCCTATTAATTAATCTTGATTCTTTTATAGCCAATTTATTTTTTACTAGATCTATTAAGTCTTTCTTTATATTTAAGTTAATATTTCTAATACTTTCTTCTATAACTTCATAGTGAAATGCTTGATCTTCAATATTAGAGGTAAAAATTATCTTATCTTCATTAATGAGGTAATTTTTAGATTGATTAATCAAAAATCTGTTAATTTCATTTTCGTCGTTTAGACTGCCTTTATATTTTGCATTTAATACATTTAAAAATTCTTTATTGATTTTATATTTATCAATAAACATATCCTTTAATGTTTTTCTAGAAATTATTATATCTGACATATCTTCTTCTGCAATCTTGGAACCAAGTAAAAAATTATTAACCTCAAGAAACGAATAAAATGATTTCTTTTCAATTAAAGTAATTTTATTTTCGAACGTATATGTTTTTTCTTGATTGTAATAAAAAAATAATCCCAGTAAAAATGACATTAAAGTAATAATTAAAACAAAAACAGTCTTTTTACGAATTTCTTCAAAAAGATAAAAAAATGAAAACTCAATTTCTTTATTATTAATTTCACTCATTATTTAAAAATTTTTTTAATTTATAACGACTTTCACTCGATACAATAAAGCCAACACATTTTTTTGAACCACATTTGCACTGATGATCTTTAAAATCATCTTTATCAAAATCATATCCATAATCATAACTTAATTCATCTCCTTCTTTAATATTTTTTTTTGCTATAACCCAAATTTTTCCTCGAATAATTTCTATTTCGCAATTAGGTGAACAAGAATGATTTATATAACGAGCTTTATTGTAAGTAGGAGATCCATCAATATCATACCTGCTATTTAGCTCAAATATATAGACAGAACCATGAGTTTTTGATTTTAAATATTTATTAATCCTCTTCTCTGATCTCAAATCTCCTTCTTTTTTTGTAATCTTTTCACCTATGTACTCAATTATTCTTTTTCCTTTTTTTATATCCTCAGTTGCAAAGACACCTGAAGCATGTATTTTTGATTTTTTAACTTTCCACATATTTATCTAATCTTCTTTTCTGCTTTGGAAATTATTGAAATTTATTGAACCAAAATCATTTTTATAAAATTCATGCAAATAAAATCCAACAGGTAAATAATATATTATATTTATCCAATTATTGAATAAGTTTAAAGTTGGAAAAAATGGCCAAAAGGAAGAAAAGAAACATATTATTAAGCATATTTGGTAGTCATTAATAATATTTTTTTTGTACTTTAACTTAATAAATAAATGATATGAAAAAATTCTTAGTATATTTATAAATGCTAATATAAAAAATATTGATCCTACAATCCCTGTTTCAGCAAAAAGTTGAACTAGGTAATTATGCGGATGGGTTTGACAGGATTCACTTCCTTGACTGTACTTTTCATCATCACATTGATTCCTATAATTATTTGGACCAATTCCAATAAATGGATTTTGGATAAACATGGAATATGATGTGAATATTAATTTTTCATGCTCAGGAGAAAATAAATGTATTTGCTCATCTTCATTATTCAAGCCTAACTGTTTAATTGTATAGTCAACATTTCTTTTTTTTGTTTCTGGAAAAGATAATGAAATAAAAATAATTATAATAATTGACAGTAAGATTGTTATTAATCTAAATAACTTGAATTTTGTTACAAAAATTAATATTGCAATACTTGATATAAAAATTAAACCAAGCGCTGTTCTTTCTCCAGAAAAATATATTAAAATATCAGAAAGTATGAAAATAAAAAAAATTAAAATATAATCGATTAACCTTTTATTTTTTTGAATTAAAAAAAATGCCATCATAAATGGAAAAAGTCTAGCTAAATACTGTCCTAATACAGCATTGTCGGTGAAAGGTAGTTCAATTCTGTCAATTTGATAATTATTGCCAATTAAATTATCTTCGATCAAAATTTGATAAAAACCATATATTAATGCGATTATAATTGCTAAATATAAAAAACTTATAAAATTTTTTTTGAAATCATTATTATGGTCAATCACAAACCAAGTAGCTATAGCAAATATACCAAATCTGAAATATACCAAGCTTGATTTTAGAGAGTGTAATGGTGTTTCAGATACTATAGAATTAAGTATTAAATAAATGCACAATAACAAAAAAATTATAAAAAATTTATTTTTTATATATTTGTAATCTTTACTTTGAACTAAATAAATAATAAATGTTAATGCTAATATTGATATCGCAAAGTCAGCTAAAAAAGGTCCTAATAAAATAGATAAAGGGAGCAAATAAATAATTTTACTTGAAATATTTACATAACGATCTTTACTAAACATGAGATACTATAACATCTTCTAAATTCAAAAAATAGGTTCCTTTTAAGCTAAAAAAAAAGTAATGAATAAATTAATTTTAAATTTAGGTAATTTAAATCGTAGATCAAAACAATTAATACAAATTATTTCTGATACTACCATTATAGTCTTGTCATATTATCTTTCTTTTTTAATAAGATTGATGGAATTCAATGACTTTTATGACTCTATAAACTTTGTATCAAATATAATATATCTCAATATTCTAGTTTTAATGGTTATATTTACTATTTCTGGTCTTTATATATCAGGTGTTTATAGATTAGTTTTAAGATTTTTAAGCAATAAAATAATAATTCAAATTGTTATCATATCTTTACTGTCAACAATATTTTTTTATGTTTGCTCAAATTTCACAAATGAAATTATTCCTCGTTCTGTTCCTATCTTATATGGCTTATTAATAATTTTATTTTTTATTTCTTCCAGATTATTTGCAAAATCAATTTTAATTTTAAACAATTCAAATAAAACAAAAATATTGATTTATGGCGCTGGTGAAGGAGGACGACAATTATTAAATTTTTTAAGTAAAGAAAGTATTTATGAGCCAATTGCATTTATTGACGATAACACATCTTTAGAAAATTTTGTAATTAATGGATTAAAAATACTTCAGCCTATATCAATTAATGATCTAATTATAAAAGAAAATGTAGACATGATATTACTTGCAATGCCTAGCATGAGTAGAAAGAGACGAAGGGAAGTATTAATTTTTTTAGAAAAATTTAAAATTAAGGTAAGAACAATACCAAATCTGAATGATATTGTTTCTGGAAAATCAAAAATAAGTGAATTAAAAAATATACCTTTTGAAGAACTTTTAGGAAGAGAGACAATCCCACCCATCAAAGAACTATTAATTAAAAATATTTACAATAAAAATGTGGTGGTTACGGGAGCTGGCGGATCTATAGGTAGCGAGATGTGTATTCAAATTATGGAACAAAAGCCAGCCAGTCTTATTCTTCTTGATAACTCAGAATTTGCTTTGTATAAGATTTATTCTAAAATTTATAACAAATACTCAAGTAATAATGATTCAAAAGTAATCCCAATGCTGGGTAATGTCCAAGATGAATATTTAGTCAATGATATATTAAATAAATATAGTATTAATACAATATATCATACTGCAGCCTATAAACATGTCCCTCTAGTTGAGATTAATTCAATTGAGGCAGTAAAGAATAATATTATTGGAACTAAGAATATCCTTGATTGCGCAATAAATAATAAAGTATCTTCATTTACTCTTATATCAACAGATAAAGCGGTAAACCCGGTAAACATCATGGGTTATTCAAAAAGATTTTCAGAACTAGTATGTCAGGCTATATCTACTAGAAATAAAACAACAAAAGTAAGTATTGTTAGATTTGGAAACGTCCTTGGTTCTTCTGGATCAGTAATCCCATTATTTTCGAAACAAATAAACGATGGTGGGCCAATAACAGTTACACACCAGGATGTCGCAAGATATTTTATGACAATTAAAGAAGCATCAGAACTAGTAATACAGGCTTCTGCTATGATGAATAAAGGTCAAGTTTTTATCTTAGACATGGGCGAACAAATTAAAATTTTAGATGTTGCAAAAAGAATGGCTTCGATTCAAGGTTATACACCATACATAAGTAACAAAGATGAAGCGGGCGACCTTGAAATAAAAATAATAGGCCTCAGAAAAGGTGAAAAACTTAGAGAGGAGTTATATTACACAAATGAAGTTAGCTCGACTAATCATCCAAGAATTATCTGTGCTCATGAGAATATAATTGATCTTATAGAAATAGAGAAAAAATTTAGAGAAATTCACTCTGCTTTAGAAAATAGAGATGAAAAAGAAATAAAAAATATTTTGACGAGTATCATTTAGGTAAAATTTTTTAATGTAAAATATCCCTAATAAAAACTACTTTTATTAGTGTCATTAATATTATTTTGATATCAAAAAATAAGTTTTTATTTTCTTCATAAAATGACTCTAAAATCACTTTTTTTTCAATCGAGATAGTATCTCTTCCATTTACCTGCGCCCATCCTGTTAGACCGGGCTTGATATTATTTAATTTATATTTTCTTCTAAGTTTAATCAGATCTTTTTGATTAAACAGCGCTGGCCTTGGACCTATTAAGTTCATATCTCCTTTTAAAATAGAATAAAGTTGAGGAATTTCATCAAGACTAAATTTTCTTAAAAATTTACCAATTGCAGTGATTCTATCCTTATGATTATCTAATAAATGAGTAGCTAATTGAGGTGTATCAATTTTCATTGTTCTGAATTTAGGCATTAAAAATATTTCTTCATGTTGACCTACCCTTTTTGACCAAAATAATATTGGTCCTCTAGAATCAATTCTAATTAATATCATTATCAATAATAGAGGGATTACTAGAAATGGAACTACTAGTAATAAAGTTAGCCTAAAAATATAATTCATTTATTATAATAAGACCTATACCATTTTATAAATTCACTAAGACCTTCGCGTAAAGTATATTTGACTTTATAATTATATTGCTTCTCAATTCTTGTGTTTAGTGCAAGTGTATCCTTCACATCTCCTTTTTGCATAGGCAAAAATCTTTTCTTTGCTTTAATTTCCATTACATCTTCAAGAGTTTTAATAAATTTTTTTAAAGTGATAATTTTTCCAGAACCAATATTAAATATCTCATAATTAGTATTAATTTTCTTTTTTGACAAAATAATTTTAATGACTGCTTCAACTACATCATCAATATATGTAAAATCTCTATTCATATCCCCGTGATTGTAGATATCAATTTTCTTTTTTTTGAAAATTGCATCTGTAAACTTAAATAATGCCATATCTGGCCTTCCCCATGGCCCATAAACCGTAAAGAACCTCAATCCAATTGTTGAAAGATTATGAATATGCGAATAGGTGTGAGCTATTAACTCATTAGCCTTCTTTGTTGCCCCATATATTGACGCAGGCTTTTCACATTTTTCACTTTCATCAGATGGTTTAGTTGTATTTAGACCATAGACTGAGCTTGATGAAGCGTAAGCAAATTTTTTTATTTTATTTTTTGCCGACAACTCAATAATATTTCCAAATCCAACTATATTTGAATTAATAAATAACCCTGGCTTTTCAATAGAATCTCTCACTCCAGCTTGAGCTGCCATATGTACTACATGACTAAATTTTTCTTTTTTAAATAATTTTTCTAGACTCAATTTATTTGTAATATCTAATTTATAAAATTTAAAATTTTTATTTTTAGCTAATATTTTCAATCTGCTTTTTTTAAGATCAAGGTCATAAGCTTGATTTATATTATCTATTCCAATAACTATAGCGTTGTTATCTAATAATTTTTTGGCTAAATGAAAACCAATAAATCCTGCGGAGCCTGTAAGTAACACTTTCATATTTAATTAATATCTTGATGCTGATTTAGAGAAAAATGATTGAGCTTGAATTTTGTTATAAAACCTAAATTTCTAATTTTTTGTGATGAAAAGGTTGAAACTGTAAATAATTTACGATAATCGGCTACAGTAAATGGGAATTTTATAATTAAGTTCATTAAGCTTCCGAGCATTGCTAATAATAAGAAAATAATTCTTGGAAAAACAATTTTTATTTTATTTTTTGTATGACCTACAGATAAATTTTCGTAAATTTCCCTGAAACTATAGTCGGTTCCATCTGTTACATTATAAATCTGATTATTTGTACTTTCATTTATCGCAGCAAAAATTAAGGAATCAATAAGATCACTAACATGAATCATTGATTGACTTTTAATAGTTTCTTGCGGTATGGGAAAAAATCCAGTTGAAATTAATTGTAACATCTTTTTCAAGTTTCCTTTCATTTCTGGACCGTACACAAGAGAAGATCTAATGATTGATATATTCATATTAGAATTACTTGAAATTTCAATTAGTTTTTTTTCTGCATCTCTTTTAAACTTACCGTATAAATCTATTTTACTACTGTAATCATCTTCCTTAAGTCTTTTTCCCTTTATATTTCCCGCTGCTTTTACACTACTTAAAAAGACAAATTTTTTTACTCCATTTTTTTCTGAGTATTTTGCAAGTTTTATTGTTGCGTCATAATTTATTTTTTTACATTGAAATTTTAATTTTTTAGAATTCAGAGCTGTATGTGCTTGACCTGCTATATGAATTACAACATCGATATTTTTGAATATCTTATCGTCATAATATTCATCAGCTAAATCTAGTTTTATATATTTTTTATTTTCTTTGAGGAGATTTCTATTTAAAAATACAAAATCATAATTATATTTTTTATGAAGAGAGAAAAAATTTGAGCCTATAAATCCTGTTGATGAGGTAACTAAAATTTTAGTCATTTTTTTTTAAAATATATCTAATTTTTAGCTTAGATATACTGAATTGGAACATTTTTCCAATCTATTATATTGCTAGCTTCAGAAACACACTCGAATTTGAAATCATTTAGTAGTTTTACTAGCTTATTTTTTGAAGACTTAAGTCCGATATAAGATTTAATATATCTAATAAGACTAATATCTTTTAAAACTGGCTGGTCAGGATCAAAATCTCGTGGATGAAAATAAGTCATTACATAGCTAGACTCTTTCATCATTTTTTTAATCATAAAATAAGGAAATATTCTAAAATACCCTCCTCCTGAAAATATTATATTTTTTCCAAATAGATTATAAAAATTAATTGGAAATTCTTTAATTTCACAATTGTTTTTCGTTTTTATTAAACAAGGCGAAGGTGATACAAAGCTGGGAAATCCTCCATTTTCCCTTGTCGCGGGGAATATTGAACAATCATACTTTATTTCAAAATCTATTAGTTCCTCAATCATCCATGAATTTTTCTCTCCCAAACTGAAGCTTGGAGCTCTATATATATCAATTTTCTTACCAATAAGATCCTCAATTGAATTTTTTGATATTTTAATATCTTCCCTCAACTCTTCTCTATTTAGTTTAAATAATAGTTTATGGTTATTAGAATGAGAGCCAATTTCATGACCTAAACTATCAATTTTTTTAATTATTTTGGGATATTTTCTTGCAACCCAGCCCAAACAGAAAAAAGTTCCTTTCTTACCTGAAGAATCCAGAGCATCAAATATAAATTCCATGTTTTGATTTAATCTACTTTCATAATTTGAAAGTGACATCTCATCTTCAAGAAAATTATTATCAAATTTTATATGGAACCATTCTTCAATATCAAATGTTAGAATATTCATAAAAATAAATGATGATAATTATTAGAAAATAATTTCAACTAAATAGTCTCTTCCTAAGTCATGGATATGATAATTACTAAGCGATAAATTGGTTAAGATATCATTTATTCTACTTTTATTATAAAACCACAAAGGACAATTTCTGAATTTATATCTTATCTTTCTTTGAGGCGTTAGCCAATGATTTTCTACAGGAACACTGAATAAAATTCTTTTACTAACAATATCCTTCAATACATTTATTAGACTTTCTGGATCTTCAAAATATTCAACAACTCCTAAGGCAAAAATTGTATCAAAATCTCGATCAAATTGATAATCCATTATATCGGCAATTATAAATTCTAATTTTGTATCCATATTATTTTCTGATGATAGCTTACGTGATATTTTTATCATATTAGGAGCTACATCAATTCCAGTAACATTAACATTGTTATATTTTGCTAATAAAAAATCATGCCAACCTGGGCCACACCCTACATCAAGAACTTCAGAACTTGATGTTGATTTAATTATTTCAGAAACTTTTTGAAATCTTAAAAACATACTATATCGAAGGTAACGATCAATAAGCCTTATAAATGGATTTTTTTGATCCTCTAAATATATTGAATAGAATTTTTCAGCATATCCATCAAAAAAAAATTTGACCGCTTCAGCGCTTTCTTCATTTTTTTTAATTGAATTCATAAGATAATATCACTCATGTAATTAAGTTTTATTTAGCTCATAATTTATATATAATTTTTCTTTGAAATCAATAACTTTAAAATTATGAAGATTATCATAGTTGGTATTAATAGTTGGTACATTTACCATTTTTGGCTTCCGCTTATTAATGAATTAAAAAAAAAATATAATCTATTTATTGTTACTGAATATGATGAGTACTCTAATAAATTAGAGGAAAAAGGGTTTAAATGTATTTATGTAAATTTTTCAAATAGATCTCTAAACATATTAAAAAATATTAAGGCAATTTATAAGATTTTTTCAATTTATAAAAAAATTAAGCCTGACTTAGTTCATCATTTTAATCCTAAGCCTGTAATTATTGGAAGTTTAGTGGCTCATATTTTAAAAATAAGATTCATAATTAATAGTTATCCTGGTTTAGGAAATTTATTTAGGAAAGATAAAATAAAATTTAATATAATAAGGCCTTTTATTCTTTTAGCGTATATCGCAATAAATAGAAAGAATGTAAACTCAATATTTCAAGTTAAAAAAGATGAAGAATTGTTTATTAAAAAAAAATTGATAAACAAGTCAAAAACTAACTATATTTCCAGTTCCGGTGTGGATACTATGAAGTTTAAAATGAGAGATTCCTTTAACATGAAGAATAAATTAAAAGTAGCGATGATTTCAAGGATAAACGTTGATAAGGGAATTGATACATATTTAAAAATAGCAAAAAAACTGAATGATAGATGTGATTTTTTTCTTGCTGGTCAGTTTTATCAATTTGAGAATACTAGATTTAGTGAAAGTCAACTTATTGAAAGTTGTAATGAAAATTCAATTACTTATTTATCTTTTGTTAAAGACATGAGTACTTTTTTAAATCAAATTGATATATTAATTTTACCTACAAGAAGGCTTGAAGGTGTTCCGAAAATTATCTTGGAGTCATGTAGTTGTGGAGTAGTGCCAATAGCTTCTGATATTGGTGGCTGTGGAGAAATAGTGCTTCCAGATATAAATGGATACTTAATTGAAATGAATAACATTGACATGTTCGTAAATAAGATAAAAGTTTTAGATAAAGATAGGCTTTTGATGTCTTATCTTGGAAAAAATGGAAGAAAGTTAGTAGAAAAGAATTTCGAGGTTTCAAATATTATTGCAAATTACATGCATTTATATAAATCAAAATCTATTTTATAAGTTTTAAATATTATTATACTCTAACCAGGACTGAAATATTAGTATACTCCATAAAGGTCGATAAAGATTTCTTCTCTCTGAAATGTGCTCTTTCCATATTGAGATAACTTTACTGTGGTCGAAATACGGACTTATTTTAAAGTTTTTAGAATAAATAATATCTTCTGACCATTCTTTTAAAGGTCCTCTGAGCCAATGATCAATAGGTGCATTGAAACCCGATTTTTGATTATCAATAATATTTTTTGGCAAGTATTTACTTAATATCTTTCTCAAAATTACTTTATTATTTTTTTTATCTATTTTTAGTCTCATGGGTATACCTGCGGCAAATTCAACTACATTTCTATCTAAAAATGGTACGCGCGTCTCTAATGATGACATCATTGCTGATCGGTCTAATTTAACAAGAATATCATCTGGTAAATAATTATTTTGATCTATATACATCATCAAATTTTCAATACTTTTAGTTGCTGATCTGTTTATAATATTTTCCTCTATTAAATCTTTTGAAGTATTATTAATCAATATTGAATCTGATAAATTTGTATTTTGTAAAATATTGATATAACTTAAAACATCATCTTTAGAATTAAAAATATTAAAAACTTTTCTAAGCTTGTCTGAGCCTTGGTCAATATTTAATGATTTTCCAAATGAGTCCCATACGTTATCAGAAAATAGATTGTAAAAATTAAAAATTGGATTGTGTATTATCGATGGTATAACGCTTTTTATTTTTCGAATTGTGGGAAGCATTTTATATCTATTATAACCTCCAAAAATCTCATCACCACCATCTCCAGATAAGGCAACTGTAACTGACTTCCTTGCAATCTTAGAAATTAATATAGTTGGAAGCATTGATGGATCAGCAAATGGTTCACTAAAAACTTTAGGAAGATCAGGTATTAAATCCTGAGCATCCTTAGAACTGAAATAAACTTCATTATGATTTGTATTTAAAAATTTGGATATTTCACCTGCCTTTTTTGCCTCATTAAACTCTTTTTCATGAAAACCTATTGTAAATGTATTAATAGGCATTCTTGATTGACTTTGTAGTATTGAAACTATTAATGATGAGTCTATCCCCCCAGACAAGAAGGCCCCCACAGGAACATCTGAAATTGTTTGTAATTTCACAGATTTTGTTAATAATTTCTCAAGTCTTTCATCTAAATGGTTATAGTTCTCAATTTCATGACTATAATTTTTGGGTAAAGACCAATATTTTTTATTTCTAATAGAATCTAATCCATTATTTTTAAAATCATTTAAGTTGACAGTAAGAAATGACGAAGGTGGTAGTTTTTTAATATTTTTAAAAATACTAAGCTGTTGAGGTATATAATTGTATTGCAAGAGGTAATAAATAGATTTTTCATCAACTTCCATATCTATGTTCTTATATTCTTTAAGCACAACTAAATCAGATGAAAAAAATAAAACTTGACCAATTTGGCCATAGTAAAGTGGCTTTTCACCAAATCTGTCTCTTGCAAAAATTAAATTATTTTCTTTTTTATCGTAAATAACAAATGAAAACATCCCATTAATTTTATCTAATGTTGTTTCAATACCGAATAATGAAATTGATTCAATTAAAGTCTCAGTATCAGATGTTGATTTCCAAATTATGGGGTCTTTACTTTTTTTTTCAATTTGCTCTCTTATCTCTAAATGATTATATATCTCACCATTATAGACAATAACATATCTTTTATTTGACGATTGCATTGGTTGACTTCCTGATTTAGATGTATCCAATACAGATAGTCTTCTATGACCTAAGAATAACTTTTTATCTAAATCGGCCCAATTTCCTGAATCATCTGGCCCACGATGTTCAAGAGTATTGATAGTTTTTTTAAAGCTTTCGATACTCAAATTATGATCGTTAAAGAAACCAACGAAACCACACATTTATTTTCCAATCGTAAATTAGTTATTGTAAGTATTAATTATTTCTTTTTTAGAGGATATTCTATTTATCTTTTCTGCTAAAACATATGTACATGATGCGCCATCTAGAGATTTTTTATTTATTTGGAAAAAATAATCAAAATATTTTAACCAAAAAAATAAAATTCTCGAAACTAGTATTGAAAAGTTCCTTAGTATGTTCTTGTTAAAAAAAGCTTTAATAAAATTTTCAATTGACCACGCTAAAACGCTACCTGGGCCAGCAACTAATCCATAGTCAATTAATTTAAAGTGGTGAAATAATTTATTGTGACCAACCATAGAATATCTAGTAAAATCATATGCCCCTTCATGAATTTGTTGCATGAATGGTATTTCAGAGTAGACAATACCATGGTCTTTTAAAACTCTATGAATATTTTTGACGACATCCTCTGGATCATAAACATGCTCTAAAACTGCTGTTATTATTATGCCATCAAAAGACTTATCTTCAAATGGTATATTGTGACAATCAATTATAATATCACAATCAGACTCTAAACTAATATCTGTAAAAATAATATTTTTATCTGAGTCAAAAATACTAAGTAGATCTTTTCTTTGATTTCCACATCCTAAAACTAATAATTTATAATTTTTTCTCTTTTCAATTATTTTTTTAAATTTATATAACATTTTTTTTTGTGAGAGATTAACTGATATTTCTGGTACTGCGGATTTAATCTTTGAAAGTAAATAATTATTTTTATTTTTGCTAGCATTTATATAATTTTCGACTGGAAATAATTCATTGTCCTTACTTACTAGTATTAATTTTTTACTTACGATGAGATATTCCATATGACATTTTAAGCACTTAATTAAATTCATTTCACTTGTAAGTCTGGAGTAGCAATCCGGACATCGGATATTTTCAAATAAAAATTTATTCATCTTTGAATTAATTTATTATATTTTTTATTGCTTCCCCAAAAGGCCATTGGTTCATCTTTATTATATTTATAATAACCATAATTTGGCTTGATCGTCCATCCATGCTCATTTATCCACTGTTGTACTAGATTTCTTATCTTTGTCGGCACACCACTACATAAATTTACAATTCCATTATCATTATTTAAATATGACAATTTTGCTATTTTAGAGACGATTTCTGAAACGTGCGAGTAATCTCTTTCTTGATTTCCCTCAGACATATCAAAGAATTTCTCTTTTTTTTTAGCTGCATTTTTTAATTGTTCAAAAATAGAATTTCTACTTTGATTTTCACCATAAATATAAAAGATTCTCATCCAAGTGAGGTTAAAGTCTTTTTTAATTTTTAGAAACTCAATTTTTTTTCTCAGCTTATCTTTGGCTAAACTATAATTATTTATTGGTTTAGGACTAAAATCCTCTTTCACTTCACCTTCGATATTTCCGTATTCAAAACATGTTCCAGCAACTAGAATATTTTTTATACCATGTTCGATCGCCTCATTTATAAATTGAAAGCTAATTTTTAATTCTTCATCTAGGTGTCTCTTATCAGAGTAATCGTCTAACTTACTCCATGCTAAATGGATTAAAGTATCTATTTGAGGTAAATCTCTGAACAGAGAGGCATTATCTAGAGAAATATTATGCAAAATATATTTAACATTTTTAATTTCTTTTTTCTTTGGAAAATTTCTAACAATGCAGTTTACTGAGCCTTTTTGTTTCAACAGTTCATCCAGAAGATTTTTTCCAATAAAACCATTTGCACCAGACAATAAAAAATTCATGATATATCTAATTTTGGTATTGCAGTTACAAATTTAGCTCCCCAATTTCTAACATATTTCAAATTAGACTTAATTTCATCTTTGAGATTCCAAGGTAAAATAATAATGTAATCAGGTCTATATTCTTTTATTATTTTTTCTTCAAAAATAGGTATACCACTTCCAGGCATAAATTTATTTTGCTTTGATGGATTTAAATCAACGACATATTTTATTACATCACTTTTGATCTCTGCATAGTTTAATAAAGTATTTCCTTTAGCTGCAGCACCATAAGCAATAATTTTTTTGTTTTCAGCTGACGCCTTGTGTATAAATTTTTTAAACTTATTCGTAACACCGTCAATTTTTTCCTGAAATTTTAAATATAATTTTAAATTATTTATTCCATTTTTTTTCTCAAAATCTATAAGATTTTTTACTCTGTTATTTATTTTTATTTTACTATTATCTTTTCGTTGTGCATATATTCTTAAACTACCACCATGGGATTGAATCTTTTCGACATCAATAATTTTTAAACCACATTCTTTAAATATATTATTTACTGAAATAAATGAAAAGTATGAGAAATGCTCATGATAAATTGTATCAAACTGTTTATACTTAATTAAGTTGTACAAATGGGGGAATTCAAAACAAGCTACACCATTTGATTTTAACAATAGCGCAAATCCTTTAACAAAGTCTTTTACATCAGGTACATGCGCCAAAACATTATTGGCAATTATCAAATCAGCAAGGTACTTCTTCTTTCTTAATTTTTTTGCTAATGATTCAGTAAAGAATTCTTTTATTGTCATTATACCTTTTTCTTCTGATTTTGCCGCTGTATTTTTAGTAGGTTCAATCCCAAGACAAGGGATTGAATGATTTTTAAAATATTGCAACAAATAGCCATCATTTGAGGCAACTTCCACAACAAAACTATTTTCATTAAGTTTAAAATTCTTGATTGCTTTATCAACAAATAACCTTGAGTGATTCAGCCAATACTTAGAAAATGAGCTAAAATAAACATAATCGTTATTAAAAATCTTGCTATGTTTTACTTGGTCAAGGGTTTGAACCAGCCAACACTTGTTACAAATTAGTATTTTTAACTTATAGTGCTTTTCAGATTTAAGCTGTTTAATTGAACTTAAAAGACTATTTGCCAGTGGTGTACTTCCTAAATCTGCAAATTGATGATTTAACTGTGATTTACAGTTCCTACATTTCATATTTATTCTATTTTTAAACCTTTAAAATTATTATCGATATACTTAAATCCTCTATCTCTCTTAGATATTTTATTAATTTTAATCGGCCACTTAACATTTAGTTTTTTGTCTAAGACATTTAAGCCACTCTCAGACTTTTTTTGATAAGAATTTGAATGTATGTATAAAATTATACAATTGTTTTCTAATGCTTGAAAACCATGGGCAAAGCCCTTTGGGATAATTAAACTTTTTTTATTTCTCTCAGATAACTTTTCAACATGATGACATAAAAAAGTTTTTGATGAAGACCTTAGATCAATAGCAACATCACTAATGCTACCTTTTATACAAGTTACAATCTTTATTTCTGAGTGAGGTGGTTTTTGAAAATGAAAACCCTTTATAGTTCCTTTATTTTTTACTTCTGTTACATTAATTGAGTCAACTATTTCAGTATATCCTAATTTATTAAATCCTTTTTTATTAAAAATTCTTAATAATGAACCTCTAGAATCTATAAAATTATTTCTATTAACTACAATTAAATCTTTAATTTTAGTATTTGATTTTTTAAATTTATCAAGTGACATATTTTTTTTTGAATAGTTGATTAATTTGTTTTCTTGAGAATTCATATAAATCAACATTATCTATCCATGCTTCATACCAATTAGCTGTCATTTTCAAACTCTCTAAATAATTTATTTCTGGTTTCCATTTTAAACTTTTTGATACTTTGGATGTATTTAATGCCAAATAACTAGACTCGTAAAATTTATCATTTTTTTCAACTTTTATTTTTATATTTGAGTTCCATAGTTTTAAAAAATCTTTCACAATTTTTTTTACATTTACTTCAGATGAAGACTTTGGACCAAAATTCCATGAAGAAGAATATTTATTTGGAAATTCATATAGTTTTTCCATTAATTTAATATAACCTATAAGTGGATCAATTACATGCTGCCAAGGCCTTACAGCTAGGGGATATCTAATTGTAATATTTCTATTTGCTTTCAAAGATCTAATAACATCTGGGATCAATCTATTATCAGACCAATCTCCTCCGCCAATAATATTTCCAGCTCTAACAGTAGCAATGCCCAGTCTGTCTTTTAGAAAAGAATTATAATAAGCGGTGGTGATGATTTCAGAGCATGCTTTACTACTACTATAAGGGTCAAATCCTCCAAGAGGGTCTGTCTCTCTAAATTTATTTTTTTTATTTTTATTGTGGTAGCATTTATCAGAAGTAACATTAATAAGAGATTTTACTGATTTCAACTTTCTAACTGTTTCAAGCAAATTTATCATACCTATTATATTCGTCTCGTAGGTACCAACAGGATCTTTATAAGAGTTTAACACTAAAGGTTGAGCCGCTAAATGAAAAATTATTTTAGGTCTTATTTTTTTTATTGATTTTTCTAAAAATTCTTTTTGGCGTATATCACCATATATACTTTCTTTAAGTTTTATTTTTTTTTTGATTGAGTTAAAAAAAATTTTATTTTTTTCAGGTTTCAAAGATATACCAGAAATATTAGCGCCTAATTCATTGAGCATTAAAGAAAGCCAAGTTCCTTTGAAGCCAGTGTGACCAGTAATTAAAACATCTTTATTTTTCCAAAAAGCTCTATTCATTTCCAATTTTTCCATGGCGCGATATTTTTTTTCCATAAATCTTCAAGTTTACGTTTCTCTCTTAACGTATCCATAGGTTGCCAAAATCCTGAGTGTTTATAAGCTATTAATTCTCCAATCTTTGATAAGTTTTCAACTGGTTGTTTTTCCCAAATAGTCATATCATCAGATATTAGTTCAATCACTTTTGGTGATAAAACAAAAAAGCCACCATTTATCCAATCATTTGAGTCCTCATCTTTTTCTTTAAAAGAATTTACAACATTATTATTATCTATTTTTAAGGCTCCAAATCTACTAGGTGGGTGAACAGCCGTTATTGTTGCTAATTTCTTATGCTTTCTGTGGAAATTTATTTTATCTTTTATATCAATGTCAGAAACTCCATCCCCATAAGTAAAGCAAAAAAAATCCTCTTCTTTCACATAATTAGAAACTCTTTTTAATCTGCCACCTGTCATGGTTTCGTAGCCAGTATCAACTAAATTTACTTTCCAAATATTTGACTCAAATTTAACAATTAATTGAGTACTTTCATATTTTTCATCAGTATTTTCAGAAATTGAGTGTGATAAGAAAAACTTTTTAATTACTTCCTTTTTATATCCACAACAAATAATAAAATCTGTTATTTCTGCTTGTTCATAAAGTTTCATAATATGCCATAATATTGGATATTTGCCTATCAGTACCATTGGCTTAGGCTTGTCAGATGTTTCTTCACTAATTCTTGTACCTAACCCTCCTGCTAATATTACTGCTTTCATATTGAAATAATTTTATCCCAAGTTTTAGATAATGCATTAGTACTATATTCATTCTTCAAAAAATTACTAATAGAGTAAATATATTTTAATCTTGCTTGCTTTTCTTTTATTAACAAACAAATTTTTGACTCCCATTCGTCTATTGAACTACAAAGCCAATTAGAGTTAATTGAATTCATTACCCTTAGATGACTATCTGTTTCAGTGGCTATGACAGGTAGTCCTAAAGACCACATAAGTATCATCTTATTTTCTGGCTTTAAAAGTAATCTTTTTTTATTTGGGATCGGAATAAGTCCAATATCACTTTTTTTTGCAGCTGATGTAAGATTTTCTTTATTCCAATCATAAAAAATTATTTCTATTCCAGTATTGTTGAATAGTTTTTGTAATAAATTTGGAGTAGAAAAACAAATATATTGACCGCCTAAAATACAATATTTTTTATCTGTTACAATATGTAATTTAATTTTATAACCTTTTATCTTAGTTAATATTTTTTTTATTAATAAAAATATTTCAATATTTGAATGAGATTGACCTTCCCAGAAAAAATTAATTTCATTATTTTTAATTTCCCATTCAGTTTTTTTATCGTATATATCTTCTTCAAAATAATCTCTTAAAACAAAAATTTTTTTATTAAATTTTTCTAAAAGTTTTTTTTGCTCAGCACTAGCGCAAATAATTATATCAGAGTAATTAATCATTCTTTTAAAGCTTATTGCATAGCTAAAATCATAATACTTGGATTTTCTAAATAAAAAAAAATATATACTTCTCACTATATTATGTAATATTGGATCACTAAGATAAGGATCTGAGGCATCAAAAATTATTTTTGTATCAAAATATTTATTTTTTTTTTTATAGTAGGGCCAATATGTCATATCTGTTTTTCCAGATAGATATAGGATATCATAATGTTTTTCGAAAACTGCTCTTTCTAAATTGATATTATTAATTTTACAATAATAATAAAATTTTCTTCTATCGCCCGGGTTTCTAAAATCATCAGAATTTGGAACAATGCCTACTTTCATAAGTAAATCTCAAAATTAATTAATTTTTTGTATTTTCAAATTTTTCATCAAATATCTTCATTTTTTATAACTCAAACATACCCAATGTGGGACTCTGTCAGAAAATTCAATGTTTTCAAATCCTGCATTAATTAGCATCTCAGTAATCTCCCTTTTACTAAATCTTTTTTCAATTCTTGTTCCAAATCGATCTAGAGAATCAGTTTTTATAAAATAAAATGATTTATTTCTATAATCAGAAAGAGGTATATTGGATACATTCAATCCTATTTTTTCACTCAAAAGTGCTAATCTAGAGAATGGAAAATAAATAAAAAAAGCAAACAAATAACTGATAAGTAGTTTTAGTGGGAAAGGGAACCTTGATGTTAATATTCTGATAATATTTGAAAGTTTCCACAAAAGTGAATACCAGTAGGGTTTATTTTCAAAGTTATAGTATAAATATAATAGAAAAGGTGCACCAGGTTTTAGAAGTTTGGAACAATTAACAATACCATCATAAGTATTTGGAACATGATGTAAAACACCTAGGCAATACCCAAAATCTTGAGATGACTCAGGAATATTTGTTTCATCAACTGAAGAACATATAAATTTAATGTTTGCTTTTTTAGAAAGATTATTTTTAGCGACTAAAATTGCAGCTTCACTCGGCTCAATACAGTTTAGTATTTTCACCCTATCAGAAAATATTTTTGCCCATCTTCCATTTCCACAACCCATATCAAAACCTATACTATTCTTATCAATACTATTGAATGGAAAAATATGAAAATATTGGTCAAAAGCTGATTTCAATTCATCAGCTGTAAGCGTAGATTGTGTAAAATGAGACCATTCATTCCCAAAATCTTCTACAACTTTTTTGTCAATATTTTTCACTTATTTATCAAGATTTATTTTTTAAATAGGCTAGATTTCGTTTATTGTTATTGAATATTAACACTAATAGTAATATCAAAAATAGTTCGGTAACATTTCTACTAAGTATATTCATATCTTTAAAATCAAAAATGAACATAATCAATAATAAAGGTAAAATTAATGATTTAAATTCATTTTTATTAATATATGACAGAAATATTGAGGTTAGTTTTATATAAAAAAATAGATGAAGAAATAATCCAATTAATCCAGTTGAAAATATCAGCTTTATAATTCCAGAGTCACTATGAGCTGATCTTATCATCGAGCCACCAAATAATAGTTCAAATATTGAGTCAGGAAATTTAAAAAAACTTATTATTTCTCTAAAGCTTCCAACCGCAAAACCTCTTCCATCAATACCAGCTTCATTGATACTTATTTTAGGATCTATTATATCACTAAAACCATACCTAATTGTTGCTTCGAGTATCGGATAGAAAGCAAGGACTATATAAATAAATGAAAATACGGCTGCTAAAAATATTATAGAAGTATGTATAAAGTTTTTATTTTTTAAAACAATTTGTGTAGTTACAAATATACTTAATAAGGTCCCAACTATCATAAATGTTCTACCAGTATAAATACCGCTTAAAAATGATATAAAAATTAGGAGCAAATAAATTAAATTTTTTTTATTTCCAGTTACATAAAGATAATAATTTATAATTATATTGAAGCATAAAAAAAGTGCCGCCTTATCATATGACCTTGCAATTCCAAAGCTCCTATCTTCAATCAGTCTTCCATAAGTACCTCCTTCCATCTTATATTTTAAATTTTCAGAACCTATTAGAGTTGTCCATTCGCCATCAATTAAAACAGTGCTAGTATCAAAGATATAATTTAAATCAGATAAATTAGTATAAGATGCAAATATAGGTATAAGTTCCTCATATGAAATTTGAAGGAATATGGATATTGAGTGAATTAAAATGCAAAAGGATGTTATTTTTAAAAATGTTCTAACTGATGGATTAAAAGATAAAATAATTAAAGGCATAAGAATTAAAGTTGACATAACTCTAACTATCCTGCCAATTAAATATAAATCAGATTGATTATGCAGTAATTGCAATACAATTGCATAAA
The DNA here is from genome assembly GCA_902546615.1 of uncultured Pelagibacteraceae bacterium. Taxonomy (GTDB): domain Bacteria; phylum Pseudomonadota; class Alphaproteobacteria; order Pelagibacterales; family AG-422-B15; genus CACNXQ01. Next base: position 21,831 of record CACCKE010000005.1, read on the forward strand.
TTAATATTAAAAATATTATTGATAATAATGAAATGTAGCCTTTTGGAAATACGAAGTTATATTTAGGATAACCAAATAAAATAGCGTAGCCTAGTAAAAATATAAAAGTAATATCAAAAACACCGTATCTATGCGTAAACAATTGAGAAAATATAAAAATTAAAAATAAAAACCATATAAGAATACTATTTATTAGATTCTCTTTAAAATACATTTTCACGACAAATATAATTCCAAATACTCTTTACTTGCTATCTTAATTGAAAAATATTTTTGTGAAAGATTAGCAATTTTTAATCTATTGTATTTTTTTTTAAAAAATATAGACAATTCTTTTGAGTTATTTTTTTTATTTTTTAAAATAATTCCTGCATTAAGCTTTTGAATAAATTCCTCAGCTCCTCCAACATTTTTTAAAATCACCGGAAGTCCGTATGCAAAATATTCTGCAACTTTAACACCAAATCTTGTTTTAAAATCTGGGCCTCTTGAAAGAAGATTGATTCCAGCGTCACATGCTTGAAAAATATTTTTGTTTAAACCCTCAATAAATATATAGCAATTTTTTGGTATAAGATAACTATCAAAAATTTTTTTAAAAAATGGCTCAATTTTTGGCACCACAAAAACAAATATTAATTCATTGTGAAGTATCTTTAATGAAGATATTAATTCTGCATAATTATAAATATTGTTCCATATATTTGTTCCAAATGATCCTGTGTATAAGATTGCAAATTTATTTTCAAAATTGAATTGTTTCCTGATTTGTGCCCTCGTTTTTTTTGAAAAAGTTACCTTTTCTACCGAACCTATTAAATAGATATTTTTAATATTTGTTTTTTTGCATATATTTTTAATTTGGTTCTCCATTGTTTTAGAAACAGTGATTACAAAATTTGAATTCTTGATAGTTAAATATTCAATTTTTTTCCATAACTTGTATATATCTGACTCATAAGACCATGTCCCAATAGTTATATTTTCCTCAGGAAGCAAGCTTCTTACATCAAATATTGTTCGATATTTTTTTTCTTTTTTACTTTTTGATGAGACTATAAAACTTGAAATATATGAACGACAGTGGACTATTTTAAAGCGGTTGAGATTCATAAATGAAAAAAGTAACTTTAAATATACGATAAGTATATTGAGAAGTGTCTTTTTAGTAAAAAAAAATCTGTTGGGTAAAGCAAAATAATAGTTTTCAGTTTTTATATTGGAAGCTTTTAGATCACTATTTAAAAGTGCTATTTTTTTATAATAGAAAAAATAAAAGAATGGCTGCCATATGAATAATAGTGTAATTTCAATGTTACTATTTTTTGCAATTTCTTTTAATAGTTCAATTACTTGATTATTTATGATTCCAGATTGAGGTCTTTCATTATACAAAATATAAGCAATTTTATTTTTCATTTTTTAAAATTAGTGACTGCATTACATACCTCAATAACTTCATCTTGACTCAAATGCTCTCCCATTGGCAAACTTAAGATTTCTTCGCATATTTTTGATGCATTCTTTATTAAGTTTTTTTGATTTTTATGAACATCTAAATCGGATAATGCTTTAGGGTAATGAATGGCAGTTTCAATCTCATGATTTTTAAGATGATCAATCAGTTCATTTCGATAATTATTTCTTATGACATAAAGGTGAAATGCATGAATTGAATTCTTATTTACATGTGGAAGGGCAATCGGACTATGATTTGACAAACGATTTATATACATTTTAGCTACTTCATTTCGTCTCTCAATCCAAGAGTCAAGATGTTTTAATTTAACATTCAGGATAGCTGCTTGTATCCCATCTAATCTTGAATTACGTCCAATTATTAAATGCTTATGCTTTTCTATCTGGCCATGGTTTGCTATCATTCTAGCTTTCTTAGCTATTTCTGGATTATTAGTAACAATCGCTCCTCCATCCCCATATGCTCCTAAATTTTTTCCAGGATAAAAACTATAACATCCAACATCTCCAAAAGTTCCTGCTTTTTTTCCTTCATAAACAGCTCCATGCGCTTGAGCAGAGTCTTCAATTATTTTTAAATCATTTTCATTTGCAATTTTTACAATTTCATTCATTTCACAAATCTGTCCGTATAAATGAACGGGCATTATTGCTGAGGTATTATCACTTATTTTTTCTTTAAGATCCTTTTTATCCATGAGATAGTCATTTTTTACATCACAAAAAACAACATTATAGCCTAACCTAACTACCGACTCAGATGATGAAATCCAGGAGTTTGCTGGTACAATAATTTCTGATCCTTTTGGAAGATCGAGACATTCAATTGCTATTTCTAGAGCATCAGTACCATTGGCGACTCCAATGCAGAAATTGCAACCCACATATTTTGAAAAGTTTTCCTCAAAAAGAGATAAATACTTGCCGCCAACGAAAGCGGCATCATTGATTACAAAAGAAATAGCTTCGTCAATTTCTTTTTTGATTGATAAGTATTGTTTATTTAAATCTAAAAATTTTACCACTGTAATCTAAACCAATTTAAATTTTTTTGCAGGATTCCCAAAAACGATTGTATTACTCTGAATGTTTTTAGTAACTACGCTGCCAGCACCGATAATGGCATTTTTTCCAATTTTAATGTTTGGTAATATAGTAACATTTGCTCCAATGATACAATTTTCCATGAGCACTGGTGCGGATAAATTTTCTTTTGTTTCTTTTCTATTTGGATATTTAGCATTAGTTAATACAACATTTGGACCTATCCATACATTCGATTTTAAAATAGTAAATTCAGGTATAAAAACATTTGAGTGAATTCTTACGTTATTTCCAATCTTTACATGATGTTCAATTACTGATTGTGTTCCAATGGATACATTATTTCCAATTTCATTTTCTTCTCTAATATTAACTTTATTGCCTGTTTGAAAATTTGAACCAATTTTATTGCCAGCATAAATATATGTACCGCTTCTCAAGAAAGAGTCTTTCCCTATAGATGTTGGCTTATTACAATTTTTTGTCTTAATTCCTATTAAACAAAATTCTTCTAATTTTGTATTTTTTCCAAGTTGAACATTGCTATAAATAATAGAGTTCTCAGATTTCATTAGTTGCCGAGCTTGATTTCATAATTTAAATCGTCTAAGTATACTTCACGTGAATTCATAGCTGACTCATATATTGCGTTTATTAGCTTCACGCTCCTACTCCCATGCTCTCCACTCAGAAAACTATTTTTATTATTTAGAATACAATCAACAACATGTTCGTAATACATTTTATGCCCATAACCATATACATCTGGTGGATTTTCATTATAAAGTTCATTCATTTCAAGATTCAGTCCTTGATCGCTAAAAGTCCAAGTTTCCAATTTATTCATCGACATACCACTAACAACCACAGCACCATTTTCGCCTAAAATCGAAATTGATCCCTCCAAATTTTGAGGTCTAGCACAATTTGTAGCTTCTATGATCCCAAGTGCTCCGTTTTTAAATTTTAAATTACAAATTGCTGTATCTTCAGCCTCAATATTAACCAGAGTTTTATTAATTTTTGCATTTAGGCTTTGAACGTCACCGACCATCCAATCAAGCATATCAACATGATGACTAGCTTGATTTGAAATTACTCCGCCATCATATTTCCAAGTTCCTCTCCATTCATTTTGATTGTAGTATTTTTGATCTCGTGCCCATCTCACTCTGATTGTTGCTAAAATAATTTTGCCAAAAAAATTTTTATCTATTGCCTCTCTTAACTTTAAAATAGGTTTATTAAATCGATTTTGCTTAACTACAAACAATCTTGATTTATTCTCGCTACATTTTTTTATCATTTTTTTAGCATCTAGATATTTTAGTGCCATTGGTTTTTCAACTACTATATCACATGAATATTTTGATAATTCTATTACATGGCTAGAATGTAATCCACTTGGGGTAAGGACAGAAACAACATCAATTTCTTCATTTTCCATCATTTTATGTAAATCAGTAAAGCAAGGAACATTATATAATTCGCCAAACTTTTTAGACTTTTCTTCATTTATATCGCAAACTGCAATTAATGATGCATTATTTATTAAGCTTGAACCAAGCAGCTTTGCATGTCTTTCTCCAATTCTTCCACATCCAATTATTGCAAATCTTAAATTTTTCATGAAGTTTAATAGTTAGTTCTCTTAAAGATAGTCTTATATAAGAATGACATAGGCTTTATATATATTTGATCTGTTTTGAATTCATCATGTGGAACAGGGTCATCTGACATTATTTTTTCAAATTCATTTTCTGAAAATCCTAATTTTTTTAAGACAAATTTCTTATCTCTTATTAAATCACTAATATCATAAGCAGAGTTATTGAGCTCGTTTTTTGCTTCATCGCGGCTAATTTCTTCATTTCTTATTAAACAAGACAAATGAGATCTACGTTTATCAACTTTGAATTTTTCTATAAGTACATATGCTTGATAAAACTTAGTAAAAACTGACTCGTAATGCTTACCACCATAGTATTCCCAATCAAAAAAATCTTTTAGAGTTTTCATAGCTTCTTTTTTACTATAGTTTACTAAATTTAAAGGCTCTTCAAATATACCACCCAAATTAAAATTTTTCATAATAAGCCACTTGAGATTGCTCATTTTAGGGTACGATTTAATTGGTAAGGTGCCAAACTTTTTATGAATTGATTTAATATTAGTGTAATCCATTTTAGGCCATATCCAGCTAAAAGGTAGGCCATGTTCTGTAACATAATTGGTTCCACTTAAAACAGTATCTAATTTATGTTCTTTCCTTATTTTAAAGAGTGCAGCAAAGATTGCATGATCTGTTAACATTTCTATATCGATTACTCCTGCTTTAAAAAATGATCTTTGTAAATCTCGAAACTCTGGCCAGTCTATTACATAAGTTGTAAGATCAAATTTAGTTATATTAATTATCTTCTTGATATTTTTTACAGCTATTTCAGAATTCCAACCGTTGTCAAAATGAACACATAGTGGATTTAGACCTATTTTATATGCTAAGTAAGCAACATAAGAACTGTCCACACCTCCACTCAAACCTAAAATGGAATCATACTTAATATTTTTCTTTTTTCTTTTAATTACATTATCTTTTAATATTAAAAGATTTGATTTTTCTTCTTCTTCAGAAAATTTATATAGAGGAATTTTTTCTTTTGCTTCAATACAATAATTGCAAATACCTTTATGATTAAAATTTATTGATTTATCAGAGGTGTCCATAATACAATCTACACATTCTTGATAAGTCACAATAATTATATTAACTCTTTATTTAAAATATCTTGGGAGGGATAATTGATTAAAACTCCTTTTGTAGCTCCATGATAAACGAACATACTTCCAACTGCAATTCCTGAAAAGCCTAATAATGAGGCTTTTTTGAGATCATCGATGCTCTTTGCGCCACCGTTTATAACTATCGGTAGTTTAGTTTCCTTAATATGATTAGATGAACATTTTAATTCTAAACCATCTTGCGTGCCGTCTTTATCTATGTACGTAATTATAATTTCTCCTACTCCTAATTCAGTGCATTTAAGTAGAGCATCTGAAATCTTTAAACTAGAAAACTTTCTTGACGTGTAATCATATAATCTATTCTTACCAAATAAATCTTTTTTGATATTTATAGATACAACTATACTTTGAGAACCGAAATTATTTGAAATCTCTCTAATTTTATCTGGATTATACAAAAATAATTTATTAAATAATACTTTCTCGACTCCAGAGCTAAGAATTTTTTCTACATCATTTATACAACTTACTCCCCCACCTATCATCATTGGCATGAAAGCTTCACTAGCAATCTCTTTTATTAATTTAATATTAGGAGATGTTCCATTTTTTGTTGCATCAATATCGATAATTGCTATTTCATCCACTTCAAGATCATTAAACAATCTAATCGCATTGATTGGATCACCTATATACTTAGGATTTTTAAATTTCGTTGTTTTATACAAACCATTTTGATGCAGTAAAAGCAATGGCATAACTCTTGTTCTACGCATATTTAAATCTCAATAATATTTTCAAATAATTTGATGCCATACTTATGACTTTTTTCAGGGTGAAATTGAATTCCTATTATATTTTCCTTCTCAATAATTGAGTTGAATGGATTTCCATAAAATGTTTCGGCCAAAACATTATTTTTAGTCTCCGAATCTATATAATATGAGTGTAAAAAATAGAACCTATTCTTAACATCTATTCCTTGAATTATTTTATGATCTCGTAAAATATTTATACTATTCCAGCCCATATGTGGCACTCTCAAGTCGGTTTGATTTGAGAATTTAAATTTACAAACTTTAGAATCAAACCAATTTAAGCCATTAGAGTTACCTTCTTCACTATAAGAACACATCAACTGAGCTCCTACACATACACCTATAATTGGCTTTCCAGTATCTTTAAACTCGTTAAGCAAATCAAAAAATCCATTTTTTTTCAATTTGTTTGCACAATGATCAAAAGATCCAACACCTGGTAGAATCAACATATCTATACTTTTTTTATCATTTGGATCTTTTAAAAATTTTGGTTCAGCGCCAACTTTTTGTAATATATTTGATATAGAACCTAAATTTCCCACACCATAGTCAATTATATAAATCTGTTTATTCATTCCTAATCTAACTTAATATTATTTAACTGTTCTTCATAAAAAAATCTTTTGTCAGCAATATCAACGTTAATTATATTTTCTTCTACTAATTTTTCTTTATAAATTTGATTAACGTAAGTAAAATTTTTATATTTATAGAAATTGAATTCATGACTTATACCTTCTACTTCTGAAGCAATAATATGTTTACCTAAACACATATATTCAAACAATTTTGATGAAGCGCATAACTCTAAATTTTTAATTCTTTTATCATATAATGCAACTGCTGATCGACAATTCTTAACAAGTTGTAACACTTTTTGATTACTTATCAATCCAGTAGTAACAAGAGTCTTGGAAAACTCATTAGTAATTTTATTAGGTATTAAATTATTAGTACTTACGACAAACTTTAGTTTAAGACTTTTTGCAAATTCACAAATTTTAATAAATTCATTGTAGTTATTTATATTTCCAGACAAATAGATATATGCATATTTATCAAAAATTAAATTTTCATCTATAATTGGTTTTGATTTTAAACACTGAATAATGTCTATACGTAATGGCATATTTTTTATAAGTACTTTCTCAGATAGAACTTTCTTTTCAATATAATTCATCCTTGGAATTGAGGGCACAAGTAAAACAACATTAGTACTTTTTAAAATTTTGTTAACAAGATACAGTTTTTCAAATCTCATTAATAATATTATTAAAGATTTTAAAATCTTATAAAAATTTTTTTGTTTTAAATTAAACAAAATATTTCTTACATAGTGATCAGATATTAAAGAAAATAGATTAATTGAATATAATTCAAGATTTAATAAATAAATTTTATTTATTTTTTTTTCTTTATTTTTTTTTAATATTTCTTTTAAAATATTGTTAGGACTAATATCTGAAACTAAAAGAGTGTCTATCTCTTTATTATTTTCAAAAAAATTAGATTCATCGACTAATTTTAGGTCTAACTTAGAAGATAAAATTTTAATTCTCTCTATATCTGGTGATTGTAAATTTAAATCGATTAAAGAAATTCTATTTTTAGAAATCATTGCTTATTTAAATTATCTTTTGAAACGCTCTTTTAGAATTTTCAAGATCCTTCTTGAAGCCTTGCCGTCCCCATAAGGATTTTTTTTCTTCAAAAATTTCTTATAGTATCTCTCACTTTTTAATAATTGGCTAACCTCTTTAATAATTCTATTTTTGTTTGTCCCGACAAGCTTAACCAAGTTATCTTTAACTGCTTCAACTCTCTCAGTTTCTTCTCTTAGAACTATTATTGGCTTCTTAAATGATGGTGCTTCTTCTTGGATCCCTCCTGAATCAGTCATTATAAGATATGATTTTTCCATCAGGTAAACAAAAGAATAGTAGTCAAGTGGTTTTAGTAAATGTATATTTTTTTTCTTAGATAAATATTTGTATCCAGGTTCTCTTATATTTGGATTTGAATGAATAGGATAAACAATATCTACATTGTCGTTTTTTTTAGCAATGCAAATTAATGCTTCACAAATATTTTTAAATGGATTTCCAAAGTTTTCCCTTCTATGTGCAGTAACTAATATTAATTTTCTCTTTGGTGATAAAAAATCAAAATTTGCTTGAAGTGTTTTTTTTAAAGATTTATCTTTATTTATTATTTTTTTGGTTAACAATAAAGTATCAATTACTGTATTTCCAGTTACAAAAAGTGACTTCTTATCAAATCCTTCTTCGATTAAATTGTTTTTTGATAATTTTGTAGGACAAAAATGTATTGATGAAATCGTATCAATTAACCTCCGACTTCCCTCTTCAGGCCATGGAGAAAATAAATTTTTAGTTCTCAAGCCAGCTTCAACATGTGCCACAGGTATCATCTTATAATAAGATGCAATAGAAGCAGCAAAGCTACTTATTGTATCTCCATGCACTAAAACTAATTCTGGATTTATTTTTTCAATTATTTTTGTTAATCCATTTATTACTCCTTCAGTAATATAAGAAAGAGATTGATTTTTTTTCATTAGATTAAGATTATAATGAGGTATAATTTTAAACTTTTTAAAAACGTCGTTCAGCATTTGCCTATGCTGACCAGTTGAACAAATAAACACTTTGAAGAATTTATCTTTTCTTAAGGTCTGTATCACACTGACCATTTTAATGGCTTCCGGCCTTGTTCCAATCACAATTAATATTTTCATATTTTAATCTTATTAGCTTTAAAGCTACTTGTTAATGAAACAGTTTTCATTAAAAACTTCATTATATATAAAAAAGCTACTATAAATTAATTTTTAATATATAAAATAACTCTTATGATTTGGAATGAAGTTATTTGTTTAGGTGACTCGCTAACCTACGGTGCGAGAGATGAATATGAAAGGTCTTATACGTCTGAGCTGCCGCCAATTTTAGAAAAAATAACAAATGAAATTTGGATTTGCCATAACTATGGCATAAATGGGGAAACTTCGTCAAATCTTTTAAGACGTTCTTGGAGAAATGTTTCTTCTCACCCTCAAGCTAAAATAGTTTGCTTAATGATTGGAACTAATGATACTAAACTTCCAACACCTAGTGAAATATATAGAGATAATCTCAGACAAATAATAAATATATGTAAAATACAAAAAAAATTTGTAATTCTTGGAACTTTACCAACACTAAAATTAAATCCAAACTATAGACACAATCTAGAGTATATTGATATATATAACACTATTGTTAGGGAATTAGTAAAAGAAAATAAAATTGAAATTTGTGAATTTGATAACTTAGAGTCATATTTAGTTGATGGTGTTCATTTTGGGAATGAAGGGTATAAAAAAATTGCTGAAATATGGTCAAAATCAATTTTGAAACTTCAAGAATAGCAATAATAGGATCTACGATCCTTACTAAATCTCTCATATCTTATCTTCAAAATGTAAACAATCCAAAGATTTTAATGGCTCTTCCTAAAGAAGAAATTAAGATCAAGGCTAATGGCGTTTCATTAGAACGTTTATGTAATAATCTTAAAATTAAATATATAGAAAATAATTCATGGGATTATTTTGGAAAAGAATGTATTGCAAAAAAAATAAATCTAATTATCGAATTTGGAGATAGTAGAATAATACCTTCGAAAATTATTAAAAATTTTTTTACTATTGGTAATCATGGTGCTTCTTTGCCTACAGTTAAAGGTGGGGCTTCTTTAGTTTGGGGAAGATTGGCAAATCTAAATGAATGGGGAGTATCACTGATGAATATATCTAATGGCATAGATAATGGTGACATTATTGCAAAGAAAAAATTTATTTACTCAGATAACACTACAATGTCAGAATTTGTACAAATCGCTGATAGAACGACATTAGAATGTCTTGAAGAATTAGTTATTGCTGGCACATATAATCCTATCAAAAATAGTTACGATAGTGAAATTAGAATTGAAAAGCATTACGACTCATTTCTGGCAGTAAAGAAAATGAAAGATTGCATAAACCAAGGGAAAACAATTTATATGCCACCCAGGACAATAAAAGACTCAAAAATTAATTATGACTGGCCTGGAGAATTTATAGAGATTTTTAAAATCGCTAATAATGATCCTTATCCAAAATTTTACTAAAACAATTTAATTAGATTTGGATTTTTCATGATTTTCTTGTTGTATAGATAATAATCAACTATTTTGTTGTCAAATTCATTATAAATAAGGCGCAGGTGCTCTGGCCTAAAATCAGATGTAAGATAATTTTTACCTGAGCTTTTTTGCTTATTAAATAGCAATTCTCTACCTTCTAAGGCATAGTTTATAATTTTATTTAATTCCATTTTAGCTTTCACAACAGTATTTACTCCTACGTCATGTATTTTTTGACCTTTAGTAAGACTGGGCACACATTGATGCAATATATCTCCTGCATCTGGTTCATTCAAAATCTTATGAAAAGTTGCACCAGCAAATTGAGGTTCCAAATTATAAAAAGGCCAAAACAAAGTTGCCGAACCTCTATACCAAGGTGATAAACCAAGATGTAAATTTATAGTATTTTCTGGAAGTATGCTTGAAACAGGATTTTTTATGATATTTGTTCCAAAAATAAAAACAAAATCTGGGGAAAAGTTCTCAACAAAAACTTTCACACTTTCGGAATTTAATAACTCGGAGTCACATTCTAATATTTGACATTTATTAAATATTTTTTTTATTTGGTCATTGGAGTTAAATAAACCAAATTCATCTTCTTCCCTTATTGCTCTTTCAAAAAAATGCTTTTCAAAAATTTTTCTATCATTTTCTATTAGATTATTCGGTATTTTTGGTGTTAAATCTTCTCTTTTCATTAAAATAAGAGAAATTTCAAAATCATATTCAAGAAATAATTTATTAACATATATGTGTCTTGGATGATTACCAGAAAATATTAAAATTTTTTTCATTTTATATTTTTTTTAAAATATTCTTATTGACAAGAACTTTCAAAATCTTGTCGAGATTAGATTTTTTTATTCTAATTTTATCTAAAACTTCATCAATGCTTGTCTTTCCATCACATAAAAAAATAAGCCATAAAATTATATCTAAAGATGAGTGCTTTCCTAAGGTTGGTTTAATTTTACCACCTACTTTTGGATAAAGATCATGTTTAGATAACATTGGTTCGCAATATTTATTATTCAAGGAGTAAATTTCTAATCTTTCTAAATTATCAATAATCTTTTTATAAATCTTAAGACTTTTAAAAATATATTCTGTTTTAATAAAGTTAAGATTATCCAAAGAAGTATGGTATTCCTTATAATCATAATACTTCGATTTAGATATACTAATTGTATTAATTCTAAATCCTTGTGATGAATACTGTCTCTCATCACTTCCATGTATATCGAATGGATAAGTTAAATAATTTTTTGATTCACTACTTAATACTTTTTTAGCTATTTGATTGATATAATGTTTGTTATTCCAACTTTCTTTTAAACTATATTTTCCTCTGCCTGCTACTGTAGTTACAACTAATCCAATATCAATATTTTTCATCTTTATTTGATTTTTTTTACAGTAAGCAATGGCACCTATAGTTTCTGGTATGAATATAATTCTATAGCTATTAACTCTATTTCTGATTTTAAGAATTTCATTAGCCAATAAAACAGTCATTACAACACCACTCAGATTATCATTGGCCATAGAGGGATGGCAGATATACGTTGAAATCAAGATTTCTTTTTTTCTTTTACCTTTTAAAATTAATTCACCATAATGCATATACCCTTTTGGGTTAAACTGACTTTTAATAAATACTTCGAGCTTATTTTTTGAACTCTCTAAATATTTATACTGGTGCCGATTAACACAGAAGCCCCAAGTTTTTCTATAATAACTTGTTCGATAAGGTATCGATTTACTATTTTCATGGTCATAAAAAATATGTTTTTTAAGTTCTTTAAAACTAATAAATTTATGGATAGACTTGCTATAACTAACAAGATGTAAGTTATTAATTTTAAAATCTACTATTTTTTTTCCAGACGAATCTTTTATCCAAGCTTCTGATGCATTCCACTCATCTGGAACCTTCCAATCATAAACCTTTGTTCCTGATTTAAATTTTTTCACCTTTAAGGGTATGAACTCTTTTAGCGCAGATAGAGTCTCTAGATTACCTTTACCTGTAATGCTTCTATTTATTGGAAAAAGGAATTTCAGTAATTCATTAACTTTTTTTTTAGAAATACTCATATCAAATCTTTTTGATCGATCAATTCATCTTCAATTGCATTTTTTTTTAATTTTTTGCCTATGATTGAGTCTAATTCTTTTGGACCTATTCCTGTTCCTGGTCTTTTAGCAATAATGTCATTTTTCGTCAGAACACCTCCTTTATTAATGTTCTTATTATAATATAAACTCCTTCGAGCATTTGTTCTTGGAATCTCTTCTTCCTTAATAGATTCTTTTTCAAAAGAACCTAAGCTCTCTAATAGCAAATCAAGTTTTTTTTGAAGTAAATATAAATCATCTCTATCCATAGCATGATAATGATCATTTCCAGGTAAAGTTTTGTCGTGTGTAAAGTGTTTTTCAATAACCTTAGCACCAAGAAGAGTGGCTGTTATGATATTTTCCATTTGACTTGGTAATGTATGATCTGAATATCCTATTAAATTTTTAGGAAATTTATTTTGTAAATCTTTAATCATTCCAAGATTTGCATTTTTAATTTCAGTAGGATAATTAAGTATACAATGCATGATTGAGAATTTAATTTTAAATTTACCGATCCAACCAGCTGCCTCTGTAATTTCATCAACATTTGAAGCACCTGTCGATATTAAAATAGGCTTTTTAAAACTACAAATATATTCAATGAATGGTTTATTAGTTATATCTGATGAGGATATTTTATAAACTTCCATCAGGTCATTTAAGAATTTAGCTGACTCAAAATCAAAAGGTGTACTTAAAAATTCAATTTTAAAATCTTCGCACACTTTTTTTAATATTTCAAATTCGCTTTTCCAGAATTTATCATATTTACTAAATAACTCATGCTGGCTTTTAATTTTTTCTTTTGATGTATCCCAATATGATGGTGAATTTTTTGATGCTATCGTATCAGCTTTATATGTTTGAAATTTTATTGCATTAGCTCCAGCATTTGCAGCATCCTCAATTAATTTTTTAGCAAGATCAATATTACATTCATGATTTACCCCAGCTTCCGCAATAATGAAGGGTCTTTGAATTTGCTCATAATGTGAATTTTTAAAATTTTTAATTAAACTTGAGAGTTCACTTTTCATCTATCTAAATTCCTCAACAATCATTTTGCCATCCATATCTATATCAACTTTATGCTTAGATATTTCATTATAGTCTTTGATAGTATCAATATCTAGCTTTAGATTTGAACAAGCAATCTCATTGTCGGGGTCAAAAGTTTTTATAGTATATTTTGTTTTATTATTCTTTACGTAATTAAATATATGTTCTTTTTCATCATCATTAAGATTTTTCTCAACCAGTTGTGATATAAGTTTTGATTTACAAATTTCTGCACCTAACCCATCAGGATAATTATTTTTATGTGGTATGTTGTTAAATGCTAAATCACATTCATTATTACAAAAATAATTAATTAGTTTATCTATCTCTTTATGACATATAAATGGATTATCGGCACAAACTCTTATAACGTTATCACAAGGAAATAATTTAATTGCATCATAAAATCTCTTTACAAGATTTTTCTCACTACCTCTAAATATTTCAACATCTAGAGACTGAAGATAATCATACAGCGGATCATTTTCAGAAGTATCAGGTATAACAAAAATTAATTTATTAAAATTACTTGTTTTTTTTACTCTATAATAAACCCAATAAATTACTGGTTTGTTATTTATCATTAGCATTAGTTTATTTTTTAATCTTTTGGAGTTTAATCTCGCTTGAATAAAAATATTATTGATACTCATTGCACAAATTTGATATTAACTTAACAACCCTTTTTCTATTATTAAACTTTATCTTTTGAAGTTTCCTATATAGTTTTAACCTAAAATCTTTTTTCTGGACTAAATTTGTAAAACTTTTAAATAATAATTTTTTTGTTTTAGTTTTATCATACTTACCAATTGAAATTACTCCATTCTTAGGATTACTAAAATTGTGAGTGAGTTCCCTAGTATGCTGTGATATTACAATCGAAGGGATATTCAGATGTGCTAATTCGTGAACAGTCCTGCCATTAGAGCATATAGCAATATCAGATTTTAACATATATTTTGAAATTACATTTGTACTGTGAGTAAGGGATATATTCTTCATATTCTTTTTTAAGATCATATTTTGTAGTTCAGAATATTTGCGATAACCTGGCCCGGTTACTATATTTATGAAAATATTTGCCACATTACAATAATCATAGATATGTTCGAGAGTCTTTCTAGTTATACTTTTATTGTCTGTGCCACCAAAAGTAATTAATACACTTTTTACTTTCTTAGGAAAGTTTTTAGGCTTTATATTAAAAAATTCTTCTCTCAAAAGTGCATATTTGTGCCCCCAAACAATATTATTATATTTGAGTATTGGATTTTCATAAAGTTCATTAATTACTAAATCGGCATACTTAATACCTTTACCAAGATCTTCAAAATTTATTACATTAATATTGTTTTGTTTTAAAGGATATACATCTGACTTACTTGTATTAAGTATGTCATTAATAACTAAATCAGGTTTTTGCTTAACTATATTTTTTATTATATTGATTCTACTTGAAATCGTACATTTTAAATTTTTTTTCAATAAGATTTTATACGCTAAAATATTTTGGTTATCAGTTATAAATTTGATATTAAAGTTGAAGTTTTTAAGTTCCTTTAAAATTGATAGTCCTCTATATACATGGCCAAGTCCTACAGTCTTATTGCCAATGACCCTAAAAATAATTAATTTTTTTTTCATTAATTATTTTATATTTTTTTTAGTATTTTTTTTGTAGATGAAAGAATTTGATCAATTTCATTATCTGTTAATCTATGATGAAATGGAAAGGAAACCATTCTATCAAAGAAATAATCAGCATTCTGGCATGAAGAATCAGAATATCCGAGTTTTCTATAAAAATCATATCGATTTAATGGCAAGTATTGGACTGCGCATTGTATTCCTTCTTCATTAGCCATTAATTCTATAAACCTATCTCTTACTTCATGATTGTTAAAATATGCTGCTAAAAGATGATAATTGTGTTGCAAACTATCTACTTTGTGAAAATTTAAAATATCAAATTCTTTTAATTCCTCAATAAATCTAATAGCACGTCTTCTTTTACTACTATTTATATCATAAACCCTGTCTAATAAAATTGAGCCTAAAGCACACTGAACTTCAGTTATACAGTAATTGTTAGGAAAAAACATTTCATTATTAATAACACTTATATCAAGATTTCCCATCGCGGGTTTCCAATATTCGTTACGTGAATAATCAAAGTCACAATGTCCATTATGCCTTAGCTTTGGTATTTCTTTTGAGATTTCTTCATTATCTACAATTAACATTCCTCCTTCACCCAAGGTAGTAATATTTTTATGTGAATGAAAAGAAAAAATACTAAAGTCTCCAAACGTACCAACTTTATCATCTCCTATACTTGTTCCAATAGCTTGAGCGGCATCTTCAATTAAAAGTACATTCTTTGTATTTAAAATTTCTTTTAATGTCCTTACATCTTTAAAATACCCATATAAATGTGGAACTACAACAGCTTTGGTATTTTTAGTTAATTTATTTATAATAGATTCGTCACTTACTACTCTTGTATCAAGGTCAATATCAGCCCATACAATTTTGGCACCATTTTTAATGAATGGGTAACAACTAGATGTATAAGTGTGGGTTGGAATTATTACCTCGTCGTTTTTTTTAAAATTACATAGTTGAGCAGTAAGTTCTAATGCAGATGTTGCACTATTTACAGCAAAGGCATTTTTTTTGCCAATGAAATTTTCAAACTTATTTTCAAACTCAGTAATTTTATTTCCCATCGTTAAAATATTTAAACTTGTTATTGTATCTTTAATTACTAGCATCTCTTCTTCAGTATAATCAATACTTTTACTAGAAAATGGAATACGATATTTCATTAATTATTTCTTAATTTTATTTGTTCTTTTAATTCTCTTTCATATCTCTTCAATAAAAACTTATCTTTTTGAGATTTTTTACTTTTATACCGTAATGTTATTCCAACTCTTGAGGAATTACTTGTATTGCTTAAGCTTCCATGAGCAATTAAAGAATGGTGAATTAAACAATCCCCTGGCTTAAGTGAAGGGTAAACCTTGCTAAAAGCATCTAGGCCCATTGGAAATTTTAACTTCTGAGATGAACCTGGCACATTTGATGGAATATGCTCTAATAAGCCAAGTAAATGACTTTTTTTATAATAATAAATTCCTCCATTTTCTTTATTAGCTTTATCCAAAGCTATCCATATAGTGATTGCGTTAGGATTATTTAAACACCAATAATAATTATCTTGGTGCGTTGGAACTGATAAACCAGTTCTCTTAGGTTTATAAAAAAGTTCTGCTCCAAAATTTTCAATTTTTTCACCAATTATTTTTTTAGCAATAGTCCTTATTGATTTCGAATTCTGCAACTCTGATATCCATTTCCATTTAGTTAAATCATGGACAGAATTAATTTTTTTATTTTTTGTAAAATTAATTTGTCTGGCACTAAGTTTTTTTTGATATCTTTGAAGAAATATTTCTAAGTCTTGTTTAATTTTTTTCGTATTTTTTTCATTGAGAAATTTTGGTATTTTAATAAAGCCATTACGATGAAATTCTTCGACTTTTTTTTTTGTTAACGACGTCATTTACTGATAATATAAACTTATTTAAGAAAATTTATCCATTTTTTTCTCAAATCATTCGCATTTTCTAATGGAAATAATTTATTTGTATTTGATATTATTTTTGATTCATTAAGATTAGAGCATTCATTTATAAAATCATCTGGATTATCACAAAAAGTTACATAGGGTTTTATCGTTTCTGATATAGTGTTTGAAGTGCCATATCTTATAAATATAGTATACTTACCTAGCATTAGGGCATCTATAGAGGCACTTGATCCATAAAAAACACAGATATCACTCCACATTATTGCTTCAGTTAGAGATTCTTTAAATACTTTATATTTTCTAATATCTTTGAATAAATATTTTTCTTCCCAATCATTTAATTTTCCATTTCTAATATGGGGCCTAAATCCTATTTCCAAGTTATCATTTAATTCTACAATTCTAATACTTCTTCTTATTTCTTCTTGATTGATATTGGTTTTGAAATTACTGTGAAGAAATAAAACTCTTTTTTTTCTATATAAAAAATTTCTCTTACTAAATCTACGAGATATTAATTTCTGCCATTCTTTTGTATTTCGAAATGATTTCATAATTCTTATTTTATTCTCCCAAGAAATACCTATTTTCCTAAACTTATTTAAAGTAGTTTTAGAATTTAGAATAAGTTGGTCACAATCATGAACAATAGAAATTGTTTTATTAAAATACCTATCTTCTCCCTGATGAATATAATTTCCTTTATCATGGTTAAGGTTACTCAACGCTGGAATAGCTTCAGATATACCTATTACTTTACCTTTAAAACCATTTTTCTTAAAATCGTGAATTAATTGTTTAACTAGTAAATCATTTCCAGGTCTAACAAGTAAATATTTAAAATTTTTTATTGAGTGCAACGGAACAATTACACTTATAAATATTTTAGAAATTTCTTTAGTTCTAACGGTATGTATATATTTATTGAGATATTCGTTATTAATTCTTAATTTTATTAGTAATCTTTGTATTAGAAATAACAACCTATAGTATGAAGTATTTTTTTGATCAAAAACAATTACTTCTAATTTTGATTTTATGTCTCTTGTAAGCTCAGAATTCTTAATTAAATTAAAGATATCAACAAGTACAAATTTTTTCCCTAGAAAATAACCCATAGGAGCCATCTCATTTAAAACTATTAGATCATGAACTATTGCTATAACATTTTCTTTTAACTTCATTATCTTATCTAATTTAAAATGGATTTTATTAATTTTTGAAAATAATTATTAAACCTTTTTAATTCGTTTTCTTTAAGTTTAAATAAAAATTGTTCTGATAAGAATCCTTTTCTCATAAGAAGATTCATTTTCTCTAATTTTACTGAATCTGAAGGAATCCCTTTATTTTTAGATTTTATCAGTGAATTAATATTTATTAAATTTTCAACATTGTTACAATCATATACATATGGTAATTCTTTCCAAATTGATTTTCCTATTGCAAAACTAGGAATATCGTTAAAAAAAGCCTCTAACATAATATTGCCCCTAACAGTAAGAACACCTTCTAATTTGGGATGAAACAAAATATCTTTTATGGAAAAATTTTGATCTATAAAATAAACATTTTTTTGAGCTAGTAATTCTTTATAGAAAAATTCTGATCTATATGATTGATTTCGAGCAGAATTCATGGTGAATTGTCTCGGATGTTCTTTTATTAAAATAGAAATATCTTTATCAAGATAATCTCTTATTAACCTTAATAGTAAATATTGATTTGAGTATTCCATGCCATCAGGGCAAGTTGATCTTTCAGGCTGATAATGCAAAGGGAAAAAAATAAATTGACGATTTTTGTCAATTTTTTTTATTGATTTTGATTTATAATAATTCAATAATTTTTTAGTTTTAAAATGAATAAGCTGCCGTGATAAATGAAAATTAAAATAAGTAATTTTTTTATCAATTTTACCTATCTCGTCAGTAGAATAATTATTTGTATAAGTTTTTTGAAAAATAATATTTTTAAACAATGAAGCCCAAAGTATAGTTTTTTGTATAATATTTAGATTTATAGGTTTAATTAGATTTTTTAATTCTTCAATTGCATTTTCTTTCTCCAGTCCATTATATGAATTAGTTAAACTTGAAACTGAATTAATTTCTAGCAATGGCTCATCATCATTCAATAGACATTCTCTACTATCTAAGTCAGATATGGGGGTCGCTATTAATAATCTTTGTAATTTATTGTTAATATTCTTATGATAGAAATTATGATGGTTAAAAATTATAATTTTTTTTTTAAAATATTTAAAAATTAAATAAATTATATAATCATAAACATCATGTGGAGTATCAAACTGAATATAAAGATCAATTTTATTTTCTAATATATATTTATACCAATAGTATAATTGATTATAAATATAAGTTGTTTTATCACTATGTGAAAAATGTTTATAGGTTTCAAACCTGCCCATCATATCTACAATAATAGATAGATGCTTGTCAAAAAAATCTAATAGCTCTTTTTCAACTTGACTTTTTTCATCAAGGTTCTCTAATCTTTTTAACCTTATAATGTCATAATTATTTAAAAATAAGGTATCTGAGAATTTCTTTATTAAATCCTCTTTTTCAGAATTTGAATGAACAATCCATGTACATACTTTAAAGAGATTATTTTTCTCACATTCAATAATTGCAGCATTAATAGATTCTGAAGAATGAATTACTATTGCATTATTGGTTACACTATTAACTGACATATATCCTCTAAACTATCAAAATCAAAAGCAAAGTAAATTTTCTTTAATACGTCTAAAATTGTAATTATTATTTTTTAATATATTAATCAAATCCTCTAAACCGTTTTTATAAGTATGTTCATGAATTTCAAAAAGAATTAATGGATGATAATTGATTTTATTTTTTATAAATAAATCTTGAATGACATCAACTTCAAATCCTTCAATATCCATAACAATAATATCTGGTTTAAATACTATATTGTTTAGAAACTCTGAAATACGCATATTCTTCTGAACCTCGGCTTCTTTCATTTTTAATTTTTTTCGATCGTTGAGCCTTTTAATCGCATTATATGGATGCATGTCGTCTTTTGAAAAAATAACTTTATTATCTGAATTACTTATGAATAGGTTAAATATTTTAGTATTTTTTAACTTATTAATTTCAAAGTTTTTTTGCAAAATTTTAAAAATATTTGGAGTTCCCTCTACTGAAACTAGATTACCAGTCGGTCCAACGAGGTGATCGAGTAATACGGTAAATTCTCCGTAACATGCTCCCAGCTCCAAAACGTTCATACCCGGTCTTACCAATGACCTGTATACAGCTGTGGTTTCTGGTTCTCTTTTACCTTCAATTCTTTGAACGATTGCTGGACCTATCTTTTGATTCAAAAATGTTAACTTGTAATGAAAGCCATCTAAATTTATATCAAAAATATTATCATTTTTTTTTGATAATCTTGAGTAAGATTTTATCTTAATCCAATAATATAGTTTCCAATATATTAAAGAAATTTTTTGGAAAAATTTGTGCATAAGATTTTCTATAATTGATTAGATAACCATTGCATACAAATGTGACAAACTATAAGTTGAAGATCTTCAGAAATTTGCATATCATCAATTGAAAAATGAATGCAGTGCTTACTTATTTTTTTACATTCGCCTCCGTTAAATCCCAAAATGGAAAAAGTATTAACTTCTAATTTATTTGCAAATTTTATCGCCTCTATAACATTAGGTGAGTTACCACTTCCTGATAGCACAATTAACATATCGCCCTTGTCAGCTTTAACTCTAAGTTGTTCTGAATAGATTGAGTCATAAGAGACATCGTTTGCTAGACATGTAATGACAGAAGGATTAGCACTTAATGCCTCAATTCTAATCCCTCCATATTCCTTGTTATTGCATGCGACGCCATAAATAAAATCATTTGCTATATGAATCGCATTTCCTGCACTTCCACCATTACCACAGATAAATATATTTTTTTTACTCTTCCAGGCATGTAACAAACTTTGACATAGAATTTCTATATTTTTGTTTATATCTTCATTGAATGCACTTAATAGTCTTGATTTATATTTTTCTATAAAATCTTTCATAACTTAATTTTAAATTAATAATTATTTATTGAGTTTATTTTCTATATTTTGCCAATCTTCCAGATCATCAATATCAATACTTTCACTGCGAGACATTTCAGAGAATAATATTTTACCTCCAAATAATCCATAATTTAATAAATTTCTTTTGGTTATATAAATTGCACCATTTCGAGCATAAAAAGTTTTTTTATCTTGTCTTCTTAAAATTGGGTTCTCTTGTTCTATAAAATCTTCTAAGTACTTTTTGTCAACTAATTTCATTACAGAATAAGGATTCATATTATGAGGCACCTTTTCTACACTTAACAAACTATCAGCGTCCTGGTCTTTCATAAATATTGTTAAAGCTTCATCAATATGATCAGATGTACATAAAGGACTTGTTGCCTGTAATGTAACGATGATATCAGGATTATAAATATTTTTTTCTTCAAGTAACTTTACCATCTCTTGAATTACTGGCAAAGTAGGAGTATCGTCTCTGGCTAGATCTTTAGATCTCATGAAAGGTACTTCTAGACCAATCTTAAGTCCAATGTCCTTAATCTCTTTATTTTCAGTAGACAAAAATACTCTATCAATAAATTTTGATCCTAAAGCTGCTTTGGCAATATACTCTATCAATGGTCTACCTTTGAGACTTTTAATATTCTTTCCAGGAATGCTTTTTGACCCACCTCTTGCAGGAATAATGGCCATAATTTTCATTAGCTTTGGACCCTAATACGCTATTTTCTTTTGGATATTAAGTTTACACTTACTTAATATTTTTGCAATTTGACTTCCTGCATTACCATTTCCATAAATGAATTCTCGATTATATTTGCCTCTTTTGACCTGTTTTAAAATTGATCTAAAGATCTTGTCTTCATTATGAGAAACATCAATAACATTCTTTCCTCTCTGTCTTTTATTCTGACGAGATCCAATATTTATTACTGGTGTTCCTATAAATGCACCCTCTCTTATACCACTTGAAGAA
Source organism: uncultured Pelagibacteraceae bacterium (assembly GCA_902546615.1). Lineage (GTDB taxonomy): Bacteria > Pseudomonadota > Alphaproteobacteria > Pelagibacterales > AG-422-B15 > CACNXQ01. The sequence goes on from CACCKE010000005.1 coordinate 43,972, forward strand.
TTACCTATTAAGCAAGCTGTTTTTTTCATTAAATAAACATAATAATCAATCGGAAGATTCTTATAAAATTGCATTTTGTTATCAAGACCTTTTTCTCTCCATTTCCTTATTTCCCTTGAAATATCCTCTGTTCCTGCATCTGCATTTGGCCATAAAATGATAGCAGGTATATTAGATTTTTTTACAGCCTTTAATGTTTGAATAATCTGATTTTGAGCATCTTCATATTCAGTTGTAACAGGATGCTGAGAAACTAATAAAAAAGGCTTTTCGGTATTAATAGTATCCCCAACACCCGGGGGTAAATCTTTAAAGTCTTTTTTTGATTTCTTTAGATACTCTTTTACTAAATCGATTCTAGGGCATCCAACTAAATGGACATCCTCTCTATTCTCTCCAAGCTTTATGATTCTCTTCTTTGCATCAATACTGGCAGGAAAGTGAATATTTGCAAACTTAGTTATAGCGTGCCTTATACTCTCGTCAATTGTGCCAGTAACTTCCCCACCCATGGTATGGGCTAGAGTAATATTCATATAACTTGCTGCTAAAACAGTAGACATTGTTTCAAACCTATCGCCTACAGTAATAACTATATGTGGTTTTAGATTCGAAAATGCACTTGAAATATCAATTAGACCAATACCAGTCGACTTAGCCATTGTAAGAGGGCTTGATCCCTCAATAAGGGTATTTAATTCAAAATTAATTTTAAAGCCATCTTTTTTAATTAGCTTGCTTACATTTCCATATCGTTCAAGAACAGCTGATGCACCAAGAACAACTTGGAGTTCAAGATGACGATTTCTCTTAATTTCAGACATAACGCTCTTTATGCTACTATAATTAGCGCGACTCCCAATAAATATGCATACTCTTCTTCGCATAGGTTTATATATCTCTTAATACAATTTAATCACAGTAAATTATCGAATTTAATTTGATCATTATATTTAATTGCTTTCTTTAATTTTTTCCCAATGACACTCTTATAATTAGCCGCAGAAATACCATTACCAGGCTTTTTAAATGCTAAATCTTCAAAAGTTATTATTTTGCCTTTATCTAAATTACCAGCAGCTACAATTGACTTTTCGAAAGTTTTTTTCATTTTAACTAATTTTTTTGATAATTTATTTTTATCTATATGAGAGTTCTTAATAATCTCTATATTTCGAATTTGATTTACTAAATTTTTAAATTCGTGAGGTTCCATAGAATTTTTTGCATCACTTCCATACATGTCTTTAGATAAAGTAATATGTTTTTCAATAACTACTGCACCTTCCATAACAGCAGCAATAGGAGCAGATATTCCATTTGTATGATCACTAAATCCAATATTAAGATTTTTATATTTTTCTTTAAACTCCGTTATGACATTAATACCGCTATATTTAAGATCACAAGGATACATTGAAGTACATTGCATTAGCGTCAGATTAATCTTTTTATTCTTTTTAATAACTTTGATCGCATTATTTATTTCAATCCAGCTACTCATTCCTGTAGAAAGGTAAACTTTGTTAAATAGCTTTGAAATTCTCTCCAATAATGGAATATTTGTTACCTCGCCAGAAGGTACTTTAATTGCTTTAATGCCTAATTTTTTAAGCCTATCTACTGCTACAATTGAGAATGGGGAATTTAAAAAATCTAAATTATATTTTTCTGCATATTTTTTTAATGATTTCCATTCTATATCAGAAAATGAAGTGCGCTTAAAATATTGCTCTCTACTTTCACTTTTAAAATATGGTGGGTTTGGAGCATTTGGAAGGCTTTCCTCATCAAATATATGCATTTGAAATTTCACTGCATCAGCTCCACAGTCAGCGGCAACTTCTATAAATTTCTTTGCTAAACCAAGACTTCCATCATGGGTATTTCCTATTTCAGCAATTATATAAATTTTTTTAGTCACCTATTTTTAATCTTTCTTCTTTGCTATTAATCTAAGATTCTTACCATAACCACCTGCATTTATAAAAAATTGAAGATTGTTACTAATCTTTTGGATTACCTCAGTATTCTGTTCATTTATATTCTCTTGCCACCAAATATAATCAAAAATATCTAAACCTTCAGTTTTTATCTCAAGTATTTCAAAGCTTCTTTTTTGAAGAAAGTCTGAAATTGTTTTAATTGTAAAATAGGTTAGATGATGAGATGGCCAAATAAAGTGGGCATCTTTACCCATTAAAACTCTTGATGCTGAGTCATATTTTGGTACGTACATTGAAATCAAACCATAATTAGTTAATCTTTCCCTTACTTGTTTTATGATATCACTAGGATCAACCAAGTGTTCTAAAACGTCATATAAAGTGATAACATCATACTTGTTTTTACTACTAAGCTTAGAAAGCTCTACTTGTTCCAAATTTAATCCTCTTGATTGTCCAAAATCTATTGCACTTGGGTTTAAATCAATTCCTTTCGCATCCCACTTTAATTCATTAGCTGCTTCAACAAAAAAACCTGTACTACATCCGACATCAAGTAATGATACATCACTATTTTTATTTGTTAGATACCTTTCTATAGCTTTTACTCTCTCTCTACCGAATCTTTTAACTCTATATTCGTGACTTTTTTCACCAAGATCTCTAACTACTTCTTGATATTCAGCCGCCTTATAAATTTCTAGGTAATGCTCCTCATCAAAAATAGGATTTGTATAAACCAAATCACAATTGTTACACTTCACAATATCTAAATGATCTTTATTTAATTCTTTTTTAAAATTATTACTGTTGCAATTAGGACAGTTCCTTAATCTTAAATAATCTTTAGGTATTTCTCCAAATTCGGATATGAGCTTATCTATGGGATAGGATCTTTTATCAATAAGTTTTTTGTACGATCCTTTAGGCCTTAGCTGTTCTACATCGACTTCTAAGTATTCTGAAATAACTCTATATTCTATTTTCATATATTAATACCAATGAATTTGATTAAGTACGATTTTTTATATACCAATCAATAGTGTTTTCTAGTGAAACTCGAAAATTAACCTCTGGTTGATAATCAAAAAATTTTTTTGCCTTATCAATATTTGCCTGAGAATGTGTTATATCGCCTACTCTAAAATCAAGAAATTCTGGATCAGGAATAATTATGTCCATTTTTTCCTTAATAATATCTCTTATCAAGGTATAAAGTTCATTTAATGATGTTCTTGCATTAACTGCTACATTAAAAACTTGCTTTATCTGAGGATTAAAAGCACAGAAGGAAGCTTGCAAATTAGCTTGAATTGCATTTTCAATATAACAGAAATCTCTACTGGTATTTCCATCTCCATAAATTTCAATTTTTGAATTTGAAAGCGCTCCTAAAATCCACTTAGGAATAACAGCAGCGTAAGCTCCATTTGGATCCTGCCTTTTACCAAAAATATTAAAATATCTTAATCCAATTGACTCCAGTTTATAAATTTTTCTGTATACATCAGAATATAATTCATTAACAAATTTTGTAACAGAGTATGGACTCAAGGGATTGCCTGTAACTTCTTCTACTTTTGGAAGGGAAGGGTGATCTCCATAAACTGAAGAAGAAGATGCATAGACAAACCTTTTAACATTTTCCTCATAAGCAGCGATTAACATATTTAACATACCATTTATATTTATTGAATTTGTCTTTTCAGGCATTTGAATGGATCTAGGCACTGAACCTAAGGCAGCCTGATGCAAAACATATTCTACACCTTTAATTGCTCGACGACATATATCAAGGTCTTCAATACTACCTTCTATGAGTTCAAATTTATCATTAAGGTCTTTATTGCTTATAGATTTGCCATGGTTTTTGCTCGCACAACTAAGTGCATCATCGATATTTGATTGACTCCCAGTAATAAAATTATCTAATCCAACAACTTTTTGATTTAGATTAAGTAATCTCTCTACTAAATTAGAACCAATGAAACCTGCAGCGCCTGTAACAAGCCAAGTGTGCTCATTATCTTTTAAGTATTTTTCTAGCGATTTATAATCTCTCATCTACAATCTTATTTGGAAGAATTTTTTTTATGTCATAAATAACCGATTTCTTTTTTACATAACTAAGAATTTTTTCATTACTCATGCTTTTAAACTGTTTATGCGCTACTGCTGAAATGACTACATCATAAAATCTTTTTCTTGGAATATTTAAAAACCTACATTTTTTGTCTATTTTTATACTTGCACTATCCACCCACGGATCAACAATATGAATTATATTACTAAATTTTTTAAGTGAAGAAACGATATCTACAACTCGGGTATTCCTGACATCAGGGCAATTTTCTTTGAATGTAAAACCTAATATCAACACGTTTATTTTTTTTGATTTGATTTTTTTTTGCTTAAGTAATTTTTTTATCCTTTGAGTAATAAAAAATCCCATAGAATCATTAATTCTTCTTCCAGAGAGTATTACTTTAGGAATATAACCTTTCTTAGCTGATTGATAAGTTAAATAATATGGATCTACACCAATACAGTGACCGCCAACAAGGCCTGGACTAAAAGGCATAAAATTCCATTTCGTACTAGCGGCTTCAATTACTTCACTTGTATCAATATTTAATTTTTTAAATATGATTGCTAATTCATTTACTAAAGCAATATTAATGTCTCTTTGAGTATTTTCAATTACCTTTGCAGCCTCTGCAGTTTTTATATCTTTAGTCAAATAAGTACCTGCTTTGATAATTGATAAATATAATAAATTTATCAATTTTGCTGATTTAGTTGTAGATCCAGAAACTAATTTTTTTATGTTTTTAAGATTATGATTGCTATCACCAGTATTGATTCTTTCTGGACTATATCCAACATAAAAGCCTCTAGTGGTAAATTTTTGGTTACTTTGATTAATATAATTTAAAGATGAATTACTTTCCAAAATAGGTACACATACCTCTTCTGTAGCACCAGGAAAAACTGTTGATTCATAAATTACTATATCTTGATCATCTAACAGTTTGCCAACTAATTGACTTGCATATTTCAAGTTTCTTAAATCTGGAATTTTGTTTCTAAATATGGGAGTTGGAACTGTGATTATATATATATTACAATTTTTAAGTTTATTAATATCATCTGAAAAAAATAATTTTTTTGAATTTTTTAAGTCACTTTTGGATATCTCCAATGTATCATCATAGCCAATATTTAACCTATTAACTCTTTGCTTATTTGTATCAAAAGCAATAGTTTTGTATATTTTACCAAATTCTACAGCTAGAGGTAAACCTACATATCCGATACCAATAATTCCTATATTAAAATTTAATTTTTTAGTTTTCATTAACCAATTGACCATTACTTATTTTGATTATTTTGTCACAACTACGAAAGGACTCCTCTCGATGAGAAACTATTACCACCGTCAATCCATTTAGAGAAGTAACTAAATCAATTATATTTTTTTCAGTTTTAACATCAAGAAAACTTGAAGCTTCATCAAAAACAAGTACTTCAGGATTATTATATAAAGATCTAGCAATAGCAATTCTTTGCTTCTGTCCTCCTGATAATCTTATTCCATCCTCACCAACAATAGTATCTAAGCCATTAGGTAGTTGATTAATAAATTCATCTAACTCAGTTTTTTTTATTACTTTTTGGATATCGTTCTCATTAATATTAATTTCTGCAATACCAAGTGCTATATTATTTCTGATTGTATCATCAATTAAATATATATTTTGAGAAACATAGCCAATAATATTTTGCCAGGATCTTATATTATTATCCTCAATTTTTTTTCCATCAACATATACGGCCCCCTGACTCGGTTTAATAAGACCTAATAAAATATCTAGGAATGTACTTTTTCCAGAACCATTTGCTCCTTGAATAGCAATGCATTGATTTTTTTTTATATCTACATTTATATTACTTAAACTAGTTTTTTTAGAGTTCGGATAAGAATAATAAACATGTTTGAATTGAATTGATTCAACAAATTTAAATTTTTCATTATTTAAATTCACTGACTGATTTGAAGATAGATTTAATTCATTATGAAGATTATCAATAACTGGGGAAATAAATCTTAAACTTTGTAAACTATAAAGTATTCTATTTACAGATGGCATTAACCTAAAGGATGCAGCAGCAAAAATTCCTAAAATAGGGATTAGAGAATTTATATCTTCGCCGTTATGATTTAAGATTATAATTACAATAGAAAAAACGCAAACGGCCATAAACTCTATAAATTGTCTTGGTACTGACTGAAGCAAAGTATTAAATTTACTCATATTTGCACTTTGCTGAGTATGATATGAATAATGAGAAATTGTGTTATTTTCTCTTCCCATCAATTTTATATCTTTAATTCCTCTAATACCTTGTTGGAAATACTTTACTTTTAAACCTTCATGATACTGTCTTTTAAAGCCCCAATTCTTCAGTCTGTTTCTCAGGGAAAGATAAAAAATAGCAGCAAAAAAGGAAAGTAAAGATAAAACAACAATAGATGTTAACGGTTGATAGTAAAATAATAGTAGAGAAATACCCAATACTACCAAAACTTCAGCTATTAAGTTTGCAAGAGCCATAATGCTGGCGCTAAACTGATTAACTTCGCCATTTGTATTTCTAAATAGCTCAGCTGAATTTCGATTAAAAAAAAATGCATAATCTTGCTTGATATAGTTCTCATAAAGCCTTGAAGACATTTGCGCGCACAAATTCCAAACATAATTTGACTGTTTCCAAGATATGAATGATAAAAATGTAAATTTGAGAAAAAATACAAAAACTACAAGAATTACTAATAAAATAAATATATCTGAAAAGTTATTTAATAAATAATAATCAAAATAATTTCTAAGATTAATATTATTTTTCAGATATTCTGGGTCTGTTAAAAAAGAAAATAATGGTATTAATGTTCCAATACTAAGTACTTCGAGAATCATCCCTATTGTCATAAGAAAGATTAAGAGAATTGCATCTTTTTTTTGTTTAGAATTTAATAATTTTATTATTTTGGTTACCATACTCTCATACATTTCATCATGAATTAGATTTGATCCATGCGGGTGATACTCTACATTTATATTTAAGAATATCACTTTTTTTATTTAAAATTATCTCATTAGAAAAATCCTGGTTAATTTGATGATTTTCGGAATATTCTAAAAATTCTTTTATTATTTCTAAAATTAAATCCTCATTATGGTTTTCAGTTTTAAATCCATCAATTTCATATCTATCATAATAGTCATTAAGTAATTTTACTGCCGGAATAAGTTTTCCATTTTGATCTCTAGCGTTTTTATAAGAATATGTACAATTATATGTAGCAGAGTTATATGGCAATGCATTTAATACTAATATGTGTGGAGGCGGGACAGTTGATAAAGGAAATTGAATCCCTCCCCCATTTGATCCAACAAAATATTTACAATTTAATGCAGAATAAATACATAATTCATCTTTGTTAACATTTAATATTTCAGCGCAAACTATATTCAACTCTTTAATATCATTTTTAACTTTTTCAAAACAGTAATCTCCATATAAAAAAATTTTAAATCCCTTATTATTTAAGTATTTAAAAGATTTAATATACTCTTTCCAATCTGAAGATGATCTTAAAAACTCGTCAGGATAATCTTTATCAACTCCTTTATACCTCAAATAAAAACAAATTATTTTTTCTTTAATTTCATTTATCTCTTTTTTGTAAAATTCTCTAATTTTTTTATCTAAATTTAATTTTATTTTTTGATTTAATTTGATAGATGGCCTCCTGACCTCAATTGGATAACACTTTCTAATAATAGATGCTTGAGTATCATTAACACCATAGTCTAATTTTATTTTCTTGATATGATCTTCAGCTGTAAGAATTTTTTTCTTTTTAAAGAGATATTTAATTAATTTTAAAAAGAACTGATAGAACTTAATTGAGTCATGTTTATTTAAACATAAATTTTTATTTTTGACTTTGATCAGATTACTAGAAATATTTATAAATCTCAGAGTGATATCTGTAAATGCTTGTTGAAGCAAATAATTATGCTTGCCGTTATTAAAAAAAATTACAATTGTACTTGCTGGATCAAATTTTCTTCTAATATATTCTGTATCAGAAAGTGCAACTCCTGCACCCCATCCGTGATGAAATATAAATATATTTTTCTTATTAATTGATAAAACAATGGTGTTTATGCAATTTAAAGTAAATATAGGAATTATAATAATTTTTTTTATTAAAGATATAAAGCTCTGAGTTAAGGGATGCATAATCCAATTGTTTTCTACTGTTAAATGTAATATTTGAGTTATTAAATTTTTTGCATATTGTTTGCTAAATTATAATTTTCAATTGTGCCTATATCTATTACTTTGCTTGAAATTTCATAAGTATATATTCTATCCATAAAATTTGGTATTACATCATTACTAAAATCAGAAACATTATGAAAATCATTTTTTAATATTCTTAAAAACTCTTTTGAAAGAATATAAATGGCAGCATTGGCTAAGTTTGAAGGAGGGTTATTTTTTTTTTCATAAAAATCGTATACTACTTTATCTTTATCTACCTTGACAACACCACAAGTTTCAGGATTGTTTGTCCGGAAAACAAGCATAGTTAACAAGCATTTTTTTGGTCTTTCTTTGTGAGCTTTATGAAATAAATCAAAATCTATCGTGCAATAGTTATCACTATGCAGCATTAAAATATCTTCGTCATCATCTTCAATAAATGTATTAATGTTGTTAATTAAAGTTCCAGCTGTTCCTAGTAATTCATTTTCATATAATAGGTTAATCTTTTCTTTATACACGGTGTTATTAAAAAAAGATTTGAATCTTTCAGGTAAGTAATGATAATTTATGAATAAGGGACCAAAATTAAATTTTAATAACATTTCAATCCAAATTTCTAATAACGGCTTACCATTTATAGTTAACAATGGTTTGGGAATGTCATTAGTCAGCGGTCTTAATCTCTTTCCATATCCAGCTGATAGTAATAAAACTTTCATATGGCTTGTTTTTTTATAGCTCTTATTAATTGTTTTTGATCTATTGGCAGGTTACCTAATTGTCCAACTTGTATGGATGCCATGAACATACCAAGAAGACTAGAAAGCCATATATTTGAGCCGCAGGCCAACGCAAGAGAACTGGCAACAAGCATAGAGTCTCCTGCACCGGCAATATCTCTTGGATTATTATTAAAAGAAGGGACTTTATCAGTGACAATTTTAGACCCACTTTTTTTTGCCAAATTTATAAGAAGTCCGTCTGCACCAAGTTTCATTAAAATGTATTGTACTTTTGACCTTTCAAAAAGCTTATCAGCTATAACAACAAGTCCATCCTGCTGGTTTTTAACACTTATCCTTGCTTCTTTTTCTGTAGGAGTGATTAAGTTAACATCTTTATATTTTCCTATATCACCAATTTGTGAAGAACTTTGGCAATCTGCAGTCATAATGCATTTATTTTTTTTTCCTAAATTTATTAACCTCCCTAATAACTCATTAGGTAGGCACCCATAATTAAAATCAGAAAAAATTATTAAATCTATATTTTTAATCATACTCTTTAAGGCTAGAAAAATTTTATTTTGTGTTTCTATTGAAGCTGAAGTTTGCTGTATTTTCGATACTTTTAATAATGTCTTATTTTCACATCTAAATCTTTGCTTAAGAGTTGTTGGACGCGATTCTTCGATTATAAGATTGTATTTAACATCATTATTATCTAATTCATGAGTAGCAAAATTATAATTTTCATCTTGACCTGCAATAGATATTAAATTTACTTTTGCTCCAAGTTTAGATGCATGAGCAGCTACAATTCCTGCTCCGCCAATAAATCTTTTTTCTTCTTGGGGCGAAATAACCATCACTGGCTCTTCACTTGACATGCCTAATGGTTGACAAGAAATATATTCATCAATTATTAAATCGCCGACAACGGCAATTTTTAAGTTTTTAAATTTATGAATGGTGTTAATAAGGTCATCTTTTGTTAAACCATGTCTCTCTAAAAAGTTATCCGAAATTTTACTATTGTCTAAGCTATTAAGATCAAGTTCTTTTCTTATTAATAGTGAAGATGAGTAACCTGTATCTCCAGAGTTATAAACCAACTTTCCTCCGTATTTGGAAACAATTTTTTCTTCCGAATTGAAAAGAGATTCATGCTCTTTACCTTTAACAATAATGTCTGGTTTAATTTTTAGTATTGTGTCACTAAGAGATTTTTCTATTAAAGATACTTCATCAACTAGTGAACAATTTTTGATAGAATCAATTCTTGATATTTCATCAATATAAGCTTTTGTACCTAATAGGTTATCAGAAAAAACTCCAACAAATAATTTTCCACCGAGTGATTTAGCATATTTAAATAGTCTTAGATGGCCAGCATGAAGAATATTAAAATTTCCTGAGATAAAAATTCTTTGAATTTTTTTTTTATTTTTCATAATCAATAAGCTTTGTATTTTTTATGTTAATGCATTATACATATTAATGATGTCATCTAAAAATCTAATAAATTTAGATTTAATTTTTTGTAAGTTAATACATTGGATAAGTATAATAAACTAAAAAAAACCTCTTATAAGCTAAGAAAAGATATTTTTACATCTATTTATAAGGGTGGAGGCGGTCATGTAGGAGGTTCATTTTCAATAATTGATGCTCTCACATATTTATATTCTGAAATATTAAATATAGACCCAAAAAATCCAGAAGACATTAATAGAGATAGATTAATCTTTTCAAAAGGACATTCATGCCAAGCGTTATATTGGGTTTTATGTCACTTTGGTTTCTACAGTAAGTCATACTTAGAAGATTACGGTAAAGATGGAGCTCGTTTTGCTGGACATCCTGAATTTGAAAAAGCTCCTGGTATAGAAATATCTAGTGGTTCATTGGGACATGGTCCTTCAATAGGAGCTGGAATTGCACATGCATGTGTACTTAATAATCAAGAGTCTAAAATATTTGTTATTGTAGGCGATGGAGAGACTAATGAAGGATCAGTGTGGGAAGCAATTTTGTGTGCATCGCAACTAAAACTAAATAATTTTTACTTAGTGATTGATAATAATCAATTTGAGTCATTGGATAAAACTAGCAATATTCTTGGGATCGAACCAATAGACGAAAAGCTTAAATCTTTTGGGTTCGATGTAATTAGATGTAATGGTCATGATTTTGAAGAATTAGATTTATCATTCAAAAAAATTATTAATTTAGATAGCGAAAAACCAAAAGCAATTATATTAGATACTATAAAAGCTCATGGAATTAGTTTTACTACTGGTATAACAAAGTGGCATTATAGGTCCCCGACGGAGAAAGAATTAAAAATAGGTTTAGAAGAATTGGATAAAATAATAAATGCGTAATTCACTAAGAGATGCTCTTTTAGAAATTAAAAAACCTGGAGATAAAATATATTTAATTGTTGGAGATATTGGATTTGGAGTATTTGAGGAATATTCGAAAAAATTTAAAGAAGATTATCTAAACATAGGTATATGTGAGTCTAACATGATAGGATTTTCCTCTGGAATGTCGATGAATGGATTTTTGCCGATTGTATATACCATTGTTCCTTTTTTAACAATGAGACCATTTGAACAAATTAGAATTGACTTAGCTCTTCATAAAAGAAAAGTAATCCTTGTGGGTGTCGGAGGAGGATTAGCGTATGGTAATTTGGGCCCTACTCATCATAGTTTTGAGGATTTAACATTAATGACCATTCTCCCAAATTTTGCTGTTTTCTCGCCTTCTCAACCTTCAGAAAGTAAAGAGGCTCTCACAGCAGCGCTTAATCATAATGGCCCAAGCTATATAAGACTCGGTAAAAATGGAGAACCTGATCTATCTAAATTTATGCTTAAAGGTAATTCAAATCTTAAAAATTATTGCTATGATTATAAGAAGGCCGATGTAACCATTCTAACGTATGGAGCTATAACTTATGAATGTATTATTGCTGCAAAAGAATTAATCAAAGATAAAGTAAATGTTGCTGTTGTCTCATTTTTTAAGATAAAACCGCTTCCAAAAGATATATTAGAAGTATGTTTTGAAAGTAAAGCTTCATTAATTGTTGAAGAACATACTACATATCATTCGATTGGCACACACATAGCTTCTAAAATCATGCAAAGAGGTTTAAGAGGAAAGCTAAAGATATTAGGAATAAATGATAAATTTACTGAAGAGGTAGGAAGTAGAGACTTTCTATTAAAAGCTCATAAAATAGATTCTAATTCAATTGTTAAAACAATTAGAGAAATGATTACATGAAAAGGATATTAATAACAGGAGGAGGGGGATATGTTGGTTCTGCGCTAGTACCCCATTTAATTAATAAAGGTTATCACGTCACTGTATTAGATTGGTTTTTATATAAAAAAAATATTTTCGATCAATACAGTAAAGATAAGTTTAATAAGATTGTTGGCGATTTAAGAAATCTCGAAGATTTAAAAAAATCACTTAGTTCAGTTGATGCTGTAATTCATTTAGCATGCATATCAAATGATCCTTCAGCTGAGCTTAACCCAAAATTATCAATAGATATTAATCAAAATGCATTTAAATTACTCTTAGAAGAATCTAGAAAAGCAAAACTAAAAAGATTTATTTTTGCATCTTCATCAAGTATTTACGGTATATCTGACTCACCTCAAGTTTATGAAGATCACCCTAGAGTTCCTGTTTCCCTCTACAATATATCAAAGGCGTGGTGTGAAGATCTGCTATACAATGAATATAAAGATATTCCATTTACAATTATTAGACCTGCAACTATTTGTGGTTATGCTGAAAGACTAAGATTAGACCTTGCAGTAAACTTACTTACCTCACACTGCATTCAAAACAAAAAAATAAGCATATTTGGAGGTGATCAATACAGACCTAACCTTCATATAAAAGATATGGTAAACTTATATTCATACTTTTTAGAAATAGAAGAAGAAAAAGTACTACACCAAGTATTTAATGCTTCATACAATAATTTTACTATTAATGAAATAGCTGAAGAAATAATTAATGAACTTAAGCCCAAGATAGGCAATATCTTAGTTGAAAATATTAAATCTAACGACCCAAGATCTTATCGAGTAAATACAGATAAGCTGAATTCTATTGGATTTAAACCAAAATATACAATTAAACATGCTTCAAGAGATTTACTCGAAGCTTTCAATAGTGGAAAGGTAGAAGAATCTGTAACTAGTCCAATATATAACAATGTTTTAATGATGAAATCTCAAAATATATCATGAAAAGAAAAAATGTTCTGATTACTGGGGCCAATAGTCCATTTGGTAAATATATTTGTTCATATTTAAAAAATAAAAATAATTTTAAAATATACGGTATCTCCAGAAGAGATGAAAATTTAGAAGAATTTGATGAGGTGTTCATTTTTGATATTAGAAAAAATATTATTCCAATTGAGTGTGAATTTGATTATATATTCCATGTTGCCTCTGCTGTTCCTAGCAAATATAATATTGACCAGGATTTTTTTGACATAAATGTTAATGGGTCTTTATCTCTTTTTAGATCAATCAAAATTTCTAATAAAGCTGTTATAATTAATATGTCATCAACTTCAGTTTATGATGATCCTGATAATGAATTCATAAATGAAGAATCAAAAAAAGAGGTAAAAAAAGCTTACGGCCTATCTAAATTAACTTTTGAAAATGAATTACATAAACTTTTTTTTAACAAAGAATGCATGCTTATTACCTTGAGAATCCCTGTGTTACTTGTTCCTGAAATTAAGGGAAATTTTATCTCTTCATGGGCAAGTAAAATTATTAATGGTCAACAAATAACTCTTTATAATCCCAACTCACTACTAAATGCAGTAATCAGTGGAAAATCTATTATTCAGTATGCTTTATATGCGGATTACCAAAATAAAAAAATTACAATGAATTTAGCAAGTAAAAATGCAATTAAAATAATTGAGGTTGCTAAAATAATGTCTAAGATATTAGATAAGAAACTAATTTATATTGAAGAGAAAAATGATAGGTTAAATCAGCAAATTGTAACAAATTTAGCTGAAGATAATGGTTTTAAGATCCCAGATTTAAAAACAATAATTAAGGATTTTACCTCCACTTGTAAAAACTATGTTTAGTAAATACATTGAAGATCAATCTTCTGATGCCATCGAGTTAATTAATAAAGGATACAAAATAATTAACGTCGAAAACCTGGAACTCCTAAGCAATATTCTAGCTCAGTTTAAGAATTACTTAAAAGAACAGAATAATATTGTAGTAAAAGACTTATCAGAATTACATAATCATTTAGATATAAAAAATCTAAACTCTATACGTCATGGTTTTTATGAAAAATTAAATAAGGAAAGCTCTTTTTCTAAAACATACCTGGAATTAGCCTTTAAAACTATAAACGATGTTGTTGGATCTGAATTAGCAGCAAATAGATCTGTAAACTTTTCAATACAAATACCTAATGACACAACTTCAAAACTTGGTATTCACAGTGATTGTTTTAGCGGAGAAAGTGAATTCCAAATTAATTTATGGGTGCCCCTAACAGATGCGAGAGATACAAACTCCATGTTTATTTTTAATCCAGATTTTTCAAGAGACGTCATTAATAATATTAGTAAATTTGAGAAATTAGGTATTGAAAATTTATTAAATGAGCATGAAGATCAGTATGAGTTTGTAAATTTAAGTTTTGGAGAAGCATTAGTATTTACACCTACTTGTCTTCATGGCAATGTAATAAATACTACTCAAAAAACTAGAATTTCTTTTAATTGTAGATACAAAAATTTATTTTCTCCATATTGTAAAAATGAAGAAAATGAAAAGAAATTAGGAACATTTTATATTCCTATTACTCCTAAAGCCGCAACAATTATTGGTTTAAAAAATAAAATTAAATACTAATGAAATATCTCAATGGATATGTCACCGTAAGACGTTTTAAAGGATTTGCTTTACCTGTTCCAGTACAAAATAGATTACTTAGAGAGTATGCAAATAAATTAGATATGGTTTATGTCTTACCTCAATGTGAAATGGTGACAAATAAAAATTATATGATGTTGTTTGAAACATTAGATAAAATGAAAGAAAATAGTGATTTAGGAATGTGCAGTGTTTTTATGTTTCCTGAAGACCAAAAGAAAGCTATGGATATTATGGAAATAATAATAAAAAAAAATATTACATTACATTTTGTTTTCAATGAAAGCTCTGTTAAACCTAATGAAATAAAGGAGTATTACATTAATAGTAATATCGATACTATTTTAGGAATACAGAATAAAGATAGTTTTATAAGCCTTTTTGAATAAAAATTTTAAAAAAAATTAAAATGAATTGTATCAATTGCAAAACTAAATTCAAAAAAATTGATTTAGATAATAACCAGATAAAATGCGTGTACTGTGAGAGTATTTACTTCATAATTGAAAAAATTCCAGTAATGCTCAATAAAGAAAATGATTTCTATAATTACAATAGAATATTTAAAAGATATATCGGTATGAAAAATGAAACGTCTTAGTCTCAATTTTAATGAAAAAAGAGAAATTAAGTCTCATGAGACAAATGATATATCTCCTATGGATTGGATGAAAATTTGGAAGGTAGATGATACATATTTTGATAGTGATAGAAAATTTGGCTATGGTGGGTATAAATATGACGGAAGATGGAAAGACGTTGTTGAACAATTGATCCTAAAATTTAACCTAAATAAGAACTCAAACCTACTTGATCTTGGTTGTGCAAAAGGCTATTTGGTTAATGATTTCAATAATAATGCTAATGTAGGATCAGCAAGTGGAGTAGATATAAGCATATACGCTCTTCTAGAGGGATACAAAGAAAATATTAATGGAAATCTTTATTGTGCAAATTTTACTCATCTACCATTTGAAAATAAAGAATTTGAAATAGTATTTTGTAAAGATAGCTTACATAATATTCTTCTAAAAAAAGAAGTAGAAAATTCTTTACGGGAAATAAATAGAGTTGGCAAAATATCTTGGATAAGAGTTGGGGCATATAAGTCAAACCATCAAAAAAAAATTATTGACAATTGGGCTACTTTTGCGACAACTTATTTGCATGTTGATGAATGGTTAGAACTTTTTGATAAAGTAAACTACGATGGTTACTATGACTGGTTCCATCCATCAGAGGAAGTATAAGCTTGACTACACTATTTTTTGGAACAACCGGTGGATGTTTAGATGCTTTCTATTTATTTAAAGAATTATATCCAGATGATGCTGATATGGCATTCTTATCTGATAGCCACCGTGTAAACGATATAGTTTGTGGAGTCAAAATAGTAGGTGGGTTTAATGATATAAAAAACTCGCAATTTAAAAATTCTAATTTTGTTTTTCAGTGTGGCTCGGTAACTAACCATATCAATAGAAATTTTTGGTTTGAGTTGGCCATCAGAAATGGCATGAAACCTGTAAAGCTTGTATCAAAATTTGCTTATGTTCATGAAACTGCTGTTGTAGGCTTTGGTTCAATAATTTATCCAGGGGTAAAAATAATGGCTAACGTTAAAATTGGATCAAACTGTATTATTTTACCAAATACTGTAATAAATCATGATAGCTTGATAGAAGACTACTCAATTATAAATAGCTCATGTGTAATCAATGGAAACGTTAATATCGGAAATAAATCCTACATAGGTTCAATGTCCTCAATTAAAGAAAAAATTAATATTACTCCAAAAACTACAATTGGTATGTCTTCCTCAGTATTATCAGATATAAAAGAACCAGGTATTTATTTTGGCTCTCCAGCAAAAAAGAATAAAAGTTAAATTTTTATTTTAAATTAGGATTTATATCATCAATCTTTTGCCATTTCTCAATAGGTACTGGATGATGGTTTTCAAAACCCTCTTTTACTATTCGTTTTAGCTCAAATGCTTGCTCAATACAGTCATCTATATCAACTAAATATCTGTAACTACCTGCCCTCCCTAATGAAAAAACTCCGTCTGGCATCAGTTTATGATATTCTCTAGCAATCAACATTTGTTCTTTCATCGGTACTGGATAATGGCGACCATTTTTTGAAGGAACTTCCATGCCTATCAAAGAATTTTTGTCTACATGCTGTGTGAATTTTTTATATTCAACGAGCCTCGTGTGTTTTTCTTTATTCGCATAATACAAGAAATAGACGTGATCTGGAAATACAAATTCAGACGGAAAAACCATAAGATGAATATCTCTTCCAATATATGGAAGTTCGCCAAGACAATTATTAAATAAAATATCTGGTGATATAGTACTTATGATTAAATCGTAAGTATATTTTTCATCATCAATATAAACAGATTTATTTGGTATATCAAAACTCTGGATATTTGTTTTTAATTTAACTGAACATTTATCTACTATACTGTCAAAAAATTTATTGTAACCGTCCTTTGCTATAGGATAAGCAGACATGAGTGTATCATGAAATGCTGCTCTGGGGCCTTCTTGAATTTTTACACCTTTAGGAGACCATTTAAAAGTATCAATTTGATTTGCGTTACTAACTTGCCACATTTTTTCAGTATAGTTTTTTATTATTTTTTTATATAATGTAGGTCCTATAGATCTTATCCAATATTCTTCAAAATCTTTGGCGTGCTCTACACCAGATGCATTTTCTAACTCTGATAATATTTTATCTGAGTCTGGCATAGAACGAACATCATCCATATGAATAGGAAAATTATAAAAGTTATTATCTTGCTCTACATAACTTAAAAATTGGTGATCCCCACAATCTCGGAGTGGCACTATTGAGTTAAGATAGTTATATATTTCGATGTTTTTTGTAATAAAATGTCGTGGACCAAAAGTATAAGGATGGCCACCATAGTAATGAGTCCTTACTCCTGCCCCAAGTTGATTTGCATTATCGACAAGAGTTATGTTCCAACCCCCTATCTCATTTAATTTATGAACAGATGCACAGCCTGCGGGACCTCCTCCTATAATTAAAGCTTTTTTACTCATTATCCTAGAAGATAGTATAGATAAATGGTGCAATTATAGAACTTTCACCAAGTATTATTAAAAAACCAAAAATAACTGAAAAAATAATTATAGGAATTAACCAAAACTTTTTTCGCTCAATTGCAAAGCTCCATAAATCTGATATTAATTCTTTCATCCCTTAAAATGGTCTTTCATAATCTTTAATTGTTTTTACTATACTTTGTTTAACATCGCTTTGTTTATAGTATGTTTGAACATTTTTATCAAAACCTAAGAAATTACTTTTTTTTAGTATTTTTCTTAATATACCAATGGGGATAAATATAAATATAAATAAAATTAACATAAGAATAGTTGTATTAACAACATTTAGAAAAGAAGATATTTTTTTTAAGTTTATATATATTAAATTCATGATTAATCAGGGTTAATATTACTATAATCTTTTTTGAACGATTCAATTTTACTACTGTTCTGCCATAGTTTATCAAGAAAAATATTTTCTAATACTAAAATATTCATACCTGTTTTCATAAAACACTCATAAGCTTCTTTAGGATTGCATACGATGGGTTCTCCTCTTACATTAAAAGAAGTATTTACAAGAATTGGACAGTCTGTAATTTCTTCAAAATGAGACAGTAAACTATGGAGCTTATAGTTTTGATCCTTTGTAACAGTTTGAATTCTGGCACTATAATCAACATGTGTAACGGCGGGTATTTTTGATATTTTTATACTTAGTTTTTTAAACCCCGAGATATTCTTATTATTTATAATGTTTACTTTCTTTTCATCAGTTACTTCAGAAACAATTAACATGTAAGGACTTTCTATATTTAATTTAAACCAATCTGTAAGTTTCTCATATTTAATAACTGGAGCAAAAGGTCTAAATGACTCTCGATTTTTTATTTTAATATTCATTAAATGTTGCATATCTTTATTAAGAGGACTTCCAATTATAGATCTATTTCCAAGTGCGCGGGGGCCGAACTCCATCCTTCCTTGAAACCATCCAACAACACTGTCATTTTTTATCTCTAATGCTACTCTTTTAAAAATCTCTTTTTCAGTAAGTTCTCTATAATTTGCACCAACTAAGTCTAGGTAATTCTTTATTTCTTCATTGCTATATTTATTTCCCAAGTAAGAATATTTCATTTTGTCTTTATTGCTTATTTCTCTCTTTTTGCCCAAATACTCATACCATGCAAGAAGACTAGCACCCAATGACCCCCCTGCATCTCCGGCGGCAGGCTGTATCCAGATATTTTTAAATTTTCCTTTGTTAACAATCTTGCCGTTTAAAACACAATTAAGAGCTACACCTCCCGCTAAACATAAATTATTTATTTCAAATTCTTCATATAATTTGTCTAAAATTTTCAAAACAATTTCCTCCAAAACAACTTGAATAGATTTAGCAAGATCCATTTCCTTTTGTGTAATCTCTGTTTCAGGTTTTCTTGGTTTACCGCCGAAAAGATTATCAAATTTTTTACTTGTCATTTTCAATCCTGTGGCAAAATCAAAATAACTCATATCAAGCCTAAAAGAGCCATCATCTTTAATATCAATCAGATTATTTTTGATATCATTTACATAAGTAGCATTGCCATAAGGGGCCAAACCCATTAACTTGTATTCACCTGAATTGACTTTAAAACCTGCATAATACGTAAATGCTGAATATAATAATCCTAAACTATGTGGGAATTCTAAAGATCGAATTTTCTTAATCGTATTTTTTTTACCAACCCAAATACTGCTTGTATCCCACTCTCCAACACCATCTAATGTTAATATTAATGCTTCCTCAAAAGGACTTGGGAAAAACGCAGATGCAGCGTGAGATTTATGATGATCACTAAATAGCAGATTTGGTAACTTATTATTATCTTTTTTATGAGCAATTTTTTTGAGTTCCTTAATAATATTTTGTTTAGTAAATAATTTATTTTTTATCCAAATCGGTAAGGCTCTTGCAAATGAAGAAAAGCCTCTAGGTACATACTCAAGATAAGTTTCCAACAATCTTTCAAATTTAATAAATGGCTTTTCATAAAAAATTACATAATGAATTTCTGATAAATCTAATTTGACACTTTCCAAGCAAAATTTGATTGACTCAGTTGGGAAAGATGAGTCATGCTTTATTCTTGTAAATCTTTCTTCTTGTGCTGCCGCAATTATTTCTCCGTCACGAATAATAGTTGCAGCACTATCGTGGTAGTAGCAAGATATGCCTAATATTGTGCATGTTCTTCCTCTCATCTCTTATAAGACCCCTTTCAAACGAATTAATCATATTTTTAAAAAAATAGTTAACAGTTATTATTTTATAAA
>CACCKE010000006.1 GCA_902546615.1 uncultured Pelagibacteraceae bacterium
TTTTGAACAAGAATTCTTTTTAACTGACGCTAAAACTGGTGAACCACTTGGCTGGGAAGATGGCACGCCGAGAGAGCAAGGTGAATTTTATTGTGGTGTTGGAGCGGGCAATGTTGTTGGTAGAGCCATATCAGACGCACATCTAAAAGCTTGTATAGATCTTGGGATTACGCTTACTGGAACTAATGCAGAAGTTGCACTTGGCCAATGGGAATATCAATGCTTTGGAAAAGGTATTAAAGCAGCTGATGATTTATGGGTAAGCCGATATTTACTCATGAAAACTGCTGAGGAACACGGCGTTGGAGTGAACTTCCACCCAAAACCAAAAACTGGTGATTGGAACGGTTCTGGTATGCACACTAATTTTTCTAATGAACAAATGAGATCTTCTGGATCAGAAGAATTATTTACATCAATGTGCGACAAACTTGGAAAGGTTCATGAAGAAGGTATTGCAGCTTATGGATCTGACAATAATATGAGACTTACTGGACTTCACGAGACACAAAGTATCGATAAATTTTCATATGGTGTAAGTGATAGAGGTGCTAGTATACGTATTCCAGTTTATACTGTTGAACATAATTGGAATGGGTATCTTGAAGATAGAAGGCCAGCATCGAATGCTGATCCATACAAAATTGTATCGCATATAGTTGGGACTTTGACTAAATAAATTCCATAATTAGGGGATCATATGGGTACTGCAAACGAAGTACTAAAAAAATTTGAAAATGGTGAAGTCAAGTATCTCGATATGAGATTTACTGATCCAAAAGGCAAACTTCAACATTTAACGATGGACGGTACAGCAGTAGACGATGATCTCCTAAACAGCGGAGTCTTCTTTGATGGATCCTCTATATCTGGCTGGAAAGCTATAAATGAGTCAGACATGGTTCTCAAACCGGACTTAACCACAACGGTAATGGATCCTTTTACAGCCCAACCAACATTAATTGTATTTTGCGATGTTCTCGATGCAGTGTCAAAGGAACCATATGAGAGAGATCCAAGAGGAACTGCAAGAAAAGCAGAAGAGTATGTCAAAGCAAGTGGAATTGGCGATACTATATATATGGGTCCAGAAGCAGAGTTTTTTATATTTGATGATGTAAAATTTCAAGTTGATATGAACAAATCAATGTTTGAAATTGATAGTACTGAAGGTCCATATAATTCTGGACGCTCTTATGAAAGTGGCAACTTAGCACACAGACCAGGTGTTAAAGGAGGATATTTTCCTGTACCGCCTGTTGATAGCGCACAAGATATAAGAACAGAATTTCTTGAAGAATTAAAAAATTTAGGACTGAAGATGGAAAAACATCATCATGAAGTTGCTCCAAGTCAACATGAATTGGGACTGAAGTTTGATACTTTACTTAAACAGGGCGATGCTATGCAGCTTTATAAGTATGGTGTACACATGGTCGCTAATGCATTTGGTAAAACTGCTACATTCATGCCTAAACCAGTTAAAGGTGATAATGGAACTGGAATGCATACACATCAATCCATATGGAAGAATGGCAAACCTCTATTTGCAGGAGATAAATATGCAGGCTTATCCGAGATGGCATTGCACTACATTGGTGGGATCATAAAACATGGAAGGGCACTTAACGCGTTTACGAATGCTAGCACAAACAGTTATAAGAGACTGATACCAGGGTTTGAGGCCCCAGTAATACTTGTATACTCAGCAAGAAACAGATCTGCCTCGTGTCGGATACCTGTTTCAGATAATCCGAAAGGAAAAAGAGTTGAAGTAAGGTTTCCAGATCCTTCGGCAAATCCTTATTTGGCATTTTCAGCAATGCTAATGGCGGGGATGGATGGTATAAAAAATAAAATTGATCCAGGAAATGCTGCTGATGAAGATCTTTATGAATTACCTGATGCAGAAGTTAAAAAATTGCCAACTGTTTGCGGTTCTCTTAGAGAGGCACTTGAGGCGGTTGACGAAGATAGAGCTTTTTTAACTGAAGGTGGAGTTTTTACTGATGACCAAATTGATGCATATATAGACCTAAAAATGGAAGATGTGTATGATCTAGAACATTCTCCTCACCCTATTGAATACAAAAACTATTTTAGTGTGTGACAATTAATTGAATTCTAAAGGGTGACCTTTGTAAATAAAATGCTATATATATTAAAATGGAATTAACAACAGAACACGAAGAATTAAAGAGATCAGCTCTTAAATTCGTTGAAGATGAAATTAATCCCTATGTAGACGAGTGGGAAGAAAATGAAATTTTCCCAGCTCATGAGCTATTCAAAAAATTAGGTGATCAAGGATTTCTTGGAGTAACTAAACCTGAAAAATACGGTGGGTCTGGATTAGACTATTCATACGGAGCAGTTCTTAATGAGGCATTGGCACATATTAAATGCGGCGGTGTTCCAATGGCTATTGGTGTACAGACAGATATGTCAACTCCAGCATTGGCGCGCTTCGGCAGTGAAGAAATATGTAATGAATTTTTAAAACCGTCTATTACCGGAGATCTTGTTTCTTGCCTTGGTGTCTCTGAACCAAGTGCTGGTTCTGACGTGGCTGCTATTAAAACTCATGCTGTTAAGGATGGTGATGATTACGTAATCAATGGATCAAAAATGTGGATTACAAATGGCACTCAAGCAGACTGGATGTGTATGCTTGCAAATACTGAAACTGACAGTAAGAATAAGCATTTAAATAAATCTCTTATATGTGTGCCCCTTAAGGAAAATGGCAAGAGGGCAAAGGGTGTCACAATTAATCGTAAACTAAAAAAAATGGGTATGCATTCGTCTGATACTGCTGAAATATTTTTTGACGATGTAAGAGTGCCGCAGAAAAATTTAGTCGGAGAAGAAGGTAAAGGCTTTATTTATCAAATGATGCAGTTTCAAGAAGAAAGACTTTATGCAGCTATTGCTGGCTATACTGGCTGTGAATTAGCTATTAATGAGACCATTAATTATACAAGACAAAGAAAGACATTTGGTAAGCCTATTCTTGACAATCAGATTGTTCATTACAAACTTTCCGAGCTGATGACGGAGGTTGAAGCTTTAAAAGCACTTACATGGAAAGGAATTGAGATACATGTAAATGGTGGTGATTGTACAAAATTGGCTTCAATGTCAAAGCTAAAAGCCACACGACTTTCTAGAAAAGTTAACGACGAATGCTTACAATATTGGGGTGGAATGGGTTATATGGATGAGTCACCTATTTCAAGAGCGTATAGAGATGGACGTTTAGGTTCAATTGGCGGTGGATCAGATGAAGTAATGCTCGGCATTATTTCAAAATATCTTGATATTCTGCCAGGAAAAAATTAATTACATTCTTGCAACGCCAAAAGTATTTGGTTTTAACTCTCTCTTATCGCCGTCGCTGATAATATTTAAGCATTCACCTAAAATCTTTCTTGTATCTTTTGGATCAATAATTCCGTCATCCCATAATCTCGCTGAGCAAAATATTGCTTCACCTTCCTCACGGTACTGATCAATTATTTTTTGCTTCATACCTTCAAGCATTTCAAGGTTCTCTCCATATATTTTTTTGGGATCTTGACCTTTTCGTTCAGCGCCCTCAAGAGCAACTTGAGCCATTGTTCTAGCGGCCTGTTCCCCACCCATCACACTCATTTTTGCATTAGGCCATGAGAATAAAAATCTAGGATCATAAGATCTTCCCGCCATTCCATATTCTCCCGCACCAAAAGAGGCTCCTATCCTAAGTGTTATTTTAGGAACGGTGCAATTAGTAACCGCCTGTATCATCTTTGATCCGTGTCTTATCATTCCTTTTGCTTCCTCTTTAGTACCCACCATAAAGCCGGTTATATTTTGAAGAAAAATTAGCGGCGTATTTGATTGAGAACAAATTTGTATGAATTGAGTAGCTTTATTAGCACTTTCAGAAAATATCGGTCCATTGTTCCCTAAAATTCCAACTTTATAACCTTGAATAGTTGCATGTCCTGTTATGAGGGTTTTGCCCCAGCCTTCTTTAAACTCTAAAAAATCAGAACCATCAACAATTCTTGCAATCACTTCCCTGCAATCATACGGGATTTTATAATCAACTGGAACAACCCCTGTTAACTCATCAGGTGAATAAACGGGCTCATCATACTCAGACTTTTGAGTAGAAATAAAATCATTATTCCATCCAATATTCTTCATTACATCTCTTGCAATCTCGATTGCATGTGCATCATCGTTTGCCATATATTCAGCAAGTCCGGAAACTGCAAAATGTAAATCTGCTCCACCAATTTCTTCGTCAGTAGCAATCTCACCAAGCGAAGCTCTTAATAAAGGAGGACCAGCTAAAAATATTTTTGATCTTTCTTTAACTACAATTATATAGTCCGATAAGCCTGTCTGGTAAGCGCCACCTGCAGTTGATGAACCGTGAACTACGCCAATTGTCGGAATTCCCATTGCTGACATTTTAGAAAGATTGGCAAAACTTCTACCGCCTTTAATAAACATATCGGTCTGTCTCAGTAGATTTGCACCAGCGCTCTCTATTAACTGAATAAAAGGTAATTTATTTTCAAAAATTATTTGAGCGCCTCTTAACGCCTTTTCAGTACCCATCGCAGATGCACTTCCCCCTTTAATACCCGCATCTGAAACACCAATCATGCAACGAACGCCTGCTACATAACCAATACCGCTAATAGAGTTTCCCCATCCAATATTTTTATCGCCATCATCATCGCCAATCTTGTAACCAGCAAGGGTGGATAATGGAAGCCAAAAACTACCTGGATCTAATAGTCTTTTTAATCTTTCACGAGGCAGTAACTGTCCTCTTTTATCAAACTTAGCCTTAGACCTAGCGGAATTATCTGCTATTTTTTGTTCTAAAGTTCTAATTTCATCAATAAGCTTTTGATGGTCCTCCTGATTTTTTTTGAAGGACTCTGAATTAATCATTATTTTTGATTCAATAACCGGCATACTAAAATCCTAATAAATTCATGCTGTTAGAGTAAATAAATATTACACAATGTAAAGAATCTATTATTAGTTGTATTGTTTGTTATGAGAAAGAAATCAAAGAAAAATAAATCAATTAAAAAGAAGAGTTCATCCAAAAAGACAATAAAAAATTCAAACACATCTTACACCGCAAAAGATATTGAAGTCCTTGAAGGTTTAGAACCGGTTAGAAAGCGACCCGGAATGTACATTGGGGGAACAGATATAATGGCAATGCATCACCTGGTAAGCGAGGTACTTGATAATTCAATGGATGAAGTTGTTGCTGGTTTTGCAAATAAGGTAGAAATTAAGCTTGTTTCCCAGGACACGATTGAAATCTCTGATAATGGTCGAGGTATTCCTGTTGATAAGCATCCAAAATTTAAAATACCTGCAGTTGAAGTCATTATGACAACACTACATTCTGGTGGCAAGTTTTCAAAAAATAATTACAAAACTTCTGGTGGTTTGCATGGCGTTGGAATTTCTGTTGTAAACGCGCTATCTAAAAAACTTACTCTTGAAATTGCAAGAGATAAAAAATATTTTGTACAAACTTATAGTCAAGGTTCTCCTAAAAATAAATTAAAAGCATCCGCAAAAGGTCCTCTTAAAAAGGGTACAAAAATAGTATTTTCACCGGACCCAGAAATTTTTGGCAAAGAAATAGAATTTGATGCTTCAATTATATATAATATGGCAAAAGCTAAAGCCTATCTTATACCAGATGTTGAAATTCATTGGTCATGCAGTAAGGCAACCGCCAAAAAAAATATTCCATTATCAGATAAACTACATTACTCCGATGGAATTAAAGATTATTTAAATAATCTTTGTACGCCCAATGACCCTATTTTTGAAGATCCATTTTATTTCAACACCGAGATAGATGTTGATAGTGGTAAAATTGAGGGAATTATAAATTGGTTTGATGTGATGGAACCTATAAATGAGTCTTATTGTAACACTATTAAAACCCCGTTAGGCGGTACTCATGAAAGCGGTTTCAAGTCAGGAATTTATAAGGCATTTAAAGATTTTTCAAAAATTAAATACGAAAAAAAATCATCTCAAATTAATCAAGAAGATCTCTTTGGTTCATCTGGATCAATCTTATCTGCTTTTATAGAAAACCCTGAGTTTCAAGGTCAGACAAAAGAAAAGTTATCAAGTATAGAGCCTGGTCGTAAAATTGAAATGAAAGCACGACAACTATTTGAACAATGGCTTACAAAAAAAACTAGGTCTGCAGAAGAGTTATTTCAATACGCTTACAATCGATCGCAATTAAGACTGCAATCTAAGTCAAATCAAATCATAGAAAAGAACATAAAAAGAAAAAAAACAACCTTACCAGGTAAACTTGCTGATTGTTCAATTGATGGAAATAAAGGAACTGAAATTTTTCTTGTTGAAGGAGACTCGGCTGGTGGATCAGCAAAACAAGCTAGAGATCGCCAAACACAGGCCATATTGCCTTTAAGAGGGAAGATTTTAAATGTGATCAGTGCTGGAAGAGATAAAATAAACGCAAACCAAGAGATCACAGATTTAATGCAAGCTATTGGATGTAAGCGAGGAGACAAATTTAATAGCAAAGATATTAGATACGAAAAAATTATTATTATGACAGATGCTGATGTTGACGGGGCTCATATATCCACCTTATTAATGGCATTCTTTTATAAAGAATTTCCAAAACTAATTGATGAGGGGCATCTTTACTTATCAGTGCCTCCTTTGTACAAAATATCTAAAGGAGCCAAAACGTATTACGCTGTTAATGATAAGCACAAAGATGAAATAATAAAAAAAGAATTTAAAAATTCAGATGTAACAATTAATAGATTTAAAGGATTAGGTGAGATGATGCCTGCTCAATTGAAAGAGACAACTATGTCACAGGAAAATAGAACCTTATTAAAAGTTCAAATCGCATCAAAAGATAAAAAGAAAACTCATAAATCTGTAGACTCACTCATGGGAAAGAAACCAGAGTTAAGATTCAAATTTATTACAGAAAAATCAAAAAACGTAATATTCTCAGAAATTATCTAATCATCCTAGTTATGTTTTTTTCTGTCTTCTCATCGTAAGGAGGGAAAATAAGTTTTGTGGCATCTAAAAGATTAGAGCCTTTGAAAAAAGATCTTTTATGACTAAAGTTCTTAAATCCATCTTTTCCTCTATACGAACCCGAACCGCTAGATCCAACGCCTCCAAAAGGGAGGTTGTATTGTGCTGTTTGAAATATTGTATCATTTACCACTAATGAACCAGAAGATGTTTTATCAAGCAGAGTATTAATTTCATTTTCATCTGATCCAAAGTAATACATAGCAAGAGGTTTCTGCTTCTTGTTGATGTATTCTACAGTTTCGTTGAAATCATTATAAGGTTTAATCGGCATAACAGGTCCAAAGATTTCATTTTTCATGATTTCCATATCATCATTAACATTCAATACAAAAGTTGGTGGAATTTTGTGGTGTTCTTGCTGTGAAAAATCTTCATTCGCAGGATTAATTTCAATTATTTCAGCGCCTTTAGATCTCGCGTCCTCAATATAACTCTTTACTCTTTCATAATGAGATTGGTGAACTAAAGAAGTGTAATCTGGATTATTTTTAATTGTTGGGAATTTTTCTGATATGAAGTTTCTTGAGGTTTCAATAAATTGCTCTACTTTTTGCTCTGGTATAAAGCTATAGTCAGGTGAAACACAAATTTGGCCTCCGTTTAATAATTTTCCAAAAAGAATTTTATTAACACTTTTGTCAATGCTTGCTCCGTTACTCAAAATTGTTGGAGATTTACCCCCTAGTTCTAAAGTTAAAGGAACAAGATTTTTTGCTGCTTCGCTTGATACTTTTCGAGCTATATCTGTCGAACCAGTATATATTAAATGATCAAATGGCAATTTTGTAAAATCAATTGACGTTTGCATTCCCCCATTTATTACCACGACTTCACTTTCGTCAAATTTTTCACATATTAGTTGTTCTAATAATCTGCTTGTAGATGGAACAAATTCTGAAAGTTTAATCATGCCAGCATTACCTGCTGAAAAAGCATCTACAAGAGGTCCTATGCTCAGATTAACTGGAAAGTTCCATGGAGATATAATTCCAACTACCCCATAAGGCTGATAATGAACTTTAGCTTTAGCTCCCAGTAAATTAAGTGGAAAATTTGCGCTTCTTTTTTCTGGACCTATCCACGAAGATAAATTTTTATAAGAATGGTTTGCAAATGACAGAGTACTTCTCACGTCCGCCATTAAGCTTAATTGTTTGTGTCTAGTTCCAAAATCACTTTGAATAGCGTCTCCAAGTGCATCTGCATTATTTTCGACTATATCAATTAGCTTTTTTAGTCTCTCTTTTCTCTCAGTTAACTTAGGAATATTACCTTCAATATACCTGGTCTTTAATTTATTGAGCTTTACTGATAAGTCATCATAAGAAATATCATCAAATATACTGTCAGTATTTATTCCACCTAAACCCATTTTCTCACCCTCAAATATTGTTTAACGATAATAAAATTATACCTTTTTTATAAATTTTAAAGGTATAATAATAGGAATTATGTCAGAAGCAGTCAAATGTGAAATAACTGAAGATGTCGCAGTTTTAACGCTCAATGATCCAAGTAAACTCAATGCGTTATCTAAAAAAATGATTTCTGAGCTACATGGATACATTAAAGAAATTATTAATGGCGAATTAAAAGCGAGGTGTCTGGTTATTACTGGAGAAGGTAGAGGATTTTGCGCAGGAGCTAATTTAGTCGAGGGAACAGGATTAGGTGCTGATGTTAATCCGGGCGAGGAATTAGAAAAAGTATATCATCCTTTCTTAATTGATTTAAAAAATATCCCAATCCCTTTAATTACGGCAGTTAACGGAGTTGCTGCTGGTGCAGGGTGTTCCATCGGAGTATTTGGCGATTTAGTATACGCGTCAAAATCAGCATACTTCTACCAGGCATTTAAGTTCATAGGATTAGTACCTGACGCAAGTTCTACATATGTAATTCCCAGAAAAATTGGTATGGCGAAAGCGATGGAATTTTCATTAATAGGAGAAAAAGTAAGTGCTGAGAAAGCCCTTGAATGGGGACTTATTAATTATGTAGTAGATGACGATAAACTAATGGATACAGCAATAGAAACAGCTAAGACTCTTGCTTCTGGACCAACTGTAGCTTTGAAATTAATTAAACAATTATATTGGAATAGTTTTTCAAATAACTTTGAAGGTCAACTTGCTGCGGAAAGCTCAGCACAAACAATTGCTGGCAAAACTGAGGATAGCAAAATTGGTGTAATGTCGTTCATTCAAAAGAAAAAAGCTGAATTCAAAGGTAAGTAACTAAGATTTATAGCTTTCAAGAAATTCTTTTGAAAAAGACATAAAGCGATCCTCCTCTATAGATTTTCTAATATCTGCCATAAGACTCTGATAAAAATATATATTGTGCAAAGAAAGCAACATGCCACCTAGCATCTCCTTTGCATTAAATAAATGATGAATATACCCAGCAGAGTAATTTTTACATACAGGATTATCTGAGTTTTTATCAATTGGATCATCTAAATTTTTGTATTTTGCATTTCTAATATTAATTGGCCCATGACGAGTAAAAGCTTGTCCATTCCTACCACTTCTGGTTGGCAATACGCAATCAAACATATCAATTCCTCTAGCAACACTGCCAAGAATATCATCAGGCTTGCCCACACCCATTAAATAATGTGGTTTGTCGTCAGGTAGATGAGGCGAAGTATATTCAAGTACCTCAAACATTTGAGCTTGGCCTTCACCTACTGCAAGACCCCCTACTGCATAACCATCAAAATTTATTGCTTCTAGAGCTTTTACAGACTCTTTTCTTAAATCCTCAAACACGCTTCCCTGAACGATGCCAAATAATTTGTTGTTATTTCTTTCTATAAAATAATCTTTACATCTTTTTGCCCATCTCATAGATAATTCCATTGAGTTTTTTGCTTGATCATGGGTACAAGGAAAAGCTGTACATTCATCAAACGCCATTACAATATCTGAGTTTAAGTTTGTTTGTATTTCCATTGAACTTTCTGGAGTAAGAATTACTTCTTTTCCATCTATATGTGATGAAAACTTAACACCTTCCTCACTAATTTTTCTTAGTTTAGATAGAGAAAATACTTGGTATCCACCAGAATCTGTGAGTATAGGTTTGTCCCAATTCATAAACTTGTGAAGCCCGCCGAATTCTTTTATTAGTTCGGATCCTGGTCTAAGCATTAGATGATAAGTATTGCCTAAAAGGATTTCCGAGCCAGTTTCAATTAGGTCTTTTGTAAAGACACCTTTGACAGTTGCAGCTGTACCAACTGGCATAAAAGCAGGCGTATTTATCTCCCCATGAGAGGTTATTAATTTACCCCTTCTGGCATTTCCATCTGTTTTTAATATTTTAAAATCGCTCATTTCTTAAATAGTAAACTAACATCACCGTATGAAAAGAAACGGTATTTATTTGTTACGGCATGTTTATAAATTTTAAATATTTCTTCAGTGCCTGCAAATGCGGAGACTAATAGCAATAAAGTAGATTTTGGTAAATGAAAGTTAGTCAATAGCCTATCAACAATTTGAAACTTATATCCAGGCTTTATAAATATATTAGTTTCTCTATTAAATTTCTCTACTACATTATTTTTTGCGGCACTTTCTAAAAGTCTTAGTGTCGTTGTTCCAACAGCAATAATTTTTCCACCTTTTTTCTTACATTGATTAATTTTCAGTGCAGTTTTTTCATCAATTATACCGTACTCAGAATGCATTACATGATTATCAACATCTTCGTTTCTTATAGGCAAGAACGTACCGGCCCCAACATGTAAAGTAATCTCAGCTAATTGATCACTCTCAACCAGTTTGTTTATTATTTCATCATTAAAATGTAAACCAGCAGTAGGAGCTGCTACAGAACCTTTTTCTTTTGCATACACAGTTTGATAATCAGTAAAATCCTTTTTATCACTTTTCCTTTTTTTTTGAATATATGGTGGCAGCGGCATAAGTCCAAATTGGTTCAAATAATTATCAAATTCTTCCTCGCTACAATTAAATTCTAATTCAACCTCACCATAATCTAATTTTTTTCTAATTGTACAAGAGATCTCATTACTGAAACTGATTATACTGTTTTCACTTACATTCTTTGCAGGTTTCAAAAATGCAAGCCACTTATTGCTTGATAGTTTTTTATGAAGCGTAACCTTAATGTCTTTTTTTGAGTGAAATCCCTCAAGGAAAATAGGGATAACTTTTGTGTTATTAATTACAACCAAGTCATTATGGCCAACATAATCATTAAATTTACTGAAGTTCGTATCAGATATCTCATTTTTATAAACCAACATCCTCGATTCTTCTCGAGGCTCACATGGTCTTTCAGCGATCAGATTATCTGGTAGTTCAAAGTCAAATTGACTTAATTTCATGAAAATTATAGATCTGAAATGACCCTTACAGTTATCATTTCATCTGGGTCATCTACACTTCCAGAGCCTGGTTCTCCTCGTTTAATCTTGTCAACAAACTCCATCCCTTCTACGACTTGACCAAAAACAGTATACTGGCCGTCTAGATGTGGAGCCTCGGCAAAACATATAAAAAATTGACTATTAGCTGAATCCGGGTCGGCTGTTC
This sequence comes from uncultured Pelagibacteraceae bacterium, assembly GCA_902546615.1. Classification (GTDB taxonomy): domain Bacteria; phylum Pseudomonadota; class Alphaproteobacteria; order Pelagibacterales; family AG-422-B15; genus CACNXQ01. The sequence continues at coordinate 11,712 of CACCKE010000006.1, forward strand.
TTGCCATTGATACTGTTCCACGAAGATGAGGTGTATCACCAAATTCATTTTTCAAATCAGGTTTGGTTGATCCGCCTGTTCCATTTCTATTTTCGCCATCACCAGTTTGAGCCATAAAGCCCTCTATAACACGGTGAAAGGGTACTCCATCATAAAAGCCTTCTCTTGCAAGTTCTTTAATTCTATTTACGTGATTTGGAGCAATATCAGGTAGTAATTCTATTATTACATTACCATCTTTCAGCTCTATTTGGATTGAATTTTCTGGATCATTTGCCATGACAACTCCTTCTGCGATTAACGCTATAAAAAATGAAAATACAAAGATTAGAGTTCTTATTAATTTCATTTTATTTATTTGAATTTATCTTTTAATTTTTGCTCAACAAATTTATTTGTAAAATTACTGATATTTCCTCCCAAACGTGCAATTTCTTTTACAAAATTAGAGGAAATTGATTGCCGTTGAGCGTCTGCCATCAAGAATACTGTTTCAATATTATTATCTAATTGTCTATTCATACCCAACATCTGAAACTCATATTCAAAATCAGAAACAACACGAAGACCCCTTATGAGTATCTTTGCATCTAGCGAATTCGCTAAATCAATCAATAAATTATCAAATGCAATTACTTCAATTTTATCATTTGATGAAAACTCATTTTCTATCATTTCTTTTCTTTCATCTAAGTCAAATAAAGGTGATTTATGCGGGCTGTCAGCAACTGCGATATATAATTTATCAACAAGTTTTGTAGCCCTATTGATAATATCAATGTGCCCTTTATGAATGGGATCGAAGCTTCCAGGATATATGCCAGTTCTACTCATGTTTGGAATATATAATGATTATTTAAAGACCTCTAGTAATTTATTAGCTATCTAGCTCAACTCTGCTTGCAGAAACAACTTTTTCTTCTTTTGTTGTTTTAAATATACTTACTCCCTGCGTATTTCTACCAGCTACGCGAACATCTTTTACCGGGCAGCGAATTAATTGACCTGTTTTAGTTATCAGCATTATATCATCATCATTATTGACTGGAAAAGAAGCTAGAACATCGCCATTTCTATCTGATGTCGCAATACACATAATGCCCGATCCGCCGCGATTAGAAACTCTAAACTGGTAAGAAGAAGATCTTTTGCCAAAGCCATTTTCAGTAACGGTTAAAATGAATTGTTCTCTCGCTTTTAATTCATCATATCGATCCTTAGATATTTCAATGTCAGAAACAGAGTTATCAGTATCATTATCGTCACTCTCAGTTTCTTCTTGCATTCCTTTTTCCTTTGAAATCATTTTTAAGTAAGCTTTTGCTTCTGCTGACGATACATCAGTATGAGAAATGACAGAAATTGAAATAATTTTATCATCTTTTGTTAGCCTGATACCCCTTACACCTACCGAACTTCTACTTTTAGTTGTTCTCAGTTTTGAAACAGGAGTTCGAATACACTTTCCATGTTTTGTTGATAGTAAAATATCGTCTTCATCACTACAAAGTTTCACACCTACGATTGCATTGTTATCATCTAATTTCATTGCAATTTTACCATTTGCTTGAATCCTTTTGAAATCTTCTAAACTATTTTTTCTGATGCTGCCGTCTGATGTAGCAAATATTAAATACTCATTTCCATTTGATTGTTTATTTTCTGGCAACACAAGGATACTTGATAGACTTTCAGTGTCTTTAAGATTTAAGAGATTGATTATTGCTTTGCCCTTAGCTTGGGGTGATGACTCAGGAATCTTCCATGTCTTAAGTTTGTAAGCTATTCCTCCAGACGAGAAAAACAACATATTGTCATGAGTACTTGATGTAAAAACTTGAGTTACAAAATCTTCTTCATTGGTTTTCATTCCCGCTCTTCCTTTGCCACCTCTTTTCTGTGCTCTGTACATATTTAAAGGAACCCTTTTTATATAACCTGAGTTTGTTACACTTACGACCATATCACTTCTTTGAACTAGGTCTTCTTGATCAATATCTGTAGCCTCGCCCTCATTAATTTCTGTTCTTCTTGGTATTGCAAATTGCTTTTTAATTTCATTTAGCTCAACATTTATTACATCATTCAATACCTCAGTATCCCTTAATATTGAAAGGAATTTGTTTATTTGATTGGAAAGATCTGATAACTCTGACTTGATCTCATCTTTACCTAGAGCTGTCAAACGTTGCAACCTTAACTCTAATATCGCTTTGGCCTGCTCGTCAGTTAAATAAATTTCTTTTTCATTTTTAATTTGCCTTGGGTCATCAACTAACTTTAATAAATCATCAATATCCTTGCTTAGCCACTTAGTTTTAAGAAGCGAGGTTCTCGCCTCATTAGGATCTTTGGAGCTTTTAATTATTTCTATTATTTGATCAACATTAGCAACAGCAACTGCTAGGCCAATCAATACATGGGCCCTATCTCTTGCTTTGCCGAGATCATGACGAGTCCTGTTTCTGATAATTTCTTTTCTGAATTCTATAAAATGGTGAATGAATTCTTTTATATTCATTAATTTTGGTTTTCCGTTTACCAACGCCAATGAATTAACACCGTAAGAACTTTGTAGTGCAGTAAATTTATATAATTTATTTAATACAACTTGTGATATTACCCCTTTTTTTAATTCAACAACAACCCTCACTCCTTGGCGGTCAGACTCATCTCTCAAATCACTTATACCATCAATTTTTTTATCTCTGACAAGTTCAGCTATTTTCTCAAGCAAAGATGATTTGTTAACTTGGTAAGGTACTTCGGTAAATACGATTGCCTCTCGATCTGTTTTAAATTCCTCTATGTTTGATTTTGCCTGAACAATGATTGAGCCTCTTCCTGATGACTGAGAGTCTTTTATGCCTTTTATGCCAATAATTGTTCCACCCGTAGGAAAGTCTGGGCCTTTTATAATTTTATTTATTTCCTCAAAAGTTACATCGGTATTTTTAAGGTAAGCAATACTAGCATCAATGACCTCTCCTAAATTATGAGGTAAAATGTTAGTCGCCATACCAACGGCTATACCACCTGCACCGTTGACAAGTAGGTTTGGATATTTTGCAGGAAGAACAGATGGCTCACTTTCAGTTTCATCATAATTAGGTCTGAAGTCGACCGTTTCTTTTTCTATATCTTCCAGAAGGAAACTAGCAATTTTTGCCATTCTAACTTCCGTGTATCTCATTGCAGCAGCCCTATCACCATCCATTGATCCAAAATTACCTTGACCATCTAATAGTGGCACGCTCATTGAGAAGTCTTGGGCAAGTCTGACCAACGCATCATAAACAGCTTGATCTCCATGCGGATGGTATTTACCAATAACATCGCCGACAACTCGAGCACTCTTTCTATGTTGCTTATTCCACTCATAGCCTGACTCATGCATTGCATATAAAATCCGTCTGTGAACTGGTTTTAGTCCGTCTCTAACATCGGGTAATGCCCTGCTAACGATTACGCTCATAGCGTAATCGAGGTAAGAATTTTGCATTTCTGTATCGATTAATATGGGGATTACAGATTGCTCTTTACCTGTTTTAAGATCTTCATTTTGATCCTTGGAATCAGTCAATTCTATTACCTATTGAAGCGCTAAAAATCCCTAAAAAATAGGAAAAATAAGCACGATTTTGTTATAAAAATTAAGAAGATTATATCAGAAATTTGCCCAGTTTTCGATTGAAAAAAGTAGACTTAAAAGGGTATTTCGTCGTCTATATCAAGGTCAGGTGGAGCACTGTCTCCCATGTCTTGATTTATATCTGAACCCATATCTGGAATTGAATCGCCGCCTCCTGAGTTCCTTGAGTCAAGCATGGTAAGTGTGCCATTATAGTTTCCAAGAACTATTTCAGTCGTATATTTTTCAACTCCGCTTTGATCTGTAAATTTCCTAGTTTGTAATTGGCCTTCAATGTAAATTTTTGAACCTTTTTTAAGGTAACTCTCAACAACACCTGCTAAACCATCGTTAAATATGACTATTCTGTGCCAACTGGTTTTTTCTTTTTTCTCGCCTGTAGCCTTGTCTTTCCATGACTCGGATGTAGCTAAGCTGAGTTGGGCAAGCCTTTTTCCATCTTGAGTCTGACGAATTACGGGATCTGCTCCAAGATTACCTATTAGCATTACTTTATTTAAACTAGCAGCCATATACTGTAATTTATCCAGATATTGATACACTGTACATACAAAAATCCCTATTTTGCTGTTTATGCACAGGTTATCTTTAAATCAGGAGTGTTAAGATTAATTAATTCTTATGAGTAAGACAATTTCTGTACAAGGAGCTCGTGAGCATAATTTAAAAAATGTTAACGTCAAAATACCCCGTGAGAAGCTCACAATAATAACTGGTTTGTCTGGCTCAGGTAAATCTTCCCTTGCTTTTGATACTATTTATGCTGAAGGTCAAAGAAGATACGTTGAGAGCTTATCGGCTTATGCAAGACAGTTTTTGCAAATGATGCAAAAACCAAATGTTGATCTAATAGAAGGGTTAAGTCCCGCAATTTCCATTGAACAAAAAACAACATCAAAAAATCCTAGGTCAACAGTTGGTACTGTTACTGAGGTGTATGATTATCTTCGCCTTCTATTTGCGAGGGTTGGAATACCCTATTCTCCTGCAACCGGATTACCCATTAAGAGTCAGACAGTGACCCAAATAGTTGATCGAATAAAAGAAAGAGAAATAGGTTCAAAGTTTCTAATATTGTCTCCAATTATCAGAGGAAGAAAAGGTGAGTACAAAAAGGAATTACAAGAATTGCACAAGAAAGGTTTTCAAAGAGTAAAGATTGATGGGGAATTATACGAATTTGACTCTTTACCTGAAATTGATAAAAAAAAGAAACATGACATCGAGGTTGTAGTAGACCGTATCGTACTAAACGATGAGATAGGCAACAGGTTGGCGGATAGTGTCGAAACTGCCCTCAATTTAAGTGATGGATTGGTGATCGTTGAAAACTTTGAGATGAAAAATGGTAAAGCAGATAATGAACTATTTTCATCAAAATTTGCTTGTCCTGTATCCGGTTTCACAATTGACGAAATTGAACCAAGGTTATTTTCTTTTAATAATCCTTATGGAGCATGTGAAGAGTGTGATGGAATTGGAACCGATTTATCAATTGATCCTAATTTAGTTGTTCCAAATAAAAACCTTTCAATAAATGAGGACGCACTTGCTCCTTGGCCAGTCTCGAGATACGGGTATTTTAGAAATATATTAAAGGTTGTAGCTAGAAAATATAAATTTTCACTTGATACACCCTGGAAATCATTGGGAAAAAAAATTCAAAACATAGTTCTTTATGGGTCTGGTGAAACAGAATTAAAATTTACTTATGATGACGGTTATGAATATGAAAGACCTTTCGAAGGAGTAATCAATAATCTTGAGCGCAGATATCTAGAGACAGAAAGTGATTGGATGCGTGGAAGAATTGAGAGATATCAGAGTGAGGTAAGATGTCATGCATGCAATGGTTTTAGACTTAAAGAGACTGCATTGGCTGTAAAGATAGACAAGCTGCATATAGGTGAAGTATGCGACAAATCTATTAAAGAACTTGTTATTTGGTTTCAGAAACTTGAAAAAAAATTAACAAAAAAAGAAAAAGAAATTGCATTTAGAATTCTTAAGGAACTCAATGAAAGGATACTTTTTTTAAATAATGTAGGTCTTGAATATCTAACTCTTTCAAGAGGTTCGGGTAGTTTATCAGGTGGTGAGTCACAACGTATTCGTCTTGCATCACAAATTGGATCAGGTTTGACAGGAGTTCTATATGTGCTAGACGAACCCTCGATTGGCTTGCATCAGCGTGATAATGAAAGATTGCTAAAAACTCTTAAAAGATTAAGAGATCTTGGAAATACAGTTATTGTCGTTGAGCATGATGAAGAGGCAATCACAACAGCTGATCATGTAGTTGACTTGGGACCGGCTGCTGGTGTAAATGGCGGAAGAGTAGTTGCTGAGGGTAATGTTACTAAAATTAAAAAAAATCAAAATAGCATAACTGGTCAATACTTATCTGGTAAACTAAAAATTGAAATACCTAGCAATAGAAGAAAAGCGCTAAATAATAAATATATAGAAATTATAAAAGCTGAGGGCAATAATCTTAAAAATGTCGACTGCGAAATTCCTCTTGGAACACTTACTTGTGTTACAGGAGTTTCTGGTAGCGGTAAATCAACTTTAACAATTAATACGCTTTTTAAGTCAGTCGCACAAACGTTGAACGGGTCAAGGTACACGCCTGCAAAGCACAAGGAAATAAAGGGTCTTCAAGAGCTTGATAAAGTTATAGATATTGACCAATCTCCAATTGGAAGGACCCCAAGATCAAATCCTGCAACTTATACCGGAGCCTTCACTTTTATAAGAGACTGGTTTACCGGTTTGCCAGAATCAAAAGCCAGAGGTTATAAAGCTGGAAGGTTTTCATTTAATGTTAAGGGCGGTAGATGCGAAGCTTGTGAAGGTGACGGTGTAATTAAGATAGAGATGCACTTTCTTCCTGATGTATATGTCACTTGCGATGAATGTGAGGGCAAAAGATACAACAGAGAAACGCTTGAGATTAAGTACAAAGATAAGAGTATTGCAGATATTTTAGATATGACAGTTGAAGAAGGATGTTCTTTTTTTGAAGCAATCCCAATGATTAAAAAGAAACTCGATACACTTCAAAATGTAGGGCTTGGCTATATAAAAATTGGTCAGCAAGCTACTACTTTATCGGGTGGTGAAGCGCAAAGAATTAAACTTTCAAAAGAACTTTCAAAAAGAGCCACAGGCAAAACCTTGTACATACTTGATGAGCCAACTACGGGACTTCATGTCCATGACATTAAGAAACTACTCGAGGTACTCCAAATTTTAGTAGATCAAGGTAACACAGTTGTTGTGATAGAGCATAATTTAGACGTCATAAAAACAGCTGATTGGATCATTGACTTGGGCCCGGAAGGGGGTGACGGTGGCGGTGAAATAATAGGAAGCGGTTCACCAGAAGATATTGCAAAACTCAAAAAAAGTTATACAGGACAGTATTTAAATAAAATTCTCAAATAGTCACATAAATATTTTACACACACGCATAAAACATGCTATGAATCATTAATGGCATCAATATTACAATCATTGCAAAGAACAGTCATCCTTGGAACTTTGTTGGCAATTCTTTTACTCATTATGGTTACAGGCCACTATGGTGGCTTTGACCAACTATATTGGGCCTCACTTTCGAGATTTCTTCACGTCATTTCTGGTGTCATGTGGATTGGCCTCCTCTATTACTTTAACTTCGTACAGATTCCTAATATGCCAAATATTCCTGATGAGCAAAAACCAGCGATAGGAAAAGTTATTGCCCCTGCGGCTCTTTTCTGGTTCAGATGGGCTGCTTTGGCAACATTGATTACAGGTCTTACAACTCTAGCTCTATATTATGGACATGAGGGATCAGTCAATGCTCTTACATTTACATTGGCTTATGGATTTAATGGTAAAGAACTTACAATAGGAATTGGTATGTGGCTTGCTATCATAATGGCTTATAATGTATGGATGGTTATTTGGCCAAATCAAAAGAAAGCATTAGGAATTGTTGAAGTTGATGCAGATACAAAAGCAAAATCAGCTAGAACAGCAATGCTATTCTCAAGAACAAACACCGTGCTATCCATTCCTATGCTGTTAGCAATGGTAGTTGCACAAAATCTTTACTAAATTATCTAGTTGAGTCTACTGCTGAAGTCGTATTCCACTCACGTTTTACATCAAGGTATCTCAGTAATGGCGCTGCTACAAAAATTGATGAATATGTTCCAACTATAACTCCCCAAATCATTGCAAACGTAAATCCTTTAATAACTTCACCTCCAAAAATGAATAACGATAACAAAGCTAAAAGCGTAGTCACAGAAGTGACGATTGTTCTAGATAAAGTATCGTTAATTGACAAATTTAATAAATCTGTAATTTCCTTTGAACGGTACTTACGTAAGTTTTCTCTGACCCTATCGTAAACAACAACTGTATCGTTCATAGAGTATCCAACAATAGTAAGTATTGCAGCAATGATGGGTAAATTGAACTCTAATTGAGTTATACAAAAAACACCTATGGTTAATATGACGTCATGAACAAGTGCGAGAACTGCTCCAAGTGAAAACTGCCATTCAAACCTAAACCAAATGTAAACAAGCATGGCAAATACAGCGACAAAAATTGCTATAGCACCAGATTGTATTAATTCTCCACTAACCTTAGGTCCTACAACCTCAGTTCTTCTAAAATTAATATCGGATGAAAGATAAGACCCTAAGCTATCTTTCACTATTTGAACAACATCTTGTTGAACTTGATCTCCACCCAGTTGTTGCTCCACTCTAATTAGTAAATTTTTATTTGATCCAAATTCTTGAACTTGAACATCACCTAATTCAAGGGTATTTAAGTTATCTCTTAAACCAGAAATTTCTATTTCTTGAGATGTTTCGATTTCAATAAGTGTACCACCCTTAAAATCAATTCCAAAATTCAATCCATTTACAAAAAAAGCCCCTATTGAAAGAAATATCAATATTGCAGAAAGAATAAAGGTAATTACCCTTACTTTTAAAAAATTAATTTGTGTTCCAGATATATTAAGCATTTTTACTTAGACCTACAAAATTTGGTTTTAATCTTTTAGCGTTAAATGAAATTAGCAACCTTGTAAAAGTAAATGCAGTGAAAACTGATGTAAAGATTCCAATAGCCAATGTAATGGAGAAACCTCTCACTGGCCCCGAAGCCATGAAAAATAATATTATTGCAGCAATCAATGTTGTGATATTTGCATCTAATATAGTTGATAAAGCTCTTTTATACCCGTTTTCAACAGCATTCATCATATTCGATCCATTTCTAATTTCTTCTTTTACTCTCTCAAAAATTAGAACATTTGCATCCACAGCCATTCCAATTGTTAATATTATTCCAGCAATACCAGGTAATGTTAGAGTTGCTTGAAACAAAGATAAAACGCCAAGGACCATAAATAAGTTTATAATTAATGCTATATCTGCTAGCAGGCCAAAATATCGATAGACAAATATCATAAAAATAATGACAGCAATAAAACCAATTATTGCTGCAAATTGACCCGCTTCAATTGAGTCAGCACCAAGATCAGGTCCAACTGACCTTTCTTCTAAAATAATAAGTGGGGCCGGTAAAGCACCAGCTCTCAAAAGAATAGCAAGATCATTTGCTTCTTCAGAGTCAAAACCGCCAGAAATCTGACCAGAACCTCCCAAAATAGCTTCTCTTATTACTGGCGCACTAATTACTTTATTATCAAGCACAATCGCAAAAGGTTTGCCTACATTTTGCTGTGTAACCCTTCCAAACTTTGTTGCACCTATACGATCAAATCTAAAAGATACTATAGGTTCATTTGTTTGAGGATCAAAACCAGGTTGCGCATCAACAAGATTTTCTCCTCCAACCATAATTCGCTTCTTTACAATATATTTAAACTCTTCATCTGCATCAGATGCCAAAATTTCTGAACCAATTGGTGCTTTTGAGGGATTAAATGGGTCAAAATTCACTGAGGTATCGACTAATTGAAAAGTAAGTTTGGCTGTTTGACCCAGCAAGGACTTTATACGATCTGGGTCATCAATACCTGGTAATTGAATTATTATCCTGGATGACCCTTGTCTTTGTATTGATGGTTCTCTTGTGCCCAGTTCATCTATTCTCCTTCGAACAATTTCTAACGATTGGGCGACCGCATTCGAAACAGATTGTTTTATAAATTCTTCAGTAAAATTTATCTGAACAGTATTTTCTTCTTGAGTAATAATTAAATTAGTTTGATCTCCCATTGCAAGAATATTTTGAGAGTTACTCATGGATAACTCGGAAATTTCTTTTTGAATTTCGCTATTAAAACCTTCCACAACAAATTTTAGGGATTCATTTGAAACCTTGAAATTACTATAATTAAGATTGTTTTTCTTTAAGACTCTTCGAACGTCAGCATTAAGGTTTTCCACTCTCTCTTTTATAATTTCTTCGGTATCAACCTCTAATAATAAATGTGAACCTCCTTGAAGATCCAAACCAAGATTAACTTGTTGCTTTGGGATAAAATTTGGAAAGCTATTTATTTGATCTTTAGAGAAAAAATTTGGTACAGCAAAAAATAGCGTAATTATAATTACAGAAAGAACAGAAAAAGTTTTGAGATTTGAGAAATAGAGCATTAGTTATTTTACTATGAATTACTTACTTTCTCTACTTCAGCAATAGTTGATTTAATTATAACAACATTTACTCCAGAGGATATTTCTACCTCTACATCAGTATCGCCAATGACTTTATTTATCTTTCCGCGGATACCACCAGAAGTGACAATTTTATCTCCGCGCTGAACAGCTGCAACCATTTCTTTATGCTCCTTTGCTCTTCTTTGCTGAGGTCTTATTAGCAAAAAATAGAAGATTGCAAAAATTAAAAATAATGGCATTAATTGAATCAGCATTTGTTCCATGGTTCGCTCCTTTTTAAATTTCAACGGCAATATACATATTTAGCCAACGATTTTGAACTAAATAATTAGTTTAGGTTTAATTTTAAACCTTTTTTTAAGACTTCAAGGCTCTTGTGGTGGGTTAAATCAAGATGAAGGGGTGTGACTGAAATGTGTTTATTGGCTATAGCCTCAACATCACTCATGTATCCTTCGATAACTTCATTTATTGGAGCAATAGTTAGTTTGGCATTGTCTTCAAGCCTCCTTCTTAAGCCAAACCTAAACTTTGACTTCTCAACCTCTCTAATAATCAAATCATCCGATTCTCTGTTGCCTTGTGTCGTGATTTGAATGCTTTCTACCAGATCTGCTGAACAATAGGGGAAATTTATATTCATAAAAACATTCTTGCCCCATCCATTTTTTGTTAAATCAACAAGTAAATCTTTCAAATAAGTTTTTGAAGAATCCCAAGATATTTGATTTTTTTTGCCAGCTTCATAATTTTGACTGATTGCAATTGATGGAATTCGTCTAATTAAGCCTTCCATTGCTGCAGCAATTGTACCTGAATATGTAACATCCTCTCCAACATTGCAGCCACTATTGATACCTGACAAAATTAAATCTGGCCTTTTATCTTTTAAAACACTGCTAATACCAATTGCAACACAGTCGCTAGGAGTACCATTAACGGAAAATGTCTTCTCTTCATACTTTTTAAGTGTTAATTCACTTTGAAAAGATAAAGCGTGTGATGCGCCACTTTTTTCAAATTCAGGTGCTACGACCCAGACATCTTCTGAAAATTCATTGGCAATAGATATTAGTATTTTAATACCCTCTGCAGATATTCCATCATCATTTGTAATTAATATTCTCGCTTCATTAAGATTAATAAATGACATATAAATGAATTAATTTGAAATTTGATTTATTCCACCCATGTATGGAATAAGAGCGTCTGGCACCTGAATAGTCCCATCTTCATTTTGATAGTTCTCTAAAATTGATATTAAAGTTCGTCCTACGGCCAGCCCAGATCCATTTAATGTATGCAAAAATTTACTTTCTTTGCCTTCTTTATAACGAGAGTTCATTCTTCTTGCTTGAAAATCTCCACAATTAGAGCAACTAGATATTTCTCTGTAAGCTTTTTGACCAGGTAACCATACCTCAATATCATATGTTTTTTGAGCAGCAAAACCCATATCCTCAGAAGATAATATTACGACTCTATAATGAAGATTTAATCTTTTTAAGACCTCCTCTGCACAACTTAACATTCTTTCATGTTCATCTCTAGATTGATCTTCTGATGTTAAACTTACAAGCTCAACTTTATAAAATTGATGTTGTCTCATAATGCCTCTTGTATCTTTTCCTGCTGCACCAGCTTCGGATCTGAAACATGGCGTATGAGACACATATCGTTTAGGTAAATCTAAAATATCAATAATTGACTCTCTAGTCATATTACTAAGAGGAACCTCGGCAGTTGGTATAAGCCAATAATCGTCGGTTGTTTTAAATAAGTCATCTTTAAACTTAGGAAGCTGTCCCACGCCATAAACTGATTGGTCTTTCACAAGTATAGGAACATTCATCTCTGTGTATCCAAATTCATTTGTGTGAAGATCCAACATAAAATTAGATATTGCTCTTTCCATTCTTGCAATCAAGCCACTTTGTACGACAAACCTTGCTCCAGAGATTTTTGCAGCTTGTTCAAAACTCATCATATTGAGGTTTTCACCTAATTCGTCGTGTTCTTTTGGGTTAAAAGAAAATTCTTTTTTATTACCTTCCAACTTAATTTCTTTATTTAAACTTTCATCACCAACTGGCACATCATCTGCTGGATTATTTGGTAAAGACGATAAAAAAGTATTAAGTTCTTCTTGTTTTTCTCTTTGACTATTCTCTAATTCCTGCATTTTATCTTTTAAACTTGTGACTTCCGCTTTTAACTTGGAGGCTTCATCATTTTTTCCATTAGCTGCATATTCTCCTATGAGCTTAGATTTGGTATTTCTCTCTTCTTGAATAACTTGAAGCTCGCCAATAATTTCTCTGTTCTTTTCATCTAATTCAATTATCTGGCTTGAAACTGGAGGATGCTTTCTTTTGGCTAATAACTTATCTAAATCTGACGGATTCTCTCTTATTTTCTTGATATCATGCATGTTTTACTCTGATTTAGCTTTTTTTCCTTCGATAAATTTTACCGCAAATATTGAGATTTCATACAGCAATAATATTGGTATTCCAAGCCCTATTTGGGAGATTGGGTCCGGTGGTGTTAAAATAGCTGCTACTGCAAAGACTCCTACAATCACATACTTTCTATTTTTTCTTAATCCTTCAGAACTTACAAAACCAACTCTTGCTAATAATGTTAAAAGAACTGGCAGTTGAAAACTGATGCCAAATGCAAATATTAAACGCATAATTAAGCTTAAATACTCATTAACTTTGGCCTCTAATTGAATTGGTAATGTTCCTTGGCCACCAATGGATTCAAAAGATAGAAAGAATTTAATGGCAAGTGGCATAATAAAATAGTAAACCAATGCCGCTCCTAATAAGAATAATATTGGCGTTGCAATTAGATAAGGAATAACAACAGTTTTTTCATTGCGATAAAGACCCGGTGCGACAAAAATCCAAATTTGAATAAGTATAAATGGAAGAGAAACAAAAATAGAAGCAAATAATGCAACTTTTAAATAAGTAAAAAAAGTTTCGTGTAAAGCAGTAAATATAAGCCTTCTGCCAGACTCACCCTGCACTGCATCGGCATATGGTTGAACTAAAAAATTATAAATTGTGTCTGCAAATATATATGCAACAACAAACATAACAGTAATTAAAATTAGTGATTTAATAAGTCTGCTTCTTAGTTCTACAAGATGTTGAATTAAAGGCTGCTTTCCTTCATCTAACGATTCCTTTGTATCACTCATTTTCTTTTTTCTGATTTTCTGACTGAATGATATTTTTATTTATCGAGTCACGCATCTCGTCTGTAAAGTTTTTTGGATTTGTATTTTCAACTTTAGACTTAATATCGTCTACACCTGTTTCTTTTGCAATCTCATTGATACTGGATCTAAATTCTCTTGAGAAGTTTCTGATTTTACCCCACCATTTTCCAAAAGTTCTGAGTACAGCTGGCAAATCTTTCGGACCAACAAAAATGATAATTAATGCTGCAATGACAAGATACTCTACTCCTCCGATACCAGGTAACATAACAATTACTTAAGGTTACTCTTTGGAGTCTTCGTCTGATTTATTTATTGACTTTGGTTCATCATCGTCATTGATGCCTTTTTTAAAACTTTTTACACCTTTAGCTACGTCACCCATTAATTCAGATATTTTTCCTCTACCGAAAAGTATAACAAGAAGCGCTACAACGATTAATATTTGCCAAAAACTAATACCCATTTGTTCCTCAATTATTTCTAATAATATATATATATATTAATACCTTATTAGTAAAAGTTAAAAATTGCCATCAAATAAAAGGTAATTAAATAAGGTTTTTTTGAGATGCGGTTGAACTTATAGAGATGACATCTTCAGGTTTGCCGTTTTGAATAAAATTACCATCTTTCATGATTAATACTCTATCAGACATTGCTAGCGCGTCTTCAGTATCGTGAGAAACAATGATAGTTGTAGTGAGGTTATCACGAAGAATTTTATTTGTTTCAGATCTCAATCTTACTTTTAATTCCTTATCCAAAGCTCCAAAAGGTTCATCCATTAACAAAATTTTTGGATTTGGCGCCATAGCTCTTGCCAATGCAACCCTTTGTTGTTCACCACTTGATATTTCGTGTGGATAGTTTTTTGCATATCTCTCAACACTAAATAACTTTAATAAACTCATAGCTCTCTCGGTATTATTTTTATTCGTACCTTTTATTCCAAATTTTACATTATTCACAATCGAGAGGTGTGGGAACAATGCTCTTTCCTGAACAACCAATCCAATATTTCGTTCCTCAGTATTTACATGATTTAAATGCCCAGAAACAAGTTCATTATCTATCGATACTGTTCCTGCTGATTGTTCTTCTAGACCTGCAATGATTCTTAGTAATGTAGTTTTGCCGCATCCAGATGGCCCTAAGATTGTAATTATCTCGCCGCGATTTACTTGTAGAGAAATATCTTTTAAAACTTCATTATCTCTTGTGAAGCTATGTTTTATATTTTTTAGTTCAAGAATTATATCCATTATTAATCTCTTGATGCAGGTCTAGAACTTCTGATCATTCTAGTCAATATTATTATTGGAATAAGCCCTACCATAACTATTGCAATAGAAGGTGCAGCAGCATCGTACATTCTTTCTTCTGCTGCATATATATAAGTATATACAGCTAATGTATCAAAATTAAATGGTCTCAAAATAAGCGTTGCGGGAAGTTCTTTTATGACTTCTGAAACTACCAATAACATGCTTGTTAGAAAACTAGTTTTTAATAATGGCAAATGAACTGATGATAAAAGGGACCAGCCTGATGTTTTAAGTGTTTTCGCTACATCATCAATTCTCATATTTATACGCTGATATCCAGCTTCAATGGTAGAACTTGAGAGCGCATAGGATTTTATTATATAAGCTAAAACTAATCCAACTAGACTACCTGTAAGCACAAAATCAAAATAGTAATCTCCCATGTTTCTGTCTAAAAATGTGAGTAGCTGCATAACGCCAATTGCAAGTATCAAACCTGGCACCGCATAACCAACAGTCAAAAAGGAACTCATAAACTTCAGATAATTATTTTTTTTATATCTAATTGAGAAATTTATAAGAACAGCTAATAAACTGCATAAGAAGGCTGCTATTATTGCTAAGTAAAATGTATTCCATGCAGTCGTGAGAAACTTATCATTAAAAAAATCTAACTTATAATTAAATGCCCAGTACCCAAGTTCCATCACAGGCAATAAAAAACCAACAAAGATTGGAACGAAACAGATTAATATTGCTAAAATATTTGAACTACCTTTCAGCCTAGTTAAATAAAGCGGCTTAAAGACTGAGCTGGCATTTGAATATCTAGCATTTTTTCGAGAGTAACGTTCAGATATAATTAATAGAATTGCAAATATGAGTAACAATGAAGCTAACTGCTTTGCGGTTTCAATATCATACATGCCGTACCATGTTCTAAATATTCCAGTTGTAAAAGTTGAAATAGCAAAGTGATCAACTGCTCCGAAATCAGATAAAGTTTCCATGATTACGAGCATGAGGCCCCCAATAATTGCTGGTCTAATCATTGGAACAGCTAATTTATAGAAGACTTCTAGTTTACCAAGTCCAAGAGTTCTTCCCGCTTCAAGAATTGATCTAGATTGATTTATAAAGGCCATTCTGCTCACAAGATATACATATGGATATAGAGTGAAGGAAAATACTACAATCGCTCCAGGAACATTTCTTACTTTAGGAAAAAAAATAAAATCTGCACCGAGCCCAAAAAGATCCCTCATTAAATTATTCGCAGTACCAAAGGTATCGAATAAACCAGTGAAAGTGTAGGCAAGTATATATGGAGGTACAGCAAGTGGTAAAATTAACGCCCATTCAAAAATATTTTTTCCTGTAAAATTATAGTTGGTTACCAACCAGGCAGTGCCGACACCAATTATGGCAACCATAATTGAGACCCCAAGAACTAAATAAATAGAATTTTCTATATAACCAAAAAGTACATGGTTATACAAATGTGTCCAGTTGTCAGAGTAATCACCAGTAAGACTGAATAGCACAATAAATACTGGAGCAATAAAAATTGCAAATGTTGCTACTGGTGTTATTTGCCAAAAATCTAACTTCATAAATAGTTGCTGTTATCTATACTATTTATTTAAGAAACTCTAATATATTATCAGGATTTGTTTCAATATAAGGATCATCATCATTTCCTGTATCATTAAGACCTGGCTCGATAAACATCTGTTCAATTTCCATATTATTTGCAACAACTGCATATCTCCAAGACCTCATAGCGAATCCATTATGATTTTTATTAATAAGCATGCCCATCATCCTTGTAAATTGACCCGTTCCATCTGGAATCATTTGCACATTTTTAACGCCCATATAGTTACTCCAAGCGTTCATGACATATGAATCATTAACGGAGACACAAAATACTTCATCAATTCCTAAGTTTTTAAAAGCTTCAAATTTCTCATCAAATGCAGGCAATTGCTGTGATGAACAAGTCGGAGTAAAGGCACCAGGTAATGAAAATATTAAAACTCTTTTTTCTGAAAATAAATCACTAGAGGAAATTGACATCCATGCCTTATCTCCTTCAAGATAACACATTTCCCCCGTCTCAAATTCATTTTGAGACCTAATCTTAAATGTTACATTTGGTAATCTATTCATAAATATAACCTCAATTTAGTTGAGGTAATTTGACCTTGGATACTAATGAGAAGAAGAGACGGTGGCCAAATTACCTCAAACTGGTTAGCGATAAATTATTGCCAACCAACTCTATCCATCAACTTAACAGCATCAGGATTGAATTCACCATAGCTTGCAACTGAAGTCTGATCTTCTTTAAAACCAGAACCAAATTGAGCTATTAAATCACTAGGTGCAACACCTTCAAGCATAGGAAACTCGTAAGTGTTATTAACTATGTGACTTTGAGCTTCTTCACTAAGCAAGAACTCTATGAACTTAACAGCATTACCTGCATTTGGAGCATTTTTCATAAGACCAGCTCCACTTACATTAATATGAGCTCCTCGTCCATCTTGGCCTGGGAAATGAAGTTCAACTTTTCTGGCAGCAGCTTGCTGTTCTTCGCCTTTTTTACCAGATAACATCAAACCAATGTAGTAACTATTCGCTACAGCAACATCTGCTTCGCCATTTGCAACTGCCATAATCTGTGCTCTGTCATTACCTTCAGGTTTTCTTGCAAAATTGCCTACAAATCTGTGTGCCCACTTTTCAGTAGCATCGACACCATTATTAGCAATCAATGAGGCAACTAAAGACTGATTGTACATATTACCAGAACTTCTTATTGCAATTCTGCCTTTCCATTTTGGATCTGAAAGATCTTCATACGTAAGCCCTTCCATATCCTCTGCAGAAACATTTACTGGATTGTAATAAATTACTCTAGAACGTTTAGCTATTCCCACCCATTCATTGTTTGGGCCTCTTAAATTTTCAGGTACAATTGAATCGATAGTACTTGAGTTAATACTTTGGAACATTCCATCTTTTTGAACTTTCCATAGATTACCAGCATCAACAGTAATAAAGACATCAGCAGGAGAATTTGCTCCTTCGGAAGCAAGTCTTTCCATTAATGCTTTTCCTTTACCTGAAATAACGTTTACCTTGATGCCAGTAGCATCTGTAAACTTTTGATATAATGCATCGTCTGAATCATAATGCCTTGATGTATACAAATTGACTTCTTTAGCGAATGAACTGCCAACTGTTACAAAACTAATTACAGCTATTGCTAAGAATCTTAATACTGAATTCATAAATTTCACCCTTCTTTAGAATGATACTAAGTTTCATTCTATATATCTTATTGAGAATGATTATCAATAGCAAATATGACGCACTTTACTGATTCGAGTTTATAAAGAATTTACAAAGCTAATTAATTGATTTACTTGATTTTTATCTAAAGATTTGAACTCTTCTAACACTCTAGAGGCTTCCCCGCCGTGCCATAATATAGCCTCCTCAATTGTTCGAGCTCTTCCATCATGTAAAAATCCATATTCTGCAGATACCACTGACGTCAACCCTATTCCCCACAAAGGCGGCGTTCTCCACTCAGAGCCACTGGCATTGAATTCATAAACACCATCAGACAACTGTTCACCCATATCATGCAACAAAAAATCTGAATAAGGGTATATGATTTGATTGGCTAAATTTTGATGCGTACTTTCATTTTTTGTAACAAATCTCTCGGTATGACAAGAATTGCAGCCAATTTTAAAAAATATTTCTTTACCTTTAACCACGTTAATATCTTTCGTGTTTCTTCTTACTGGCACACCAAGTTGCGATGAATAAAAAACCACTAGATCCAATTGATCATTGGAAACTTCATAGCCATCATAGCTTTCACTATTTCCGCTGACTGCATTTTGACAGTTCAATTGCACATCAGTACAGTTAAATGGGTTTTCGAAAAGTTTATTTGATAAACCCATGTCATGAAAAAAGGCATCAGCAGTTTGTTGGTAAACCGTAGGTTGTGATGCTTTCCAGCCGAACCGGCCAAGGGAAAAATCATTTTTTTTATTGTGCCAAACAATATTTGCTTTTCCAGATATGCCATCACCGTTTATGTCGTTCTCATCTGCATTTATTAAAATATCTGTTTCACTAATGTTTTCAATTAAACCTAGACCAATCATTGGTTGTGCGATTCTTGCTGAAAAGTTTGTATCTTGATTAATATCTCCGTAATTAAAATTTCTAATTTTAATTACTGGCTTTCTTAATTCGACTATACGACCATCACTGTAAGATATTGGCACATATTCATAATTAATAACAATGTCCGCTTCTCTTGGAATACTTTCAACCGAGAATTCACTAATTTGATTTCCGTAAATGGGATCTGGTAGATTTTTAATGCCGTCTGAAATCGAGTCCTGGTTTTTTGAAATTTGAATAACAACAGATACTGCGTTATCAGATTCATCTATAGGCAAATGTCCTCGTCCATCAGAAATATGGCATGCTTCACACGAACGAGCACTGAAAAAAGGTCCTAATCCATCTCTTGCAATATTTTCTGAGAATTTTGCATCTTCCCAAATTCTCTCGAATAAAGCATTTCCTACAAGAAAATTGATTTTTAAATTATCTCCTAAATTTCTTGCAACCAGAGAAAAACTATTTTTATTTTCAACCTCATTCGAGGTTTTGCCACCTGGCAGTAACGGATCTGAAGATATTGAACTGCAAATATAGAAGAAAATGTTTGCAAACAGGATTGCTTTGAAAAGATGTTTCACAATTTAAGGCTAGTTTCTATTCTGCCTCATGTCCACTTTGAATCAGATCGTCTATATTTTCATCTTCTCCGAATGGTTCTATCTGGCTGTGATCAACTTCTTTTGGTTCTCTAATGTCTAAATTTGGAGGCAGGCGACTTTCTAAAAGACCAGCTGCTTTTAATTCTTCAAGGCCAGGTAAATCAGTGACCTGTTCTAGCTGGAAGTACTCTAAGAACCTCTCAGTTGTACCGTAAATAATGGGCCTTCCTGGTACCTTCTTTCTACCGATTGGCCTCACCCAGTTTAACTCCATAAGAACATCAAGAGTTCCAGGACTGAAATGAACTCCTCTTATGTCTTCAACTTCAGCTCTTGTAACAGGTTGATGATAGGCGATTATTGCCAAAGTCTCAGTAGCAGCCTTTGATAGTTTTCTTTGAACTATTTTTTCTTTTTTCATCATTGGTGCAAGATCGGTGGCAGTTTTAAAGCTCCATTTATTGCCAGTTTTGACAAGATTAACTCCCCTATTTTTATATTGAGCTTCAATTAAATTTAGCAATTTGCTTAAATTTGTACCCTTCGGCAATCTTGCCTTTAAACTCTCTGCATCAAGGGGTTCATTTGCCGCAAATAGAAGAGCTTCGAGAATTCTAAGATTATCCATATCCTCAGATGGAAAATTCATGACATTATTTTTTTCTACTTCATCAGACATAATTTATTTAATTAATGAATTCATCGTCCTTTTTATTTTTTAAAAATACTGGTCCAAAAGGAACCAGCTGCTGCACTTCAAGTACTCCTTCTCTTACAAGTTCCATTGCTGCAGCCAGGGTTCCTGCTACACCTGATCTGGCGCTTTTACCATTTGAAAATTCATGTGGTAAAAATTTCTCAAGCCGGGTCCATTCTGGAACATCGCCTATCATTCTTTGAAGTCTAACAAGTGCATCTTCCATTGCAAAAACAGGTGGTCTTTCAATAGTCATCGATGAATAGGCAGTTCTGTACCTTTGATCTGCATATGATTTTAAAAGGTCGTATAAATCCAGATAATATTCAGGCGTTCGTATCAACCTAATGCCCTCAGGCATCCCTCTATTAAAAAAATCAGTACCAAGTTTTGGTAAATTCATTAATTTTTGAGAAACTTGTCGAATCGCTTCAAGTTTCTTGAGTTGAAATTTCAATCTTTCTGCCATTTCTTCAGCACTCAATTCTTCACCTGACTCTTCTCTTGGTATTAACAAATTGGATTTCAGGTAAGCCATCCAAGCTGCCATAACAAGATAGTCAGCTGCCAACTCTAAATTGCGATTACGAACTTTTTCTATAAACTCCAAGTATTGCTCTGTGAGCTGGAGAATGGAAATTTTCATTAAATCTACTTTTTGAGATTTAGCTAATGTTAGCAGCAGATCTAGGGGACCTTCGAATTCTCCCAAGTTTACAATCAAATCATCTGGGCTAGTTTGATTAGATGCATCCTGTTCAGTATAAGTACTTGAAATATCTTCCATTTTTCAATTTTTTGATTCTCTATTATATAACAGATGATGTTTATATACGATAAAATACATTAAAGCTGCTTGGTTAGATATTCGTAGGCTTTTATGTTTTCTTCATGTGAGAAATCCGATTTTGTCTGATACATATCGATAAGATCGTCAGGTATTAAAATAGGCTCAGCTTCATTCTTAATTCTTTCAGCTATCTTATTAATTTCATTGATTTTTCCATTACAGTGCAGAACAAGGTCACAGCCGGCACTAAGTGATTTTAAAGCAGCAATATCAACATCATCTGAAATAGCTTTCATTGAAATATCATCAGTCATCAATAATCCTTTAAAGCCAATTTTATTTCTGATTATTGTTTCAATAATTTTTTTTGAGAAAGTAACTATATTTTGATCGTCTAAAGACTTAAATAAAATATGCGCTGTCATACCTAATAATGTGTCAGAGTTGTTCTGAAATGGCTTAAAGTCAGTACTTAAAAGTTCATCTTCAATTTCATCTACTTCAGGCATTTCATAGTGACTATCAACTCTTGCTCGTCCGTGCCCAGGTAAATGTTTAATCACGGATGCTATGCCACATTTATTAATTGTTTCAATTACTATCTTACCTGCTTTAGAGACAGTACTTTCATTTATCGAAAAAGCTCGATCTCCAATTACACCACTTTCATTTGCAGTTGGCAAATCTAAAACCGGCACTGTGTTTGTGTTAATGCCCAATTCTTTTAAGGTATGGGCTAAAATTTGAGTATTTAGTCTTAATAATTCAAACCCTAAGTCTGCATCCTTCTCAATAATTTGCCCAAAAAAAAGATTTGATTTAAATTTAGTGACACCCTCAAAATTTAGTCTTGAAACTCTTCCACCTTCCTGATCTATCAATATTGGAATATTTTGATGATTAATTTCTTTGAGTTCTTTAGTTAAATTTTTTAAATTGTCTTTATTAATACAGTTTCTTTCAAATAAAATTATTCCCCAAGGTTTGTAATCTCTAAAAAATTTTATTTCTTCGGTTGTTAATTTTTCTCCCGAAATACCACAAATTAAAGGAAGGTATTTTTTCATTTTATTATATTAATCTCCAAGATCGTATATATTTAAGTCAGGAGTATCGACGCCTCCCTTATCTTTTGGTATTATTCTATAATCATTTAAATTGGTTTTTATTTCGATAATCTCTTCTTCTTCTTTTTTAGTATAAAAATAAATGGCAGTAATAAAAGTTGCTAAAATTAAAGAGAAAATTATGAACCTCATTTTTTATTTCATTTCATCTGGCGAGGAAACTCCAAGAATATCAAGTCCGGATTTTATTGTTCTCTGAGTAGCAATCAGTAGTGCCATTCGAGCATAAGTCCTTGGTATATTATCGGCATCTATAAATTTCTTACTGTTATCTACTTTTCCCTGACTCCATAAAGAGTGAAATTCTGATGCTAATTCATACAAGTAATATGCAATTCGATGGGGCTCAAATAAAGAAACTGACGTATTGATGATATTACTATAATCCAGGATTTTTTTTAAAAGGGATATTTCAGAAAGATCATTAAGTTCAGAAAAATTACATTCACTAAAATCCTCTAAATTTAATTTAATATTTTGAGAATGAAGATTGTTTAATACAGATGAAATTCTTGCATGAGCATACTGCACATAAAAAACTGGATTTTCTTTAGACTGTTCAGTTACTTTTTTAAAATCAAACTCTAAGGGTGCTTCATTTTTTCTGTACATCATCATAAATCTTATACTATCACTGCCAACTTCTTTCACTAAATCACTTAAGGTAATGAAGTCACCAGATCTTTTTGACATTTTTAATTCCTTACCATCAATGATAAGTTTTACCATTTGACATAACTTTGCTGTAAATCTTGCTTTGTTATTAGTTAGAGCCTGTATCGAAGCACTCATTCTCTTAATGTATCCGCCATGATCAGCGCCTAATATGTCGATTAAATGTGTCGATCCTCTTAAGTATTTATCATAATGATATGCAATATCGTTTGCAAAGTAAGTCCACTCACCATCTGATTTTTGTAATGGTCTATCGATTTCATCTCCATATTCAGATGATTTAAATAATAATTGCTTTCTTGGTTCCCAATCTTCAATTTGTTTACCTTTAGGCTTATCTAAAATGCCCTCATAGATTAAATTCATATTTTTGAGTTCATCTATGGTTTTGTCAATTTTACCTTGAGTTATTAATTCTTTTTCTGAAACAAAAATATCCTGATTAATTGATAGTTTACCTAAGTCTTCTTTTATGTTTTCTAATAGTAAATTTACACACTCGTCTTTTATTATTGAAAAGTGATTATCGCTTTCAAGAATTGATGTACCGTATTTGTCTATTATTTTTTTAGCAACATCGACTAGATATTCACCAGGATAAAAATCATCCGGATAATTTTCTTCGCTTTTGCTCTTGATGATTTCTTTCATTCTAATAATTGTAGAGTTTGCAAGTGTATCGATTTGAGCGCCTGCATCATTTATGTAGTATTCTTTTGTTACATTGTGACCGGTAACTTTAAGTAAATTTGATAGTACGTCACCAAAAACCGCTCCTCTACAATGACCGATATGTAAAGGGCCTGTAGGATTCGCAGAAACATATTCGACATTTATATTTTTATTTAGACCAATTTCTTCATTAAAGAGCAAGTTCGTTTCTAGCAACTGACTTAAAAATTTAAACCAAGTAACTTTAGAAATATTAAAATTTAAAAAACCTGGACCTGCAACTTCCAACATCTCAAAGTCCTCAATTTTCTCTAGTGATTTAATGAGAGTTTTCGCTGCCTCTACTGGATTTGCCGATATCTCTTTTGCAAGAACCATACAAATATTTGTACTTAGCTCACCATCAGATTTGTTTTTTGGGTATTCAACTACAAATGAGCTCTTCTCTATAGTTTCATTCGAAACATTAAATATTTTCGAAAATTCTGCTCCGATTATATTTTTTAAATAATCATTTATGTTTCTCATAAGCTAATTAAATTTACTATAAAAATTCTGAGCATAGTTATCAGTCATTCCAGCTATGAAGTCGCATACCGCTCTTGGTTTATCCTCATCAGAAATAATTTGTTTCATATGCTCTTTTATGAATTTTTCATCTTGTTCTATAAATAGTTTGAATAGTGATGAAATAACTTGATGGGCGTTACTGGTCATTGCCTTTACTTTATCATGATTATACATTTTCATTGATAGGAAAGATCTAATATACTTTACTTCTTCTTTTGTTTTATCTGAAAAGTCAGCAATTTTTTCATTATTAAGCCTGACATCTTCATTGCATCTAACTTTTGATTTTTTAACATTCTCACTAATTGTATTAATTACATCAGTAATCATAATTGAGGTTGATTTTCTTGTTATTTCATTATTTATACGCTGCATATCGTAAGAGTTATAATTTTTTGGGAAATTTTTAATAATTTCACCAATCATTGGCAATTCAACCAAATCATCATATGAAAAAAAACCTGCTCTAAGTCCATCATCTAAATCATGATTATTGTATGCAATGTCATCCGCTATTGAAGCTATCTGCGCTTCAATTGAAGAAAACTCATTCAACTTTAAGTCAAACTCTTTATCGAGAGCTTCTATAGTTTTTGGAACATCTTTTGTCATCGGCCCATTATGCTTTACGAGTCCTTCAAGTGTTTCCCACGTTAGGTTTAAGCCTTCAAAATCAAAATACTTTTTTTCTAACAAATGTACAATTCTAATTGCCTGATCATTATGGTCAAAACCCTCATGAGAAACCATGCATTCTGAAAGAGCATCTTCTCCAGCATGTCCAAATGGCGGATGACCAATATCATGACTTAAGGATAATGTTTCAGTTAAATCTTCATTGAGATTGAATATTTTACTTATTGACCTAGCAATTTGTGACACTTCTAGTGAATGTGTTAATCTTGTCCTGTAGTGATCTCCTTCATTTGAAACAAATACCTGTGTCTTGTGTTTAAGTCGTCTAAAGGCAGCAGAATGAAGAATTCGATCACGATCCCGTTGGAACTCTGATCTAGTTTGACTGTAATTCTCTTTATACAGCCTACCTTTCGAAGTTTCTTGATTGGTTGAAATAAAAGATAAATCTTCAGAAATCATCACTAAATAGAATTGGTAACATAAATTTTTATTGTACAATAAACTCATTACTTTAAGAATCTTAAAATAACAATAAAAGAATACGGATGGTAAAAATAGTAAGTTGGAATGTAAATTCAATAAGGGTTCGTTTACCTCATTTAATTGAATTAGATAAAACAGTTAAACCAGATATAGTCATGCTTCAGGAAACGAAATCAACTGATGAAAACTTTCCAGAAGAAGAGATTTCTTCACTTGGGTACCAAATAATTAAAAAGGGTCAAAAATCATATAATGGAGTGGCAATTTTATCAAAAGCCCCAATAAAAAAAATTACAGATACTTTGCCAGGAAATAAAGAAGATATTCAAGCAAGATTTATTGATGCACAGGTACAAGTCGAAAATCCTTTTAATATTGTTTCTTTATATCTCCCTAATGGCAATCCTATTGATACTGACAAATTTCCTTACAAATTAGATTGGATGAGGAGACTTAAAAAGTATGCTCATAATAAAATAGAAAACCATGAAACAGTTATATTTGGAGGGGATTACAATATAATACCAGGTTCTGATGACGCGATTGATATTAATAAGTGGAAAAATGACGCTTTGCATCATCCAGACTCTATAAAAATTTACAGAGAAATCATAAATTTAGGTCTGTCTGATGTGCTAAGAATTTATAATTCTAAACCCTATGAGTTCACATACTGGGACTATTCAAGGGGGTCATGGGAAAAAGACAACGGTCTTCGAATTGATCATTTTCTTGCAACACCAAGTGCTGTTGATCGAATAACTGACTGTCAAATAGAAAAACAATTTAGAGGTCTTGAAAGACCATCTGATCATGTTCCAATCTGGTTTGAAATTAAATAGATTACTTTGGGTTTCTTGCAATAATATTTATTAGCTCATAAACAATTGTTGCTGCAGCGGTTGACGTAAGTTCTGCATGATCATAGGCTGGAGCGACTTCGACAACGTCTGCTGAAACAAGCTGCGAACCTGCCAATCCTCTTAATATATTTAAAATTTCTCTTGTGGTCATTCCCGCAACTTCTGGAGTTCCAGTTCCAGGAGCATGAGCTGGATCTAAAACATCAATATCTATGGATATATATAATGGATTATTGCCAATTCTATCTTTTATTCTTTTAACAATTTGATCAATTGTGTTTGTTTGGAATTCATCGCAGTGAATTGTTTTAAAACCTAATTCACGATCATTTTTTAAATCATTTGTACTGTAAAGAGGACCACGAATTCCAATATGCATTGATGCATCATCCAAAAATAACTTTTCTTCTCTTGCTCTTCTAAATGGTGTACCGTGCGTATAAGGAGCTCCGAAGTACGTGTCCCAAGTATCCAAGTGAGCGTCAAAGTGGACTAAGGCAACCGGACCACCAACCTTTTTATTAATTGATCTGAGTAATGGCAATGCAATTGTGTGGTCACCGCCAATAGTTACAATACTTCCAACTTTTTGGAGCAGCTCAGTAGATCCTTTTTCAATTTGCTTGATTGCCTCGTCAATATCAAAGGGATTACAGGCTATATCTCCAGCATCAGCTACCTGTTGCACCTTGAAAGGTTCAACATCATAGTTTGGATGATAATTCGTTCTTAGTTGTCGAGAAGCTTGCCTTACACCTTGAGGACCAAATCTAGCCCCAGGACGATAACTCGTACCCGCATCAAATGGTACGCCTAAAATTGCTACATCACACTCTTCAACATCTCTCAGCTCGGGAAGACGTGCAAATGTAGATGGGCCAGCATATCTGGGAACAATTGTTCCGCTTACTGGTTGAATTGGTTCTTTTTTATCACTCATAATCTATTAATCAAATCCTCCAAAATCTTGGAATAATGATGGGTCTCCAAATATATCTCCGTAATCCTGATTGCCACCTAAGGACCCTCCAGAAAGCTCTTCATCAGTAAGCTCATTAGACTCTAAAGTTTGCAATTGTTCAAGAAATTTGGATTTTTTCTCCTTATCAGCAGCATCAATGCATGATTGTCCGTATAAATCATTTTTTACTATTTGGGTAGCTCCGTAGGTAGCAAAGACCACTATTAATAATATAGCGGTAATTCCCTTTGGAATTTTAAATCCAGCTTTATATTTTTTATTAATTCTATTGTCTGCTGCTTTTTCTTTTACAAACTTTTCCTGTGACTCTGCATAACGTTTTTCTGCTCTTCTTCGTAAAACCTCATAGGTAACTGCAGCTATAATAGTTAACGCTATTATTGTTAAAGCTAATGCACTCAATGCAGGACTTATTCCCAGCCTTACTTTTGATGCAATTACAGTTGTTAATGTTTGATCCGATAAAATGCTAAATACAGTCGTGTTATAATTTTCAAATGAAAATAAAAAAGCAATTACCGCAGCTGATGCTATTGCGGGGCTTAAGTAAGGAACTAAAATTTTAAAAAATACTTGAGTTTGTGACGCACCTAGGTCTAAAGCGGCTTCTTCTTGCGTCTGATCAAATCTTTGAAGTCTTGCAACAAATATCAGAAAACAATAAGTTGATATAAAGCATGTTTGAGCCAAAATTGTTAAAAATATTCCATTTCTTCCTATATCTGAGATGAACCCCTCTCCTCCTAAGCCTGCTATTCGATCCCATAAAACAACTGTTGAAATACCAATTATTACACCGGGGAATAAAACAGGCATAATGGAAATTGAATAATAGA
Source organism: uncultured Pelagibacteraceae bacterium (assembly GCA_902546615.1). Taxonomy (GTDB): domain Bacteria; phylum Pseudomonadota; class Alphaproteobacteria; order Pelagibacterales; family AG-422-B15; genus CACNXQ01. The sequence goes on from CACCKE010000006.1 coordinate 39,680, forward strand.
TATCTCTCAACTGCGAACGCACTTGGGTTAAAACTATTGCTGCGGCCATTCCAATTGGTACAGAAAGTGTTACAACTCCTGCCCCTATAATCAAACTGCTAATAATGCCATCATGGAGTCTCCAGTCTGATAAAAGGCCTGCCAGATGTTGCCCATCATAAGCAATTTTGCCTTCATTGAACCATCTAAAACTAAAACATTCCCATGGGGTAATTGATGGAAATTCTGCTGAATTAAATGCCGTAATACTCATGATGATTAATGGGCCAAACAAGTATGCAAAAAATATAAAGATATATATTCCCATCATGAAATTAAGGAAATAACTAGGTCTCACTTGATAATTTCTCCAATTCTAACTTTAAATATTCGCATCATTGTGAGCACAAAAATAACAGAAACTATTAACAAAATAATTGAATAAGCTGATCCTCTTGACCAGTTGTCATTCATGTTAAACCATTGATATATCAGTTGAGGAAACCACAGGGTATTTGGGCTACTTAAAACAACTGGTGTAGCTAATGCTCCAACAGTTAACATAAAAACCATAGTACAGCCAGATACAATTCCCGGTTTTGCATGAGGAATAACAATTCTCCAGTGTGTTCTAAAAGATGATGACCCTAAATCTTTTGCTGCCTCAATTTGATTAATGTCCAAACTTTCGATTGCATTGTAAAGAGGGAACATCATCAACAAAATATATGCGTATATTAAGCCAGTGTATAAGCCAATATCATAAGTGATAAATAGGATTCCTTGATCAAGTATTCCAATTCCAGTCAAAAAATTATTAATTACACCTTCGTTTGCAAACAAAATCCTTAAAGCAAATGATCTAAGCAATTCATTAATCCAGAAAGGAATAATCAAAGAAACAATAAGAAGTCTAGCTGTACTAGGGTTTGCAATTTTTGCAATATAGAATGCTATTGGATAACAAAATAGCAAGTTTGCAATTGTGACAAGCATTGAAACAAAAATAGTTCGCCCAAAGACTCCTAGATCGACAAAGTTAAATGCGTCAGTGGCTGTCTTAGAACCAAATATAAAATGACTATAATGCTCAAAAGTATAATAATCTTCTGGTCCACCTCTTGCTAGAGGAGGAACATTGGTTCTAAAAGACAAATCCAACATATAAAATTGTGGAATGATAACTAAAAAAACAAACCAAAATATTATTGCTACTAAAAAATATATCGCAACTGCCTTACCGTTTTTCTTAAAAAATGGTTGAGTAAATAAAAAATTTTTCATGACTTAATCTATAGCTAAAGATGCTTTAGGTAATATTACCGATTTCGAAGAATCAAAACCTAGTGCAATTGATGATCCAGAAGAAATAGAGGATGTATCTATAGCGTTTGGTACTGAAAATTTAATTTTTGCTCCTGATTGAAGCCTAGCGTAAAAGTTTTTTAGATTACCTTCAAATTCAAAACTTTCAATATTCACATCAATTTTATTATCAAAGCTGTCACCATCTCTTGGGATAAACAAAGACTCAGGTCTGACAAATGCAATTGACTCATCTCCAATGTTTAGTTTTTTGCTATCATTCATCATTGCCAAATATTGTCCATCTGCAGTTTCAATTTGAGCTTTATCTCCCTCGATTCCTGTAACTTTTCCATATAAAGGATTATTTTCACCAACGAATGTTGCAACAAATGGTGTTAATGGATTGTTATAAACCTCATCACATTTTCCAATTTGTTCAAGTTCTCCTTCATTCATGACTGCTATTCGATCAGACATTGTCAAGGCCTCTCCTTGGTCGTGAGTAATATAAATGAATGTAATATTTACTCTTTTTTGTATTTCTCTAAGTTCAGTTCTCATTCTTTGACGAAGTTTTAAATCCAATGCTGACAAAGGTTCATCTAAAAGGAGAACTTTTGGCTCAACAGCTAATGCTCTTGCAATGGCTACTCTTTGTTTTTGCCCCCCAGATAGTTGATGAACTTTTTTTTCTCCTTGTCCCTCTAAAGCTATCAATTCTAAAAGTTCATCTGCTCTTTTTTTTCTTTCTTCTTTTGAAACGCCTCTTACCTCTAACGAAAATGCAATATTTTCTGATACACTCATTAGGGGAAAAAGTGCTAAATTTTGAAATATTAGTGCGGTTGGTCTCTTATTGGGACCAATTCCAGACATATCTTTATTGTCGATAAGTACTTTGCCTTCAGATGGCTCTTGAAATCCAGATATAGCCCTTAATAGAGTGGTCTTTCCACAGCCAGAAGGTCCTAAGAAACTGAAGAACTCACCTCCATTTACTTTTACGTTGACATTCTTGGCGGCATAAAAACTGCCAAATGTTACTGAAACATCACTTAACTCTACATCTGCGCTCATTGTTACAAATTATAATGATTTAACTAAAAAACACGAATAAATAAAAAAACGCCCAAGACAATGCCTTGGGCGCTCTTAATAACTAATCCTAGAGAACTAATTACGCTGTTTCAAATTTGTTAGCGTATTCAGCTCTTGCATCAGCATACCATGGCGGTTCTGGTGGCCAAGGATTTAACTTGGTCGAAGTATCCCCCGGGTATATTGCTTTTGCTAAAGCTTTAGTTTCATCTGAGTAAAAGTCTGAAGCTCCATTAACAGCTGAGTTATAACCAATTTCGTTAACAGTTTGACCACCTGTTTCTGGTGTAAAACTGTAATTGATTAACTCATAAGCTTCATCAATGTTTTCAGCTTTTGCAGACATTGTTATGCCATCGATCCATGCCAACGCACCCTCATCGGTAGTTTGGTACGCAACTGGTTCTCCAGCTTTCATCATTGCTGCTATAGGGCCATCCCAAGTTTGTCCAACGACAACACCATCAGATGTGAATCCTTGTTTCTGAGGATCGGCACCAGACCAAAATTTAACAAGATTTCCTTTTTTTGAAATACAATAGTCAGTAATTGTTTCCCAATTCTTTCTCATTGTATCTTCATCGTTATACGAAGACCAGAAATCCATTTTGCCTTGATGATGCATCCATATACCACATCCAGTCATCATTGAGTATGTTCTACCCATCATGAATGCGCCATCTATTCCAGGATTAGGCTCCCAAATATCTCCAAAGCTTGGAAGTCCATCGGGTTGCCATTTGTCGGTTCTCCAAGAAATTGACTCAGTACCCCAAAGTTGTGGTACCCAGTGAGATCCTTTTCCACCAAAATTCCAGTCACGCTCACCTACAGCTAGCATTCCTGGGTTAACAGCGCTTGTGTTTATTCGATTCATATCAAATGGGGCAAGTACGCCAAGGTCAGCCCATTGCAAAGCTCTCATGTTTGTTGGACTTGCAAGGTCATAACCGGCTCCACCACCAGCTTTCATTTTTGATATAATTTCACCGTTATCACCTATTTTAGTATGGTTAACAGTAATTCCAGTTTTTGCTTTGAAATCTGCAACTACTGAGTCCGGCAAATATTCGCCCCACATTAAAACATTAACAACGGGAGCAGCAAAAGCGTTTGGAATATACCAAGGTCCAATAGCTGCTGCTGCACCAGTTGCAGCTGCACCTTTCAGGACTGATCTTCTTGAAACTTTTGCAGCCTTTAGAGTTTTATTAATTTTCTTCACGGCTACTCCTCATTTAATTTATTTGTTTAATTGATAAAAATTTTCATACATATATAGGTAGCTGTAAAGAATAAAGTGAAAGAAATTTAATAAGTTAATAAATCTTCTTTAAATAGATCTTTTTCTAAATACATGATAAATATACATAAAAATTAATCATAAATAGATACTTTAGATTTATTCTGTAAAGTATTGATAAAAATGATTATTATTTTTATTTTTAAGCCCAGTTATTTCTTGGCTAAATTATTGTTTTAAATAGACTTTTCGTATGATTTTAACAACTACAATTGGCGCTTATCCTAAACCAGATTTCTTAAATTTACCTGATTGGTTCAATGATGAAAGAGGTACAGACGCGGAATATCCTACAGCTAAGTGGGAGCAGGCAAAACTACAAATGGGTAAAGAATATGAGGCCCAAATAAAAATTGCCACGGAGAAAATTATTAAAGATCAAATAGAGTGCGGGATTGATATTGTTACAGACGGCGAAGTAAGACGAGAAAATTATATTCATTATCACTGCAGGCATCTCAGTGGGATCGATTTTGAAAAATTAACAAAAAAAACTGCAAGAACAGGTAATTATGATTGTTGGCTTCCAACAATCACAAATAAAGTTGAATTTAATGGATCGTTTTTAAATAAAGAATACGAATTTAATCAGTCAATATCAAAAAATCCTATTAAAGTCACAATACCTGGACCATTGACTATTACAGATACGATTGCTGATGAATTTTATAATGATCATAAAATGTTAGGGGTAGATTTAGGAGAGGCAATAAATAAAGAAATAAAATCATTAGTTAATTCTGGCTGTAAATATATACAAGTAGACGAGCCTCTATTTGCAAGAAAATCAAAAGAAGCAATAGAATATGGAATTGATAATCTTGAAAGATGTTTTCATGGAGTTGCAGACTGTGAGAAGATAACTCATATATGCTGTGGATATCCGGATAAAATTGATGCAGATGATTACCCTAAAGCACCGTTAATAAGCTATTTTGAAATTGCAGATGCCTTAGAGAAGAGTCTGATTGATACCATTTCTATTGAAGATGCCCATAGACACAATGATTTAAAACTACTTGAGTTGTATAAATCAAAAAAAATAATATTTGGATTGATTAAGGTTGCCTCAAGTGAGGTAGAAGAAATTGATGTGATAAGGGATAGATTGTTGTCCTGTCTAAACCATATTGATAAAGAGAGACTTATAGCAGCTCCTGATTGTGGTCTTGGATATTTGAGTAGAGATATGGCAATGCTTAAATTAAAAAACCTGTCAAAGGCCGCAAAAAGTATTTAAGCAACTAAATCTTCAGGGTTTGAAAAAGCTATGTTTAGATCTCTTGCTACATCTGCTTGAGTACATTTATTTTTTATAACATTTAGCCCATTCATAAAATTCCTATCATCAGATAATGCTTTTTTTAACCCATCTCTCGCTAATTTTTTTACAAACGGTAATGTAGCTTGATTTAGAGAGATGGTAGATGTACGGGGAACGCATCCAGGCATATTTGTTACACAGTAATGTACCACGTCATGTTTAATATAAACCGGGTCTGCGTGAGTAGTAGGCTTGCTGGTTTCAATGCACCCACCTTGATCTATTGCGACATCCACGATTGCTGCCCCTTTTTTCATTTTGGAAACTAGTTCATCTGATACTAATTTGGGCGCACTAGAGCCTGGGATCAGCACACCTCCTATTAGCAAGTCACATTTTTTAACTTCTTCAGCTATAGTTTTAGGTGTCGATATTGATGTATTGACTTCATCATTAAAATAATTTTTTAATTCATTGAGTCTTGCTTCAGATTGATCAATAAGCGTTACATTTGATTTCATTCCATGAGCAATAAGGGCGGCATTAAACCCTACAACTCCACATCCAATAATTACAACTTTAGCTGGCGGTGCTCCTGTTGCGCCAGATAATAAAACACCTCTTCCTTTGTTTGTCATTTCAAGAGCTCTGGCTCCTGCTTGAATTGAAATTCTACCGGCTACTTCACTCATTGGAGCGAGTAGCGGAAGCCTTCCATTGTTATCGGTTATAGTTTCGTAAGCTATACATGTTGCGCCAGAATTCATTAATCCTTCTGTCAATGCTTTACTTGCAGCAAGGTGTAAATATGTGAATAGCAGCTGGCCATCTTTTAACTTTTTTATTTCATCATCTTGAGGTTCTTTAACTTTGATGATCAACTCAGCGCGATCGAAAATATCTTGCGCATTTTCAAAAACTGTTGCCCCAACATCGTTATAATTTTGATCATCAAAACCTGATCCTCGACCGGCTGTTCTTTCAATGATTACTTCATTACCATCATCAATAAGTTCCTTTACACTTTCAGGAGTTAGGCCTACTCTATTTTCTTGCGGCTTAATTTCTTTGGGGACACCGATCAACATATATGACTAATTTTTATACTATTTATTAAATATTCAAAAGAGGAAAGCGCTCACTATGGGTAAAAAATGGCTAAACATTGTTTATAAAGAAAAGAATTCAACCCGCCTAAAAAAACATTATAGGGAATGGGCTGACGGTTATGACAGTGACCTAAAAGACTGGGGCTACGCTTACCCAAGTAAAGTTAAACAGATTCTAGAAAAGTATATAAGTATAAAGAAGGGCTCAAAAATTCTTGATGCAGGGTGTGGTACTGGCTATGTCGCTGAAGTTTTGAAAGCTCTTCGTTATAATAATATCGTAGGGATAGATTATTCAAAAGATATGTTAAGAGTAGCTCACTCTAAAAAAATATATAAAAAACTAGTTTGCGAGTCGTTAAGCAAAAAAACAAGTTTAAAAGGAAGTCAATTTGATTTAGTTATATGCACAGGTGTTTTGACGTCAGGTCATGTAGGACCGTCATCAATAAAGGAGTTAATTAGATTAACAAAGCCTGGGGGTTATCTCATACTCTCTATTTCAGAAAAAATTTTCTCAAAACTTGGATTTAAGCGTGAATTAGAAAAAAGATCGAATGAGTTCAATTATATCAAATTATCAAAACCTTTTATTGCTTTACCTAACCACAAAGATAGTGCAAGATCGCGAATGCACACTCTTCAAAGAGTTTAACCGTGTTGCTCTTGGCTCATGTCATCAGGATTGATGCCGGCAACTTCAACTGGTTTTTTCATCGCATCTCGTCTGAAAGGTTCTCCAAGTTCTTGATTTAAAATAACCTCAATAAAAGTTGTAACTCCGTTTGGCTGTTCTTCACACGCAGTTCTGAGTGAATTTGTCAACTCATCCATGGTTTTAACTATAACACCCTTCAATCCACAGCCTTCTGCAACTTTTGCGTAGCTTAATTCTGGATCTAGTTCGGTACCAACGAAATTATTGTCATACCATAATATCGAATTTCTTTTTTCGGCGCCCCACTGATAGTTTCTAAATATCACCATTGTAATTGCAGGCCATTCTTCCCTAGCGCAAGATGTCATTTCATTCATGCTTATACCAAAAGCTCCATCTCCAGCGAAACCAACAACAGGAATATTTGGACAGCCTATTTTAGCTCCTAAAACTGAAGGGAAACCATAACCGCAAGGCCCAAAAAGACCAGGAGCTAAATATTTTCTACCTTCTTCAAATGTTGGATAAGCATTTCCAATTGCACAGTTATTGCCTATGTCAGATGAAATTATTGCATTTTTTGGCAAGCCATTCTGTATTGCCCTCCAAGCCATGCGAGGAGACATACGATCTGCATCCCTGACTCTAGCTTCCTCGTTCCATGATGTTCCAGGATCGTCATCTTCATGGTCCATACTACTCAATGTTTGTAACCAAGCAGATTTGGTTTGATGAATTAGAGCTTTCCTCTCATCTCTATTTTTGTTTCCTGCTTCGGGAGAAAGGCTATTTAATAGTTGCTGGGCAACTTGTTTTGCATCACCGCATATACCTACTGAAACTTTTTTTGTTAATCCAATTCTATCAGAATTTATATCGACCTGAATAATAGCTGCATCTTTTGGCCAATAATCTATTCCGTAGCCAGGCAATGTTGAAAATGGGTTAAGTCTAGTGCCTAATGCAAGAACAACGTCTGCTTTAGAAATTAACTCCATAGCAGCCTTTGAGCCGTTATAACCTAAAGGCCCCACTGCAAGTGGATGACTACCTGGAAAACTATCATTATGTTGATAGCCTGAAGCAACAGGTGAGTCTAATTTTTCAGCTAAAGCTTTGCAGTCATTGATTGCATCAGCTAAGACCACCCCAGCTCCTGATAATATTACTGGAAAGTCAGCATTAGATAGAAGTTTTGCCGCTTCTTTTATTGCTTCGCTTCCTCCAGATGGTCTCTCAAATTTTATTATTGGCGGCAACTCGATATCTATAACTTGTGTCCACATGTCGCGAGGAATATTTATTTGTGCTGGCGCGGAACCTTTGAATGCTTTTGAAATTACTCGATTTAGTACTTCTGCAACTCTAGTAGGATCTCTCACTTCCTCCTGGTAGCAAACCATATCTTTAAACAATGCCATTTGTTCTACTTCTTGAAAGCCACCTTGTCCTATAGTTTTATTAGCCGCTTGTGGAGTAACCAGAAGCATTGGAGTGTGATTCCAGTATGCAGTTTTTATTGGCGTAACAAAGTTCGTAATGCCCGGACCATTTTGTGCAATGCACATAGACATTTTTCCTGTCGCTCTTGTATAGCCGTCTGCGATTATACCGCCATTATTTTCATGAGCTACATCCCAGAAAGTAATGCCTGCTTTTGGAAATAAATCGGAAATTGGCATGAATGCAGATCCAATTATTCCAAATGCGTGCTGTATTCCGTGTTTTTGTAAAACTTTAACGAATGCTTCTTCTGTGGTCATTTTAGTCATAACAATACTTTCTATACTAATATTTTTTCTCTGCCTGGATCATAAAAACAATTTATTGACCCCTCTGCAGAATATTTAGTTTCTGCAACTTCAATTTCAAATTTTTGATGACTCATCATTTCTTCAATAGAGTAGCTGTCATTGTTTGAAATGTAACCCATGCCCAATGATTTGTCTAAATAGAAACCATACATACCTGAAGAAATTTCACCAACAATCTTACCGTCAAAATAGATTGGCTCATTGTGATAAATTAATAAGTCATTGTTAGATAATGCAAAATTTACTTTTCTTTTACTGAGACCAGATTTCTTCTTTTCTTCAAGTGCTGCCTGTCCTAAAAAAGGATTCTTTTTATTAAGATTTACACAAAATCCAACACCCGCTTCGAAAGGGTTTTCCTCAACTCCAATATCATGTCCCCAATGAAGATATCCTTTCTCCATTCTCAGTGAATTTAGTGCATGATAGCCTGCAAGTTTTACTGGGCTCTTTCCATTTTTTGCATAAACAACATCGAATACTTTTTCTAAATTATTATAAGGAATGTATATTTCAAAACCCAGCTCGCCAACATATGTTATTCTATGAAGCCTACATTCAGTACCGCCAAGATTTATTTTCTTAGAAAATCCAAACGGTAATGTTTCATTTGAAATATCCTCATTACATATTCTTTGAAGGTGCTCCCTTGAGTTGGGTCCCATTATTGAAATACAGCCATATTGTTTCGTAACGTCAATAATTTCTATATTTTTAAATTTTTTTGAATGAGATAATAACCAGTAATAGTCTTTATTGTGTGCAGTTGGACCTGTAACAAACATATATTCATTTTCACTTATTCTCGTAAAAGTAATGTCACCTTCTGTTCCAGCTTCGTCATTTAACATTTGTGTATATATAATTCGCCCAACTGGTACATTCATCTCACTTACACACATATAATTTAAAAAATTAACTACATCATCTCCTCGAATAATAAACTTAGAAAAAGATGTAAGTTCAAATAAGCCAATATCATTTCTTACAGCAACACATTCGCTCCTTACATTTTCAAACCAATTTTGTTTATGATACGAGTATTGATATTGAGGTCTTTGACCATTATTAGTAAACCAATTTGGCCTTTCCCATCCAGCCGCTTCTCCAAAGCAAGCTCCTTCTTTTTCAAGTTGGCCATAGAGTGGTGATTTAATTTTGTTTCTAGAAGTTTCAAATTGATAGTAGGGCCAATGTACAGCGTACAAGAGCCCAAGCGTTTCAGAGCTTCTTTCTCTTAGATATTCATCATCATCTTGAAAATCTAATACTCTAGCGACATCTACATCCCACAAATCAATCTTACTTCTGTCATTTATGATCCAATCAGCCATAACTTTGCCAACTCCTCCAGCAGATTGTATTCCTATTGAATTGAAGCCAGTTGAAACAAATATATTTTCTTTGTAAGGAACTTTGCCTAAATAATACCTATCATCAGGTGTGAAGCTTTCAGGTCCATTAAAATATGTTTTAATGCCAAGCTCATTCAGTATTGGAAGCCTATCCATTGCTTCCATTAAAATAGGTCCGAAATGATCAAGATCGTTTGGCAAACTATCAAATTCGAAATCTTCAGGAATACCGTTCATGCCCCAAGGTTTTGCTTTCTTTTCAAAGGCGCCTATTAAAAGTTTTCCAGCGTCTTCCTTCACATAAATATAGGCATCTGGGTTTCTTAAGATGGGTAAATTTTTTGTTATATCTTCTGAATATTCAGTTAAAGCATAGAAATGTTCACATGCATGCAGAGGAATATTTACCCCACACATTTTACCTACTTCCCTACTCCACATTCCAGCAGATATAACAATCTTATCACATGTAATATCGCCTAGTTCTGTAATAACTTTTGTGACCTTGTCACCTTCTTGTTCAATTGAAACGACTTTGTTATTCTCAATAATGTTAGCGCCCATTCGTCTTGCTTCTTTTGCAAGGCACATTGTAATATCTACCGGGTTAATTTGCCCGTCCTGCGGCAAAAACCAAGCTCCTTTTACATGCTTTGTATCGAGAAGCGGGTATTTCTCTTTTACTTCATCAATTGAAATTTCATTTATTTCCAAGCCATAACTTCGACCCATTGATGCGCCTCTACTCATTTCTTGATAACGCCCCTCATTTTCTGCAATAGAAACTGAACCATTTATCAAAAATCCAGCGGATAGATCTTCTTTTTGATTAAGTTTATGATAGAGCTCCGTTGAATACTTGGCCATTTTTGTAAGATTTTTTGTTGCCCTTAATTGTCCAACCAATCCAGCTGCATGCCAAGTTGTGCCACAAGTTAAGCTCTTTCTCTCTACCAATGTGACCTGAACATTTCTCTCAGCAAGGTGATATGCAATGCTTGCACCAGCAATACCCCCTCCAATAATAACAACCTCTGTGTGTGAAGGAAGCTTAGACATATAAGATACTAGTATTTTACTAAGACCTCTTTAATTCTTTGAAGCATTTCATCTATGTGTTTTTCTTCAGCAATTAATGCAGGGGCAACTATACCAGCATCCCCAGTAAATTTTATGTGAACACCATTAGCAAATGTTTTCTTTTGAGCATCATATCCTCTCACGCCAGGGTTTTTATCAATCGCTAGATCAAAAGCAGCCATCATTCCATCAGCCCTTACATCTGTAACAATTGGTATATCCTGAAATGCATCAAAAACGGCGTCTATGAAGTATGGTGACATCTTTTCCGCTCTTGCGAACACATCTTCTTTTTCATATACATCTAAGGTAGCAAGAGAAGCTGCTACACAAGCTGGATGACCTGAGTATGTATATCCGTGAAAAAACTCTACTCCGTGCTCTGGTCCATTATCAACAATCGCATTGTAAATTTTATCTGAAACACCAACTGCCCCCATAGGCTGCGCTCCATTGGTAATAGCTTTTGCCATAGTAATCATATCAGGCTGTACATTGTATTTTACAGCTCCAAATGATTTTCCTGTTCTACCAAATCCAGTTATTACTTCGTCAAAAACAAGAACAATTCCGTATTTATCACAAATTTCTCTTAGCCTTTCCAAATATCCAATAGGGGGGACAATCGTTCCTGTTGAGCCAGCAATGGGTTCAACGAAACACCCAGCAATAGACTCGGGACCATACATTTCTACGAACCTCTGAAGATCCTCAGCAAGATGAGCCCCATTTTGCGGCTGACCTTTTGTAAATTTATTTTCTTCTAACCAAGTGTGTCTTAAATGAATAACTCCAGGCATTGTTGCAGTAAATATCTCACGGTTTTTAATCATGCCACTTAAAGAGGTTCCTCCGATATTTACACCATGATACGCACGCTCTCTTGATACAAATCTTACACGTTGCGATTGGCCAATTGCGTGCTGATATGCCTGAATTATTTTAATTGCAGAGTCAATTGCAGTAGATCCACAAATTGTGAAGAATACATTGTTTAAATCACCCGGTAGAAGATTTGCTACTTTTTCAGCTAATGCAAAAGCAGGTAAATGAGAAACTTGGAAGCTGGGAGAGTAATCTAGTTTTAACAATTGCTGATGAACAGCTTCAGCTATTTCTTTTCTGCCATGTCCCAATGGAACGCAAAATAGACCGGATGAAGCATCTATTACCTGGTCACCTTTATGATTCCAGTAGTATACTCCCTCACCTCGATCTAATAATCTTGGATCCTTTTTAAAGTCTTTATTTGCAGTAAAAGGTAAAAAATAGTTTTCCAAAGAATTAGTCGTAGGTGTAGTATTTGCCATATAGATCCTCTCAAATCAGTAAAAGTTATAAGTATTATAGTAGTCTTATTTATGCCGCTTGACTAGAGCTACCGCTCTTGTGGAAACTCTCATTTTTAGCTGCCATATCACGAAGCATTTTGCATGGAGTAAATCTTTCTCCATATTTTTGTGCAAGTTTATCAGCTTCAGCCACAAATTCTTTAACACCAACCATATCTATGAATGATAGTGGACCTCCGGTCCATGGCGCCATTCCCCAACCGAGTATTGCCCCAATGTCCGCATCTCTAACATCCGTTAGCACGTTTTCTTCATAGCATTTAGCTGTTTCAAGTGCTTGAATATAAAGAAACCTTTTTTTTAATTCCTCAACATCAGGTTGGTCGTCACTTTCTTTGCATAAGTTAGACAGTTCAGGCCATAGGAATTTTTTTCCATTTTCAGGATACTCGTAAAAACCTTTATTGTTTTTCTTTCCAAACCTACCTTGTTTTTCAACCATTTCTTCCATTATTGAATACATTGGAGTTATTGGAAATTCTTTGCCTTCAGCTTCAAAGTCTTTTTTCGTTTGAGTTGTAACTTTCCAAGCTAAATCTAACGCTACAGCATCAGAAAGAGCTAAAGGAGCCATTGGCATGCCTGTCATCTTACCAGCATTTTCAATTAGAGCAGGTTTTATACCCTCTGCTAACATTGCAACACCCTCACCGGTATATGTACCAAATACACGACTTGTATAAAAACCTCGACTGTCGTTTACAACTATTGGGGTTTTTCTAATTTTTTGAACGTAATCCATAGTTTTTGCCAGTGTTTCCTGAGAAGTTTCTTTTCCCATGATGATCTCAACTAAAGGCATTCTCTCTACTGGTGAAAAATAATGTATACCTATGAAGTTTGTAGGCCGGCTTGAGTTTTGAGCTAAACCTGTAATTGGCAAAGTAGATGTATTAGAACCAAATACAGAAGTTTCTGATATTTGCGCTTCTGCTTTAGCGGTTACATCTGCTTTTATGTCCCTATTCTCAAATACTGCCTCAACAATAAGATCTGCACCCTTTAAAAGAGAGTAATCAGTTGTAGGCGTAATGAGACTTAATAGCTTTTCTTTTTTTTCTTCAGTGGTTTTTTTCTTACTTAATTGTTTATCTAAAATCTTAGTGGAATATTCTTTTCCTTTTTCAGCTGCAGCTTGATCCATGTCAATTAATACAACTTCAATGCCTGCTTTAGCAGTAACATATGCAATTCCTGCACCCATCAAACCTGCTCCAAGAATTCCAATCTTTTTAACATCATATTTATCGAAATCTTTTGGTCTTCTTGCACCTTTACTTAAAGCTTGCATATTTACAAAAAGACTTCGAACCATATTTTGAGATCTAGGATCCATTACAACTTTTGTAAAATAACGTGCTTCAATTCTTAATGCTGCATCAATCGGCACCTGAACACCTTCATAAACAGCAGAAAGGATTGCTGTTTGTGCAGGATAGTTATTATAAGAATTTTTTCTCAATGAAGATGATGCCGCAGCCCATATCATTGCACCTTTTGGGGTATAAGGAAGGCCGCCAGGAAATTTAAACCCTTTCTCATCCCATGGTTGAACTGATTTTCCGCCATCCACAATATATTTTTTTGCTGCATTAATTAAGTTATCTGAGTCTGTGACTTCGTTAATAAGGCCAGCACTTAGAGCTTTTTTTGGTGTAAACGGAGTACCTGCTAGTAGAAAGCCCATTATCTCTTGAGTTACACCGGCAAGTCTAGGAACTCTTTGAGTTCCACCTGCACCAGGTATCAAACCAACTTTCGCTTCAGGTTGTCCAATCTGAATTTTATCGTTATCTATCGCTACACGATAGTGACAGGCGAGACATATTTCAAACCCGCCACCTAAAGCATGACCGTTTATCGCAGCTACGAATGGCTTGCCAGATGTTTCCATACTTCTAAACAATAGCTGCATGTCCATGTTGCCATTATAAATTTTTTCCGCAGCTTTAACTTTATCTTCTTGAACGCTATCAAAACCAAAAACTTCAGATGAAGTTAAATCTGCTCCAGCTATGAAAGCATCTTTTGCGCTTCTGAGAACAATGCCTTTAACTGACTCATCTGAGATTAATTTCTCAATAATTGATCTATATGCACCAAGAGATTGAAAATTTAAAACGTTCATTGAACGATTTTCTAAATCCCATGTTACAACGGCAACACCGTCGCTATCTATTTCATAATTTACATCAGCCATGATTATTGTCCTAAAATTTTAAGTTATTAAACGCGCTCGATTACGGTTGCAGTTCCCATACCGCCACCAACACAAAGTGTGGCAAGAGCAGTAGACTTATTGCTTCTCTCTAACTCATCAAGTACAGTTCCTAAAATCATAGCCCCCGTTGCACCTAATGGATGTCCCATAGCAATTGCGCCCCCATTCACATTAATGTCTGAGTGGTCAATCCCCATATGTTCCATATATCTTAGCACAACAACTGCAAATGCTTCGTTAAGCTCCCACAAGTCAATGTCACTTTTGCTCATGCCTAAGTTTTTTAGTAGTTTATCAGAAACATAACCAGGACCAGTAAGCATGATGCTTGGCTCAGAACCTGTTGAAGCAAAACCTTTAATTTTAGCACGAGCCTTCAAACCATATTTGTCACCCATCTCTTTATTTCCAAGCAGTATTCCAGCTGCTCCATCAACTATTCCTGACGAATTGCCAGCAGTGTGAACATGATTAACAGCTTCAACTTCAGGGTATCGTTGTTGAATAGTAGCATCAAAACCTGCCATTTCACCCATCATCGCAAAAGATGGATCTAAAGAACCAAGTGATTGCATTGTGGCATCAGGTCTCATATGTTCATCATGATCGAGTACTGTCAAGCCATTGATATCTTTCACGGGTGTTATTGATTTTGAAAATCTTTTTTCATCCCAAGCTTTTTTTGCCCTCTGCTGACTTTCAATAGCATAACTATCTACATCATCTCTTGAGAAACCATATTTAGTAGCAATTAAATCTGCACTAATACCTTGTGGAACAAAGTAATTTTTTATTGCAACTGAAGGGTCAGCAACCATCGCGCCACCATCAGAGCCCATAGGAACTCTAGACATTGACTCAACACCGCCGCCGATGGACATTTGTGACTGTCCAGACATTACTTGTGCTGCTGCCATATTAGTAGCTTCTAAACCAGATGCACAAAATCTATTGATCTGAACACCTGAAACTGATTGATCATAGTCGGCATTTAACACTGCTGTTCTTGCAATACAGGCGCCTTGTTCACCAACTGGCGCAACACATCCTAGTACAACATCATCAACATCTACGGTATCAATTTTTGTTCTATCTTTAATATTATTTAAAACTTGAGTTGCAAGTTCCAGTGCTGTTACTTCATGAAGGGTTCCATTTTTTTTACCCTTGCCACGAGGGGTTCTTACAGTGTCGTAAATATAGCAATCAGTCATTTAAAAGCTCCAATTATTAATAAGATTGAAGATTATAATAATTCATAATCATCTAACAATACTAAATATGAGCTTGTTTAGTAATTTCTAAGAAAAATAGTATATAGAAATCAATAATTTAAAGAGCAAATACAGAACTCAAATGTCCATTTCCATAAAACTTGCCGAGTCTGGTGAGCCATTGGCAAATTTGTAGACAGGCTTTGCAGATCCCGTCTTGGGTTGAAAACTTGGTAGAGCGATGAGTGTTGAAGATACAGTTTGAAAACCCATATCTGTTTTCACACACATTGCTGACAAAGGATCATTGTTATCAGAATATGTACTGCCTAATAACATTTCCCAGTCCTGCCATTCATCTCTGCCTGGTTTTGGATCAACTGATAAAGCAAATTTTGATAAATAAGTTTTTATACGCTTAGAATTTAAATCATTTCGATCATAAGCTGTTATAATTGATAAGCCATCAGGTATATTGAAATATTCAATTATAGAATTTTTTTCATCTGACTTGATCCAATATGCATTTAAATTATCCGCTATGAACATATTAAAACCTCTATATGAGTCTTTTTCGATTTCAATAATTGCATTTAACGCTTCAGATGCATCTGCATGATCTAGTGCATCAAGAACCAATTCACCTCTACTTCTCTTATTATCCATAGGTCCAAGGCTGTTCATTCTATTCATAATTGCAGCGACGACACCAAAGTCATTAATTCCTATCCAGGTACCGCCCGCCGTCATGTCCTTGCCTGCGAAAATATGTGGTCTGTCGTCCCAATGACGACCAGGTGGTAAAGCGTCTCGATTACTCATTTCATCTCGATTGGCACCAATTATAATGGGCCACTCAGAGTCACTTTGTTTTAAAATTACTATCGAACACATTTGATTTCTTATATATCCTTACTAATTTATTGTATCATGGAAAATAAAAAAACAGCTCTAATTGTTGAAGGTGGTGGACAAAGAGGAGTATTTTCTTTCGGAATCACCGATACATTTATAAAAAGAAAATACGATCCATTTGATATTTATATTGGAGTATCAAATGGTGTTGCGGTTCTTTGCTGGTACCTCATTAGAGAGACTGACAATAATTTAGAAAAGATGCTATATGCTGCGCGAGGAGATTACTTAGATTATAAGAATATCTTCAGAGGTGGCGACATAATCAAATTTCATAAAATGTACGAAGACGGCGAGAAAATGTTTAAGCCTAATATGGAAAAAATTAGAAAAACTGTTGAAGGCAAAAAATACATTGCTGTTGTGACTGATGCTCTTAGCGCTCAAGCTGAATATCATGAATTTGGAGACGATGAATGGATGCCTAAAATGATAGCATCTGGAACTTTGCCTGTACTAGTAAGAACACCCAGCATGATAGACGGACGTCGTAAATTTGACGGCGGCGTAGCTGATCCTCTGCCTGTCAGAAAGGCTTATGAGCTCGGCGCCAAACGCATCATAGTTATTAGAACTTATGAAGAAAAATTTAAGAGAAAACTAAAACTTGAAAATTATATTGGAGCATTTTTTTCTAAAGAATATCCTGAACTTAGAAAAGCTCTGCTTAAGCATGACAAAACTTACAACACTGCTTTAGATTTCATACATAACCCTCCTTCAGATTGTGAAGTAATCCAATTATGTCCACCAACAAGACTTAAATCAAAAAGAGACTCTAAAAATGTTGATATTTTGAAAGCTGATTACAATTTAGGGCAACGTGTAGCTGAAAACTATCTCAGTAATTTAGAGAACTGATTGCAAAAACTCGTTAATCTTATTTTCAACCAAGGTAGTTGTTTCTGATGGAAATGCATTAAAAGCATGATCTGCTCCAGGTACAATTATAATCTCAGCATTAGAACCATAACTTAGCCATCGGCCAAACATAAATAATGAATCATCAAGCAATAAATCTCTTGTTCCGACTGTAAATAGTGCTGGAGGCATTCCGCTTAAATCACCTTGTATAGGAGAAACGTCTGGTATACTTTTGTCTACATCTCCCTGAAAATATGAGTCCCTAAATTTTCTAATCATGGCATATGATAATAAGAAAATCTCATCAGAACCTTCTTGTCTGATTGCGCTTGGAGTTAGACGAGCATCATAAGATCCATAAATAAGGTTTGCTCCTTTGATAGTATCTAGCAGCCCTTTACTTTTCAATCTCAACAATGTAACTGCTGATAAGTTGGCGCCAGCCGACTCGCCACCAATTATAATCTTTTCAGTATTGAATTCCTTTTTTGAATTTTCTATCAACCAAGTAGCGGCTGTTTCACAATCATCTGGAGCGGCAGGATAAGGATTGGTTGGTGCAAGACGATATTCCACGCTTACAACAACGCAATTCAGCTCTTTTGAAACTTTTTCCAAAGATTGGTCTTGCATATCTGCAGCGCCGATACAGTGACCGCCACCGTGAATATGCATATAGATAAAATCAGGACTATCATGATTAAATATTCGTATCGTTACTTTCTGGTCACCATCACCCACTTGTCTATTTTCAGCACGATCAGAGTATGGCTGAAACGCAAGTAATCCACCGCCTTGTCTTCTTATATCTTGCAAAACCTCAAATGGTATTTCATGGGATGGAGGTGCTTTGACTAGTAAGTTTTTTATATGATCATTCATTTCATGAATGTCATTTGGAATATTTTTATGATCAAAAGCTTCAGGTGTAATAGAAGTAAATATCATTTTCTAAGTGCGTGTTCTTATATAATTAAAAGTTCTATTAAGAATTAAAACATAAATTGGTAAAAATGCTAGATAGCAAACTGCTAGCTTAAGAATGAAATCATTAAATGCAATCAGATCCCAATTTTCACGCATAAAGTCATCTGTGGAATTGTAAAATGCTACGCCATAAAACAGATATGTGTCTATTAATTGAGCAAAAAAAGTACTTACAACAGGCGCAAGATACCAATAAGAACCCAAATTTAAACCATCATCACCTACTCTGTCCCTTACTTTCGAAAATACAAATACATCAAGTAACTGTCCGATTGAATAAGCTAAAACAGACGCAATTGCTATTCTGAAGTCAGCAAATATATATGAAATTATGAAAGCCGGCACGAAAGCAAAACCAATAACTTTGCGTGCATTTCTTGCATTTGAAAGTCGTACAGTTAAATCTGTTGCCAAAACAATAATTGGGAATGTGAATGTACCAATTGTATAATCCAAACCAAATATATTTATTGGGAACTGCACTAAATAATTTGATATGGCGATGATAAAGCAATGTCCTAAAACTAAATAAGTTATTAATTTTCTATTAAGATCCATAGAATTCATAATTAATCCATATAACTGTTAAAACAAGTAAAGTTGCCATTAAGCCATTAAAATTTCTAATTGCAGCCTTCGACTTTATGAAATTATTCAAAAAAACTCCGACAGATGTCCAAGTGAGAACTGAAAAAGTATTAGATATGGTAAAACCCAAAAGTACAAAAACCATACCTTCAAGAAAACTGTCTATAAACTCAAAGTTTTTATAGTCCGTATAAATAGAAATAGTCGTAATTGCCATCATAACACCTTTTGGATTAACATATTGAAAAAGAGATGATTCTATGAATGTTATTGGCTTTGATCGATCCTCATTATCTGAACTATAAGTAAAATAAATTCTATACGACAAGTATAATAAATATAGTGAGCCTAGTATTTGCAAAATAGTTTGTGCAATTGGGTAGCTCGTAAAAACAGATATTAATCCTAATCCCATCACAATCAATAAAGTTAAAAACCCGAAGACAACACCTGTCATATGAGGAATTGTTTTTACATAACCAAAGTTTTTTCCTGAAGCCGTTAGCATAATATTATTCGGACCAGGAGTGCCAGATTGAATAATGCAAAGTAATAATAATGGAAAAAAATACTCAAACATGAATGTGCTCTTTTATAGAACTATGAAATAAATAGAAGTTATAACGACAATTATTGAAGGTAAAACTAAATTGTGCAAATTTTCATCTACTTTATACGTCTTCACTTCTCCATTTATCTTGAAGGGTAAATGTTTATCCTTACCTGGTAAAAGTTTAAATTTCTTACCAAATGTATACAAAAAAGGAGTTCTTCCTCCAGGGTCAGACAGTTTGCCTTTAAATAATGGCATGCTCAATAATGTGATCAAAAAAGATCCTACAAAGCCAACATACCAGAAAAGCCAAAAGAATAACTGATATGGATAGTAAAAGTTTGAAATATTGATCCATAGAACAATTAAATTTAATATCATTATCGGATAAAAACCTAAGACTTGCCAAACCACATGAAAGCGAGCATGTCCTGTCCAATCAGGATGAGTTGCGTGTGTTTTATTAAAATCGGCAATAGTGGGTCCAATCGTTAATACAACTGTTATGATGGTAAATACAATTCTTGGAGTAAGATTTTGATCATAAAGATCCATATGTTTATTTAAATTTTTTACGCATATTAATAGCAGCCTGAATTCCTGCAACCGGCTTCTTACCCTCAGGAACCGTGTTTCCTTTTTTTGTAAGATTTTTTAGCGATTCACCATTTTTATACATTTGATAGAGTATATCGATATCCATGTTCGTACCTACTGGCTCTTCAGGAAAACCTCTAGCAGAAATTTCATTTTTATATTCTTCATCATTTGTCCAATGCTCAAAAAATAATTCTACAAGATTACCGTCTGGGTCTTTATAATACATTCCCGTTATCCATCCATGGTTGATTGTCCAGTAAGGCTCAAGACCTCTATCCTTTGCCTTATGATAAAAATCAAACCACTTATCGATTGGGTTAAGGCAATAAGAAATATGGTCTAATCCAATAGTTGTGGGAATATTTTTATTAAGCCAATTTCTCAAAGCTAATATAATCTTTGGAATAAATCCTAATTTCTTTACTCCTGGCTCAGTATTCGCAATTGCAATACGATGATGCTCCTCATCAAAAGCCAAAAAAGCAATATCATTGCTTTTGTACATTGGCTTACAACCAAAAAGTTTTTCATAAAATTCGACCATTGCATCATAATTTTGAGTTTTAAAAGCAACATGATGAAAACTGTCTGGGGCATGTTCTGATTTATATTTTTTATATAAATCAAAATTTAATATTACATTATCTTTCATATATTAAGTAGTCCAAAACCAATCGGGGCCAGGTAAGTGAATGACATGATTTTCTAAACCAATTTCTTTGTCTGCAAGTCTATTGCATTTATCATTCATAGACATTAATAATTTTCTATTATTTTCATCTTTTGCCAAATCATTCATTTCAAATGGATCTTTTTCTAAATCATATAATTGATAGTCTGAATTGTATTTAGTCAATTCATCAAAGTTTGACGGTATGTTATTTTGACGAGGTGAGAAAAATCTTAAAAATTTATACTTTTTGTCCACAACGCCTTTGTAATTAAGAGGCGGTGCAAAATCTGGCAAAAAATTACCCTTAGTCATGAATGCTTTTGTTTTTTCATAAAAACCCTCAGCAATTCCAGTAAGTCGAAATTTTTCAGCGACCTCAAAAACTGCTGGTATAATTTGAACTCCATGAATTAGATGGCCTTCTTTATCACGTATGTTGTCGTAGTTGACATTTTCAACCAACTCCGCATAGCTGTTACCTTTTAATTCAGGGTACTTATCTCTAAGTTCAGATTTACTAAGACCTGTAAATTCTAATAATGTCGGAACAATATCAATATTTGATATTACTGAGTTACACAATTTTTTATCTTTCAGATCTGGGTGGTAAACAAGAGTAGGAACTCTGATAGACTCTTCCCAAGAAACTATTTTTCCACGCGAACCTTGTTGTCCAAGCATTTCTCCATGATCAGAGATCATAAAAATAATTGTGTTATCCATTTGACCAGTCTCCTCAAGAGAATGAATAAGTTTCATCATATGCCTATCAACATCACGTAAGCAGTTGAAATAGTAATTACAAAAATTCCTCCATAAATCTGGCCGATCGTATGAGATTTCACCATACACTGTATTCATAATCTCAGTTCCAAAGTCATCTGTGCCTAATAATCTTGGACCGAAATTTTTAGGAAAATCAAAATCGTGTTCTTTTTTATATAATGGATCATCTGGTGCAAATTTTTGATTTTCACCGACAAATCCTGTACCTAATATTTCGGAAGATGCTCTGAAAAACATTATATCGTGAGGATTAACAAAATTTACAAATACAGACCAAGGCTTTTCATTTCCTTTTTTAACTCTGATGAAATTTGATGCGGACTCTGCGGTCAAACCATCAAATTTAAAACCTCCCTGTCCTAAATCACGCTCACCTGGTTGATCTGAATTATCAAAACCATATTTTGAAAACA
>CACCKE010000007.1 GCA_902546615.1 uncultured Pelagibacteraceae bacterium
AGATAAAATTACAAGGCAACTGTACTTATCATCTTTTTGGAAATGATATTGAGTCAAGATGGTGGAGTATCACCGTTTATAATGAGGACGGTTATTTAGTTGAAAATAATGAAAAAATATATGCTTTAAATAGTGAAATAATTGATTTCAATGTCGATGGTGGGTTTGATATTTTTTTAACTAACGACAATAATTTTATTTCAAAAGTAGCTGAAAAAAATTGGATTAGGACACCTAGTGATGAGAGTTTTTCCGTCGCATTAAGAATTTATTTACCAGGTGAAGAATATTTCTCAAAATTAAAGAGAGTAGATTTGCCAGTTATTGAAAAATTGGAGTGTGAGGATGAGTAATGTAATTAAAAAATTATTTGCACTTGTGCTCGTTGGATTTTCACTTCATCTAGTGATAATTTACTACACACCTAGTTTAATGATGAAGTTTATCGGTAGAAATTGGGAAGAGCAAAATATGATTAATAATTCCTTTGCTCGCGATTTACCTGACTCAGAATTTACTGAAGTTATAAGACCAAGCGCTGACATACTTTATGGTGGATGTGCTTATGACGTTACTTACTTTCCATTGGTTATAGAAACTGAAGTACCTGAGTCTTACTGGTCGATATCATTCTTTTCAGAAAATACTGACAACTTTTCTACAATAAATGAAAATACGCACAACTTTGGTAAGCTTAAAATTTATTTGTTTGGACCAAATTCTATGCCAACAAAAGTAAATGATGGGTTTGCAGTTGTTTCTCCTTCTAATAATGGCCTTATGTTAATGAGACAGTTCATAGGAGATGGTTCAAAAATTGATATATTAAATGAGATACAAAATAGTTTAGACTGTAAACTTGAGGGGTCTTAAAACTGCTTCTCAGGCATATTAACAACTAAACCGTCTAGCTCATCAGAAACAGTAATTTGACAGCTTAATCTGCTGTTATCTTTTACGTCGAAAGCAAAATCCAGCATATCTTCCTCAGAGTCCTCTTTTGGAGGCAGTTTTTCTATCCATTCTTTTGCTACATATACATGACAAGTAGCACATGCACATGCACCGCCACAATCTGCATCAATGCCAGGTATTTTATTCTTAATCGCACCCTCCATGACAGTCAGCCCACTACTAACATCAATTTCGTGCTCCGCGCCGCTAAATTCAATATATTTGATCTTTGCCATTGAGATTTTTTTAAGAATATTTAAAAATGCATTGCTTAAGGGGATCAAATACATCAAAAAAGCGCCAAAGCAAGAATTTTCTCACTTTAGCGCTTTTTCTGGGGCCGGTCGAACCCCGAAACGCATGAACGTCTCATTGCGAACGGTCATTCTAGGAAGGTATTTTTTTTGAAACAAGGGGTTATTTATGCAAAAAAAGTTATCCACACGAATTAAGCAAACTTATCCCCACTCAAACATTAACTTATTAACATGATATCAAAGCCGTATTTATTATTTCTTGGAGACGCAAAAGATGATTTGGCAATAAAGACTGCTGCAGGAGTAAATTACTGGCGTCCAGATTGGTGTATCGGTCAAATGAGCCTTCCAAATGCTAAATCTAGCTTAGGTTTAAAGGAAATGAGTATAGAAGAAGCTGTTAAGAATGGTGCTAAGACATTTGTTATTGGCGTGGTGAATGCTGGGGGAGTTATGCCTGAAGAATGGAAATCCATTATAATTAATGCAATATCATCTGGAATGAATGTAGCCAGCGGAATGCATTCAAGACTATCTACTTTTAGTGAAATTGCAGAAGCGGCTAAAAGAAATAATGTTCAACTTCATGATTTACGGTTTAGTGATAAACAATTTCAGACAGGAAAAGGAGGAAAACGATCAGGCAAAAGACTCCTTACTGTTGGAACAGATTGTTCTGTGGGAAAGAAATATACTGCACTCGCAATTGAAAAAGCGATGCAAAGCAATCAAATAGATGCATCTTTCAAGGCAACTGGACAAACAGGAATCTTAATTGCAGAAAGTGGCATTGCGATTGATGCTATTGTTTCTGATTTCATCTCAGGAGCAGTTGAATGGTTATCCCCTGACAATGATGAAAATCACTGGGATATTATTGAAGGTCAGGGATCTCTATTTCATCCTTCATTCGCAGGAGTTTCACTTGGATTGCTTCATGGAAGCCAACCAGATGCATTTGTTGTATGTCATGAACCAACACGAACTAATATGAGGGGCGTGGATACACCTTTACCGAGCATCAGAGAGGTTATCGATCAGACAATACAAAATGGTAAGCTTACTAATAAGCAAATACAATGTATTGGCATTGCACTTAATACATCAAATTGTCAATCTGAGGCAAGTGATCATAAGGATAGATTATCTAAAGAATATGACTTGCCATGTTTGGACCCTTTACAAGACAACCTTGATCCATTCATTCGGATTATTGAAAAAATTTGAAACATTAATGTCCAATATTCAGATAAAGCATATATCTTGGGATTTAAATAAATCATTTAATATTTCTAGAGGCTCTAAAACTACAGCCGAAACAATCGAAGTAAGGATAGAAACTAATAATTTTTATGGTTATGGTGAGTGTGTTCCTTATAAAAGATATGACGAAACTATTGATAGTGTAACTTCGGAAATTCATAATTTAAAACCTGACATTGAAGAAGGTAATATCAACTTAACTAATCTCGATCGTTTCTTAAAAAATGGGGCAGCAAGAAATGCAATTGACTGCGCAATGTGGGATCTCGAATGTAAGATGAAAAATACCTCGATTTGGAAAGTAATGGGAGTTACAAAGCCTACTACATTACCTGGTAGCTATACCGTAGTGTTAGATGAGCCAGAAAAAATGATAGAGGACGTTAGTAATCATCAAGAATTTCCAACATTAAAATTAAAAGTTAATAAAAACAATCTTCACGAAATCTTAACAAAAACAAGAGAACTTTCTCCAAATAAAGTAATAATCGTTGATGCTAACGAGGCATTCAATATAGATGACTTAAAATCAAACGCTGATTTATTTGTAAAAACAAAGATTGATTTAATAGAACAACCACTATTATCTGAAAATGACAATGAGTTAAAAGGATTAAATTTTCCTGTTTCTATTTGTGCAGATGAGTCATTTCATGACAGTTCTGATTTGGCAAAAATGGCTCATAAATATAATACGATAAATATTAAACTTGATAAAACTGGCGGCCTTTCAGAAGCATTAAAAATAGTCAAAGAAGCAAAAAAGTTAGATCTAAATATCATGCTTGGATGCATGGTCTCAAGTTCCTTATCAATGTTACCGTTATTACCGCTATATGAATACGCAGATTTTATAGATCTCGATGGACCTTGCTTTATAGCTAACGACAGAAAAAACGGACTTATTTATGAAAACGGTATGATGCTAGTTAAGGAAGATCTTTGTTGGGGTTGAATTATTTTTCTGCTTTTGGTGTAAAGATTTTCTTTCCATTATAAGTACCAGTTGTCATATCAACATGATGAGAAAGTCTCATTTCACCAGATTCTTTATCTTCAATAAAATTTTTTCCCTTTAGACGCAAATGAGATCTTCTCATACCTCTTTTAGAATTCGATATCTTACTCTTTGGGACAGCCATTTTATTTTCCTTTATAATTTTGTTGGATTAGGTTCATCACCATAAACTTCATCAGGATTAAAAACTTTTTCTTCTGTGGTGAACCTTAACCCAGACTTATTTGCAGTATCTTCTAAGTCAATTTCGCGGTAAAAACAAGACTTATAACCAACGTGACAACTAGCGCCATTTTTTCCTATATCAACCTTCAAACAAAGAGCGTCTTGATCATCGTCTATTAAGATTTCCTTTACTTTTTGAGTATATCCACTTTTAGCTCCTTTACGCCATAAGGCATTTCGGCTTCTGCTAAAGTAGAATGCCTCTTTCGTTGTAATAGTTTTTTCAAGTGCCTCTTCATTCATAAAACCTGTCATTAAAATTTCATTAGTTCGATAATCAACTGTTGTAACAACTATCAAACCATTATCATCGAATTTTGGGGCAAGTTCATTGCTCTCTTCAACTTGCTGTACTGATTGTCTTTTCTTAAACATAATTTATACTTGTCAAATAATTTAGTGTGGGTTTAACTTAAAAAATTAGATAATTCAAATAATTAAACATAAATATGGCAAACAATAAAGATCCTATAAAACCAGTCAGGGCCCAAGGCGCTAGGACAACGTTTTTTCCTCCTTACGCCCTAATGATTGGGTTGATAGCATCAAGCCTTCTTGATAGTTTTTTCATACATTTACCCCTCTTTAAGGGAAGTATAATAGTTTTAATTATCGGATTAATTATTGCGGTTTCCTCATTTTTAATGGCTATTTACACCTTAAAAATATTTTCCGATAATGAAGAAAACCCTCACCCAAAATCAGTTCAAAATCAATTGTTTGTTGGCGGAAGTTTTAAATACTCAAGAAATCCAATTTATTTAGCAATGGTTATAATTCTATTAAGTTGCGGACTAGCATTCAACTCCTGGTGGTATGTAATTAGTGCAGCTATATCAATACCACTATTAACATATGGTGTAATAATTCCGGAGGAAAAATATCTTGAAAAAGAATTCGGAAATGTTTACTTAGACTATAAGAAGTCCGTCAGAAGATGGCTTTGAAATAATTTCATAAATTTTTAAATATGTACAGCTTGCTTAAGGGAACGTGGGCCCTATTTTTTGGTGTTGCAATGATAATGCTTGCGAATGGGCTTCAAGGTAGCTTGATTGGAGTTAGAGCATCAATCGAAGGATACTCTGCTGTATCAGCAGGTATTATACTTACTGGATATTATGCTGGATTCTTATCTGGAGCCCTCTTGATACCCTGTCGCATAAAAAGTGTCGGACATGTAAGAATGTTTGCAGCGCTTGCATCAATAGCCTCTATCTCAATTCTCTTGCATTCAATTCATGTAAGTTTCTTTGGATGGTTTTTAATGCGTTTTATATCTGGAATGTGTTTTGTAGGCATGTACACCGTTGCAGAAAGTTGGATTAATGACCTATCAGAAAATAATAATAGAGGTAAAGCTTTATCTATTTATATGATGGTTAGTATGGCTGGAAGTGCAGTAGGTCAGTTATTTCTAAATATAGCAAACCCAGAAACTGCATCTTTGTTTATGCTTGTTTCAATTCTAATTTCCATTTCTCTCGTACCAATATTAATTGTTGTAAGTAAGCAGCCGGATTTCAGTGTTACCGAGTTTTTGAATATTAAACAGCTTTACGAAGCATCGCCTCTTGGAGTGATTGCTGCTATGATGACAGGTTTAGCTCATGGAACTCTTTGGGGTATCGGAACCATATATGGTTTAAAAAGTGGACTGTCAATTGAGCAAGTATCAATTTTTATGTTTACATTTATTATTGGAGGAGCACTCAATCAGTATCTTATCGGCTATTTATCAGATACTTATGACAGAAGAACAATTATCGTAATTGTTGCTTTTTTAGCAGGTATCTTCTCTATTTTAGCTCTTATTTTTGGTAATACTTTCTCAGTTCTCGTGGCAATTACTTTCATATTCGGAGGTCTGACCGTGCCTCTTTATGCACTTTCGATTGCACATACAAATGACTTTTTGTCAAAAAGGGAAATGGTTGCAGCAAGCTCTGGCCTTCAATTGGCAGGCGGTATAGGCCTTACATTAGGACCCGTCATAGGGGGATTTGCGATTGACATTATCGGCGCCTCTGGATTTTGGATATACCTATTTCTTATACACACAAGTTTGGGTCTATTTGGAATTCATAGAATGACAATAAGGACTGCGGTTCCATTAGAAGAACAAGGTACCACTGTTTTAGTAAGTAGTCGTGCATCTCCAGTTTCTATGGAGTTATATCCCGATGCAGAAGAAAAATAAATTAGATTGAGCTTAGCCAGACATTTAAACCATCACTTATTTCGTCTGGTGCTTCTTCCTGAAGGAAATGGTGTCCTTTTACAGTAATCTCCTTTTGATTCTTAAATTTTCTACAAAATTCGATTAAGGGTTTTGGCATTATTCTTCCAGGATTACCTACTATGAGGAACTTTGGCAAATTAGTTTCCATCATAAATTTCAAATTATCTTTTACCTCATTATAAACTTCAATTGGTTCATTATCGATTGGAATTTGCCGAGGCCAATCTAATGTTGGTCTTCTATCTTCACCAGGATTGATAAATGGTTTCCTGTATTCATTCATGACCTCATCACTCAATGGTTCTATGGGATCAGTTCCAAGCATTTTTTCTACAAAAAAGTTTTCTTCAAGAACTTTTTTATCTCCTTTTTCAGATCTAATCATAAGAAAAAGTCCTCTCGTTGGCTCAACCATTTCATCTGACTTAATTGGCGCAATTACAGTTTCGAAATAGCAAATACCTCGAACATTATTATTATTTTCTCTTGCCCATTTAATAGCAAGAGGTCCTCCCCAATCCTGACCAACGAGTGTAACTGGTTGAGTTAATTCTAAGCTTCTAATAAATTCTGACAAATATTTATAATGTAATTCAAAGGTATAGGACATATGACCTGAATTTTCCAACTTATCTGAGTCACCCATGCCCAACATATCAGCTGCAATACATCTGTACTGATTTTTAAGATTCTTAATTATATTTCTATATAAAAAAGAAGAAGTGGGATTTCCATGAAAAAAGATTATAGGATCTCCTTCGCCTTCATCTACGTAAGCAATTTTCCTATCATCATATTTAAAAAATTTTTTTTCTGTCACTTATCAATAATTTTACACCAGCTTTCAACTGGTCTTCTATTCGTTTTATAATTGTTTAATGGCGAAGAAACATCCCTGTATCCAATTGCCATACCACAGAATAACATGAGATCAGAGTCAGCTTCAACAAATTCAGATACCATTTTCTGCCTAAGTGACCAAGATTCCTGTGCACAAGTATCAATTCCTTCTTCTTGAGCAAGTAGCATAAATGTCTGAAGGAACATTCCTAAATCTGACCACTGAGGTTGATTCATCTGGCGGTCTACAAAACAGAATAATGCTGCTGGTGCACCAAAAAAAGTGAAATTTTTAAGCATTTGATCTACCCTTGCTTGCGAATCTGATCTTTCAATTCCAATAGAACCGTATAACTGTTCACCAACTTCAAACCGTGAAGTTCTATAAGGCTCTTTTAATTTTGCAGGATAAATTGGGTACTCAGGTGTGTCTGTGCCCTTCCATTTATCCTGAAATTCAAGAAAACGTTTCATCGAGTTCCCATTTATTATAAATATTCTCCATGGCTGTAAGTTGCCTCCCGATGGGGATCTAGAAGACTTATAAATTAGGCTTTCTAGTATTTCATTCGATACCTGCTTTTTTGTAAAAGCTCTGACTGATCGGCGATTGTTTACGGCCTCTGAAACAGTTGTCATAATTTAATTTTTATTCTTTTTTTTTCATGAAGTTTTTTTTTATTTGCGATCTTTTTTGGTCTAAACTTATCTGTCCTTAACTGTCTTGCAATAGGATTACTTTTTAATTTACTTTTTTTCTTTTTCATTCTTTACAGAAGCACACTGCCTCCATCTACCATAAGGGTTTGTCCTGTAACGAATTTACTTTGATCACTTGCAAGATAAAGAACAGTTCCATATATATCATCAACTTCAAGTGTCTTTTGTAATATCTGCCCTTTAGAAATAACTTCAAAACCACGTTCTGCTTTTTCTCCTAAAAATTCCTTTGCCGACTCGGTTCTTACCATAGATGGCGCTACTGCATTCACACGAATGTTATCTTTTCCCATTTCTCTCGCCATAACCCGAGTTAGTCCAATCACGGCAGCTTTTGATGTAGCGTAATCTGCGGCGTAAGGCATGCCGTATTTAGCTGCTAGAGAAGCGATATTTATTATTGAGCCACTTTTGTTTTCTCTCATTATTGGAGATATTGCTCTGCAGCAATTCCAAAGTCCTTTGACATTAACATTCATCGCTTTGTCCCATTGATCTGGATCAATATCTTCAAATCGTGAGCTTTTTAATGCTCCATATAGTGCGGCGTTATTTACCAGTACATCTATTTTAGAAAATTTATCAACAGCCTTCGCCATCATATTGTTGCATGAGTTTATATCTGTCACATCGAGATTTAGACTTAAAAATTTATCTGTAACTTCGCTAACCTTTTTCTCTGTCTCAGAACAATCAGATATATCTGCAAATATGATATTCGCTTCTGCTTTCGCAAATTCAAGGGCATATTTCTGTCCCAAGCCTCTTGCGGCACCTGTAACAATAATTGTTTTATCTTTGATCATAAATATCTTCCAGCTCCTCCTTGCTCATTTCAAATAATATCTTCTTTACGATGTTATATGAAAAACCTGCTCTTGACAAAACTCCAAGCTCTCTCATTTTTATTTTTTCTGTAAGTTCATTTTTCCTATAAGGTCCTATAGATTTCTTTTTTGCTAATCTACAAGCGGCTATAAGATCAATATTTTTAACTGAATTTCTAATGTTATGTATTGCATCAATAATTATATTATCCTTTACGTATAGTTCCTTAAGTTTGAATTCAATTTTTTTTAGTGACCAACCCTTATTTAGATAATTCCTGATTTTACTCTCAGAAAATAGCTGATCATTAAGAATTTTTTGTCTTTCTAATGAAAAAATTATTTCATTGATAATTTCTTCTGAGTTAATACTTAAATGGCTATCTTTAACTTTTCGTCTTAGATAATTTCTTAAGTTTTCTGAGCTCGATGCGTATCTTTGTAAGTACCATAAAGCTTTTGACTCAATTTCAGTATAATTAGATTTATTTTTCATTAACTATCTGAATAATCTTTTCTGCTGCCATTATACTTGGTGTGCTTTGAGATTTGAGTTTCTCAGTGGCTTCACTTGCATTTGATAGAACTTCTTGAAGGTAATCATTATCATCTAAAAATTTTTTTAAATAATACATAATATTATCTTTATTGCTTTTACTTTGTAGCAGCTCAGGAATGATAAACTTCGCTTGTATAATATTAATTAAATTACCCATTCTAGTTTTAATAAGGAATTGCAGTATAAAATAGGTTATAGGATTGAATTTGTATGCTGTCACATATGGTGTATTAAAATATGAAACTTCTAGAGCTGCAGTACCTGAGGTCACAATGCCAAGTTTTGCATGATAGTAATAAGAGTATTTAATGTGCTCATCTAGAATTATTTTTATTCTATTTTGTAAACCGAATTGGCTTAAGATATCTTCTACATAAAAACTCATTTCTTTTGTAAGTGGCATTACAAGCTCATACTTGTCATCTAACTTCATGGTCCTTATTACTTCTAAGTAAATTGGTAAAAGAGATACAACTTCCTTTTTTCTACTTCCCGGTAAAATTAAGAAAACTTCTCTGTCTCCCTCAGTAATTTGATGCTTTTTAAAGTTTTCAATATTTATCTCTGTTATCGGATGACCTACAAAAGTTGTCGGCACCTCATATTTATCAAATATTTTCTTCTCAAAGGGTAGAATTGTCAGCAAGTGATCTACTGATTTTTTTATTTTATGGACACGTCCAGGTCTCCATGCCCAAACGCTAGGAGCCACATAATGAAGAATTTTTAATTTATTGTTTCGTTTTTTTATCCGTTCAGCAATTCTCAATGTAAAATCCGGACTATCAACTGTGAAAATAATATCAGGATCAAGTTCAATAATTTGATTAACCACTGATTTTATTATGCGATTTATTTTAAATATCTTAGGAATAACTTCAATTAATCCCATCACGTTAATTTCTGATATATCAAAAAATTTTTGAATACCCTCTTTTTCAAGGGCTCTTCCACCTATACCGAAAATTTTAAGAGGCTCATTTGAAATTTTTTTTAGTTCTTTTATGGCTGATGCGGCTAATTTATCGCCAGATTCTTCACCGGTTATTACTACAATCTTCATTTTACTATTTAATCTAATTGTTTATATTTATACCATTATATATGTCTAAAAACGTAACATTTTGCTTTGATTTTGGAAGTCCTTACTCCTACCTAGCCTACAATAATCTTAAAGTAATTAAAGACGAAGGAGCTGAAATTGAAATTATGCCTGTTCTGTTGGGAGGCATATTTAAGGCTACAGGAAATCAACCGCCTGCAACTGTCCAAAAAAAGGGAGAATATATGTTTAAAGATATTACTCGTTGGACAAAAACACTCAATATTCCATTTAAGATGAATCCCTATTTTCCAATATTAACAGTGCCTCACATGCGAGGGGCGGTCTTAGCCCAAAAAAATGATATTTTAGAAAATTACATGCAAGTTATGTTTGAGTCTATTTGGACAAAAGCAATGAATCTTAATGATCAGGAACTTCTGACCCAAGTTGCCACTGAATCTGGAATGGATGCAAATAGTTTTGCTGAAGGAATTTCAGGTGATGAGATTAAAAATAAATTAAGAGAGAATACTGAATTTGCCATTAATAAAGGAGCGTTTGGAGTACCAACATTTTACATCGATGATGAAATGTATTGGGGCATTGACAGTATGAAATTTCTTGTTGAATATTTAAAAAATCAATAATCAGCCATTATCCTCTTCATTATAATTACGAGCAATAATAGCCCCTAAACCAGGGAAATATCTTGATATATATAATGCTATTTTTGGAAAGCTTATTCTAGGAACAATATAAGCTTCTCTTTTATTTGCCTCTATTGATTTAATAATCATTTCTGAGGCTTTATCCAAATCCATACCTTGACTTTCATGGCCTCTATCATTAGCACCATAAGGAGTGCCGTCTCCAGTTAAGGCTTTCATACCTATCTCAGTATTAACAAATCCTGGAGCGACAGTGTTAACTTTAATATTATGTTCATGAACTTCAGCTCGAAGCGAGTCCATAAAACCGTGCAATGCATGTTTTGATGAAGCATAAACAGTTCTTTTTTTTGATCCAAATTTTCCAGACAAACTGGTGTTCGTTACTATCTGACCTTTTTTATTTGATATCATTTGTGGAAGCAAACACTTAGTTAATTTCACAACGGAGAGAAAATTTAGATTCATAACTTGTGTATACACATTAAAATCTGTTTCATTCGCTGCAGAATATGCAGATACTCCAGCATTATTAAAGAGTATATCTATTAAACCAACCTCACGAGTAACTCTATTAACTAAATCGTCAATGGACTCCAAATTTGAGAGATCGTGATCAAAAATATGCGCCTTTGCATTTCCACATTCTTTTTTTACTTCCTCTAATTTGTCTCTATTTCGCGCAGTTAATATTACTTCTGCACCTAATTTTGATAACTTAATTGCAACTGATCGGCCAATGCCGGATGATGCGCCCGTAACCCAAATTCTTTTATTATGAAAATAGCTCATAGAATTATATAATCTAACATTATGCAACTAAGACTAGCAAGAAATAAAGACGGAAATCAAATAATCAACTTAATCAAAAGATGCTTTAAGGATTATAAAAATTGCTACCTTGATGTAGACAACGACTCTCCAGAGTTAAGAGATGTTTATTCTTACTTTAAAAATAAAAAAGGAAAGTTCTGGGTATATGTTGATAAAAATAAAATTATCGGATGCATGGGCTATATACCACATGAAAAAAATGACTTAGAAATACATAAGCTATATATAGATAAAAATTATCGAATGAAGGGTTTGGCAAAAAAACTAATGTTAAGGATTGAGAGTATTGCAAAGAAATATAAAAAAAGAAAGATAGTGCTATGGACTGATACTAGATTCAAGGAAGCTCACAAAATGTATAAAAAATTAAATTATAAAAAAATGTCAAAAACAAGAAAGTTAAATGACATAAGCAATACAACTGAATATGCCTTCCAAAAAGTAATTAATTAGCTCTCACTGTTCCTAATTTTCTCTCCGCTAACCCAACAGCTAAAACTATAATGAAGTTGATAATTAAATATATTGATCCCGCTACTAAAAATATTTCAACAGGTGCATAGGTTTTTGAGATTATAGTTCGAGCTATTCCAGTAATTTCCATGAGCGTGATAATTGAAATCAACGAACTAGCTTTAACCATTAATATCAACTCATTACCATAAGCTGGTAATGCTTGTCGTACGGTGATTGGAAGTGTAATTAGCAGAAATGTCTTAATTTTATTCAGCCCTAATGCTCCTGATGCTTCTATAAAATTTTTAGACACAGAAAGGATACCTCCTCGAATTATTTCAGAGGAATAAGCACCAGTGCTGATAGTCAGTGTAATGATACCACACCAATATGGCTCTTTTAAAATTGGCCATAATATACTTTCTCGAATAAATGAAAATTGACCAAGACCATAATAAACAAAATACAACTGCAGTAACAGAGGTGTCCCCCTAATTAAATAGACAAAATAATAAGCAGGAATTGACATTGATTTTTTGCCAGAAATTCTCATCAATGCCACGATTATTGCTAATGCTAGTCCGAGTACTGTTGAAATAGAAACTACTTGTAATGTAAGAGGAATACCCTCAATTATTTTGAAAAATGACTCATACATTAATTCAAATCTCATAGCGCCCCCTTAGATACAAAACCTTTAGAGTAAGTATTTTCAGCCTTATCAAATAAAATGTTAGAAAGCCTGGTAATTACCAAATACAGAATAATTGCAGCCGTATAAAATATAAATGGTTCATGTGTCGAGCCCGCGGCAATACGCGACTGTCGCATAATTTCAACTAACCCTGTAACACTAATGAGTGCTGTATCTTTAAGTGTAATTTGCCACACATTACCAATACCTGGCAGTGCAATTCTTGCAACTTGTGGGAATATTACTCTTCCATATAGACCATATCCATTTAATCCAAGTGTTTTACCTGCCTCAAACTGCCCTTTATGAACGGAGTTAACCGCACCTCGAATGACTTCTGTAGAATAAGCCCCTGAAATTGCACCAACAGCAATTGTGCCAATTGTAAATGCATTCAGTTCAATATAACCATCATAACCAAAAATTTTAGCAATATACATAACTGCGCTGCTGCCACCAAAAAAAAGAAGATATATGACTAAAAGCTCAGGTATGCCTCTTATTATTGTTGTGTATGTATTTGCTACTATTTTTAGAATAAAAATATTTGATAGTTTACATGCAGCAAAAATAATTCCTATCAGAATGCCTAAAAGTAAAGATGACGCACTTACAAGAACTGTCATCAGTGCACCCATAAGCATCTCATCTCCCCATCCAGATGAACCAAAGGAAAATACTTCAAACATATTTATTTATATAAAAAAAAACGGCTGAGTATTAGTCAGCCGTTTTTTTACGTTATTAATTTCAAAATTACGGTGCTAGGTCTTTACCAAACCATTGCATTGATATTTTAGAAATTGTTCCATCAGCAGCCGCATCAGCTATTGCTTTATCAAACATTGCTTTAAGATCAGCGTCTCCTTGTCTGATACCTGCGCCAACACCTTCACCTAAAAGTCCTCCAAACACATTTGGACCAAAAGTTACTACATTAGAACCACCCGAAGTTTCCATAAATGCTTCTGCTGTTCCAACATCACATAACATTGCATCTATTCTACCAGCCGCAAGATCAAGATTCATTTCGTCTTGTGTTGGATAAACCTTTAAGTTTGAATCTAAGTATTTATTTGCAAAATCCTCATGGATTGTCGCAACAGTTACTCCAATATTCATACCTTTCATTGCATTGTTTAACGCACTTATAGTACCAGAAGTAGCACTGCTATCATCATCAAGATTTAAGTTTTTTGCTGAAGTAAAAGTGCTTAAAGGTGAACTATTAAGTGTGAAAAATCTAGCTGGTTCTGTCATGTAAGCTTTAGAAAAACTAATTGTTTTTTTTCTTTCTTCAGTTACTGACATGCCTGCCATGATTACATCGTATTTACCATTAACTAGTGCAGGAATAATTCCATCCCAGTCCTGTTGAACGAACTCACATTCAGCGTTCATTCTTTTACATAGATCTCTTGCAAGATCTAACTCAGCGCCAACGAGATTTCCAGATGCATCTGTAAAGTTCCATGGTTCGTATGCGCCTTCCGTCCCAATTCTAATTTTTGACCAATGACCGTCCGCTAATGCCATTGAAGATATAGCGCTTATAGCCAATCCAATTATTAATAATTTTAAATTTTTCACTAAATTTCCTCCAATTTGAAATAAACAGAGGAATAGGGTCTATTAAAATTACTAAATGGGCAAGAAAAATGTTAGTTTTACTTATTATTTTTGAAGTCTATTCCAAAGATATATAATGATTGCTACAGAAATTATACCCACAACACCCTCACTTCCTAGTTGATTAATCAAACCTACCAAGTTCTGAGTAATATTTTTTCCTAAAAAAGGTGATGATGGACCAAAGAGTACTTCCAAAATTATAGCTATTGCAATCAACAATAAGCCAAAATCTATGATTTCTCTTAATATTTGCTTAATTCTTGAGATCATATTTAATTTTTTATCACCTCCCATGTGCAAACATGGGAAGTGATAATATGTTTAATCTCTAAATAACCAGAGAATAACACCAACAGCAATTAATCCAACAACTCCGGCATTTCCTAACTGGTTCACAAGAGATACGATATTGCTAGCTATATTGCCAACAAATGGGATGCTTCCCCCGCTTAGCAGGCCAACAACAATACCCAAAGCTAGCAGTGAAAGACCAAGACTTGTTAGAGCCTTTATCGCGTTCTGTGCGTTTCTAATCATAACTTTCCCCCTCGTTATGTTTATTTAGATAGCAGTACTATATTTAGTACATAAGTGAACAGTATATTCTAAATATGGTAAAACAAGTTTCTTTTATAATTTAAGTAATTGAATTTATTATATTTTTCTTAATATTTTTAAAAATGTCACATTTATACAACATTATTTTGTACATCTGCTCGGAGTTGATTCTATTCAATTTGCATTAATAGCTCAGACACAAGTTTATTAATATTTAACCCTTTTGATGCAAGTCCATAGATCTTTTTATCTGGTCTAATAATTATTTCCCCTGCTTCTAAATAGTCGGATAACTCGGGGCCGATATTAAAATTAGAATAGTCAAAAATAAATTTAAAATTTAGGTTAATTAATTTTTCATATATATCCTCAGCTAACTCATTTCTTACATCTTTTTTAGAAAATATTGCAAAACAGTTTCCAATCATTTTATCTAAGCAAGCAATACCTTGTTTATCAGTAATCTCTCTATTTGAAAGTCTTCTGTTGATTATCATTTCACTCTGTAAATGACTAAAAATACCTTTTTTTGACTCCTTTTGTTCAATATTGTTGTTTCTCCCAAATGCTTGGTCTCTGGCCTCTGGGGCGATTGCCTCCTCTAATGGCATATTTTTCTGAAATGCCATAGATAGTGAGTCAATCAATTGTCCAAGTGCAATAGATGATTTTATTGTTTGCTTTATTGGTTGAGCTCTCTCTAAATCATAAGAAAGTAAAAGATTTTTGTTGCAATTAAAATTAACAACCAAATTAATTTTCCATATTAGATTTAATATATCTCTAATTCCTGTATTTAGACCTTGACTTGCATATGGAGGCATTTGATAAGCAGTATCACCTATTAAAAAAACATTGTTTTTCTGAAAAGTATTAGCAAAAGATCCTCTAAAATTTTGAATAGATATATTTTCAATCTCGTACTGATTAGGCTCTATCCATTTTGAAATTAAGTTTTGGATATTATTTTTTTGAATAATTTTTTGGTGTTGCTCACCTGTTAGTAATTGAAATTCAAACCTATGTCTTCTATTTGAAAGAGATATATATGAAGTAGGTCTTTTATCGTCGCAAATTTGCCTGAAAACATTTTCTAAACTATTTTCATTCTTTAGCCATATATCGACAAGAAGCCAATTTTTTGAATATCTTTGATCAACGGACTCAATGTCTAATTTATTTCTTACAAAAGAATTGGCACCATCGCATGCAATTAGGTAAAGGGCTTCAAAATATTTTAATTTGTTGCCACTTTTTGTATCAAGTCCCACTTGATTATCATTTAAATTAAAGTTAATAAGTTCGTTATTAAATAGTAAATCTATATTTTCATCAGCCTTACATTTTTCTCTTATTATTTTTTCAATCTCTGGTTGAAAAAAAGTACAAACGGAAGGAAAATCATTATCAGTGTGTAATACTGGATTTCGTTGGATCACTTTTCCATTAGTTAACACAATGTCAGTAAAATCTGGTTTATTTAAAAATACTTTTAGAGCATCGTATAAACCAACATTTTCTAGTAAACGTAAACTTTCATCATCGAATGATACCTCTTTTGAGGAAAATTCAGTGTCCGATTTTGACTCAATAACTAATGTTCTAAGATTGTATTGACTACATACTTTTGCACATATTTGTCCAATTAGTCCGAAACCCACAATTGCAACATCATATTGATTAATATTACTAGTCAAAATAACTCCTAGATAATGAAATCGCTTGACTCTTACTTTCAATTTAGTTTGAATTCAAGCCATTATTTAATTTGATAAAAAAGATTTGAAATGGTGAAAATAGTAAATTCATGGAATGAGTGGGATCCTCTAAAACACATAATTGTTGGAAGAGCAGATAATTGTTGCATTGCTCCAGTTGAACCTGCAATGGCTCCAAAAATTCCTGAAGACTCTGATATGAAAGGTCAATTTGGACCAAGGCCACAACATACAATTGATAGAGCAAATTATTTACTTGATAATTTCTCTTATATTTTAGAAAAAAGAGGAATAAAAGTAGACCGTCCATCTCCACTAGATTTCAATCAGAAAATTGGTACCCCAGATTGGAGTATAGAAACAATGTTTGGCTGCATGCCTCCTCGAGATGTTATACTTACTTTGGGCAGTGAGATGCTGGAAGCTACGATGTCCTTTCGTTCAAGATGGTTTGAATATTTATGTTATCGACCGCTATTACAAAGTTTTTTTGACCAAGACCCAGAAATGAAATGGGAGACTGCTCCAAAACCAAGGTTAACGAATAAATCATATAGGGATAATTATCTTGCAGATGAAATAACAATAGAACAAAGATACGAATGGGTTGCCGATAAAAAATTTGTTACCACTGAAGAAGAACCACTATTTGATGCAGCCGATGTGTTAAGAATGGGCAAAGATTTATTTATTCAACACGGGTTCACAACAAACTTAAAAGGCATTGATTGGATTAAAAGACACTTTCCAGACCAACGAATTCATGTACTAAATTTCCCAACTGATCCTTTTCCTACACATATTGACGCTACATTTACGCCATTGAGACCAGGATTAATATTAAACAATCCTGAAAGAAGACTACCTGATGAACAAAGAAAAATTTTTCATGATAATGACTGGGAAATAGTCGATGCTGCTAGACCCGCTCACAATTCTCCTCCTCCATTATGCTATTCAAGCGTGTGGTTAAGCATGAACGTTCTTATGCTAGATCCAAAAACAGTTTGCGTTGAAGAAACTGAAGTTCACCAGATGGATCAACTAGATAAGTTAAATTTCGAAGTTGTTCCGGTTCCTTTCAGGGATGCTTATCCATTTGGTGGCGCTCTACACTGCGCAACAACTGATGTTTATCGTGAAAGCAGCCAGGAAGATTACTTTACAAAACAATAATTTTTAATAATTTGTTTTCTCAATTATGATATTTCGATTGATATAACAATTCATTAAAAGTCCAAACCCAAACATAACTGCTAACATCGAACTCCCTCCATAGGATATAAATGGAAGTGGAACTCCTACTACTGGAAGCAAGCCTGTGACCATTCCAATATTTACAAAAACGTAAATGAAAAATACATTACATACTCCTAAAGATAAATATTTACTAAATAAGCTGCGACTTTTTAGTGCAAGACGAATAGAAATCATAATTAAGGCCGCATACATTAATAATAAAAGTAATGTCCCTATGAAACCAAATTCCTCACCTAACATTGTGAATATAAAATCTGTTTGCATTTCAGGAAGAAAATTTAGATGGCTCTGAGTACCTTCCATGTAGCCTTTCCCAAAAATACCACCAGAGCCAAGAGCAATTTTTGATTGCATTATGTGATATCCATTTCCAAGAGGATCACGTTCAGGATTGAAAAAAGTGAGCACTCTGTCTTTCTGATAATCTTTGAGATATTGCCACAAAACTGGTAAAGAACATAAAATTGAAAATACGCCTAATATAAAATATTTATAATTTAAACCTGAGATCCAAAAAAGACTTATTCCGCCAAGTAGAATTATAAGAGCTGTACCTAAATCCGGCTGTGTAATTACCAACAATACTGGAACTATAGTAATGATCAGTGGAATAATCAGGGTTTTAATAAAACTACTATCGTTATTTATTGAATGAAAATACTTAGCTAGAGCTAAGATTAATGTATATTTAACAAACTCAGAAGGTTGTAGACTTATACCAGCTATATTGATCCATCGAGTAGCACCGTTACTTTCAATTCCAAAAAAAGGAATGATAACTAAAGATATAATGCTTAGGAAAAAAATTACATATGCATAACCAAATATTAACCTTAAATCAAAGAATATGACTAAAAAAAAGATGATTAATCCAAGTATAAATCTTTGAGAGTGCTTCAATGGCCACGAGTTAAAGTCTCCATTTGAAATACTATATAATGCAGCCAAACCCACAAAGAACAATGAAATTATTAAACCCAGTAGAGGATAATTTATACTTTGTAGTTTGGCAAAGGCTGAACTATACAAGTTATTTTGATTAAACATTAAAGATTTCGTTTCTTTTTAAATTGAGTTTTTTTTCAAATAAATATTTGAATATATCTGATGCAATTGGAGCTGCAGATCCAGATCCACTGCCTCCATGTTCAACAATTACAGAAACTGCATACTTAGGATCTGTAGTTGGACCGTATCCGATAAAAAGACCATGATCCCTTTTTTCCCAAGGCAAATCTTTATTTTTTATTAAACCTTCTTCTCTTTCTTTAATTGATATTGCTCTTACTTGAGATGTGCCTGTTTTACCCGCCATTTTATACTTACCAATAATTCTTGATCTATAGGAAGTCCCTCCAGGAGCATTAGTAGCTTCGTCTAATGCATTTTTAATAATTTTTAGATATTTGGGATCTGCAATAATTCGCTCATTATAAATATTTGAGGTTTCATTATCATATATCAATTTTGGGCTAAGCCTCATTCCATTGTTAATTAATTGAGCTAATGCAAGAGACAGCTGCGCTGCAGTTGTTAAAAAATATCCTTGGCCTATACCAGCTGATAATGTTTCTCCTACCATCCATCTACTTCCAAGATTTTCTAATTTCCACTGTTTGTTTGGAACTACTCCACTTTTTTCTTCATAAAGAGATTTGAAAACTTTTTCTCCTAACCCATATCTTTTACAAACTTCAGCGATTTTATTAATTCCTATTCTTCTTGCAATTTGATAAAAATAAACATCACAAGATACCTTTATAGCCTTTGTCATATCTACATTTCCATGTCCTTCCTTCTTCCAGCAATGAAATGTCTTGTATCCTGATTCTAGACTAGTATCTTCTATTAGGTGTTTCCCATCACAAAAAAAAGTTTCTTTATGATTAACTCCTGACTCTAAGGCTGCAAGTGCAACAAATGGTTTTATGGTTGATCCAGGAGGATATTGATTGGATATCGATTTATTAATCAGTGGTTTATATTTATCTGATAAGAGATTTTCCCAAGTCTCATTTGAAATAGATTTACTAAATATATTAGGATCATAGGATGGTGAGGATGCCAATGCATAAAAATCGCCATTTTTAACATTAATAACTGAGACACTTCCACTAAGTCCTTTTAATCTTTCATAGCAAAACTTTTGTAATTCTGAGTCAATTGTAAGTTGTATGTAGTTTCCTTGTACACTATTTACTCGATCAAGTTCTCTAATTTCTCGTCCACTGGCATTAACTTCAATATTCTTATTGCCTAGCTTACCTCGTAAAATTGCATCTTTAGCTTTTTCTACACCTATCTTGCCTGCTTTTGCTGTGCTTAGTTTGGATAATGGATTTGACTCTCCTTCATTTTTGCTTATTGGAGAAACATACCCAATTAAATGTGAGTGCGACTCTCCTTGAGTATAATATCTCTTGAAGCCAATCTGAGGGTAAATTCCCTCTAATTTATGAATATTCACATTTATTTTAGAAAAATCCTCCCATGTCAAGTCATCGATAATTCCAACAGGTATGAATTTATTTCTTGAATTTACTTCCTTTAATATTTTTTCTATATCAATATTTGCGTGAGGTAAAAGTGACTTTAAATTAACTAATGATTTTTCTACGTCTCTGGTTTCTTCTTTTATTATTATAATTTCATATTTTTGTTTATTGATAGCCATTGGTCGCCCCTGCAAATCAAAAATAATACCTCTTTCTGGTTCGAGAAATCTGTGTGTTATTCTATTTTTATCAGATAATTTTTTATAATTACTATTCTCAGCGATTTGTAAATAAGCTAGTCTTCCAACAAGCACCGAGAATACACCAGCCTTAGCAATTGTCACAAGCGCTGCTCTTCTATTGATTAAATTTTCAGTATCATATTTTTGGAAAATAAGTTTACTTGATTTCTTCATATTTTTTCTGGCTATATAAAATTATTAAGTTTAATGGCGGGTATAATAAAACCATTATTATGAGAGCTGACAATTCACCAACAGATATATAATTGAGTTGGTAATTAAAATAGATAAATAAGTTTTTAAAAATAAATAATATTAATAATGCTATAATGAATATTATAAATTTAATTTTTTGTTGTTCGAATAAACCATTAATTGAGATAATCTGACTTAGAATATAGAAATATAAAAAAATACTTCCGGAATAACCTAAATGCATTCCAAGCAAAATATCTTGAAAAATACCCCAAGCAAAAAGAAGAAGAGGAACTAACCATTCGATTTTGTTCCATTTTATTGTATACAACAAAATGGACAGTATTAAAGTTAAATCGATTAGATTAAAATTAAAAACATTGTTAAATGAAATAAAAAAAAGAAGAGATCCATTTAATAGCAAATAACTTTTGAAACTTAGAGTCATTTTTAGTTTTCTTTTATTAATTTATAATTTAATAATTTCACATGCGATAAAGTTGCTATATTTTCAAATATACTAATCTCGATTTCATTTGATTTTTTTCCAACTACTTGACCAATCAATTGAAATGGAGGAAAAATTCCACCTTTTCCTGATGTTGTGACTAAGTCTCCAATGCTAATTTTTTCAATATGTTCAACAAATTCTATAATTGGGTTTTCTCGACCTTGACCTACTAGCATACCATGATAACCATCTTCAGAAATTATCACTGGAATTCTACTGTTAATGTTGCTTATTAAAAGTACGCGTGAGAGGCTTTCACCAACATGAGATATTCTACCAATTATTCCATTAGATCCTGAAACTGGCATATCCAATTTAATATTTTCTTCTTTTCCTGAATTGACAATTAAGGTGCCGTTAAAATTATTAGAAAAATCACCAACTATCCTTGAAGTTCTAAAATCATATTCAATATCATCAGATGCGTTTAATAGACTTTCATATTGAGCTATTTTTAGTTTCATAGAAACCATCTCTTGAAAACTAGCGGAGTCAAGTAATTGCATTTCTTTGAATCTTTGATTTTCTTCATAAATATTTTGAATCTCGTAAATACTTTCAAGTCCATTTTTAATTAAATTAATAGGACTGGAAACAATTGAAGTAATTGAGTAAACGGTATTAATACTTTTAGCTCTAAGTTCATTTGAGAGATTGCTATTGTCAAATCGTCCAAAATAAAGAATTAGGGAAAATATGATTAATCCTATAGGAATAAGAATAGACATGTAGCTATTCTTGTTAACATATCTTGAGTAAAAATTACGTGATGTCCTCACTGTCAGACTTTAATTAATAGGCAGAAGATAGAATAGGTTCAAAAGAACTTTCAGACTCAAGTGCTTTACCGCTTCCTAAAGCAACACATGACAATGCTTCATCTGCAATTGTAACAGGTAGCCCTGTTGCCTCTCTAATGGCTTCATCCATAGACTCTAATAGTGCTCCGCCTCCGGTTAAAACTACACCCATATCAACAAGATCTGCAGCCAGTTCAGGAGGTGTATCCTCAAGTGCAGATTTC
Organism: uncultured Pelagibacteraceae bacterium; assembly: GCA_902546615.1. Taxonomy (GTDB): domain Bacteria; phylum Pseudomonadota; class Alphaproteobacteria; order Pelagibacterales; family AG-422-B15; genus CACNXQ01. Next base: position 22,238 of record CACCKE010000007.1, read on the forward strand.
ACGCCCTCGATGATTGTTTGAATTGGCTCGGATAATGCTTCCGCAACTTGTGCTTGTGTTAGCTCTATCTCCTTAGGAACTCCCGAAGCTAAGTCTCTACCTTTGATATCAATTGTTTTTCCATCGCCAGTTTTAGGAGGAATTGCTATACCAACTTCTTTTTTTATCATTTCTGCTGAAGCCTCACCAATTAGTAGATTATATCTTTTTCGCATATAATTAATTAATGCGATATCCATTGCGTCACCGCCAATTCTTACTGAACGAGAATAAACTATTCCTCCAAGTGAAATAACAGCTATTTCAGATGTGCCTCCACCAATATCTACTATCATTGAACCTCTAGGTTCACTTACAGGAAGTCCGGCGCCAATTGCAGCAGCCATTGGCTCTTCTATTAATGAAACTTTTCTTGCACCTGCAGCTAAGGCTGAGTCATGTATTGCCCTTCTTTCAACAGGCGTTGAACCAGTTGGTACACAAATAATAATTCTCGGATTTGCAAATGTTTTTCTATTGTGAACTTTGCGAATAAAATGCTTGATCATTTCTTCTGTAACAACAAAATCAGCAATCACTCCGTCTTTCATAGGTCTAATCGCTTGTATATGTCCTGGTGTTTTTCCTAACATACTTTTTGCTTCCTCGCCTACAGCAATAACTTTACTTTTACCACCCTGATTTAAAACGGCGACTACAGAGGGTTCGTTAAGAACGACTCCTCTATTTTTTACATAAACGAGTGTGTTTGCCGTACCCAAGTCGATTGCCATATCAGAGGACCAAATTCCAATTAAATTATTAAACATTTTAACCTTTCCTTATCAAACTCCGGTGACACCTGACATACTAGCTGGAGCTGACTTTTCTCTTTTAATTATTAATTTGTTTAGAGCATTTATATATGCTTTTGCTGACGCCACAAGTGTATCTGTATGTGCACCAAGTCCAACAACAGTTTTGCCATCCTCAGCCAACCTAACAGAAACTTCAGCTTGAGCGTCTGTGCCCTCAGTAACAGCATGAACTTGATACAACAATAGCTTTCCTTTATGAGGAACGAGTTGACTTAAACCATTAAAGATTGCGTCAACAGGTCCATCTCCAGTTGAAGTTACTGTCTTGTGCTCATCATCAATTAAAAGACTGATCTCAGCTTTTTGAGGTCCTTTCGTTCCAGCTATAACTTGTAAATCCTGTAGTAAAATAGAGTCATTTACTCTAATTACCTGATCATCAATAATAGCAATGATGTCTTCATCATAAATGTTTTTCTTTTTGTCTGCTAAATTTTTAAAGTTTTCAAAGGCCTCTTCAATTACGTTGTCATTAATTGAGTAACCAAGTTCGATTATTTTTTGTTTGAATGCATGTCTGCCAGAATGCTTACCCATTACAAGATTTGACTCTGAAACTCCAACACTTTCTGGGGTCATAATTTCATACGTTTTATTATTTTTTAACATCCCATCCTGATGGATACCTGCTTCATGTGCAAAAGCATTTTTTCCAACGATTGCCTTATTAAATTGTACAGGAAAACCTGTCACTGCTGAGACAAGCTTAGAGGTTTTGGTAAGTTTTTCAGTTTGTATGTTTGTTTGAAAAGGCATCATATCATTTCTAGTTCTGATCGCCATGACAACTTCTTCCATTGCGGCGTTACCGGCTCTTTCACCCAATCCATTTATAGTGCACTCAATTTGCCTTGCACCAGCTCTCACACCCGCAAGAGAATTTGCTACCGCTAATCCAAGATCATTGTGACAATGTGTAGAAATTGTCACTTTATCAATATTTGGAACATTATTCATTAGATGGGTTATAATATTAGTAAATTCGTCTGGAATTGAGTATCCGACAGTATCTGGAATATTTATTGTTGATGCGCCGTTCTTAATCGCAGCTTCAACAGTTTTACACATAAAGTCCAAATCTGTCCTTGTTCCATCTTCACAAGACCACTCAACGTCTTCACATAGATTCCGTGCAAAAGATACACTATCAATTACCTTTTGATAAACCTCATCGGAATTCAATTGTAACTTGTGTTTCATGTGAAGTTCACTTGTTGAGATAAATGTATGTATTCTTGGAGCTGTAGCATTTTTAAGAGCATCCGCAGCTGTTTGAATGTCATTTTTTGAAGCTCTGCTCAAAGCGCATATTGATGAATTTTTAATCTTTTTTGATATTTCAGAAACTGCTTCATAGTCTCCCTTTGATGCGGCAGGAAAACCAGCTTCTATAATATCAACTTTCAAATCTTCTAAAGCTTCTGCAATTTTTAATTTTTCTTCAATGTTCATTGAAGCGCCAGGAGACTGCTCACCATCTCTTAATGTAGTATCAAAAATCTTTATGTAATTATTTTCTTTGTTCATCTCTCATCCTCTTAATAAAATTAAATTGTGTTAAAATTAAGTACCCCCTGCAGTAATGTTATATTACCCAGGGGCTGCTAAGCAGATCTAACAGCAATAGAGATTGAGAAGTGCTATTCATAGTTAATTGATTTTCAAAATTTTTATTCAATTTTACCACTCTGTTTTATTGCACTTTCTAATTGTTTGAGATATTTCGATAATTATATGAAAATTCGTTATTTTTCAACGTATTAGTTAAAAAACCTAATTTTCTCCCATAAATTAAGGGAATTGGTGAAATGAAGTATTGCTGAACTAGTTTTTTTCTTTATCAACCAATTTATTTTTTGAAATCCAGGGCATCATAGCTCTTAAATCTTTGCCAACCTTTTCAATTTGGTGATTATCAATTTTACTTCTCATTGCTTCAAAATTTTTTGCACCACTCTTATATTCCTCAATCCACTCTCTTGTAAATTCTCCAGACTGGATTTTTTCTAAAACCTTTTTCATTTTTGATTTTGTTTCTCCATCAACTATCTTTGGACCAGATACATACTCACCGTATTCAGCCGTATTAGATATTGAGTAATTCATATTTGCAATTCCACCTTCATAAATTAGATCAACGATAAGCTTTACTTCGTGTAAACATTCAAAGTACGCCATTTCAGGTGGGTAACCTGCCTCAACTAAAGTTTCAAATCCATTTCTAATCAATTCAACAACACCACCACATAAAACAGTTTGTTCACCAAACAAATCTGTTTCACATTCATCTTTAAATGTTGTTTCAATAATTCCAGCTTTACCACCACCAATAGCGGATGCATATGACAATGCAATATCGAGTGCCTTTCCAGTTTTATCGCTATCTACTGCAACCAGACAAGGAACGCCGCCTCCTTTTTTAAATTCTGACCTAACAGTATGACCAGGTCCTTTTGGTGCAACCATGAATACGTCCATATCTGGTCTTGCGTTGATAAGATCAAAGTGAACATTTAAACCATGTGCAAATGCAAGTGCTGAACCTTCTTTAGCTCTTTGTTCAATGTGGTTTTTCCATACATCTGCCTGAAGCTCATCAGGTATTAACATCATCATTATATCAGCCCATTCAGCTGCATCAGACATAGACATTACTCTCAAACCTTCAGCTTCTGCTTTTTTTGCACTCGATGAACCCTCCCTCAAAGCTACTACAACATCACTGGCACCCGAATCTTTTAAATTTAATGCATGAGCATGACCCTGACTACCATAACCATATACAGCAATTTTTTTGGTTTTTATTAAATCCAGGTCAGCATCTTTTTCGTAATATACTTTCATTCTTTTTCCTTACATCTTTTCTGTTCCGCGTGCAATAGCTACTACACCCGTTCTTGATACCTCAGATAGACCTAATGGCTTCATTAAATCGATGAAAGCATCAATTTTTCTTGGAGAACCATTCAATTCAAAGACAAAAGAATCGTGTGTTGTGTCTATAACTTTGGCTCTAAATACATCAGATAACCGCATTGACTCCACTCTTTTTTCTCCAGTTGAAACAATTTTGACTAAGGCCATCTCCCTTTCAATACCCTGTTTTTCAAATGTCACATTTACTGCTCTTTTTACGGGTACAATTCTCTGTAATTGGCTAATCATTTTATTTACTGTTTCTTCTGTACCTGGCGCAACAATTGTAATCCTAGAGATATGTTTTTCTGCATCTACTTCAGCAACTGTAAGACTATCGATGTTGTAACCTCTACCTGATATTAAACCTATTACTCGCGCGAGAACACCTGGCTCATTATCAACAAGAACTGATACTGTATGTTTTGAAATTAATTCACTCATTATACTAATACTTTTCCTTCATCTGAGATCTCTTCTTTTTCTGTTTCATCACCAAGCAACATTTCATTGTGAGCCTTACCAGATGGTATCATTGGAAAAACATTTTCGTTTTCATCAACTACGCAGTCAAATATTACAGGGCCATCATGATCAATCATTTCATTTATTGCCTTGTCAAGTTCACTCGGACTTTGGGCCCTTATACCCTTAGCGCCGTAAGCTTCAGCAAGCTTTACAAAATCAGGTAAAGCATCTGTATAGCTGTGAGAGTATCTTTTGTCGTGAAGAAGTTCTTGCCACTGTCTTACCATCCCCATGTATTGATTATTAATAATGAAAATCTTTACAGGTAGTTTGTGTTGAATGGCTGTCGACATTTCTTGTATGCACATCAATATTGAAGCTTCTCCTGCAATATCAATTACAAGTTTATCGGGATGAGCAACTTGAGCGCCTATTGCAGCTGGCAAACCAAAACCCATAGTGCCCAGTCCTCCAGATGTAATCCATCTGTTGGGTCTATTAAATTTGTAATATTGCGCGGCCCACATTTGATGCTGTCCAACCTCAGTGGTTACAAAAACATCTTTTTCTTTAGTCAGTTCATACAATCTTTGTATTGCATGTTGTGGCTTTATCGTTTTTTTATCTTCATTAAACCCTAATGAATCTCGCTCTTTCCATTTATCTATTTGTTTCCACCAATCCTTAACCTGCGATTTATTAACCTTATAAACTTTTGATTTCCACAGCTTAATAGCATCTTCAAGTACATGAGCAACGTCACCAACAAGAGCAACATCTACATTGACAACTTTATTAATTGAAGATGGGTCAATATCGATATGGATTTTTTTTGAATTTGGAGAAAACTCATCAATTTTTCCAGTAATTCTATCATCAAAACGTGCGCCAATGTTTATCATGAGGTCACATTCATTCATCGCCATGTTAGCTTCGTATGTACCGTGCATACCCAACATGCCAACAAATTGAGTGTCATCACCTGGAAAGGCACCAAGACCTTGTAGAGTAGATGTAATTGGAAAACCAGTGAGACGAACAAACTCTCTTAGTAGTTGAACGGCTGCATTTCCCGAATTGATTACTCCCCCTCCAGTGTAAAAGATTGGCTTTTCAGCTTCTGCGATTAACTTTAGAGCATCATCAATATTATCAATGTTCGCTTTTAATTTTGGCCTATAGGACTTATGTTTAATTGTATCAGGCCCAATATATGTTCCGGTTTGGAATTGAATATCTTTGGGTATATCTACAAGAACAGGTCCAGGTCTGCCGCTTGAAGCTACATAAAAAGCTTCGTGTAAAATTCGAGATAGATCATTTATATCCTTAACTAGCCAATTATGCTTAGTGCACGGACGAGTAATTCCAACCGCATCACATTCCTGAAATGCATCCGTTCCAATTAAGTGCGTAGGAACTTGTCCACTAATACAAACAAGAGGAATTGAATCCATCATAGCATCAGTTAATCCAGTCACTGCGTTAGTAACTCCGGGGCCAGAAGTAACTAACATTACTCCAACTTTACCACTTGACCTTGCATACCCTTCAGCAGCATGGGACGCACCTTGTTCATGCCTTACTAAAAAATGGCGTATTTGATGGTTTGTATCCTTAGTTTTTGCTAATTCATCATATATTGGCAAAACTGCACCACCAGGATAGCCAAATATTGTATCAACTTGTTGATCTTCCAAGGCCTTAAGAACCATTTGTGCACCAGTTATTTGCATATTAACCATAAATTATACCCCTAATAAGAAGTGACGTTTTATGGAGATTTACTTAATAAGTCAAATATTTTAAATATATGAAAAGAATATTTTATAGATAATTTATAAATATTTCTTTATATCAACATTTTGAGTAATATTATTACCTTTTATCCAAGTATCTTGTCTTTTGATATAGTTTCTCGTGTTTTTCTTCATTATGCTTTTGGCTTCATCTAAACTGACTTTTCCATCAATAAAGTTGGTTATTTCACGAACTCCAATTGCCTTCATAATAGATAATTCAGCGCTATAATTTTTCTCAATTAAAGATTGAACCTCATCGACAGCACCATCATGAAACATATTATCAACTCTTTGCTCAGCTGACTCATATAACTTCTCACGTAAATTGCCAGTTAGGATCACTCTATAATTTACATTATCAATTTTTTTGTTTGGATTAAATTGCCATTCTTCTAAAACTTTTCCAGTCTGAAGCAGTAATGAATAACTACGCATTATTCTTTGTTTATCATTAGGATTAATTTTTGTGCCTTGGTATTTAATTAAGATTTTTTTGTATAAATGATCAAGACCATAGGTTTCTAAATCCAGCTTTGCTTGTTCTTCTATATTTTTTTTTATAGAAGGAATTTCTGAAAGTCCATCCATCAAGGCCTTTAAATACAAACCTGTTCCACCTACAACAATTGGAAGCAACTTATTATCGAAACAATTATTAATTTCATGTTCAGCTTTTTCTAGCCAAATAGCTGCTGAGCAACTTTCATTGCCTTTAAGCATACCATAAAGACGATGGTCAAATTTTTTACATATCTCATCGTCTGGTCTATCAGTTAGTATCTTTAGATCTTTGTATACCTGTAGACTATCAAAATTAATTATTGCTGATTTATGTTTAGAAGCAATTTGAGTTGCAAGCTTTGACTTTCCACTTGCTGTGGGACCAAAGATAACCAGTATGTCCCTTTTTTCCATTTTATTTAGTCGAGAGACAACCTAGCGCCTATATATTTTTTAGAGTTAGGGCCAGAATAAAAAACAATTAAAACATTTTCTTTTCCCTGAGAAACAACCTCATCAATTATTTGTAATACTTCCCCAGATGCTTTCACTGATTTATTTTGTATTTCAATAATAATGTCGTCTTTCTTAATATTTTGTCGTATTAGGAAAGAGTCATTATTGATTTCAGATATAATTACTCCCTGTAAAGTTTTAGCTAAATCCAATCTGGACTTGTCTTCATCTGTCAAGGTTCTGACTTTTATTCCTAGTTCTTTTATTAAAACAGCTGATCCATTATTTTCAATTGAGGCAAGTTCCTCAAGAGACGGTTGTTTGCCTAAATTTACAAATAACTGAACTTCTTTTTCATCCCGCCAGACAACTACCTTTGTAGATTGACCAATATCAGCCTCGGCCACAAGTTTTGGAAGCGTTTGAACAGATTCAACTTCTTTGCCATTGAATTCAATAATGATGTCACCCTCATTAACTCCACCTTTAAGTGCCGGGCTATCTGTAGTTAAACCCTGAACTAAGGCACCATAAGTTTTACCAAGACCCAAACTCTCAGCAATTTCATCAGTTACTTCTTGAATTCTTACGCCTAACCAGGCTCTTTCAATTTCTCCTGTTTCTTGCAGTTGCTGAATAATGTTATTTGCAAGATTTGATGGAATAGCAAAACCAATTCCAATAGATCCACCACTTGGAGAAATGATCATTGAATTCACTCCAATCACTTTTCCATCTAAATCAAATAATGGTCCTCCTGAATTGCCTCTATTTATTGATGCATCAGTTTGTATGAAGTCGTCATATCTTCCCCCAAGCATCCTACCTCTTGCAGAAACGATACCTGCTGTAACTGTACCTCCTAGTCCATGTGGATTACCGATTGCCATTACCCAATTACCTACCTTTGCCGTGTCTGAGTCACCAAACTCTAAAAACGGAAGGTTATTTGCGTCAACTTTCAAAAGCGCTAAATCAGTCTCGGCATCAGAAGCAATCAATTCGGCTTCTAATTTTAATCCATCTGTAAAAGTAACTTGTATGTCTGAAGCGTTTTCTACAACATGATTATTTGTAACAATAAAACCATCTGCAGAAATTACAAAGCCTGAACCTAATGAACTAAACTCTCTTTCTGATGGTTCTGGGCTAGGCATATTAAACGGGAAATTAAAGAAATCTTCAATCGATGGAACTTGAGGCCCTGTATTTTCAATTATACCTGTCGTTGAAATGTTAACAACTGAGGGTGAAACTCGCTCAGCCAAATCAGAGAAGGTATCAGGTCCATTAAAGCTTAAAGATTGCAACGTAGAACAAATAAACAAAAAAAAGATGACTGGTATAATTTTGAAATCTAATTTCATCTGACTGCAGTCCATAACATTAGAAATCCTACTATTGCTGATGCCAGACCTCCCCATTTTAGGGTGTCATTGTTCATCTCTAACATAGATCTAATCATATTCTTCATTCTATTTGGAAATAAGGCGTAAAGAAGGCCCTCTATAATTAAAAGTAATCCAAGAGAACCTAATATAAATTGCATCATTTTAGGAAAGTTAGATATTTTTACTCAGAGTAAGTTCCGAAATATTGAAAGAATTCACTTTCAGGAGATAAGATCATAGTAGTATCAGAACTTTTCAAGCCTTCAGCGTAAGCTTGCATTGCTCTGTAGAAAGCAAAAAATTCAGGGTCTTTTCCAAATGCATCCGCAAAAACTTTATTAGCCATTCCATCACCTTCACCACGAATTATGTTGGCTTCTTTCTCTGCCTGTGACTTTATAATCGTAACTTCCTTATCAGCAGTTGAACGAATTTTTTGTGCCATCTCAGCACCTTTTGCTCTGAACTCTCTGGCTTCACGCTCACGTTCAGTTTGCATTCTACCAAATATTGCCTGGCTATTTGCTTCAGGTAAATCAGCTCGTTTAATTCTTACATCAACAATTTCTATTCCAAAGTTCTTCACTTCTGCTTCGGCTAATGAAGTAATTTGTTTCATAAGTTTCGAACGGTCATCTGATAATACGGCGGACAGAGGTTCCTCACCTAGAACGCCCCTAATTCTTGAATTAACAACTGCAGAAATTCTTGATCTCGCGACATTTTCATTACCAAATGCCTTATAGAACTCTAAAACGTCAATAATTTTGAATTTTACATAAGCGTCAACAATAAGTCTTTTTTGATCAGATGCGATTACCTCAGCTGCAGGTGCATCGATGTCTAGAATACGATTATCAATAAATATTACATTTTGAATGAATGGTATTTTAAAATTAAGACCTGGTTCAGTAATTACTCTTTTTGGATCACCAAACTGCAATACGATTGCATTTTTTACTTCCAGTACTGTGAACAGGGTGAAATAAGCAACAATTGCTATAAATCCTAAAACTATCAATGATATTCTAGTAGTGCTCATAATTACTCCTGTGACTTCTTGCTTAATTCTGGAAGAGGTAAATAAGGTACAACTGAGTCACCTCCAGCTTTGTCAATGATAACTTTGTCCATATCAGAGAATACATCTTCCATTGTCTCATAAAATATTCTTTTCTTTGTCACTTGAGGAGCTTTTGCGTACTCTGTTTGAATTGACAGGAACCTTGCTGCCTTACCTTCACTGTCAGCAATGACTTTTTGTCTATAACCCTCAGCAGATTGAAGAATTTGCTCTGCCTCACCTCTTGCTCTTGGAATTATATCGTTAGCATATGCCTCTGCTTCATTTCTTTGCCGTTCCATATCAGCCCGTGCAGCCTGTACATCTCTAAATGCGTCAATTACCTGTGCTGGTGGGTCAGCCTTTTGAGTTTGTACCTGTGTTATTGTAATTCCTGTACCGTATTCGTCTAAAATTTCCTGAATAATCGATCTAGTTTGTTCCTCTATTTCTGTTCTTCCTTCTGTTAGAATGGATTGCAGGCCACCTTGCCCGATAGACTCTCTCATTGCAGTCTCTGCAGCACTTTTCACAGTGAGTTCAGGGGCTTGAACATTAAATAAAAATTTACCTGCATCATTGATTAACCAGAATACTGAAAAGTCAATATCAACAATATTTTCATCACCTGTTAACATTAGGCTTTCTTCTTCTACATCTCTAATTGCCGTAACTCTAGAATCCGGACTTTGTCTGTAACCAACATCTATTCTATTTATTTTGGTTACTTTTGGTGTAAATACACGCTCTATTGGATACGGTAAGTGATAGTTCAGTCCAGGTTGTGTGGTTTTAGTATACTTTCCAAATTGTAAAACCACGCCCTGCTCGTCCGGTAGAACTCTATAAAAACCACTCGCAAGCCATATAAGTATTAATATACCGATGATGACCATTGGTCCTAATTTTCCAAAAAAAGAACCGGGCATCATTCCTTTAAAACGGTTCTGTGCATTCCGGATCACATCATCCATATTTGGACCTGGACCACGTCTACCGCTTCCATTTCCCGAAGAACCCCAAGGATCGTTATTGTTATTATCAGACCAAGACATATACTTTAGAATTATTACCTATATATGGTAAAAATGCTTAAAAGCAATTATTTACACTTATACTATGATATATTGTAATTAATTACGTAAATACAAGATCAAAAAAAATGGCAGAAACTCTGGAAAATCAAGCTTTACACCTCCTTGGACAAGTTGTTAATGAAGATGCGGGAGAAAACATAGTGGCTCTGGGTATGGTTAAAAATGTATCTGTGAGTGAGGGAAAAATAGACTGTATTATTGAATTTAAAGAAAATGATCAGAAAAAAAATGAAAAAATTTTTGAGGATGCTCAAAGAGTTCTAAAAGAAATTCCTGGTATAACTAAAGTCAATATCATCACAACCTTACATAAGGAAAATTCAACACATGCAAATGATGAAGTGAATTCAGACAACAAAACAAATAGCGTTGGCACTAATCAAATAAAATATATTCTTGCAGTTGCATCAGGAAAAGGAGGAGTTGGTAAATCAACAGTCGCATCAAATCTTGCGTGTGCGTTTAAATCACTTGGTTTAAAAACCTGTTTACTTGATGCTGATATTTACGGTCCTTCAATTCCCAAAATGATTGGAATTAATGAAAAGCCTCATTCTGATGGACAAAAAATTGAAACAATCAATCGATATGGACTATCTACAATGTCTATGGGTTACATGGTCAATGATGAAAATCCCATCATCTGGAGAGGCCTCATGGTCATGAAAGCAATTAATGAAATGATCGATAAAGTAAATTGGGGAGCTGCAGATATTATGGTCATTGATTTGCCCCCAGGCACAGGTGATGTTCAACTGTCTCTGATTCAGAAACTAAAAATCTCTGGAAGTTTAATAGTTACTACACCTCAAGATATTGCTTTAATTGATGTAATCAGAGGGTTAAAGATGTTTGAAAAAACTAAAGTCCCCATTCTTGGCATTGTAGAAAACATGAGTTACTTCTTGGCACCTGATACAGGCAAAGAATATAAACTTTTCGGTGAAAGTAAAACAAATGAAGTTGCTGAAAAATATGATTATGAAATACTCGCAAATCTTCCTCATGATCCATTGCTTCTTGAGCAGTGCGAAAAAGGTCACCCTCTTACAGATTTAGTGCCAGATCATAAAGTCAGCCAAATGTTTATTGAATTGGCTGAGAATTTATTAAAACGATTAAAATTAGAACAATTAGCAAATACTAACTAATTTCAAACTTTCTTTGCAGTTCGCTCCATTCTCTTTTAGACAGACCTTCTTCTTCAAAAGATACTTTCTCGCCTTTTAGAAGTTTTCTCATCAGATTGACCTCTTTGGCGGAGAGTTCTGTTCCACCAATTCTATAATCCTCAAATGCTTCGTAAGTAAGAGGAACCCATTTTTTTACAATATCTAACATAGCATCCGCATAAACACGTATTTCATACTGCGCATGGTCATCAGCTCTTAGAGCAAGAAAGTGCAATAAATTATTCAGGTCAATCTTCCAGTACCATTGTGTATAGGTATTGAGGGTAAGATTCATTCGGGCCAATTCTCTTGCAATTCCAGATTTACTTTCATCAATTATGTTGCCCTCAGAACTTTCGTTTAATAACGTTTCATAATTAGAATATGTCTGCTCTGCATCCTTTTTTAGTATTTGTATAACATTAGAAGCTTCGTCATCTGTCAACGCATCACCTCTACCCTGATTATTGATTGCTGACTGTGCTGCTAGGTTTTCTGCTGATGGAATATAGAACTCTTTATCAAGGATTGAGTAGCGAGCCGAGTACTCATTAACGTTTGCAGTTCTGTGTCGTATCCATTGTCGAGCAATGAAAATTGGAAGTTTAATATGAAATTTAATTTCACACATTTCAAAAGGGGTTGAGTGACGGTGCCTCATCAAATATTTAATAAGCCCTTTATCATTTGAAATCTTCTTTGTGCCTTTACCATATGATACTCTTGCCGACTGCACTATTGAACTGTCATCCCCCATATAATCAATGACACGAATAAAGCCATGATCGAGCACTTCTATTGGCTTGTACAAAACTGCTTCTAATTCAGGGGCTGTAACACGAGCTGTTTCTGATATTTCAGACCTTAAGGCTTCAATTTCTTCAAGTTGTTCTTTATTTACCGGCATTTTTTTGAATCAAATAATAAACACATACTATATTAAGATTACTCTCTTTAAAAAGTCTCAATATCCAACTATATTCAGATTGCTGGGGATATCCCAGCTATAGGGATAAACGGCTTGCGTAATACCCATTACGGACCCGGGGGCGGTACCCGGCACCTCCACCATAAATTAGGGGGTGATATAGGATCGACGAATGCTTAAAGGTAAGTTTTTCTCTCGGTATTGTACCACCGTTATCGGGCTATTTTATAAATGCTAACGATGAATTAGCGCTCGCTGCTTAATCTAATTAGGTAAGCGCGGTTCGGGAGGCACCGGGCAACAGAAGTCTCCCACTTTTAGTCACTCGGCCTTTAAAAAACTTAAATCGTTACCATATATATATGTAAGGTAGTATACTACAATTCAAATGAATCAAAAAACAAGACAAGAACAAGACAGTATCGGCAAAATAAAAGTTTCAAATAGTAATTTTTGGGGAGCTCAAACTCAAAGATCATTAAAGAATTTTAAAATTGGCAATAATTTAATGCCTATAGAGATTATACATGCACTAGTCACAATAAAAATGGCCTGCGCGAAAGTAAATCAAAAACAAAAGTCTTTAGCTCCTAAAATAGCAAATGCAATAATTAGTGCATCAAAAAATATTCTTACCGGGAAGCATAATGATCAATTCCCTCTTTCGGTTTGGCAGACTGGATCTGGAACTCAAACTAACATGAATGTAAATGAAGTCATCGCTAATCTTGCTAATAAAAAACTTACCGGAAAACTTGGAACGAATAGTCCAGTTCACCCAAACGATCATGTCAACAAAAGTCAATCAACTAATGACAGTTTTCCATCTGCAATTAATATTGCGGCCTCAAAAAAAGTTACAGATGAACTTATTCCGGCTTTAAATGAAATGGAAAAAACTTTAGGTAGCCAGTCTAAGAAATGGAAAAGTATCATCAAAATCGGCAGGACACACTTGCAAGACGCAACTCCCTTATCACTTGGACAAGAATTTTCAGGTTATCAATCTCAGATTGATATGAACATTAAACGACTGAAGACAGCCCTAATTAACTTAAGTTATTTAGCCCAAGGAGGGACGGCCGTTGGAACTGGTCTGAATACAAAAAAAGGGTTCGATAGACTTGTTGCAAATGAAATAAGTAAAATTAATAAAATTAAATTTAAACCTGCAAGCAATAAATTCCAAGCCTTGGCCTCTCATGACTCTCTTGTAGAACTATCGGGAGTATTAAATGTTATTGCAACGGATCTTTTCAAAATAGCAAATGACATTAGGCTGTTAGCTTCTGGACCAAGATCAGGTCTAGGAGAACTGAATTTACCTGAGAATGAACCCGGGTCATCTATAATGCCTGGTAAGGTAAATCCGACTCAAAGTGAAGCTTTAACAATGGCTTGTTTACAGGTTATGGGTAGTCATAACGTAATATCAATGGCAGGAACTCAAGGTCATTTTGAACTCAATGCATTTAAACCAGTAATTGGTTTTAACATAATTAATTCAATCAATTTATTATCCTCAGGGGTTACAAACTTTTGCGATAAGTGCCTAAAGGGAATTAAACCGAATTTAAGAAATATAAAAGAAGGTGTTGAGAATTCCTTAATGCTTGTAACTGCCCTCGCTCCTGAAATTGGATACGAAAAAGCTGCAGAACTCGCAAAGCTTGCACATAAGAAAAATATTACGCTAATTGAGGCAAATAAAATCCTAAAATATATTGATGTAAGAAAGATGAAGTCTCTTCTCAATCCATCAAAAATGATTTCTTCTTCATAGTTCGTTCATGCCCAATTCCAATAAGCGCACTGTCAAGATAGATGGCCACATTACCAGTGTATTTCTTGAAACTGAATTTTGGGAAGAAATATTAAAACTGAGCAAAAAAGAAAATACTACTCCAGATAAAATAATCTCAAAAATAGATAAGACTAAGAACACTTCCAATTTATCAAGCGCAATTAGACTATATGTTCTGAATCACTTAAAGGGTCAGTTATGACTGAAGTAAATTACCTAGAAAGTCTTAACCCACTACAATATGAGTCTGTTTGTAGCACCGAGGGTCCAAATCTAATTATTGCAGGAGCTGGAACTGGAAAAACTAAAGTACTTACTACACGAGTTGCTCATATTATAGATAATAACTTGGCATTCCCCTCTCAGATTCTTTGCGTAACCTTTACTAACAAGGCTGCCAGAGAAATGTCCGAACGTGTTCAAAAACTAGTAAGTCAAAATATGGAAAAGATGCCTTGGATGGGAACCTTTCATTCAATTGGAGCAAAAATAATTAGAAACCACGCTGAGGTAATTGGTCTTAAACAAAGTTTTACTATACTTGATAAGGATGATCAGCTTTCCCTGATCAAGCAAATCATCAAGTCTGAAAACTTAGACCAATCTCAGTTTTCACCCAAATTAATACAATCTAAAATTGATCATTGGAAAAACAAAGCTCTTAATCCAAATGATATAAAATCTGAGTCACTAGATAATTTAGTCGATGAAAAGAGTCTCTCTATTTATAAAATTTACCAAGCAAGGTTGTTTGAAATTAATTGCCTAGATTTTGGTGACTTGCTTTTACAATGTATCAATCTTTTTAAAGTCCCTGATATTCACAAACGTTATAGCAATAATTTTAAATATATTCATGTGGATGAATACCAAGACACCAATGCTGCACAATATAAATGGCTTAAACTTCTTGGTTCTCATCATCAAAATGTTTGTTGTGTTGGAGACGATGATCAATCAATTTATAGTTGGCGTGGCGCTGAAGTTGATAATATGCTTCGATTTGAAAAAGAATTTGAAAATGCAAAGGTAATACGACTTAAACAAAATTATCGATCAACAAACAATATACTTAAGTCTGCATCATCATTAATTAGTTATAACGAATATAGACTTGGCAAGGAGCTTGTTTCGGACCAAGGTGATGGAGAGCCCATACATTTACATTTAGTTAATTCAAGTAGAGACGAGGCCGATTTAGTTGCTCAGGATATTATGAAGTATAGTGATGATAACCCTGACCTGAACAATATCTCAATATTAGTAAGGGCAGTATTTCAATCGCGTGAAATAGAGGAGTCTTTGATTAAATACTCAATACCTTATCGTATTGTAGGTGGTATCCGGTTCTATGAGAGATCAGAAATAAAAGATGCTGTTTCATATCTTAGGCTGGTCTATGAAAGTCAAGACGATGTCGCATTTGAAAGAGCTTTAACAGTCCCTAAAAGAGGTATAGGAGAAAAATCATTTAATCATATTTTATCTTATGCAAAACAAAAACGAATTTCGTTGTATCAAGCATCAAAAGATATGGTTGATACAGATGAATTTACAAAAAAAATATCTG
>CACCKE010000008.1 GCA_902546615.1 uncultured Pelagibacteraceae bacterium
TGTTGTAATATTTTTTGCTCTAGCCTTCTTACTTACTGTTTTAGCAGTTTATTGGTACTCACGCTCTTGGACGCTTACCTTTCTTCCCCTTGTTTGCTCATTAACATCATTAGTATGGCAATTTGGAATGTTAAAAATTTTAGGTTTTGGACTAGATCCTCTAGCTATTCTAGTACCTTTCTTAGTATTTGCTATCGGTGTTTCACATGGAATTCAACAAGTTAATCAGATTACAAAAGAAGTTATAGAAGGACAATCAGCTGAGTATGCTGCAAGGGCTTCGTTCTCGAGATTATTAGTGCCTGGTACGATGGCGTTAATTACAGATTTAGTTGGATTTGGGACACTTATTTTACTTCCAATTGGAATGATCCAAGAACTTGCAATCACTGCATCAATTGGAGTTGCCTTCAAAATTATTACGAATCTTGTTATGCTTCCACTTGCCGCTTCCTATGCAAGATATAATGATAGTTTTGCAACTAGAGCACAATCTGCCATTACTTATCGACAGAATTTGATGGGATTTTTTGGCAAATTAGCCAAACCAAGACCTGCAGTTATAACATTATCATTCAGTGCATTATTATTTGCTGGAGCGACGTATTTAGCTAGTGAAAGACATGTTGGAGATCTCCATGCAGGTGCTCCAGAGCTTCGAGCAGAAGCAAGGTACAATCAAGATATTACAGAGTTAACAAAAAGATATAATGTTACAACCGATGTATTAGTTGTCATAGCTGAAGTTGGAGCAGCTTCTGTTGGAATAAATCCTTGCAGATCAGATGATGTAATGGCGGCACAGGATAATCTTCATTGGTATCTAGAAAATATTGAGGGAGTTACGAAAGTAATTTCCTTATCAAGTGTTGCAAAAAGAGCCTTAAGCGGTTATGCAGAGGGTAATCTTAAGTGGACGTATTTACCAAGAAATGAGAGAGCATTAGCTTTTGCAACAAGTGTTGTTGACCCTTCAACAGGATTAATTAATGAAGCATGTTCTATTATGCCTATTTATGTTTTCACTGAAGATCATAAAGCAACAACCATTAGTCATATCATTGAAACTGTTGAGTCATATAATGAGAAATATCGAGACCTTGATGACTCGCTTACTTGGAGGGTTCAGATACAAAAACCAACGGAAGGAACTGATATAATTCCTTTTGCAGCATTTGCGGGTACAACAATGCAATCAATAGATGTTCTTGGTTTAAAAAATCCAGCTTTGTTTAGTGATGATGAATTCACTGACTTCGCCTATGAAAATGGATTTAATAGCCGAAACCTGTGGGTTGGAAATCTTGTAAATTACTATAGAGACATAGATTCATTTGATGAAAATGTAAATTTCAGAGTAAAAGATATCAAGCAGTCAGAAAAAGTATTTAAAAAATTTTTTGAGGATAATCCAGAGTATTCAGATATCGTATTCGAGTCAGATGAAATTAAATATAGGCTTGCTAGTGGTACAGTTGGTATTCAACATGCAACCAATGAAGTTATTGAAAAAGGTGAATTGCCAATGATGGTTGCAGTTTATATTGTTATAATTATTTTAGTATTTGCTACTTACTTAGATTGGAGAGCTACAATTTGTTGCACAGTCCCTCTGACTTTTGCGACAATGTTGGGTTATGCTTTCATGGAATTAGCTCAAATTGGATTAAAGGTTTCTACTTTGCCAGTGATGGTCCTTGCGGTAGGAGTAGGAGTTGATTATGCATTTTATATATACAACAGACTTAATATGAGAATGAAAGAAGGGTTAGATATCACAGAAGCATTTGAGCATACTTTTGCAAATACAGGTGCTGCGGTAGTATTTACCGCTATTACTCTTGCAATCGGTGTTTCTACATGGTCATTCTCTGCGCTAAAATTTCAGGCAGATATGGGATCATTACTTACATTTATGTTTATAATAAATATGGTTTGTGCGATGACTACACTACCTGCTCTTGCCGTTGTACTTGATAAATTATTTCCAAGAAAAAAAACTAATACTTAGTTAATTTAAGAAACACATCTTCAAGTTTAGTTTCATTTATTGTTAAATCTTTAATCTGAATATTAGATAGTTTTAATGCATCTAAAATTTTATTGAATCTTATTTTGCTAGGTTTGTAATTAATTATTAGATTATCACTATTTATTTCACATTCTACATCTAGCCCTATTATTGGATCTAGATTAAAATTTTTACTATCTAATGAAATAATTATTTGCTTTCTGTCAATTAATGATTTTATATTCGATGTTGTATCCTTCGTTATTAAATTACCATTATCTATTATTGCAATTTCATTACACAACTCTTCTGCTTCATGTAAATAATGAGTTGTAATAATAATTGTTTTACCTTCATTGTTTAATTTATTTATGTTAGTCCATAAATTTGCCCTAAGCTCAACATCTACTCCTGCTGTTGGTTCATCAAGAATCAGTATTTCAGGATCATGAACCATTGCTTTAGCTATAAGTAATCTTCTTCTCATACCTCCAGATAATGTTCTAGCGTATGCGTGAGATTTATCTTCTAGTGCAAGAAGCTTTAGGATCTCATTGGTCCTTCTATTTTTTTTTGGAACACCAAATAAACCAGCTTGAATTTCTAGTAACTCATAAGGAGTAAAAAAAGGATCAATATTTAATTCTTGAGGAACTATACCCATTAATTTTTTTACATCTTTTAAATTTTTATGATGACTCATGCCAAATATGTCTATGTGTCCAGATGTTTTTCTTACCAGATCAGCTAAAATATTAATAAAAGTTGATTTACCTGCACCATTAGGTCCTAGCAATCCAAATATCGAGCCTTTCTTTACTTGAAGAGAGATATTATTTAGAGCTACCTTTTCATTTTTAGATCCTACGCCGTAAATTTTATTTAAATCTCTTACTGATATAGCGACATTGCTTGACATAAAAAAATAATAAATATTAGAATTAATAGTTTTTCAAAGTAATTTCTTGTATCATTCTGATTATGAATTCTCCAGAAATAAAAAGCGAACAAAATAAAGATGTTGAATATGTAAATTCAAAAAAATTAAGCTGCGCTGGAGTTGAAGGTCCCTTAGGTCACCCAAAAGTATACCTTGATATGGGTGATGATAATCAGATCGTTTGTCCGTATTGTAGTAAACTATTCATACTTAAATAAATGGCAGAAAAAAATCACCTATTTTTGGTTGATGGATCAGGATATATTTTTAGAGCATATTATGCATTGCCACCACTATATCGAAAAAGTGATGGACTGCCAACTGGAGCAGTAAATGGTTTTTGTAATATGCTTTATAAATTAATTGAAGATACAGACAAAAAAATTAGCCCGACACATCTAGCAGTAATTTTTGATAGTGCCAGAAAAACTTTTAGAAATGATATTTACAAAGAATATAAAGCTAATAGAGGTGATCCACCAGAGGACTTAATACCACAATTTAAAATAATTAAGGATGCTGTGAAAGCTTTTGGTATACCATCTATTGAATTAAGTGGTTATGAAGCAGATGATATTATTGCAACATATGCATCACTCGCAGAAAATAAAAAATGGAGTGTATCTATAGTTTCCTCCGATAAAGATCTTATGCAAATTGTTTCAAATCAGGTGAAATTAATCGATACAATGAAAAATAAAACAATTGGCCCGAATGAAGTCCTAGATAAGTTTGGAGTTGGTCCAAAAAATGTTATTGATGTTCAAGCATTGGCTGGTGATAGTTCTGACAATGTACCAGGTGCACCAGGTATTGGAATTAAGACTGCAGCACAGCTTATTAATGAATTTCAGAGTATTGAGAATCTTTTGGAAAACTATGAGGAAATCAAACAGCAAAAGCGCAGAGAAACAATTAGGGATAGTAGGAAAAATATCCTTATAAGCAAAGAATTAGTTACGTTGAAAAAGGATGTAAACAATATTCCAGCTCTCGATGATTTAGTTAAAAAAGAAATTTCTGTTGAGACTTTAGTTCCTTTTTTAGACGAGCTGGAGTTAAAGAAGTTATCTGAAAGGATAAGAAAAAAAAATCCAAATATAAAAATTACATCCAAAAAGCTAACAAGCACCAAGAAATTAAAAAATTTAAATAAGCAAATTGAAAAACCAGAATATGATTTTAAAAAATCGATCCAAATTTCTAATTCCAAATCTTCTTACAATTTAATAAATGATGAAAAAAAACTTAAAAAGTTGGTTAGCGAAATCTATGATGCAGGTGAATTTGTATATGATGTTGAAACAGACTCGCTCAATATAATCGAGGCTAATCTAGTTGGCGTTTCTTTTTGTTTTAACCAGAAAATTGCCTACTATATTCCGGTACAACATGTTGACAATGATGAAAAGAAAATTCAAAGCCAAATATCTCTCAAAAGTTTTCTATCAATAATTGCTCCTATAATGAAAGATGAGTCCATAATTAAAATAGGCCACAATATTAAATATGATAATTCAATTTTAAATAAGTATGGAGTTGAAGTTAGGGGTTTTCACGACACCATGCTAATGTCTTATGTTCTCGACGCAGGCGTCAATCGGCATAATATGGATGAATTAGCCAATATTCATTTAAATAGAGAAACAATTAAATTTAAAGATATAGTTGGCAGTGGTAAATCACAGATTACTTTTGACAAAGTAAAAATTGATGACGCACTAAATTATGCAGCTGAGGATGCAGAAATAACTTATAAATTGTATTTGTTTTTAAAAAAAAGAGTTCAACAAGAGAAAGGCAATTATATTTATACCAACATTGAAAGAGAACTAATTAATCCGATCCAATCAATGGAAACCAATGGAATTAAAGTTGATAAGAAATATCTAAATGATTTATCATTACAATTCTCACAAAGAATAGAGAAACTTGAAAAAAAAATATATAAGGAAACAGGTTCAAAATTTAATATTGGCTCTCCAAAACAATTATCTGAAATCTTATTTGATAAATTAAAACTTAAGCCACCTAAAAAAACCAAAACTGGTGAAAAATCCACAGGTATTGAAGTTTTAGAAGATCTTGCATATGAGGGAAATAAAGTTGCTGATACAATTATTCAGTGGCGACAAATCTCTAAATTAAAGAATACATATACAGATGCACTTCAAAATCATATTGTAGAAAAAACAGGCAGAATACACACTTCATTTGCTATGGCTTCAACTAATACAGGAAGACTGGCATCATCAGATCCAAACCTACAAAATATTCCGATAAGAACTGAGGAAGGGAAATCAATTAGAAAGGCCTTTATACCCGATCAAGGCTATGTGATGTTTGCTGCCGATTATAGTCAAATTGAACTAAGAGTTCTCGCACATATGGCTAACGTGGCACAACTAAAGGAAGCGTTTATAAATAATGAAGATATTCATCAAATTACTGCCTCAGAAATTTTCAATGTAAAACTAAAAGAAGTAGATAACGAATTAAGAAGAAAAGCCAAAGCAGTTAACTTTGGAATCATATATGGGATCTCAGCCTATGGACTTGCAAAACAGCTTTCAATATCAAATTATGAAGCAGGGGATTTTATAAAAAAATATTTTCAAAAATTTTCAGGAATCAAGGAATTTATGGATCATACGAAGGAGTTTTGTAGAAATAACGGTTATGTTGAGACGATTTGTGGAAGAAAATGCTTTTTTCCAAGAATTAAGGACAAAAATTTTGCTCTTAGATCTTTTCAAGAAAGAGCAGCAATAAATGCACCAATTCAGGGTACTGCAGCTGATATTATTAAATTAGCCATGATTAAAATAAATGGTAAAATTAAAAATTCAAATGATTGTAAAATGCTTTTACAGGTTCATGATGAATTAATTTTTGAAATAAAAAAAAGTAAATTAGACCACTTTAAAAAAATTATTATAGAAGAAATGGAAAATGCATTAATGCCCAAATTCGATTTTTCTGTGCCTTTAGTAGTTGACCATAACCATGCTCTAAATTGGAGTGATGCTCATTAATGTCAGAGGTAATTGTTCTTGTTACTGGAGGTTTTGATCCAATTCACAGTGGGCACATAGCATATCTAAAAGATGCAAAAAAATTAGGAGATAAACTTATTGTAGGAGTCAATTCTGATCAATGGTTGGTACAAAAAAAAGGAAGTCCTTTTCTTCCAATCGAGGAAAGAATTGAAATAGTATCAAATTTATCTGTAGTGGATAAAGCTATTGAATTTACTGATGATGAATTAAATTCAGCTTCAGGCGCAATTCAAAAAGTAATAGATCAATATCCAGATAATAAAATAATTTTTGCAAATGGAGGGGATAGAACCTCAGATAATATTCCTGAGATGGAAAAATTTAAAAATAATAAAAATGTAAAATTTGAATTTGGTGTTGGAGGGGATTTTAAAAAGAATTCATCTAGTTGGATACTTAAAAATTGGAATGGAACTAAAGAAATGAGGCCATGGGGCTGGTTTCGAGTTATAGATGACTCTGATGATCACAAAGTAAAAGAAATCCAAGTGAACCCAAAATCTAGATTAAGCTTGCAATCACACAGTAAAAGATCGGAGGTTTGGACAGTAATTAAAGGAGAGGCATTAGTCACAATAGATTCAGAAACTTTTTTATTAAAAAAGAATGAGTCAGCTTTTATACCTGCAGAGTCTACGCATAGACTTGAAAATCAATTGGAGAAACCTCTTAGTATAATTGAAATTCAAACAGGATCTTATTTTGGTGAAGACGACATAAAAAGATATGAGGATGATTATAATAGGTCATAGATCATGATAACTCATTCCCCAAAAGTTTATTTAATCATATTCCTATTTTTAAATATAATTAACTTTATTGACAGAAACATACTCTTTGCTTTTGGTGACACAATTAAAACAGAGTTTGCTCTAACAAACACTCAATGGGGTTTGCTTACAGGTTTAGTTTTTTTATTTTCATATTCTGTTGCCTCAGTTTTTATTGGTGTTTTAGGTGATAGATTTAGTAGAACTAAAATTATTGGAATAGGTATTATGTTTTGGAGTGCAATGACAGCTCTAACAGGCCTCGCAAAAAATATTTCAACTTTATTTTTATCAAGAGCACTAATTGGAGTTGGTGAGTCTTCTCTTTCACCCAATGCTATGTCTATGTTAAGTGATGTTTATCCTCAGGAAAGAAGAGGACTTGCAACTGCTATTTACTATTTAGGAATACCTCTAGGAGTCGGGATTGGGTTTCTGATACAAAGTATTTTTGGCCCTATTTTTGGCTGGAGAAATATTTTTATTTCTCTTGGGGTTTTAGGAATCATAATTGGTTTCTTAATTTATTTTCTAACTGAACCTGCACGAGGAGCAATTGATAAAAAAAATGATACAAATACAGAACAATCAAAAATAAGTGATACTATTAAACTCGCTTTTAAATCAATTACGAGCTCAAGATCTCTCTGGCTGATAATGCTGGGTGGCGTTATAGCTCATATACCCCTGGGCGTTGGAGGCTTTGATACTGTGTGGGCTGTTCAAGAACGTGGATTTAAAGAAGAAGAATACACCGCAATATTTGGCCTCTTCTTTATTATCGGAGGCTCAATCGGAGCTATTTTTGGAGGTTTTGTTGGTGACTATTTTGCAAAGAGATACAAGGCGGGAGCTATGTTGGCTCTAATTGTTATTTACATTTTTTTAATTCCAATGAGTATTTATTATAGATTTGCTTCTCCTGATAGTATCTATTTTTATGTTGCTCTCTTCTTAATTACTTTTCAAGTTACAGTTTTTTATGGACCTACATTTGCTGCTGTTCAATCTTTATCTCCATACAAAGTAAGAACATCAATTCTTGGAATTTGGATTTTAGCGGTAAATATTGTAGGTATGGGCATAGGCAGTTTTTTTACAGGCTATTTATCTGATACAATTTTTGCTGATTTCAAAGATCCATTGTCATGGTCTACATCTTTAATGGCTGCATTTACTTTTTTATCTCTTCTATGCTATCACTTAGCAAGAAAAACATATGATGAAGATATTAAAAAAGCTCAGTTAAATTAAGCTACTGGGCCAGAAGATCTTACATTATCATCGACGTCATCCTCAAACTTAGTAAAGTTTTCAATAAACATTGAGACAAGTTTTTTTGCTTGTAAGTCGTAAGCTATAGGGTCACTCCATGAATTTTTTGGATTAAGAATTAAAGAATTCACTTTATTAACGTTCAGTGGAACTTCAAAGCCAAAGTTTTCATCTTTTCTCATTTCAATATTAGCTAGTTCACCTGAAAGTGCTGCATTAAGTAAAATTCTCGTATCTTTAATACTTATTCGTTTACCAACACCGTAGACTCCACCAATCCAACCTGTATTGACGAGCCAGCAATCCACTTCATGTTCAGAAATCTTCTTTTTCAAGAGATCCCCATATTCAATTGGATTTCTTGGCATAAAAGGAGCCCCAAAACATGTTGAAAATGTTGCCTGTGGTTCATTTGATAGTCCAATTTCTGTTCCAGCAACTTTAGCCGTATAACCTGAAAGAAAGTGATACATCGCTTGAGAAGGAGATAATTTTGAAATTGGAGGCAATACTCCAAATGCATCTGCAGTTAACATGATAATGTTTTTTGGATGAGATGTTTTTCCGTTTAGTGTTACATTTGGAATAAATTCTAAAGGGTATGCGCCTCTTGTATTTTCAGTGAGTGAGTTGTCATCTAGATCGAGATCACCATCAGTTTTAAGTACTGCGTTTTCAATTACTGTTAATTTTTTCTGTGTAGTTGCATATATTTCTGGCTCTGCTTCTTGCGACAGTCTAATTAATTTTGCATAACAGCCACCTTCAAAATTAAATAGTCCTTCGTCAGACCAGCCGTGTTCATCGTCGCCCAATAGAGATCTATTTGGATCGGCACTTAACGTTGTTTTGCCAGTTCCAGAAAGACCAAAAAAGATTGCCGAGCTACCATCATTTCCAGTATTAACCGAACAATGCATTGGCATAACTTGTTTTTCTGGCAACAAAAAGTTAAGGAGAGTAAAAACTGATTTTTTTGTCTCGCCAGCATACTCTGTTCCTGAAATTAGAATTACCTTCTCTTTTAAATTTACGATAATTGCTGTTTCACTATTTGTTCCATGATAATTAGGATCCATTTTTAAACTTGGAAAGTTAATTATAGTGAAGTCAGCAATGAAACTATTAACTTCTTCAGACGTTGGCCTTACTAAAAGATGTCTTGCAAACAGACCATGCCATGCATACTCAGTAATTATTGTCACCTTTAGAGAATGATTTCTATCTGCTCCACCCATTAAATCATGAGCGTATATCGATTTACCTTTAGCAAATTCAAGAAATGAATTAGCTATTTTTTGATAATTTTCCTCCGAGATGGGCATGTTTGTATCACCCCAGTGGATCTTATCTTTGTTGTCGTCTTCTTTTACAAAAAATTTATCGTTTGCCGAACGTCCTGTGTGTTTTCCTGTTTCAACAACTAAGGCGCCATGTTTAGATAGCTGTCCTTCACCATTTTTATGAGATAATTCGTATAGTTCCTCAGAACTTAAATTACGGCTTACTGTGGAGGCATTTTCTAAAATTTGATTATTTAGTTGATTATTCATGGTATGAGTTTGTGATAAAAACATATAATTACATTTATGTTAAGGGCAAATATTCATAAAATTAATATCCCTGTTAGTTATATTTTTGTGATTTTTTGCCATTTTAATGCCATAACTCGTTATTAATAAATAGAAGTATGAAGACTTTAATTGCACTCGTAGATGACGACCGAAACATTTTGATTTCTCTTGAAGAGCTTCTGAAAAAAGAAGAATTTGAAATACATACGTATGCTGATGGTCAATCTGCTTTAAATGGCATGTTTAGATACCCTCCTGCATTGGCTGTAATTGATATAAAGATGCCTCGTATGGATGGTTATGAACTTTTTAGAAAGATTAGAGAAAAATTAAAAATACCAGTAATTTTTCTTACATCAAAAGATCAAGAGGCAGATAAGTTGAAAGGTTTAATGCAGGGTGTTGATGGCTATGTCACAAAAGGAGGTAATTTCTCTAAAGAAATTTTAATTGAAACAATTAAAAATACTTTAAATAGAGTTAAAATTGATTCTGATAGTAAGAATGTAAATGAAATAATTTTACATGGTGATTTAAGACTGGACTGCTTAAGACATTCTTGTGAATGGAAAGAAGTTCAACTCGATGAAGATCTCACTACGACAGAATTCAAAATTATTAGAGAGTTAGTTGAAAGACCGGGCATTGTAAAATCAAGAGATCGGCTGATGGAGATAGCATACAATGATGAACTTGATGTAGACGACAGGACGATCGATAGTCATATAAAAAGGATTAGAAAAAAATTTCGTAAAATAGATCCTAGGTTCAATGCTATTCACACATTGTATGGTTCCGGATATCAATGGAAATAAAATATATTTCTGTTTAAAATAAAAGAGTTGAACAGCTTATTAAAAAAATATTTATCTTACAATTTGCTAGGACTAGTTCTGCTAGCTATAGCAACTACAGTATTAATAGTTGTTTTGAATAACTATCAATTGAATAAAAGACTCAAGGAGATCGATAATCAAAATTTAATAATTTATAATTTTTTAAATTCATCAAATTTTTTTAGAAATAATGAGTCTGAAAGTATATACAAAGCTATTTTATCAAAGCTTGAGATTAAAAATTTATCTATATTAATTTTAGATAATGAAGGAAATGTGGCGATTGATACAAAAGGGTATGATGTTGCTTCAGGTAGCATTACTCCAAGCCCGCTTATTGAGATTGAGGAGCTTGGTAAAAATTCTAATGATAATGAAATTTTAAATTTGGACAAAAAAAGTGCTAGCTTTAGGGACTTTCTTAATAACAAAATCTTTATTGAAAAATATAATAATTCAAAAAAAGGAATAAAGAGTAGTTTTTACGTTCAACAAGAAAATAAAAAGTTAGAACTATTTTCAATTTTACCCGTGAGTCTAAATGACGATGTCTTTCATATAGTTGCTTACGAAGATAATACTGAAATTCAAAGGATTAATAATCAAATAAGGTTTAATGTACTTTTGGCTGGTCTAGCTATTGCATTTAGCCTCATTCTTTTTTCTTTTTTCTTAAATTTCATAATTCTTAAGCCAATAAAAAAATTAGCAAAAGCTGCTGAAAATGTAGATGCAGATGTTAAATCGAAACCATTAATTACTGTTCTTGATAGGAGAGAAGATGAAATTGGTCAACTTTCAAAAATTATTAATACCATGCTTAAAAACCTATATCAAAAAATAGATAATGCTGAAAATAATTCAGCTGATCTAATGCATGAGATAAGAAATCCACTTGCATCCATAAGAATGGCCACTGATGTAATCAATGATAAATTAGATGATGAGCAAAAAAAATTTCTTGATTTAATCTTAAATGATATTTCAAGAATTGAGAATATTATCACTGATTATTCATCAATGATTAAAGATGAAGTTAATTTATACAAAAGTCAGTCTAATGTTTTTAATATTAGGGAACTTTTAGATGAGTTAATTCACAATTATAAAGAAAATGTTTCCAATAAATTAAATATAAAATTTTTTGCTAATGAAAATCAAAATCTTCTGGTCAATGGCCAAAAATCTTTTCTTCATCAAGCCTTCGACAATATCATAATGAATGCCGCCTCATTCTCCCCATCAGACGGTATTATAGAGATTGTATTATCGTCAACGGAAAACTATCTAAGCGTTTCTATTTCTGACGAAGGCCCAGGAATTAAGGATCCAAACATAAAAAGAATTTTTGATAGATTTTATTCTTTTAGAGACAATAAAAGTGATCAAGGTCATTCAGGTTTAGGTCTGAGTATTGCTAAGCAAATTATAGATGCTCATGATGGCTATATATCTGCGGACAACGTCATAGAAGGTGGAAATATAATGGGTGCTAAGTTTATTGTTAATTTACCATTGGCAGATTAGATGAAATATTAAGATTGATTAATGTTGTATATAACCTATATTTTATGATCTATGGCAAATGAGGATTATAAAGTAGCAGATATAAATCTTGCAGATTTCGGTAGAAAAGAGATTTCACTTGCTGAAACTGAAATGCCTGGATTAATGGCATTAAGAAGTGAATATAAAGGAAAAAAACCACTTCAGGGGGCAAGAATCCTCGGTTGTCTTCATATGACCATTCAAACTGCCGTATTAATTGAAACATTAGTAGAATTAGGCGCAGATGTAAGATGGTCATCATGTAATATATTTTCAACACAAGATCATGCCGCAGCTGCAATAGCAAAAGCCGGTATTCCAGTTTATGCATGGAAAGGTGAAACGGAAGAAGAATATTGGTGGTGCGTAAGACAAACGATTGAAGGTAAAGAGGGTTGGAAACCAAATATGATTCTCGACGATGGTGGTGACCTTACAAGTTTAATGCATAAAGAATATAATGACTTATTAAAAGAAGTAAAAGGGCTCTCAGAGGAAACAACAACAGGTGTACTCGCATTAAAAAAAATGGAGAGTGAAGGTACTTTGATGGTGCCAGCTATTAATGTTAATGACTCAGTCACCAAATCTAAATTCGATAATCTTTATGGCTGTAGAGAAAGTTTAGTTGATGGAATCAAAAGAGCAACTGATGTCATGATGTCAGGTAAAGTTGCTATAGTTGCTGGCTTTGGTGATGTTGGTAAAGGCAGTGCTGCTTCATTACGTCAAAGTGGTGCAAGAGTAATGGTAACTGAAACAGATCCAATTTGCGCATTACAAGCGGCAATGGAAGGCTATGAAGTTGTATTGATGGATGAAATGATTAAGGAAGCAGATATAGTTGTTACTGCTACTGGAAATAAAGATATTGTTACCGCAGACCACATGAGAGATATGAAAGATAGAGCAATTTTATGCAACATTGGTCACTTCGACAACGAAATTCAAGTTGACGCACTTAGAAATTATAAATGGGACGAGATCAAGCCACAAGTACACGAAATCACATTTCCTGACGAAAAAAGAATTATTTTACTAGCTGAGGGAAGACTAGTTAATTTAGGTTGTGCTACTGGCCATCCAAGCTTTGTAATGAGCGCCTCATTTACAAATCAAGTAACAGCGCAAATCGAATTATGGAATAATTCAGAAAATTATGAAAAAAAAGTTTATGTACTGCCGAAACATTTGGATGAAAAAGTTGCACGCCTCCATTTGGAAAAGGTAGGGGCTAAACTTACGCAATTATCAAAAGATCAAGCTGATTATATTAGTGTAACTCCAGAGGGACCCTACAAACCTGAAGCTTATCGATACTAAATTTCATTTTAGTGTTAGAATTTATCTATGCTCCTAAAAAATGAGAGGGATACCCAACTCTTTGCTCAAAAATTAGTAAAGTTTTCTAGAGGTAACAATATTGTAATTTGTCTTAATGGAAATTTAGGATCTGGAAAAACGACATTCAGCAGGTATTTTATTCAAGAGTACTTAAAAGACGCAAAAATAAAAGAAATACCAAGTCCAACATTCACTTTATTACAGGTATATGAACATAAAAATATTAAAATTAATCATTTTGATTTTTATAGACTTAACTCAGCTGCAGAGTTAGTTGAATTAAATTTTATGGAGTCAACATTTGACGATGCATGCTTAATAGAATGGTCTGATAAATTCAAAGAAATTCTTCCAACAGATCGGATAGAAATTATATTTAAAATTTTAAAAAATAATACTCGTAATGTTGGTATAAAAAAATTTGGTAGGTTTAAAAATATAAAAATCGATGGATAATCGTTTCAATCAGCTATTATTATATTTAGAGAATCAGAAAATCTCTACCCAAAATTTAGTTGCAATTAAAAGTGATGCATCTTTTAGAAAATATTACAGATTAGAAAATAATATCCTTATCATGGATGCAGCATCAGAAAAGGGCGAATCAGTTTCAAAATTTTCAGAAATTTCAGAGATACTTCATTCATTTAATTTAAGTGCTCCTAAGATAATAGACGTAAATAAAAAAGAAGGTTTCATTCTACTCGAGGACTTTGGAGAAAAAATTTTTTCTAAATATATGAATAAAGAAAATAAAAAAGATTTATACAAGAAAGCAATAGATGTTTTGATTGATATAAAAATTAAATCACATCAAAATAAATCTTCTTTAAGTAAATTAGCAATATATGACTTTGAGGAGCTGTTTAGAGAGTCAATTTTATTTATTGACTGGTTCATTGAGCAAAAACTTAGAATGCAGATTAGTAATAAAAAAAGAGATGAATTTTACCAAATTTTACATCAAGCTTTTTTAAATATTAAATCTCAAAATGATACTCTTGTTTTAAGAGATTACCATGTTGATAATTTAATTCTGAAGGATCATAAGGAGCCGTTAAAACAAGTTGGTTTAATAGATTTTCAAGATGCATTATTAGGTTCATCATTTTATGATCTTGCATCGCTATTGGAGGATGTACGTATGCCTTTAAATGAAAATGAAAAAGAGGAATTGCTTAAATATTATATTAATATGACGAATGAAAATTATGAGATGGTTCTCAGAGAAATCAACTTTTTTTCTCTTCAAAGAAACCTAAAAATTCTTGGAATATTTAATAGACTTTCGATTAGAGATGGAAAAGCAAGATACTTAGAGTATCTTCCTGCAACTTTTAATTTTATTAAATCAAATTTAAAATCTTCACTGTTTTTTGATATGAAGAAGTGGATTGAAGAATTACAAATAAAAGAGCTGCAAACATGAAGTCTTCAATCATTCTTGCTGCAGGGTTAGGCAAAAGGGTAAGAGAATATTCTTCAAATTTACCTAAGCCACTAATAGCGGTGAATGGAAAACCATTTATAGAATATTCAATAAATATTATGGAAGAGTTAGGCTTTGAGGAAATATTTATAAATGTTCACTACAAATCTGATCAAATTATCTCCTATTTGACAAATCTAAATAATCCAAAAATCAAGATATCTGATGAAACAGATTGTCTGTTAGATACTGGAGGTGGAATAAAAAAAATAATGGATGAAAATAAAATAGAACATGTCTTTATTTTAAATTGTGACAATTTATGGAAAGATGAAGACACTGTTTTCTTTAGAGAAATGATAGAGAGTTTTCCAAAAGATACAATGTCGTTACTTGCCTTAACACCAATAGATCTTATAAGTGGTTATGATGGTAAAGGTGATTTTTCATTTACGAAAGATGACCATATACAAAGATATAATGACACGACTAGTAAAGGCTACGTATTTAATGGTGCTCAGATTATTAGAAAAGAAGCATTCAAAGACTTAAAAAATAGCGTTTTTTCAATTAATCAAGTATGGGATGATTTAATCTCAAAAAATTTGATCAAAGGCTACAAATTCAATAAAAATGTTTTACATCTTGGTAATACAGCGGCTTTAAGAAAATACAACGATAAATTATGATAAAAAGATTAAATATATTTATAATCACTACACTTCTAATAATTATCTCAACTATAGCATCTGCACAAAGTGACCAAAATCTTGCAAGTTTCATACTTCGAAATCATGAAGCAAGCGCTCTCCCAACAGTTGGAAACAGTGATGCAGAAATAACCGTTGTAGAATTTTTTGATTATAGGTGTGGTTATTGTGCAAAACAGGCAAAAGATTTTGAAAAAATATTAAACGAGTCAGAAAATGTAAAAATTGTCTATCTTGAATGGCCAATTTTTGGTGACATTTCGGATACGGCAGCAAAGATTGCTTTGATTATTTGGGACAATTACCCTGATATGTATTTTGATATTCATAATGGATTAATGAAACTTGGACCAAGGATGAAAAAAGATTCAATAATCACTCTACTAAATGAAAACAATTTTGATGGTGAGATAATTTTTAATCAGGCGTTGGCTCAAACTGAAAATGCAGTGATTAATGAAAATTTCAAATTAGCTCAAAGTTTAGGATTAAGAGGAACCCCGGCATCTGTAATTAATGATTCGATTTATCCCGGGTATATTAAATACGAAGTATTAAGTAACTTAGTTAAATAGTTATTTCATAAATAAAATTTCGATACTTGAATTTCATCACGAATACAGTAACCTCTTTATTAATGATTAATAAAGCAAAATTTCAAATAGGTTCTATTGTAAAGCATAAGTATTTTGACTTTAGAGGCGTAATTTTTGATGTTGATCCAGAATTTAATAATACTGAAGAATGGTATCAATCTATTCCATTGCAAGTGAGACCTAGAAAAGATCAACCTTTTTATCATCTGTTGGCCGAAGCGCCAAGTCAGCCTTCTTATGTTGCTTATGTCTCCCAACAAAATTTATTACCAGATGAAACAGATGATCCTGTCTCACATCCACTTGTGGAGGAGATGTTTACTGGAATAAAAAACGGAAAATATATTTCTAAGACAAAACACAACTAAAATTAATTTAATGAGAAGTTCGCTAAAACAAGTATTTGAGCTCGGCCCTCTTGTAGTATTTTTTTATTTTTTTATTAAGACTGGTAAAATTGAAGAAGCAATCCTGCCACTTATGATTGCTGCAGGAGTAGCAATTGTTGGGTCATATATTATAGACCGAAAAGTTTCTCCAATGCTGTTGTTTAGCACTATTTTAATATTTATTTTTGGGGCTTTAACAATTTATTTCAATGATCCCTTTTTTATTAAATTTAAGGTTACCTTGGTTAATCTTATTTTTTCTTTTGTATTATTTGGAGGTTTATATTTTAAAAAGCCACTGTTAAAGTCTTTAATGGGTACTGCAATAAAACTCACTGATTATGGCTGGATACAATTAAGTAAAAGATGGGCTTATTTTTTCTTATTTTTGGCAGCTGCTAACGAAATAGTTTATCGAAATTTTTCTGATGCAGTTTGGGTAAATTTTAAATTATTTGGAATTATGGGTCTTACTTTCATATTCATTTTCTCACAAGCATTTTTTATACAAAAAAACTTGGCCGACAATTAATTATTTTTCTCTTTCTCAATAAATTCATCTATAAGCCTCCACGTTACAAAGGCAAAGACTATCAGGCCACCCAGCAATTCTATCATAGGAGGTTTTTCTCCAACTCCAGCCCACGCCCAAATTGGGGCTAAGATAGGTTCTAATAGAATGTATAAAGCTGCTCGGTGCGGAGGAATATAGCGAGATCCAATTGTAATAAACATAAAACCAAGACCTACTTGAAATGCACCCATGAATAAAACAAGCAATAAGTCTCTCGTACTTATCGAATGGTCTTGAATTATTAATAAGCCAACAATGATTACCAATATACCAGAAAGAAAAGTTGATGGCATGAAGTCAACATCTGACCGTCTATTAATTAATGTGAGCTGTAATGCAAAACAAATTGGAACACCAAGTATAATCAAATTTCCAAGACTGTTAGCTGTTTCTAATCCCTGGGAAAACATAATTGCGATTCCAATCATTGATCCTGCTATCGCAACAATAGTTTTAGTGCCAACAATTTTTTTTAGAAAAAAATAACTAGCTAAGGCAGCCCACAATGGCCCAGTGCTCATTAAAAAAACAGCATTTGCAACAGAGGTGTTGCTCATCCCAAAAACGAAAAAAATATTACTGAGTGCTAAAATAACAGCAAGCAATAACCCATCTTTACCAATTTTATGGAAAGCTTTGGGTGTTTCAGATTTAAATTTTATTAATATGTAAATTAAAGCTACTATGCAAAATGTAATCGATCTATATGAAGTTACTTGCATTGTAGTTGCATCATCTACAAGTCTAATAAGCAGCCCTCCAAAACTTAAAAAAAATCCAGCTGCAAGAAGACAAATTGCACCAATGATTTCATTGTTGTATTTTTTCATTTTTTCGTAGAAGATATTTTTATACTTAATAATCAATTCATGAAAATATTTACAAGCTTTCTATTTATCATAACTTTTCTTGTCTCATGTGGCGATCAAGATCAGTCTAATGAGACATTTAGCTCAGATCAAGGATTGTCTCAGGAGCACAAAAAAGAATTTAAAAAGGATTTAATAGAAGTAACCGAAGACATTTATGTAGGTGTTGGTTATGGCCTTGCTAATTCAATTATGATTGAAACTGAAAACAGTTTAGTCATTGTTGATACATTGGGTTCTGTTGAAAGAGCGGAAGAGTTATATCAAGATTTTAGAGATATTTCAGAAAAACCAATTGCAGCTATTGTTTATACTCATAATCATCTGGATCATCTTGGTGGTGCAACTGTTTTCTATAACGAAAACGAAACAGAAATATATGCGCAAGAAAATATAATTTATAATTTAGATAACATAGCAACAACTATAAGACCTATAATATTCCAGAGATCAGCAAGGCAGTTTGGTATACCTCTGCCTGAGGAAGAAATAGTTCACCAAGGTATCGGAGGTTTTTTAGAAATTAATGATCAAGAAACACTTGGTCTTGTCAGACCGACTATACTTTTTGATGAGAGTTTAACCATTGAGATTGATAATCTTAAATTTGTTTTAGTACATGTTCCTGGTGAGACTGATGACCATCTGTATGTGTGGATACCTGAAAAACAAGCTGTGATGGTTGGTGATAATTTTTATAGATCATTTGCAAATTTATACGCAATAAGAGGAACAAAATTTAGAAATCCTATGGAATGGGTCGATAGTCTCGATAAAATTAGATTACTTAATGCAGAGCATCTGGTTCCAAGTCACTCGCGTCCTATAAGTGGAAAAGAAAATGTAGAAAAAGCTCTCACTGATTATAGAGATGGCATTCAGTTTGTTCATGACCAAACTATAAGATATGCAAATAAAGGATTAACGCCTGATGAGATTGTGCAAAAAGTTAAATTACCAAAGCACCTAGCTGTGTCTCCATACTTACAACCTTTTTATGGCTCTATATCTTCTTACGTTAGATCAACATTTAGTGGGTATATTGGCTGGTTTAGTGGAAATATATCTGACCTTCATCCTCTGACTGTTGAAGAGAGAGCAAAAAAACTTGAGGTCATTGCTCAAAGGCAAACTAAAATATCTGATGAGGCAAAAAATGCTCTTGATAATGGAGAATATCAGTGGGCCTTGGAACTAGCAGATATGTTAATTGCACTTGATGAAAACAATACACAAGCCAAAAATATAAAAGCTGCAGCAGCTGATCAATTAGCCAAGTTTCAACTTGCATCTAACGATTACTATTTTTATAAAACAGTTGCAGGTGAATTAAGGAATGAAATTGATGTAAATCCATCAACTCCGAATAGAGTTACGTCTGAACAATTACAGGCCACACCAATGAAAGCAATAATGAAGTCACTTCCTGTAAATCTTAACGCGGATAAATCTGTTGAAATAACAAAAAAATATGAATTTAGATTTATCGATAGCGAAGAAGTATACACTATACATATTAGAAAAGGAGTAGCCCAGTTAAGTAAAATACCGGATTCTAGCGCTGAAGTTAAAGTCATCACTGATCAACAAACTCTTAAGGAAGTATTTGCCGGTCTAAAAAATGTAGCTGCTATCTCTCTTCTCCTAGCAAATAACACGATCGAAGTAGAAGGTGGAAAACTTGAATTTCTAAAATTCTTGGGATTATTTACCGACTAGTTATGGGCCAAAAACAATCATTTATTTTAGGTGGACTTGGATTAATTCCATTTATCTTAATTTTAATTGCATGCGCAATATCACCTCCAACTGAAGAATTGTATGGATTACTTTTATTTATTTATGTTGCATATGCAGCAATCATCTCATCGTTTCTGGGCGGTATTCAGTGGGGCCTAATCACAGCTTTTGCTGACAAAATTTACTACGTCTTTATTCCACTTTTTATTTCTGTTATGCCCCCATTGATTGCTTGGGCTGCACTTTTAAGTATTGAGAATTTAAGTCTCTCATTAGGTTTAATTCTTATAAGCTTTCTAATATCTGCCGTTCATGATTATTATTTGTATCAACAGCAAAAAATCTCACAATTATGGTTTATATCAATGAGAATATCTCTTTCATCAATAGTGATAGTTATTACGAGCCTGATGTTTTTATTTGTTTTTTAAGCTATGAGTCTTTGAATAAAAAAGAAGAAACCCAAGAAAACAACCGCAAAGAATGAAAGATTTTTCATGACTTCTATTATTTTTGTAATTTTTAATGTCATTAATAATTTGTATATTAGTAAAATTAATAAGACAAAAATTATCTGACCTACTTCTACCCCTAAATTGAAACCTAACAATCCAGAGAGAATATTTTCACTACTTATTTTTGAGCCAAGTAAAAATCCTCCAAAACCAAATCCATGAATAAGTCCAAAAATAATTGTTATAATAGATAGCAAATTATTTTCTGAATTTAAATTTTTAAGTAAGTAAAAATAACCTAGAGAAAATAGAAGTATTCCTAATATTAAGAAATATGGAAAATTTGGATTGATTAAATTGCCAAATATTAAAAGTAATAAACTTAGTGCCGTTATAAAGATCATGCTTACTCTATGATCATTATTTTCTTTATACAAATATTCCAAGCCCACGAACATTATTGTATAACCAATTAATGCTTCAACTAAAGAGGATTTTACTTGGATAATGTTTATTACTGAAAGTGATAAAGTTAAACTGTGTCCAATAGTGAATCCCGTGATTACCAGAAGCAATCGTTTTACATTTGTTACTAAAAGCAACAGTCCAAGAATAAATAGCAAGTGATCATAGCCACTTAGAATATGATCAAGACCCAATGAGAAAAATTTATAAAAACTATTCGAGAAGCTATTATTTTCCTTTTCTTCATTTAAATCAATTGACTGATCATTAAAAAATAAGGCTTTTTCAGTATATAAATTATTGTCAATGTAGATACGAGCTATATGAATATGGTTTTGAACAAGATTAAACAGCGCATTATTTATAATTTTTATTTCATTGTTTGATGGACATTCAAAATTTAGTGAGAGATTTAAACTTCCTTCTTGAGAATTTAATTCTTTAATTTCATTAACAAGAGAACAATTTTTGCCTTCTGAGGTGACTTTGAGATGCTGGCTGAGGTAGATTTTGAATACATCGGTCTCACTCAAATTCTCTTCAAACATAATCTTCTGATAGTTTTCAACTTGAAAAATACGAGTGGATTCAAGTGTTAAAAGAGAAAAATTTGCCTCAACTTTGTTATCTACAACGTTCCATTTAGAGAATGACTCACTAAAGTAGTGGGCATTCAATGGTGTCAAAAGAAAAAAGAGGATTATGACTGTGTTTGCAATGATGTAATTCATTATTTATTGAAAATCATACCTAGTGATGGATGAATTTTCTTTTAAATATATAAGGTAGTCTTTTAATTTTTGATCATCTAGCTGATTGTTATAATCAAATATAATTTTCTCTCTTATTTCCTCAAAGTAATCTTCATTCACGTCAAATTTTTGTATATCGTATAATTTAAAAATATAATATCCATTGGTTCCAAAAATTGGTTCAGAAATAGAATTTGTCTCCATCATGGTTATCTGATTACAAATGCCTTTGCCTAATAATTGTTCACAATCTTTGATATTGATTAACTTTTGAGGTACATCAAATAAGTTATTTTCGTTATACTTCTCCTTTACCTCGGAAAAGGTTTTAGTATCTAACTCAAGATTAATGTTACTTATTTTTGTATCAAGCGTTTTAAGATCAGACTCAGTTCCTAGCAAAACAGAATTTGGATTGTTTGATTTTAAAAAAATAAAATCAAATTTAATTTTCTCTGTTGGTGCATACTTATTTATATTTTTTTGAAAATAGTCTCTCACATTAGCTTCGGTTATTTGATTATCTTCAACTTGAATAATAAAATCGATGACCTGAGTAATCATTTCCTTTCTTACTCCAATATCTTTTTTATGCAAATTAAGTTCTATGCCTCTTTGCACCAAAAGTTCCTCCTCAATCATACGTTCAAGAAGAAGATCAAGTATTTCAAAATCGTTGCTAAGGTCTAAATCAGCTCCAAGATTTGTTGCATATCTGAGGAACTGGTCTTCTGTGATGACTGTCTCATTCACTACTGCGACAGCTTTTTTATTACTGAGAGATAAGTTGTCATTAAAACTAATTGTATCGTAAAAAATCAAAAACAGTCCTGCTAAGATTGCAGTAAAAAATAATACATTTAATTTATTAAAAAATTTCATCATTTTAGAGAGATTACCATAGGTTTTTTTATCATTGTAACGAAAATACTTTTGACATAAGCAGTGCCAGAACTATACTTTTTTTATATGAATATTTTAAAAGTTATAAGATATTTTTTTATTCTATCTATTCTCTTTATCATTAGTTGTCTTGTTGTTTTACAATTTGGTTTATTCAGTGAAGATCTTGGACCCGGTAAAATCACTGGAAAAATAAATACAGTTGAATTTGTTGAAGATAAGAAAAAACGACAACTTCAGGCCATGGAGTCATTAAATGAAATACCGACAAAGCAAATCCTATTTGGTGATTTGCATGTTCATTCTACTTTTTCCGCAGACGCGCATGCAATGAGCTTGCCTATTACTGGGGGGAATGGCGTACATCCTGTTGCAGACGCCTGTGATTTTGCAAGACACTGTTCAGCATTAGATTTTTGGTCAATTAATGATCATGCAGAAGCAACAACTCCAAAGAGATGGATGGAAACAAAAGAAACTATTCGAAAATGTAATGCCTTGAATGTTGACCCAGCAAATCCTGACTGTGTGGCATTCTTAGGTTGGGAGTGGACACAAGTTGGTGTTGTCAGGGGCAATCATTGGGGACATCACAATGTAATTTTAAAGGAAGAAGATGATCAGTTGGTGCCACCTCGAGCAATCGCATCATTATCTGTGGCACGACAAGCAATGACTGCAAGACCATTGCTGCCAGGGACACTGTACCCTTTTGTCGATCTTGAAAATTTTAAACGTTACAATGACTTTCAACGTTATCAGGTAGAAACAGTTAAAGTACCTGATTGTAATTTAAGAACACCGTCAAAAGATTTACCGCTTGATTGTTACGAACAAGCGGTAACGCCACTTGATTTAGTTACAAGATTAGAGATGTACGATAGTGACTATATGGTTATACCTCACGGCCAATCATGGGGACTTTATACACCTGCTGGATATACTCTTGATAAAAGTTTAGAGCACTCAAAAAAATTTCCAAAAATGTTTGAGCTTCTCGAAACCTATTCTGGTCACGGTAACGCTGAAGAATATCGCTCTTGGCGTGGTGTTGATGTTGTCAGAAATGGCCAACAAGAATCAAGGCCTTTTACTTTTACAATGGGTGATATTGATTTAAATCAAGGAACTTTTACCATTGAAAACCCTGATGGTTCGGAAGAGGTAATCGATATTGGGACTCAAACATGTCCTGATCCATCAGACAATTACATTCCTCAATGTTGGCAGGCCGGCAAGATAATATATGAGAGATGCATTGAAGAAGGCACAGATGAGTCTGAGTGCGCATCAAGAAGAGAAGAAACAAAACAGTCAGTGGTAGATAGGGGTCGAGCCGGTTATCAAGTGGTTCCAAAAAATACTTTCTTAGATCGTAATATATCTGGTCAATGTACTGATTGTTACAGTCCCCCAATGAATCACGTACCTGGAGCAAGCGCTCAATACGGTTTGGCTCTCACTAAATTCAAAGATGATGGCACTAAACATAGGTTTCGATACGGCTTTATAGGATCAAGCGATAATCATTCCTCTGCGCCAGGAAGTGGCTATAAAGAATTATTTGGAAATAACATTGATGGAAGCGGTCCAGCTACTAAATTTTTTGACAGACTGCTTCACATGGATCCTTGGTATTTTCCAACAAGCCGAAGCCCCACCGGTAAGAATTCAAACCCAGTAAAAGACTCATACATATCTGACTCTCAACCTCAACAATATGAAATCCCAGAGTTGATTGTTGGATTTAATACAATTGAATGGGAAAAACAAAGAGGCTTCTTCACCACAGGTGGATTAGCTGCTGTGCATTCAGATGGACGTTCAAAAGAAGAAATATGGGATGCTCTAAAAAGAAAAGAAACTTACGCAACAAGTGGAACTAGAATTCTTCTTTGGTTCAATATGATTAGTGGTGATAAAAAAATTCCTATGGGCTCATCTGTTGAAATGTATGCTGTACCAGAATTTGAAGTCAAAGCTATGGGATCATTTGAACAAAAGCCAGGATGTCCAGAAGATGCGTATAATGCTCTTGGAGAAGACAGGGTAGATGAATTGTGTTACAACGAATGTTATAATCCAAGTGATAAAAGAAATTTTATACAACGCATTGAAGTCATAAAAGTTTTACCTCAAGAATATTCTGATCAACCTATAGATGACCGTATAATTGATACGTGGAAAATGCATTATTGTAATCCAGATGATGTTGGGTGTACGTTTAGATTTAAGGATGAGGATTTTCTTAAAGATCAAAAAGATGCAAGTTATTATGTACGTGCCATTGAATTGCCATCACCTCAGATAAATGTGAAGGGTGGTGTATGCACGTTTGATGATGAAGGTAATTGTGTAGAATTTAAATTGTGTACGCAAGACTGGAGGCATCCTAGAGATGTTGAAACTTGTTCTGAAATTGATGAACATCGCGCATGGTCGTCACCAATCTATGTAGATTTTCTCTCTTAATCAATTTTCTGAATTCATGAAATTTTTAATTCCAAGCATAATATCTGTTG
Organism: uncultured Pelagibacteraceae bacterium; assembly: GCA_902546615.1. Taxonomy (GTDB): domain Bacteria; phylum Pseudomonadota; class Alphaproteobacteria; order Pelagibacterales; family AG-422-B15; genus CACNXQ01. The sequence continues at coordinate 24,762 of CACCKE010000008.1, forward strand.
TCGTAGGTTCCTTGTTTAGCTGGGCATATTTGACTGCATATGGACTCACTATTTTATACTTTGTCTACTTATCGATGATGGTTGGTGTAGTTTTTCTTGCTGCCGATGCTTGGAGGAATAGAGATAAGTGAATATTTAGCATTAGAAAGTATTTGTTAAATTATTGATTTTATTCAATTTTAATTTTTTTCCACACGTTGTCATATTGGCATTCAACCATAATTGTGAATCCCGCTATTTAATAAATGATGCCGGTATCAAAAAAAAATAGGGAGAAAATACATGTTTAAAAAAGTTATACTTTATACAGTATTATTTTCATCACTATTATCCGCTAATGCCTTTGCAGCTGTCGATGACGAAACGGCATATGCTTTAAACACACTTTTGTTTTTAATTAGTGGTTTCCTAGTGATGTGGATGGCTGCTGGATTCTGTATGTTAGAGTCTGGTTTAGTTACATCAAAAAGTGTATCTACGATAGCCGCAAAAAACATTGGCCTTTATTCAATTGCTGGAATTATGTTCTGGCTAGTAGGATATAATTTGGCTTATGGAATACCTGAAGGTGGATATATCGGATCATTTACAGCTTGGAGTGACGGCTCTGCTATTGCTACAGGTTATTCTGACGGATCTGATTGGTTCTTTCAAATGGTTTTCTGTGCAACAACAGCATCAATTGTTTCAGGAACATTAGCTGAAAGAATAAAAATCTGGCCATTCTTTTTATTCGTAGCAATTTTAACAGGAGTAATTTATCCAATCGAGATGGGTTGGCAATGGGGTGGTGGATGGTTATCTGCTGCTGGCTTCTCAGACTTTGCCGGTTCAACTCTTGTGCACGCAGCAGGTGGTGCTGCAGCATTAGCTGGTGCAATTGTTCTTGGTCCAAGGCTTGGAAGATTTGATAACGGTAAATTAGTACCGTTTGCAAACTCATCTATACCTCTTGCAACTCTAGGTGTATTTATTCTATGGCTAGGTTGGTTTGGATTTAATGGTGGTTCACAGTTAGCATTAGGATCTTTTGATGATGCTACAGCCGTTGCTACAATTTACATTAATACAAACCTTGCTGCTTGTGCTGGTGTACTAGTATGTGCTGCTATCACAAGATTGGTCAGAGGTAAAACTGATGTAGTAATGATGTTAAACGGTGCGCTTGGTGGTTTAGTTGCAATAACTGCGGAACCATTAATGCCAACACCTTTAATGGCAATCATTATTGGCGGTATTGGTGGTGCACTAGTATTTGCTGGTACTGAATTACTCACAGCCATGAAAATTGACGATGTTGTAGGAGCGATTCCAGTTCACCTTATCGCAGGTGTATGGGGTACTCTTGCTGTACCAATTACTAATCCGGATACTAGCTTTGGAACCCAATTCCTTGGCACAGCATCAATTTGTGTGTTCGTATTCGTAGTGTCCATAATTATATGGTCAATTATGAAAGCCACAATCGGTATAAGGATTAGCGAAGAAGCTGAAAAAGAAGGAACAGACGTAGCTGAGACAGGTGTTATCGCCTACTCAATTAGAGACTAAGTTCACTCTTTTAAACTAATAAAAAGGGTCCACTTTTTTCCCCAATGATTATTCAAGTGGACCCTTTTTTACATTTGTATTCGTATTCTATTTCCTTTAATCTCTCCCCGTTATGTCCGACAAAATAAATCCATTTGAAAAGAAAAAAAAAGGTGTCTTCTTTTTTAAGTCATCTAATCCGTATGAATTTTATGATCTTCTAAATGGTAGGAACATGGATGATAAACAAGATGTTTGGGGTACACTAATTTTTCCTGAAAATGCAAAGAAGCCATGTCCTCTAATAATACCAATTCACGGTAGCGCAGGGTTAAGAGAAGGTCATCACACTCACATGGTCAATTTATTAGATGCTGGGTTTGCTATTTTTAGGATTCATCATTTTGAATCTAGAGGAGTTATTTCAATTGTTGAAAATCAAACAGAAGTAACCCTTGCTTCGATGATTACTGATGCCTTTCGTGCATTAACATTAGTTTCTAAACATCCTGATGTTGATAGTGATAAAATAGGTATCATGGGGTGGAGTCTTGGCGGTAGCACAGCTTTTTATGCGGCCTGGCAACCTATTATTGATACTCTCACTCAGAATGGCGAAAAGTTTGCTGCGCATTTACCTATTTATCCTGGGACACTACTTAAGCCCGAGGATAATCGTTGGTCAGATGCTCCAATGCATGTTTTATTTGGAGAAGATGATGACTATACTCCTCTAAGTCTTTGTAAAAAAATGATTGATTATATGAAGCCAGTTCGTAGTGTAGAGCTTACAACTTATCCAAACGCTCACCATTCTTTTGACTCTATTGACCCTGTTGAATTTATTCCTTATGCCATTAGGCTGAAAGACATGTTTATTGATTTAAAGATGGATGGACGACAAATTTTTACTGATGAAAACAACAATACTTTTCATCTAGACTCACTTGAAGAAAGAATGCGTTTGTTAAAAGAAACACCTGATATTCTCGGAGCTCACGCGGGAGGTAATTGGGCAGCTCGTAAGCAATGTCACAAAGACGCTGTTTCATTTTTTCAAAAACAATTTTTTTCATAAAAATTTATTGAGTGGTATTGACTCTTACCTCCACTAGTGCAATAATTAGAACAAAACAAGAACAAAATAGAATTTATCCAATGTTTTTAACATTTTATAAAGAAGCAGTAGAGTGCGGTTTTCCCTCTCCAGCGAGAGATTTTACAGAGGGGACAATTGACCTAAACGAGGAACTTATTCCACATCCAAATGCGACTTTCATAGTCCGAGCACGCGGTGACTCTATGATTGGTTCAGGTATTTATCCAGGAGATCTTCTCATTGTTGATCGGAGCATTAAGCCTCGAAATAATTCTATAATCATAGCAGTTTTAGATGGGGAACTGAGTGTTAAAATTTTAAAAATGGAAAATAAACAAGTTTGTTTGTCGTCATCTAACAAGAACTATATTGATGTTCTAGTCTCTGAAGAAATGGATTTTACCATATGGGGAGTATGCACAAACGTTGTTCATAGTTTAAGTCCAAAGAATAGATAATTAATGAGAGATAAAGTTTTTGCACTAATTGATTGCAATGCGTTTTATGTTTCATGCGAGCGCGTTTTTAATCCAAAACTTAACAACAGGCCAGTTGTAGCTTTATCAAATAATGATGGTTGTATAATATCACGTTCCAAAGAAGCAAAAGCTCTTGGAATAAAAATGGGTGTTCCACTTTTTAAGGTAAAAGATATTGTAGAAAAAGAAAAGGTAGTTGTATTTTCCTCAAACTACACATTGTATGCAGACATGTCGCGCCGAGTAATGAATATTATTTCAAGTTCTTCTCCTTATACAGAAATATATTCGATTGATGAAGCATTCGTAGAGTTGAGTAGTTTACCAATTGACTATGAGTCTTATGCCCATCAACTGAGACAAACTATCTTACAACATACAGGAATTCCAGTCAGCATAGGTATTGCCTCAACAAAAACCCTTGCAAAGGTTGCAAACCATAAGGCTAAAAAAGATGATTCTTTGAACGGTGTATGTTCACTTGTGAATTATAATAGTATTGACCAGATACTTGAACTAACTGAAGTGGGTGATGTATGGGGAGTAGGAAGACGTTTATCAAAAAAATTAATTAACCATGGTATACATAATGCAAAACTACTAAAGAATTGCAGTGACTCATGGATAAGAAAAATGATGAGTGTCAATGGCTTGAAAACAATTACAGAGTTAAGAGGGATTTCTTGTATTCCTCTTGAAGAATACTCAATGACAAGAAAAAGCTGCTGTACCACAAGATCATTTGGAAAACTTCTGACAAATTTAGAAGATATAGAGCAGGCTGTCACAACTTTTGCGCGAAGAGCCGCTGAACGTATACGCTCTGAAAGCCTTGTTGCATCTTGTGTTTCAGTCTTTGTAAGAACTAATCCTTTTGACAAAAAGAGTGCTTATTATTCAAACGGGGCATCAAGAACGCTTTCTCATCCAACGCACGATAGCATAACAATTATTGAAACAGCTTTATTGCTTACAAAGAGAATTTTTAAAAATAACTATCAATATAAAAAAGCAGGTGTGCTTCTTAGTGGTTTGTGTGACGAATCAGAAATTCAAGAGACACTATTCGAAAAAAGTTATAATCAAAATTCTGATCTTATGTCAGCAATCGATGCAATCAACTATCGTTATGGCCGGGACACACTTCAGATGGCATCAGAATGTAAAGTTGGCAATTGGAAACAAAAAAGAGAAAACTGTACAAGAAACTATACAACACAGATTGATAGATTGCTTTTAGTTTAAATTTTTATAAAGGAAGTCAGTAAATATATTATTGAGTTCATCAACAATAAAACCACCACCACCATGACCACCTGTAAAAACAAAACTTTCAGCTCTAGGAATTAAGCTTAAAACCTGTTGGACAGTTTTTGGATCAATTTCATCATCATCACTTGCATAGGCTATATGAATAGGAATATCAAATTGTGAGAATTTTTTATAATCAGGAATAAAGTTTGTATTTACAATATTACGTATTGAAGAAAGAAGTGATTGCTCTGTTCCAGGTAGTGTAAGTTGAGCAATGTATCTTTCAACCAAATCTCTCTGCTCAGGATTATCGGTTACCCATTGATCAGCTCTATTTTTTAAAAATGGAATTCCAAGAACTCTTAAAACAAAATTTCCCAAGATTGGAGTTTTTAGAATACTAAGTATTTTACTGTTACTATTTACTAGAGGCACCTGCAAACCAATAGCAGATACTTGATTTGGATATTTATTAGCGTAACTGATTGCAATTGGGGCTCCCATGGATGAACCATGTAAAATAGAATTCTTTATTTCTAAATAACCTAACAATTCGTTAAGTTGATCTAGATAAAATTCCATGTTGTATTCAGAAACAGGTCTGTCCGAGTAACCTCTTCCATACTGATCATAACAGATTACTCTATAGCCTTTTTGACTTAATCCCTCGCAGAATCCAACATATCCTTCTGAAGGCAAGGTTGCGCCATGAATAATAATTATTGCAGGATCATTTTTATTTCCATAATCCTTATAGGCTGTTTTCCCTTTAGAAAGATTGACAAAATTATAGTCAGATTTTTCCTGATAGGATTTTAAGTTCCCTTTTTCAAAGCTGCTAAATGCATAAATAACTGTGAGTATAACTATAATAAGTAGAAGTATAAAAAATGTGCTTGTAAATATGCTTTGGAAAATGGTCATTTTTATCAACTATAATAACTTAATTAATAAAATCAAAGTTGATCCGTATTGGCTGATTTGCTAGCATATAGGCCAATTAAAATGGGAGATTATTAATGAAAAAAACGATATTCAGTTTAATCGCAGGGTTGATGGTCTTAGGACTGTTCTATGGTTGTGACAGACAGTCAGATCAAGCATCTACTGACGAAATAAAAATCGGAGTAATTCTTGGATTTACAGGTCCAATTGAGTCACTCACACCAACAATGGCTAGTTCAGCTGAACTTGCGATGAAAGAGGCAAGTGACTCTGGATTGCTTTTAGGCGGAGCAACAGTAAGTTCTGTTCGTGCTGACTCAACATGTGTTGATGCTGGTGCGGCAACTTCAGCGGCCGAAAGACTCGTAACATCAGATAATGTTGCGGCAATAATGGGAGCGGATTGCTCAGGAGTTACAACTGCGATTGCAAATAATGTAGCAGTGCCTAATGGGGTAACAATGATTTCTCCATCAGCTACTTCGCCGGCATTAACGGACATTGATGATAAAGGTTACTTCTTTAGAACTGCACCATCAGATGCAAGACAAGGGCAAGTATTGGCTCAAGTAGTTATGGATAGAGGTATCAACGAAGTTGCTGTTACTTATACTAATAATGACTACGGTAAAGGACTGTCAGATAGTTTTGTAAATGCATTTAAAGCGATGGGTGGATCTGTTACGACTGAAGTACCTCATGAAGACGGTAAAGGTGATTACTCAGCAGAAGTATCAACACTATCAGCTTCAGGTGCCTCAGAAGTTGCTGTTCTTGGTTACGTAGACCAAGGTGGTCGAGGAATCATTCAGAACTCAATGGAGACTGGAGCATTTTCAAGATTTATTCTTGCCGATGGAATGATTGGTGACAGTCTGATTGAAAATGTAGACGGTGATTTGACGGGAACTTTTGGAACTTTACCAGGATCTGAATCAGAAGGAGCAAACATGTTTAAATCAATTGCATCTTCAAACGGCATCCCAGGTGATGGACCATTCGAACCAGAGTCCTACGATGCAGCTGCTTTAATATTGCTAGCAATACAAGCAGGTAATTCTGCAGACAGATCTTCAATCGCTCAAAATGTAATGGGAGTTGCAAACGCTCCTGGAACAGAAATTTTTCCAGGTGAATTAGGCAAAGCATTACAAATTTTAAAAGATGGAGGCCAAGTTAATTATCAAGGCGCTACAAATGTTGAGTTCTCTGATGTTGGTGAAGCTTCTGGTTCTTATAAAGAGCTTGAAATAGGTAACGGTAAATTTAATACAGTTACAGTTCGTTAAGATCTTAACATTTTAATTAATAGGGGCCGATTTTGGCCCCTATTTTTTTTGGATTTTCTCAGGTATTACCCCTCTTGGCATAAACCTCAGCGCCAATAAAAGTAATAACCCCATTATAAATAATCTAAGATGTGCCGCGCTTCCCAGCAGATGCATTCTAAGAGGATTGTCGTATTCGAGCCCACCGGCCAACATGTTCATGAAACCAATGGACAATGGTTCCGCTTCAATCCAAATAAACCAAATAAAGAATCCTCCAAAAATTGATCCTAAGTTATTACCCGATCCACCAATGATAACCATAAGCCAGATAATAAATGTAAATCTTAATGGACGATAAGACCCGGGTGTAAATTGGCCATCTAAGGTAGTTAGCATCGCTCCTGCTATTCCAATTATAGCTGAGCCAATAATAAAAATTTGTAAATGTTGTGCAAATATATTTTTACCCATTGCACTAGCTGCTTCTTCGTTATCTCTTATGGCTCTTAACATTCTTCCCCATGGTGAGTTTAAAGCAAGTTGACTTAGATAGAAGATTAACAAAAGAACAGAAAAAAATAATCCTGCATAACAGAGTTTTACAAATATTCCTGAACTATCAATAACAAGATCGTTCAGCAAATCTTGTCTTGATGAAAGAGATTGCATGGCTTCTAGTTTTGAAAAGTTTATGCTCTCAACTAGATTAAGGAACCATTCAGATTGTTGAAGTTCAATTTCATATGGAACAGGTCTATCTAAACCTGAAACATTTTTAACTCCTCGAGATAACCAATCTTCATGTTTAACTACTGCGATTACAATCTCAGAAATCCCAAGAGTTGCGATAGCTAAATAGTCTGACCGTAATCGGAGAGTAATTTTGCCTATTACCCATGCAACAAGTCCGGCAACTACTGCTGCAATCAGCCAAGAGAAAATAATTGGTAAACCCAAACCTCCAAGAAAACCTGTTTTAGCAGGATTAATCGACTCGATAATATCTATTGAAGGCCCATAAAAATTATTAATTCCAATTAAACCAAAAACAATTATTAAGATTATAAGAGTGTTTCTTATTTGTTTATTTTCAATATTTCTAAATACAAATACGAGAGCAGTAATTGATAAAATAAAAATTATTGCACTAATTGCAATTCCGACTCCCGCTTTATCCCATGCTTCGTAAATTGGATCGTGTGAAACCAATACTGCCGTTAAGCCTCCAAGCGCAGTAAAACCCATTACTCCTGCATTAAACAAACCTCCATACCCCCATTGCAAATTGACACCAATCGCCATTATTGATGAAATAATGCAGAGATTAATAACACTGAGAGACACAGACCAGGACTGAGTAAAGCCCACAATTGCAAGCAAAACTGCCATTACAGTGAATGCAACTGGTGCTCTTAAGTCTTCGCTCATATTATTTTACCCCTCACAATTCCTGTTGGTCTGACAATCAGTACAATCACCAAAATAATGAAAGAAATAGCAAACTTATAATCTGTTGAGAGAACTTGCATTAATCCTGAAGGCTCTAAATTTTCTGGAAGAAGATACACAAAGAATTTCTTATAAGCATAGGTTAATGTAATTTCAGAGAATGCAATGACATAGCCTCCAATTACTGCACCAACTGGTGACCCTATTCCACCTACAATTGCAGCCGCAAACATTGGTAACAGCAAATTAAAATATGTAAATGGTTTAAAGCTCTTATCTAGCCCATAGAGAACCCCAGCAGTAGTAATTAAGATTGAAGATATAACCCAGGTAACAATCACTATCTTTTCAGGATTAATTCCTGATAATAGTGCCAGGTCTTCATTATTTGAGTATGCTCTCATTGACTTGCCCAGTTTAGTCTTCTGTAAGAAATAGAATAAACTTATCATTGCAATTAAAGCTACAATGACTGTGATTAATTGAGTTGATTTAATTGTTAATCCTTCCTCCAATCCAAAGTAATTTTTAAAATCCAAGGCGTGTACTATATACTTTTCACCATCAAAAAACTTTCTATCATTTGGTCCTATAATAAATCTGACTACTGCTTGCAGAATAAACATAACTCCTACAGAAACGATCATGAGTACTATAGGTTGGCTTTTTTGTTTACGATAAAAACTGTAAACTGATCGGTCAATTAAAAGACAAAATAAAGCTGTTACTATAATAGCAAAAGGTAGAGCAAGTAATGCAGTAGGAAGAATTCCAGCAGTTATCCCTATACTTTGAAATAACCAAGTAAATAAAATAGTAGCCATCGTTCCAAATGACATCCAATCAGCTTGAGCAAAGTTTGAAAATCTTAATACGCCATAAATAATTGTTAAACTTAATGTAGCTAACGCAAGCTGACTTCCATATGACAAAGCTGGAACAATAACAAAATTTGACAACAGGACTATCGCATTAATAAATTCAAAATTTTCCAACTTATCCTCCCAAGAAACTTTTTCTTACTTCTTGGTTATTTAAAAGCTCATGTCCTTCGCCACTAAATTTGTTTTCTCCTCCGACCAAAACATAACCAAAATCTGCTATATTTAGTGCTTGTTTAGCATTTTGCTCGACAATGACGACTGCGACACCTGAGTTTTTAATAGTTACGATTCTCTCAAAAATTTCCTTCATAACGATTGGTGAAACGCCAGCTGTTGGCTCATCGAGCATGAGAACCTTAGGTCTTGTCATTAATGCGCGACTAACTGCAACTTGTTGTCTTTGTCCACCTGATAATTCACCTGCAAGCTGATTTCTTTTGTCTTTCATTGCTGGAAATAAATTATAAAGCTCCTCAATTGTTTCTTGAACATTATCTTCCCTAAGAAAGGCTCCCATTTCTAAATTTTCTTCTACTGTAAGCTCACTGAAGATGTTCATTGTTTGTGGTACAAACGCAATCCCTGCTGCCACCCGATCTTGAGGCGTTAATTTTGAAATATCTGAACCATCTAACATCAAAATACCTTCCTTAAGAGAAATCATGCCAAGCATTGCTTTCATTGCCGTTGATTTACCAGCGCCATTTGGACCCACAATTACAACAATTTGATTTTTATCTACTTCAATATCGCATGCATGAATAATATCTTCACCGCCATAACCCCCTGTCATATTAGTGCAACTTAAAAATTTACTCATTAGATATCGTCTCTTCCCAAGTAGGCTTCTATTACTTTTTCATTTTTTTTGATTTCATCAATATCACCCTCTACGAGAACAGACCCTTCGGTCATAACAATTACTTTGTCGCAGAGTTGACTTAAAAAATTCATG
>CACCKE010000009.1 GCA_902546615.1 uncultured Pelagibacteraceae bacterium
TGAATTTAGCAACTTATGGGGTGTAGGGTTTATATTGATTTTCACGGTCTTAGGATTAATTCATATGAATACAGGTGTGCACGAAATCCTTGATGATTACGTTCATTCTGATGTAGCTAGAAAAATATTAAATGTAATAATTTCTATATTTTTTTTACTAATACTAATTTTTGTTTGTTTGTCTCTACTACTAATTTTTATAGGTTAACTTAATGAATTACGAAATTGAATATCACGATTACGATGTAGTTGTTGTTGGTGCTGGTGGATCTGGTTTGAGAGCGACAGTAGGCGCTGTTGAGAATGGTTATAAGACTGCTTGTATTTCAAAAGTATTCCCAACTAGAAGTCATACGGTTGCAGCACAGGGAGGCATTTCTGCTGCACTTGGAAATATGGGTGATGATGATTGGAGATGGCACATGTATGATACCGTGAAAGGCTCTGATTGGCTTGGGGATCAGGATGCAATTGAGTATTTGTGCAAAAATGCACCAAAAGCTGTTTTAGAATTAGAGAACTATGGAGTTCCATTTAGTCGAACAGAGGATGGAAAAATTTATCAAAGAGCCTTTGGAGGGATGACCAAAAATTATGGTGAAGGCACTGCACAAAGAACATGTGCTGCTGCTGATCGAACTGGCCATGCAATAATTCATACTTTATACGGGCAATCATTAAAACACGACGTTGACTATTATATTGAATATTTTGTTTTAGACTTATTAATGGTTGAGGGTGAATGTAGAGGTGTTGTTGCATGGTGTTTAGAGGACGGTAAATTACATGTATTTAATTCTAAACAAACAATACTAGCATCTGGTGGATATGGACGTGTTTATTTTTCTGCAACTTCAGCTCACACCTGCACAGGCGATGGCAATGCTATGGTTTTAAGAGCTGGCCTACCTTTGCAAGATATGGAATTTGTTCAATTTCATCCAACAGGTATTTATGGCGTTGGTTGTCTTATTACAGAGGGCGCAAGAGGAGAAGGCGGCTATTTAGTAAACAGTGAAGGCGAACGTTTCATGGAGAGATACGCGCCATCAGCAAAAGACTTAGCTTCAAGAGATGTTGTGTCTCGTTCTATAACAAAAGAAATTTTAGAGGGCAGAGGTGTTGGTAAAGATAAGGACCATGCTTATCTGCATCTTGATCATATAGACTCAGATATATTAGAAGAAAGATTGCCTGGTATTTCAGAGTCCGCAAAAGTTTTCGCAGGGGTTGATGTAACTAAAGAACCAATTCCCATTATACCTACAGTTCATTATAATATGGGTGGAATTCCAACAAACTTTCATGGAGAAGTAATGAACCTCGAAAAAGGAAATGAGACGATCGTGCAGGGTTTGATGGCGGTTGGTGAAGCTGCTTGTGTGAGTGTTCATGGCGCAAACAGACTCGGATCAAATTCTCTTATTGATTTAGTAGTTTTTGGCAAAGCAGCAGCAGATAGAATAAATGACACGGTAAATAAAGATGAACCCAATAAGGAAATTCCAAGCCATGTAATTGATGAAGTCATTGCAAGGTTTGATAGTACACGATCTTCTGATGGGGATATTTCAACTTCAGAATTAAGGTCTCAAATGCAGAGAGTTATGCAGAAACACTGCGCTGTTTTTAGAGATGATGAGATTATGTCTGAAGGAAAAAAACTCATCGAAGAAACTTGGTTAAACTCAGAAAATATTAAAATTAAAGACAAATCACTTATATGGAATACTGATTTGTTAGAAACACTTGAATATAAAAACCTAATTGCGCAAGCTGTAGTTACAATGAACTCCGCACTAAATAGAAAAGAAAGTAGAGGGGCTCACGCTCGAGAAGACTATAAGGAAAGAGATGATAAAAATTGGATGAAGCATACAATGTCATGGCTGAACGATAAGAGTTGTGAACTGGATTATAGATCAGTTCACGAATACACATTATCAAATGAAGTTAAATATATTGCGCCAAAGGCCAGAGTTTATTAATGGTTCAGTTTAATCTTCCCGATAATTCTAAATTAACAGACGGTGATTATTACAAGTCTGAAAAAAGCAATGGGAATACTAAAAAATTCAAAATCTACCGTTGGTCTCCCGACGATGAAAAAAACCCAAGGATGGACACTTATGAAGTTGATCTAGACGATTGTGGTCCGATGGTATTGGACGCAGTTATGAAAATCAAAAGTGAAATTGATACTTCATTAACCTTTAGACGATCATGTCGCGAGGGCATATGTGGTTCTTGTGCAATGAATATTGATGGGACAAATACACTCGCTTGTACCAAAGCAATTAGTGATGTGAAAGGTGACATAAAAATTTATCCTCTGCCTCACATGCCAGTTATAAAAGACTTGGTTACAAATTTAAAAACACTCTATAAGCAATTAAAGTCCATCAAGCCATGGCTTATGAATAAGAAACAAAACGCAAACGATATTGAAAATATTCAATCAAGAAATGATCGTGAAAAATTAGATGGCCTGTATGAATGCATCTTGTGTGCATGTTGTTCTACTTCATGCCCAAGTTATTGGTGGAACAGTGACAAATATTTGGGCCCTGCAGTCCTGCTTCAGTCATATCGCTGGTTACAAGATAGCCGTGATGAGGAAAGAAAAGAGAGATTAAAAGAATTAAATGATACGTTTAAAGTTTATAGATGCCACACAATAATGAACTGTACTCAAGCTTGTCCAAAAGGTCTCAACCCCGCAAAGGCTATTGCTGGTATCAAACAAATGATAGCACAGCAGTAATTAAATTACTGTAATATCAAAAAATATACTTACCAACAGAACTGAAATAATAATTGTAACTACGATAAAATAATTAACCACTACAAATCTCAATGGCGGGCAGTTGATTAGGGGATTTTATGAAAATATTACGTACCCACCATTGAGTTATACATATAAGTGTAAAACTTTCTAATTAAACTCTAATAAGTTTGCCAAAATGACAGAGCTTGATTTCAATATTTCCTCTGGATTTTGACAACAAAACTGCCTTCATGCCAACTCTGTTCAATGTACTGTATTTGGTGACTGCTTTCTGCCCAATGAGGAAATTCTTTTCTGATTTGTCCACTTTTACCTGTTATGACCTCTACTTTGGGTATACTTCCTTGGTAAGCTTCGTAAATAAAGTCAGTGAATTCTTGATAAGCATCCTCAAGTGTAAATCCATGAAGGTCAAGTTTTCTCATAATTTTCAAACATTGCCATTAGTTTTATTTAATCTAGAATATTTCATTATATGAAAAATTCTTATACTAAACCTAATCTCGATACTAAGTATTTTGATGATTTATTCAACTCACTACCTTCAATGGAGAATAAAACAGTTGCTATAACAGGCACAACTTCTGGGCTTGGATTTTATGCTGCTGAGTCAGTAGCTAAGCTTGGCGCTAAAGTCCTACTATTGAATCGTCCTTCAACTAGAGCGGAGTCATCTTTAAATTTACTCAGACAAAATTGTGCAAATGGAAATTTTCACAGAATAGATTGTGATCTACAAAGTTTTGATTCGGTAAAAACCACAATTCCAAAAATTAATGAAATATGTAGCGATGGCCTTGATGTATTATGCAATAATGCGGGCGTAATGGCTCTTAAAGATAAAGCCACAATCGACGGCTTTGATGTACAAATGCAAACTAATCACTTGTCTCATTTTCTTCTAACTAAATTATGTATGCCCTTACTAGAAAAAGCATCACAATTAAGAGATGAAGCAAGAATAGTTAATCATTCTAGTATTGCACGCTTTCAAACAAAAAGACTTAAAGAAAAATTTCTTGAAAAAAAAGGTGGCAACTTAGGTGGAGATGGAGGAAATTTGATGTTTGGTGGTGGCCGATGGGAGCGTTATGCCCAGACAAAGCTTGCTAATGCTGCATTCACTGCATGTTTGCATGAAAAATTGCAAAAAAATAACTCAAAAATTAAAGCGATGGTTGCTCATCCGGGTCTTGCTGAAAGTGATTTACAATCTACAACAGTAGAGGATGGCGGAATGGGTAGTTTTTTTACAAAATATTTAATGAAGTTTGGGCAGTCTGAAAAAGATGGAACTTTGGGTCTCCTTAGATGTATTGCAGATCCTAAAATTAATTCAGGCTCAATGGTAGGGCCTGGTTTAAAAGGAATGAAAGGTAAAGCAAAATCTTTTTCACTTGAGTCTTTTTATGATAATCCTGAAGTCAAGACCATGCTGTGGGCCAAAAGCTGTGAGGCTATAGGCGAAAGTTTTGAAATCTAGGTAATTTAAATGAATATAGTTAATCATTTTATTAATGGTAAAGAGTATGTGAGTAAGTCAGATAGATTTGGCGACGTTTATAACCCCGCAAATGGAGAAAAAATAAGAGAAGTTAACTTTGCTAACAAAGAAGATGTATCTGTGGCAATAAGTTGTGCAGTCAAAGCAGGTAAAGAATGGGCTGCTACTCCATCACTGACTAGATCTCGAGTTTTATTTAAATTCAAAGATTTAATTCTCAGAGATATGGACAAATTAGCTCTGGAATTAACAACAGAGCATGGAAAAATTTTATCAGACTCAGTTGGCTCAATAACAAGAGGCATGGAAGTAGTTGAGTTTGCTTGTGGTATTCCTCATTTGCTTAAAGGAGAATATTCTGAAAACGTTGGATCAAATATCGACAGCTGGAGCATGAGACAGCCTCTTGGGGTTTGTGTGGGAATTTCACCTTTCAATTTTCCTGCTATGGTTCCAATGTGGATGTTTGTTATGTCTATTGCATGCGGTAATTCATTTATCTTAAAACCGAGTGAAAAAGATCCAACGGTGCCATACATGATGGGAGATTTACTTAAAGAAGCAGGATTGCCAGATGGTGTTTTTAATGTGGTTAACGGCGATAAAGAAGCAGTAGATCTTCTGATCACCGATCCTGAAGTTGCATCAGTTAGTTTTGTTGGCTCGACTCCAGTTGCTGAGTACATTTATCATACATCTTCTAAACACAATAAGCGCGTCCAGTCACTAGGCGGTGCAAAAAATCATATGGTTGTAATGCCTGATGCAGATTTAGACCAAGTTGTTGATGGTCTGATCGGCGCAGGGTATGGATCTGCAGGAGAGCGATGCATGGCTCTCTCTGTGGCTGTAGCTGTTGGTGATGTAGGTGATAAATTAATTGAAAAGCTTACCCCTCGCGTTCAGGGACTTAAAGTTGGCCCTGGAACAGATCCAGAAGTTGAAATGGGTCCACTCATCAGTGATGTACATTTATCAAAAGTAAAAAGCTATGTTGACTCTGGAGTTGCTGAAGGAGCTGATCTTATAGTGGATGGAAGATCAATATCTCTTCAAGGTTATGAAAATGGATACTTCATCGGAGGCTGTTTATTTGACCATGTTAAGGAAGATATGAAGATATATAGAGAAGAAATATTTGGACCTGTATTATCTGTTGTACGTCAACCTACTTTTGACGATGCTTTAAAAATGGTTAACAATCATGAATTCGGAAACGGCACCACTATTTATACTCGTGATGGTGACACAGCTAGAGCTTTTGCTAATCAATGCAAAATTGGAATGGTTGGAGTGAATGTTCCCATACCAGTACCCATGGCTTTTCATAGCTTTGGTGGTTGGAAAAGATCCTTATTTGGGGATCATGCAATGCATGGCATGGATGGAGTAAGGTTCTTTACGCGTCTCAAAACTGTTACTTCGAGATGGCCAACTGGTATTAGAAAAGGTGCTGAATTTACCATTCCAACAATGAAGTAAATATTTAATTTATCTTGATTTTAATCGCTATCTAGTTAGTTTACCGAGCTATAAACTCATCATGACAAATAAAAAAATATCACTTATAGGAGCTGGACAAATTGGAGGTACACTTGCTCATTTAGCTGCCATGAAAGAGCTTGGAGATGTAGTTCTTTTTGATCTGATGTCTGGACTGGCAAAAGGTAAAGCTCTTGATATAGCGCAGTCCTCAGCCATAGATGGTTTTAATGTTTCCTTGTCTGGTACTGATAATTATGAGGATACAAGTGAGTCTGATGTTATAATTATAACAGCTGGAGTTCCTCGAAAACCAGGAATGACCAGAGACGACCTTTTGGGAACAAACTTAAAAATTATTAAGCAAGTAGCTGAAGGTATAAAATCAACTTCTCCTAATGCCTTCGTTATTTGTATTACAAATCCATTGGATGTAATCGTTATGGCTCTTCAAAAATATTCAGGACTTCCAAAAAATAAAGTTATTGGTATGGCTGGAGTTTTAGATACTTCACGTTTTAAATATTTCTTATCACAAGAATTGAATGTTCCAATTAGCGAAGTAGACTCATTTGTTCTTGGTGGCCATGGTGATACAATGGTACCAGTTCCAAATAGAACTATGGTTAGTGGTGAAAGCCTGACTGATTTAGTGAATAAAGGAAAAATTTCAAAGGCTAGGCTTGACGAGATTATTGATAGGACGAGAAAAGGTGGAGCCGAAGTTGTAAAATTATTGGAAACCGGATCCGCTTTTTATGGGCCAGCAGCCTCAGGAATTGAAATGGCCGATTCATATCTAAATGATAAGAAAAAAACGTTACCATGCGCAGCATATTTAAATGGTGAATACGGTGTTTCAGATTTATATGTTGGAGTTCCTGTTGTTATTGGCTCAGCTGGAATTGAAAAAGTTGTTGAACTTGATTTAGACGAAGAAGAAAAAAAATATTTTAAAACTTCAATCGAAGCAGTCAGTGAGCTATTTGAGGCTGCAAAAAATATTGATCCTTCACTTAAATAAATGAATATACACGAACATCAAGCAAAGGAATTATTTGACGGTTATGATATACCGGTGTCCAAAGGAAGCGTTGCATATGAAAAAAGTCAGATAAATGAAGCAGTAGGAAAAGTTAAGGGTCCAATTTGGGTTGTTAAAGCGCAAATTCATGCAGGTGGCAGAGGTAAAGGTGGAGGCGTTAAAGTAGTTTCTTCAAAAGAAGAAGCTGTAAATGAGGCTGAAAAAATGTTTGGTATGAATTTAATAACGCCTCAAACAGGCCCAGCAGGAAAAGAAGTAAAACGTATCTACATTGAAAATGGGTCGGATATTAAAAAAGAATTATACCTTTCTTGTTTATTAGACAGAGCGACAAGCAAAGTTGCCTTTATTGTATCTAAGATGGGAGGTATGGACATTGAAGCAGTTGCAAAAGATACCCCAGAAAATATAACAACAGTTCAAATAGAGCCTTCAATAGGAGTTACTGAAAATGATATAAATACAATTAGTAAAGCTTTTGAACTCAAAAAAGATCTTGAGAGCCAACTTTCTGATCTTATAAAAAATATGTATAAATTTTTTCTAGAAAAAGATGCTAGTCTTGTTGAAGTTAATCCTTTGATTATAACTGAGACTGACAAACTATTGTGTCTCGATGCTAAAGTTAATTTTGATGATAATGCTTTATACCGCCATCCAGAAATTGAGGACTTAAGGGATGAGAATGAAGAGGATGAATATGAAAGAGAGGCATCAAAATATGATCTCGCATATATAAAATTGGATGGGAATATAGGCTGTATGGTTAATGGCGCAGGCTTGGCAATGGCTAGCTTAGATATAATTAAAATGTATGGTGGTGAGCCCGCGAACTTTCTTGATGTTGGTGGTGGAGCTTCTAAAGAAAAGGTTTCGAGTGCATTTAAAATTATTCTTTCTGATAAAGGTGTAAAAGGCATTTTAGTTAATATCTTTGGTGGAATCATGAGATGTGACATCATTGCCGAAGGAATTGTTGCTGCTGCAAAAGAATTAGAAATCTCTGTACCGCTTGTAGTTAGACTTGAAGGCACAAATGTTGATGAAGGTAAAAAAATTCTTGATAATTCAAGTATCGAAATTATTTCTGCCAATGATTTAGATGATGCAGCAAAAAAAATAGTTAAGCTCGTCTAATGTCAGTAATAGTTAACAAAGGTACAAAAGTTATTTGTCAGGGTTTCACTGGATCACAAGGGACCTTTCATTCAGAACAGGCAATTAAATATGGCACTAACATGGTTGGTGGAGTTACTCCAAAAAAAGGAGGAACTGAGCACTTAGGGTTACCAGTATTTGATACAGTAAAAGAAGCTAAAGATAAAACGGAAGCAAATGCCACTGTAATTTATGTTCCTCCCCCATTTGCCGCAAAAGCAATTTTAGAAGCAATAGATAGTGAGATGGAGCTAATAGTTTGTATAACAGAGGGAATTCCTGTTATGGATATGCTAGAGGTCAAAGATAAATTAAGATCTTCCAAATCACGTCTCATTGGCCCCAATTGTCCGGGAGTCATAACTCCTGATGAGTGTAAGATTGGTATAATGCCAGCGCATATTCATCAAAAGGGAAATGTTGGAATTGTATCTAGGTCTGGAACACTAACTTATGAGGCAGTTTATCAAACAACTGTGGAAGGTCTTGGACAATCCACCTGTATTGGAATAGGGGGCGATCCAGTGAATGGAACCAACTTTATTGATTGTTTGGAACTTTTCTTATCCGATCCAGAAACTGAGTCAATAATCATGATTGGTGAAATTGGTGGTTCAGCTGAGGAAGAAGCAGCTGAATTTTTGAGAAAAGAAAAGGTAAAAAAGCCAACTGTTGGATTTATTGCAGGAACGTCAGCCCCTCCAGGAAGAAGAATGGGACACGCTGGAGCAATTGTATCTGGAGGGAAAGGTGGAGCAAAAGATAAAATTGAAGCCATGAAGAGTGCTGGGATTCAAATTTCAAATTCTCCAGCAGCTTTAGGATCAACTTTACTTGAGGTATTAAAGAATCAAAACTAAAATCAAGCTGCTTAATGACAAAGTCATCCATAAACGACATTTTTGATAAAACATCTTTCCTGCACGGTGCAAACGCAGTTTATATCGAACAAATGTTCGAAAGATTTCAAAATAATCCCGCTGACATTCCAGATGATTGGAGAACTTTTTTTTCTGGCATTACAGATAATTTAAATCAACAAAATATTCTTCGTGCTAGTTGGGCATCTCAAAACTTAGAAACCAATAATGATGAAGATATTTTAGAAAATATTAATGAGAGTGAAATCAAAATAGAGTCCCAAACATTAAACAAAGATAACATTGTTACGAGTGAAGCATTTAAAGAACAGGTTTTTGATTCAATAAGGGCAATAAGACTTATCAGAGCTTATAGAGTTAATGGTCATCTCGCATCAAATCTGGATCCACTAAATTTAAAAGAAATTAAAACATATTCTGAACTTGATTATAGAAATTATGGTTTCAAAGAAAATGACCTTGATAAAGAAATTTTTATTGACGGAAGTCTTGGTCTAAACTTTGCTAAACTCAGAAATATTATTGAAATACTTAAGGAAACTTATTGCGGATCTATAGGTGTTGAATTTGTTCATATTCAAGATGCTGATCAAAAGCAATGGGTTCAAGAAAGAATAGAGGAAGTTAGAAATAAAACACAGTTTACCTCAAATGGTAAGAAAGCAATATTCAAACGTTTGCTTGAAGCTGAAATGTTCGAGCAATTCCTTGATAAAAAATTTATAGGCACCAAAAGGTTTGGGCTAGTTGGCAGTGAGTCGACTGTCCCAGGCATTGAACAAATAATTAAACAAAGCTGCTTAGCAGGAGTCGAGGACATATATATAGGAACTGCACATCGTGGAAGATTAACCCTTCTTTCATCTGTTATGGAAGTTCCCTTGCGATCAATTATGGCAAAATTTGAGGGTGGAGGAGAGGATCCCAATGAAGTTTTAGGATCCGGGGACGTGAAGTACCATTTAGGAATTTCAAGTGATAGAGAGTTTGATGATAAAAAAATTCATCTTTCTTTGACGCCAAACCCATCGCATTTGGAGGCAGTGGATCCCGTAGTGATAGGAAAAGTTAGAGCTGAGCAAACATTGCTTCAAGATAAAACAAACGACAGAGTAATAGGACTATTAATTCATGGTGATGCTGCAATGGCTGGGCAAGGTGTTGTTGCAGAAACTTTTGCGATGTCGCAATTAAGGGGTTTTCGCACAGGAGGTACAATTCATTTTGTTATTAACAATCAAATAGGTTTCACCACAATGCCTCATTATGGTCGTTCAGCTCCATACTGTACCGAAATAGCAAAAATCATACAGGCGCCAATATTTCATGTTAATGGAGATGATGTTGAAGCAGTCGTTCATGTATGTAGACTAGCAGTTGAATTTAGAAATAAATTTAAAACTGACGTTGTAGTAGATATGTTTTGTTATCGTCGATCTGGCCATAATGAAATGGATTTACCAGAGTTTACACAGCCACTAATGTATCAAAAAATTAAATCTCACCCGTCTACTCTTAAAATTTATGAAAAAAAACTTATTGAAGAAGGTGTTTTAACTAATGACGATATTGAAAATGAAAGATCAATTTACGCCAGTAAATTGAATGAAGAGTTAAAATTTGCAAAGTCGTATAAGCCAAATAAAGCTGACTGGCTTGAAGGTTCATGGAAAGGTATAACGGTAGCTTCAATCGATGCAAGAAGAGGTAAAACGGCTATTACTGAAAATGAGCTTTTAAAAATTGGGGAAGAAATACATACCATTCCAGAAAACTTTAACCCACATAGAAGAATAAAAAAAATTTATGATGATAGATTATCAAGTATACAAACAGGTAATGGAATTGACTGGGCAACTGCTGAGTCTCTTGCATTTGCTTCATTGTTATCAGAAGGTTATGGAGTAAGGCTTTCAGGTCAAGACTCGGGCAGAGGCACTTTTAGTCAAAGACATGCAGTTCTTTATGATCAAGTAAGCGAGAAAAGATTTGTACCATTGAGACATTTTAGACAAAAACAAGGATTTTTTGAAATCATTGATAGTTTTTTATCTGAGTATGGTGTTTTGGGTTTCGAATATGGTTATTCACAAGTTGATCCAAAAACTCTAGTACTTTGGGAGGGTCAATTTGGTGACTTTGCAAACAATGCTCAGACAATAATTGACCAATTTATAACTACCGGTGAGAGAAAATGGTTAAGAATGTCAGGTCTGACATTGCTTTTGCCACACGGCCATGAAGGTCAGGGGCCTGAACATACAAGTGGAAGATTAGAGAGATTTTTACAAATGTGTGCCGAGGACAATATTCAAGTTGTTAATTGTACTTCACCCGCAAATTATTTTCATGCTCTTAGAAGACAGCTTCATAGAGATTTCAGGAAACCACTAGTTATCATGACACCTAAATCTACATTAAGGCATAAAAAAAATACATCTAGCATTGAAGAATTTACAAATGGATCAACCTTTCATCGAATTTTAAGAAAAGAACTGACTTCAGAACAAAAATCAAAAGTAAATAGATTGCTTTTATGTTCTGGAAAAATATATTTTGAGCTTGATGACCATCTCGAAAAATTAAAAAAAGATAATGTACACATTTTAAGATTTGATCAATTGTATCCATTTCCTTATGAAGTTTTAAAAGAAGAAGTGTTACAGTTTCCAAATGCTGAAATATTTTGGGTTCAAGAAGAGCCATCAAATATGGGAGCATTCAGATTTGTTAAACATCGTATTGAGTCAGTATTACAGGGAATAACAGGAAAATATAAAGAACTACTATTTATAGGTAGAAAGGCATCCGCATCTCCTGCTACTGGTATAGCTAATCGTCACGCAGAAAACCAAGCCAATATTATAAAGCTAGCTGTAGAGAGCGATATAAATGAAATTAAAAAACACAAGGATGGCGTAACATTAGTTAAATTTAAACTGCCGATTGAATAATAATCTTAAAGTGTTAAATATTAAATATGTCTGTTGAAATCAAAGTTCCTTCTCTCGGTGAAAGCGTTGTAGAGGCAACGGTAGCAAAATGGTACAAGAATGAAGGTGACTCTGTATCCGTTGATGAACCACTGCTTGAGCTTGAAACAGATAAAGTAACTCTTGAAGTTCCTTCGCCATCAAATGGCTGTATACAAAAAATCAACGCAGAAGAAGGTTCAACTGTTGAAGTTGGTGCAATCTTAGGTTCTATTGATGAAAATGCATCTATAGACCAAAAAGTTAAACAGTCAGAACCAGTGAATGAAAAATCAGTTACGATTCCAGAAAAAATTATTCCTGAGGAAGTAAAGTCTCCACCAAAAGAAGAGATCCCCATTCAAATTGATAATTTAAATAATCAAAAATTATCCCCTGCTGTAAGAAAAATTGCTGCTGAAAAGAATATAAATATTAATACTGTAACCTCTTCAAGAGAGGATGGTAGAATTACTAAATCTGACCTTATAAATTATCAAAATATAGAAAAACAAGAAAATACTCCTCAAAAAATTAGACAAACCGATAAAAGAGAAGAACGAGTGCCCATGTCGCGTTTAAGGCAAACCATAGCGAAACGTCTAAAGGATGCTCAGAATAATGCTGCTATGCTCACAACATTTAATGAGGTTGATATGAGTGAGCTTATAAAGACACGTAATGATCATAAATCAGAATTTGAAAAAAAGTATGGCGTGAAATTAGGCTTCATGTCTTTTTTTGTGAAAGCATGTATTACAGCGCTGAGAGATATTCCTGAAGTAAATGCAGAAATTGAAAACAACGACGTCATTTATAAAAACTTTTACAATATTGGTGTTGCCGTTGGAACTGATCAAGGCCTTGTCGTACCCGTTGTTAAAGACGCCGATAAAAAATCTCTTGTTGAAGTAGAAAAAGAAATCTATCAACTGGGACAGAAAGCTCGTTCTGGCCAATTAAGTATTGAAGATATGCAGGGTGGTACATTTACAATATCCAATGGTGGTGTTTATGGATCTTTAATGTCAACTCCAATATTAAATCCACCTCAATCAGGAATATTAGGAATGCATAAAATAGAAGAAAGACCCATAGCTATTGATGGTGAAATAATAATTAGACCCATGATGTATCTTGCCCTTTCATATGATCATAGAATAGTAGACGGTAAAGGAGCCGTAACTTTTTTAGTGAGAGTTAAAGAGGGTCTAGAGGATCCAAGTAGATTATTGTTAGGAGTTTAATTTGGAACAATTTGATATCACAGTGATTGGCAGCGGGCCTGCTGGTTACGTTTGCGCAATTAGGGCATCACAACTTGGATACAAAGTTTGTTGTATCGAAAAGGGACAAACGCTTGGCGGTACCTGCTTAAATATTGGATGTATTCCCTCAAAATCTCTATTGCATTCTTCTCATTTATTTCATCAAGCTTTAGAACTTAATCAATTAGGCATTAATTTTGATAACGTATCGTTTGATCTAAATAAAATAATGAAATCTAAAAATGAAAGCGTCGAGTCACTTACAAGTGGAATCGACTTTCTTTTTAAAAAAAATAAAGTTACAAGAAAATTGGGATTTGCGAAGTTCATTGACAACGAGCAAATTGAGATTTTAACTGGCGATAGTTCTGAGGTTATTAAATCATCTAAAACAATTATTGCTACAGGTTCAGAAGTTGTTTCACCTGAGGGAGTGGTCATTGATGAAATTGATATCTTATCATCCACTGGAGCTTTAAGTTTATCGTCTGTTCCAAAGCACTTAATGGTTATTGGCGCAGGTTACATTGGCCTGGAAATGGGATCTGTTTGGTCAAGACTAGGGTCAAAGGTAACGGTTATTGAATATGCTGACCGAATACTTCCTGAAATGGACCAAGAAATTTCTGATGCTTTTCAAAAAATACTCATTAAACAAGGATTTGATTTTAAACTTTCCACTGCTCTAAGAAAGGTAAATAAAAGCAACGGCTCGCTTTCTGTTTCGGTTGAAAACAATGGTCAAACTCTTGATATGGATTGTGACAAAGTTTTAATATCGACTGGTCGAAAACCTTACACTTTTGGTCTGAACTTAGAGAAGATAGGAGTAAAAACGAATGATAAAGGCTTTATTGAGACTAATCAGCATTTTAATACTTCGATTGAAAATATTTATGCAATCGGTGATTGTAAAGTAGGACCAATGCTTGCCCATAAAGCTTCAGAAGAAGGTACTGCTGTAGCTGAGATTATTGACGGTCAGGCTGGATACGTTAACTATAATACAATTCCATCGGTTATTTATACTGCCCCAGAAGTTGCATCAGTTGGAAAAACAGAGGAAGAATTAAAGAAAAACAACATCACATACAAAATAGGTAAATTTCCGTTTTCAGCGAATGGTAAAGCTAAAGTGATGAATGAAACAAGCGGGTTTGTGAAGATCTTATCTGATAAAAATACAGATGAAGTATTAGGTGTTCATATCATTGGAGCAGACGCCGGCAACCTTATTGGCGAACTCACAATTGCAATGGAATTTGGAGCATCAGCTGAGGATATCGCAAGAACGTGTCACGCACATCCAACTCTAACAGAATCAATAAAAGAAGCTGCGTTAAACGTGGATAATCAAGCTATTCATATTTAGCTTCCTTTTTTGTCATTAATAAAGTCATCAAGTACAGCCAGACTGCTACAACTACATGATAAAAATGCCAGCTGAGGTTTGGTTCTAACAGCTGAACCTGCCTAACAATAAAATTAACCAGTATTATTGAAAAAATGAAGCTTGATACGAAACGAGAAGAAATTTTTTCTCTTGGTATCAAAAAAGAAAAAATTATTCCAAGAACAAGCCACATAACAGCATACATAATGATTATACTCTTTGCTTGAAAGAAAATATATATACTTATCAATGCCATTATTAGTGCAAAAATTAAAATTATCTTTTCATTAAGGAACTGACTTTTTTTAATGACGTCTATCGTGATGAGTGGTACTCCGAATAGAAGTGATAGAGCTGTGAACAATTGATGTGAAGACTTCAGCTCGGTATGCATGTTCAGACCAAATCTAAGGGTTGCTAAAAAAGCTGCAACTGCCAGTACTAAAACTCCAGCAGCAGCAAAGTTTAGCTTATGTTGCAAAAAGACTCTTATTGAGTATGCGCCAGCTATAACAATCAGTATTTCAGAAAGAGCAAAATGAGCTGGAGGTGTCATTAATGACTTTTAATCGCCCTGTTATAGTCTTCTTTAATTTGAGTTGAAGTTTTTCGAGTTCCGTCATGCGACCATCCAGGAGGGCCAAAAAGATACATAAATCTATCTTTAAGAGAAATACCGCGCATTGAAATATCTTTAAAAATATTTGCATATTCTTCAAATAATATCCTAAGAGGATTCAAAGATGTCATCGGAACCACCAATCCATAGTCACAAGGTTCTTTTGGATCTTCAGCAACAAATGTTCCAAACATTCTATCCCAAACCATTAGTGTTCCAGCATAATTTGCATCAAGGTATTTCGGATTTCTTGCATGATGAACTCTATGGTGTGAAGGTGTGTTAAATAAATACTCATACCAACGAGGTAACTTATATATAGTTTGAGTGTGGCATAAATATTGGTAGTAGCCGTTTATAAATACACAAAATAAAACCATTACTGGATCAAAGCCAATGATTACAAGTGGAATTTTGAGCATTCGAGTCCCAGTGAAGTGTTTTGTAAATGGTTGTCTTGCACCCACATCGATGCCCATTCTTTCTGAAGAATGATGAGTTCGATGCAGTCCCCAGCCCCATCGCCATCGATGACAAATCCTGTGATGTAAATAAAAAGTTAAATCGTCAAGTATGAAGCATAATACCAAAGCACTTAGGGTAAATGGGAATGTATAAATCTGAAATTCCTTAGCCCAAAATAGAGCTCCTAGTGTTATAAACGCAAATATTCCATTAACAGGGTAACTTAAAATTCCCATGGATATATTTAATATCCATTCTTTAAAATCATTTTTGCCTTTCAATTTAAAGAAATATATAGCTAATGTTTCTACGACTGCTATTCCAACTAAAATTGGTACCAATAACCAGAAAAGCTCTAAAGCAGAATACTGAAATAGAAAATCAACTGACATTTTTAAAACTCTCTAACATGTTGCCCATCATCTTATGTATTATATTAACACCCTGAAGTGGTCTTATAAATACTTTAAACTCAGTAATGAGTCCAGCTTCATTCCATGTAATAAGGTCGATTCCATTAATATCAGTATCTTCAATAGTCAAAGTAAATTCAAGGCTGGCATTTGTCTCTCCAATTATTTCTTTATGATATTTAAAATTAGAAGCATTAAACACTTCTGATGCAGCCATTAAATATTTTAATGTGATATCTTTTCCTCGCTGAGGCGTGTAAACAACTGGAGAATAAAAAATAACATGTTCATCTAGTATCTCAGTCAGAGCATTATAGTCACGAAGATTAACAACGTCATGCCATCTTGATATTGGGTTTTGCATATTATTTAATATATAATTTATTTATTTCTTAGCAAGCGGATGGGTTTTTGAATATGCTTCATATAGTCGCTCAGTCTCAACTTTGGTATATCTTTGAGTTGTGGAAAGACTGCTATGTCCCAATAATTCCTGAATTGTTCTCAGGTCTCCGCCTGAGTCCAGCAAATGTGTAGCAAAACTATGTCTCAACGCATGAGGGGTTGCAGTTTCAGGTAAAGACAAATTATGTCTAATTTTTTCCAAAGTATATTGAATAATTCTAGGACTAAGACGGTTCATTCTTTTACCTAAAAAAAGTGGATCACCATTTTCAAAACTTTTTGGACACTCTTTTATATATTCTTTTATTTCGTGCTTAATAAATTCCATTAAAGGCACGAGTCTTTCTTTGTTACCTTTTCCTCTAATAACTAGATATTCATTCTCATTAATATCTTCATAATTTAAATTTAATGCCTCAGATATTCTCAATCCACATCCATATAAAAGCATAAGGATTGACTTATTTCGTAATCCTACCCATTTCTCTTTTTCAATTTCTTGCGAATATTTAATAGATTCAATTGCAAGATCAGCTGAAATTGGTCTGGGCAAAGACTTTTTTGCTTTCGGAGATTTTAAAGATTGTATCGTGCTATTTTTTATTTTTTCACTCTTTACTAAGAAATTAAAAAAAGATTTTAATGATGATATTACTCGTGCTATTGATGCAGTTCCAATGCCTCGATTTCTTAAAAAAGATAAGAAACTTCTGAAGTCAGAAATTTGCATTCTATCAAGATCGCTTATTGATAAGTTCCCCCCAAAATGATCCTTTGAAAAAATTAAAAATTTTTCAATGTCATTTTTGTAGCTTATAAGCGTGTTTTCACTTAAGTTTCTAACTTTCTGTAAATTCTCAATCCAATCGTGAAAGCATTCTTTAACTTGATTATTCACGCACTAAAGAATTTTTTGTTTTGTTTTTTTCCAATCATCGAGAAAAGCTTTTAAACCCTTATCTGTTAAGGGATGCTTATATAGCTTTGCAAGCGTTGCAGGTGGTAAGGTGACAACGTCAGCACCAATCATTCCAGACTCAATAACATGATCAACAGTTCTAACTGAAGCAACTAATATTTTTGTTTTAATATTTTTATAATTTGAATATATCGCTTTGATTTCTCTAATTAGGTTCATTCCATTTTCACCTATATCATCTAATCGTCCAACAAATGGAGATATATATGTTGCTCCACATTTAGCAGCAATTAATGCCTGTGCAGCTGAAAAACATAGGGTTACATTGGTCTTGATCTTTTTGCTGCTTAGTATCTTACAAGCTTTAAGTCCTTCTTCTGTTAAAGGTAACTTGATAACAATATTTTTAGATATTTTTGATAGTATTTTTGCTTCTGCAATCATTCCCTTGCATTCAATGGCTGTAACTTCAGCACTGATCGGCCCTTTTATCATTTTAGAAATTTCTTTAAGTATTTTTTTAAAATCTTTTCCTGATTTGGCCACTAATGATGGATTAGTTGTAATTCCATTAATCAAGCCAGTTTCTTTAAATTCTCTAATTACTTCTACATCAGCTGTATCTAAAAAGAATTCCATAACAAATAATATTTTGACTGATATATTTATATCATAGTTAGAGATTCAAACAAAATTTATGAATAAAATTATTTACTATATAGATGTCTTATTAGCTCACAATGTAAGTGAAGAATTTACCTATAAGCATGAAACGATTGAAAAACCTAGAGTTGGAATGATTGTTTTAGCTCCTTTGCGCTCAGGAGAAAAAATTGGAGTTATCACCAAAGTAAACAGTGTTTTAAATGATTCAAAAATAAAGTTGAAATTTATAAAAGAGATTTCACCCGAATATAGACTTAATTCAAAAATGATAAAGTTTTTAAATTGGGTTAGTAATTACAATTTAATTGATAGAGGGTTAGTTCTCAAAATGATTTTGTCGCATAGTAAATTTTATTTTAAGAAGAAAAAAACAAAAGAACTCACTTCGAATATTAAAAAAAATGTTAAGGCAATAAAGCTAAGTTTGGAGCAAAAAAGGGCTTCTCAAGATATACTAAAAATTTTCCAACAACGAAATTTTAAGCCTGTCCTACTTGATGGTGTCCCTGGATCAGGAAAAACAGAAGTTTATTTTGATGTTATAAAAAAATTTATTAAAGACGGTGAACAAGTTTTAATTATGTTCCCAGAAGTTTCATTGACAGGAGATTTTGTAAATAGAATTGAAGAAAGATTTGGGTTCTCACCAGTAGTTTGGCACTCAAAGATAAGTACTGCTTATAAAACAAAAGTATTAAAGAGCATTATTGATGGCACTTCTCAAATTATTATTGGTGCTCGTTCCTCTTTATTTCTACCATACAAAAACCTATCAATGATTGTCTTAGATGAAGAACATGACAGCTCTTATAAACAAGAAGAACAAGGCATATACCACGCACGGGATATGTCAGTCGTTAAGAGTTCAATAGAAGATATTCCAATTATTTTAACAAGCGCTACCCCATCACTCGAGACAATTTTTAATGTGATGAATAAAAAATATAATAAAGTTTCGATTAAAAATAAGTATTTTAATCAAGAAGAAAATGAAATTTTCATAGTTAATATGAAAAAAGAAAAATTAAAAAAAGATCAATGGTTATCTGAAAAACTCATTAAAGAAATCAGCCAGACATTGCAAAAAAAACAGCAGACATTGCTTTATATCAATAAAAGAGGATATGCTCCTGTAATTATTTGTAAGTCATGTGGGCATAAAATAACATGTAAAAACTGCTCAAGTTACTTAGTAGAACATTTAAAAAATAAAAAATTACTATGTCATCACTGCGGTCATAGTATTTTAACAAAGGGCTTAGAATGTCCTTCATGTCAAAATAATGATAGCCATTTTATTGATTATGGAGCCGGCATTGAAAAAATATTTACAGAAATTTCAAAAACTTTTCCCTTGGCAAAGATATGCCTATTCTCTAGTGATCATATAAAATCACAAGATGATTTAGAAATTAAGGTAAAACAAATTAAAGATCATAAATACGATATTATAATTGGAACTCAACTTATAACTAAAGGTTATCACTTTCCTAACCTTGCATGTGTTGGAATAGTTGATGCAGATATGACACTAAAAGGTGGTGATCTGAGAGCTTCAGAAAAAACTTACCAGGCTTTATACCAAGTATCCGGGAGAGCAGGACGAGCTCAAACAAAAGGAAGAGTGATTATTCAAACGTATTATCCTGAGAATGAAACTATTCAGTCTCTTGCACAATTAGATCGAGATACATTTTATCAAAACGAAATATATTATCGCAAGCTTAATAACCTTCCACCCTCAGGAAAAATGGCAGCAATAATTGTTAGTGGAAATAATATTGCCAAGGTGAGGGAGCAATGCAGTATCATGTTTGGTTCTATTCCAAATATTTCAGAACTTGAAATATATGGTCCAGCTCCAGCCCCATTGTCCAAATTAAAAGGACGCCACAGGCAGAGATTTTTGATACATGACAAAAAAGCCAGAAATATGCAAAAAATAGTCAATGCTTGGCTCAAGAATTCCAAATCATTATCGAGCGTAAATATATCTGTGGATATCGACCCATTTAGATTTGTATAAAATTCGAATTGCGACATTCCAATACTTGAAAAATATGAGAGTTAATGGTACGGAAAGAGTGAATTTTTAAGGAATTTCCACATAATGGCCAACGCAAGTACAAGACAAATCGCATCAGTTGATAGATATGCTAATGCATTATTTCAGCTGGCAAAAGAGGCCAAAGTACTCGAAACTGTTTCCAGTGAACTTTTAAATTTAAAAAAAATACTGAATGAAGATGATACTTTACTATCCATGGTTAAAAACCCTTCAATCAGCAAATCCAATAAATTTAATTTTTTTAATTCACTTTCTGAGAAAATTGAAATGTCTAAGCTGGCAAAAAATTTTATTGGAGTAATAATTAACAAAAACCGAATAAACTACTTAATGGAAATTATTAATTCATTTGAGAAATTAATGTCTGGACTTAAGGGTGAGATGACAGCAACAATTACTTCAGCTAAAGTTCTGAAAGATGAAGAATTAAAACATATTAAGGATAAACTCAAAGATAAGTTTAGTTCAGAATTTAATATTAACACTATAGTTGATGAGACTTTAATAGGGGGTCTTAAAATACAAGTTGGCAGTCAAATG
This sequence comes from uncultured Pelagibacteraceae bacterium, assembly GCA_902546615.1. GTDB lineage: Bacteria > Pseudomonadota > Alphaproteobacteria > Pelagibacterales > AG-422-B15 > CACNXQ01. The sequence continues at coordinate 20,587 of CACCKE010000009.1, forward strand.
ATTGATAGCAGTATTAAAAATCAACTCCAAACATTAAAAGAAAAAATGAAAGAGGTCGCTTAATGGACATACAACCATCAGAAATATCAAAAATACTCAAAGAAGAAATAAAAAATTTTGGATCTGACTCTGAAATTACAGAAGTTGGTCAAGTTCTTTCAATTGGAGATGGTATCGCAAGAATTTATGGACTTGATAATGTTCAGGCTGGTGAAATGGTAATGTTTGATGATGGTACAAGAGGAATGGCCCTTAACCTGGAGGATGATAATGTAGGTGTTGTGCTATTTGGAAGTGATGCAAATATTAAAGAAGGTGATACAGTTAAAAGGACAAATTCTATTGTTGATGTTCCAGTAGGTAAAGAGCTGCTAGGAAGAGTTGTAGATGCACTTGGAAATCCAATAGATGGAAAAGGAAACATAGAGTCACAGAATAGAAGTCGTATTGAAGTTAAAGCGCCAGGTATAATACCAAGAAAATCAGTATCCGAACCAATGCAAACAGGTCTTAAAGCGATCGACAGCTTGATTCCAATTGGCAGAGGGCAACGTGAATTAATTATTGGTGACAGACAAACTGGAAAAACAGCAATTGCTATTGATACTATCATAAATCAAAAATCTATTAATGAATCTGGCGATGAAACTAAGAAACTTTATTGTATTTATGTCGGTATAGGTCAAAAAAGATCTTCGATTGCTCAAACAGTGAAAGCCTTAGAAGACGCTGGTGCAATGGAATATACTACAGTTGTTGCAGCAACAGCAAGTGACGCTGCTCCACTACAATTTCTTGCTCCTTATACTGGTTGTTCAATGGGTGAATATTTCCGTGATAATGGAATGCATGCTTTAATAATTTATGATGATTTATCAAAACAAGCAGTAGCTTATAGACAAATGTCATTACTTCTTAGAAGACCTCCAGGGCGTGAAGCATTTCCAGGAGATGTATTTTATCTTCACAGTAGATTGCTTGAGAGAGCAGCCAAGATGAATGATGAAAATGGAGGTGGTTCATTAACAGCATTGCCTGTGATTGAAACTCAAGCAAATGATGTTAGTGCATTTATACCAACAAACGTGATTTCAATCACTGATGGTCAAATTTTTCTAGAAACTGAATTGTTTAACCAAGGTATCAGACCTGCAGTTAATGTAGGTTTAAGTGTATCCCGAGTTGGTTCTGCAGCGCAAACCAAGGCGATGAAGAAGGTTGCGGGCTCGATAAAACTTGAACTGGCCCAGTACCGTGAAATGGCAGCATTTGCCCAATTTGGTTCAGATCTAGATGCCTCGACACAGAAGCTATTAAATAGAGGTTCAAAACTTACCGAACTATTAAAGCAAAACCAGTATTCACCGATGACAATTGCAGAGCAAGTTGTTTCAATTTTTACTGGTGTGAACGGTTACTTAGATGATCTGGAGTTGAATCAGATAAGAGATTTCGAAAAAGATCTATTTGAACTTATAAAATCGTCTCATTCAGATATTATTGAGTCTATCAATTCATCTGGGGACTTGAACGATGATACTTCCAGTAAATTAACATCAATAATTGAAGAATTTAAAAAAAATAGGTAAATGCCAAGTTTAGACGATCTAAAAAAACGAATTGGTAGCGTTAAGTCTACTCAAAAAATAACTAAAGCCATGAAAATGGTTGCAGCTGCAAAATTACGGCGAGCCCAAGAATCTGCTGAGTCAAGTCGTCCTTATTCTGAGACCATGGAAGATCTTATATCATCTATATCATCTGGATACTCTCCAACTTCAAATGAAAGAAATTTATTAACCGGAGACAATAAGGACTCAATTCACATGCTGATCCTCTTTACATCTGAGAGAGGACTGTGTGGTGGATTTAATTCAATTGTCACTAAATCACTTCGAGATAAAGTAGCAAGTCTTGAGGAGTCAGGTAAACAAGTAAAAATTATTTGTGTCGGAAAAAAGGGTTATGACATTATTAAAAGACAGCATGAAGAAAAAATTGTCGAAGTTGTTGATATGAGATCTGTTAAGTCTGCTTCTTATCAGGATGCAAAAAATATAGCTGACAAAATAATCAAAATGTATTTTGACGAAGAATTTGATAAATGTTCTATCTTTTATAATAAGTTTAAATCAGTAATATCACAGATTCCAACTGAACAACAAATTGTTCCAATTGATATTCCTGAAAACGAGTCAGATACAACTAAAAATGACAATACTTTTTTTGAATTTGAGCCTGGTGAGAGTGAAATACTCGATGAACTACTCCCGCTGAACTTTACAATACAAATATTTAAAGCTTTACTAGAAAGTGCAGCCAGCGAACAAGGTGCTAGAATGAGCGCTATGGATAATGCATCAAGAAATGCGTCTGATATGATTGATAATTTAACACTATTTTATAACCGTTCCAGACAAGCTGTTATTACTAAAGAGCTTATTGAGATAATTTCTGGAGCAGAAGCAGTTTAATTAAGGAGTAAATATGACAACAAATAATAAAGGTACCATATCACAAGTTATCGGAGCTGTAGTTGATGTACGCTTTGAAGAAAACTTGCCGCCAATTCTTGCAGCATTAGAATGTAAAGTTGGAGATAAAACTGTGATTCTTGAGGTCGCACAGCATTTAGGTGAGTCCACAGTTAGAACTATTGCTATGGAGTCGACTGATGGAATGACCAGAGGTGACGATGTTGTTGACACCGGTAATCAGATACAGGTTCCAGTAGGCCCTGAGACTTTGGGTAGAATTATGAATGTTGTTGGTGAGCCTGTTGATGAAAGGGGTGAAATTAAATCTACTGATAAATGGTCAATTCATAGAGATGCCCCTGACTTTGTTGATCAAGCTACAGAAACAGAAATTCTTGTTACAGGTATTAAAGTTGTAGATTTGCTAGCGCCTTATTCTAGGGGAGGAAAAATTGGTCTCTTTGGAGGAGCAGGGGTTGGTAAAACAGTTATTATCATGGAACTAATAAATAACATTGCAAAAGCTCATGGTGGTTATTCAGTATTTTCTGGTGTTGGAGAAAGAACTAGAGAAGGTAACGACCTTTATCATGAAATGATTGAATCTGGCGTTATTGATTTAGAAGGTAAAGAGTCAAAATGTGCATTAGTTTATGGACAAATGAACGAACCTCCAGGAGCAAGAGCTCGTGTAGCTTTAACAGGTTTGACAGTTGCTGAGTATTTTAGAGATATGGAAGGCCAAGATGTATTATTTTTTGTAGATAATATTTTTAGATTTACTCAAGCTGGTTCAGAGGTGTCAGCTCTGCTTGGTAGAATTCCATCTGCCGTAGGATACCAACCCACTCTTGCAACTGACATGGGGTCACTTCAAGAAAGAATTACATCTACAAATAAAGGTTCAATTACATCTGTGCAGGCAATATATGTTCCTGCTGATGATTTAACCGATCCTGCTCCTGCAACCTCGTTTGCACACCTTGATGCAACAACTGTGCTTTCAAGACAGATTGCAGAACTTGGCATTTATCCTGCCGTTGATCCACTAGATAGTACTTCAAGAATATTAGACCCTCGTGTTGTTGGAGATGAACATTATCGAGTTGCAAGAAATGTACAAGCTGTACTGCAGACTTATAAGTCTCTGCAAGACATTATTGCAATTTTAGGTATGGATGAGTTATCTGAAGAAGATAAATTGACAGTGGCCAGAGCGCGTAAAATTCAAAGATTTATGTCCCAACCGTTCTTTGTTGCCGAAGTCTTTACAGGAACCCCAGGAAAATATGTTGAATTAGAGGATACGATCAAAGGATTTGATGCGATCTGTAAGGGTGAATATGATCATCTACCTGAGGCAGCTTTTTATATGGTTGGTACAATAGAAGAAGCTATTCAAAAAGCAGAAAAAATGGCCGAAGAAGCCGCTGCGTAACTTGAATGTCTGATCAATTTAACTATAAATTAGTAACGCCTGAAAAAATATACCTTGAGGGAGATGCTCAAATGGTTGTCTTGCCTGGTGCGGAAGGTGATCTTGGAGTACTTCCAAATCACTCAAATATTATTACCTCTCTTAGGCCAGGAATCATAAAAGTAACTAATTCTGATCAAACACAATCATTGTTTGTTGAAGAGGGCTTTATTAAATTCTCTAATAACGAGCTACTTGTTATAGCCGTAGGTTTGGATGAAGAAGCTGCTCTAAATAATGACTTTATTAATAATAAAATTGAGAATTATTCTTCAGCTCTTGATGCCGCTGACGAGACTCAAAAAATGAAAATTCAGAAAAAAATTGATAGTTTAAAACTTCTTTTAAATTAACCATCAATAGTATTAATTTCTTTAAATATACTTATGTAAAGTCTTTTTTTAAAGGGAACAATTTTTTTAAGTATTTTATCTTGTGTAGACCATTCCCATTTCTTAAATTCCGGTTTTTTTGTTCTAATATTTATATCTTCATCTTTTCCAGTAAAACTTATTATAAACCATTTTTGTTTTTGGCCAATAAATCTACCTTTCCAAAGTTTTTTTCTTAAATAAGAAGGAAGTTTATAAAAATACCAAGTTTTACATTCATATATAATTTTATAATTTTTTTTAATTCCAGTTTCCTCTTTCATTTCTCTAATAACAGCTTTTGCAGGGCTTTCCCCTTTATCAATTCCACCTTGTGGCATCTGCCAAGCTGATTTATCTTTATCAAATCTCTGTCCAATAAAAATTTGCTTCTTAGAGTTGAGAATGATCATTCCAACTCCTCTTCTATATCTTGGTTTTTGATCCATTCTATTCTGTTGCTGAAAATATTAATTTTATTCAACCATCTTTTCTTTATCAAAAAGATCTAGAGCATAATTTAATTGATTATCGATTTCTTCGTCCTCATCATAAATATATTCAACTTCAATATCTGGAGTTATTCCAACTCTATGAATAGAGTCACCAGAGGGTGTATAATAAAGCGCTGTTGTCATTCTGATGGCACTAGAATCTTTTAATGGAAAGATCGTTTGAACTGACCCTTTTCCGTACGATTGTTCACCTAGGATAATTGCACGTTTGTGATCTTGAAGCGCACCCGCAACAATTTCAGAGGCTGATGCGGATCCCTGATTTATAAGAACAATAATTGGCTTCTCACTAGCAATGTCCCCACCTGATGCTGTAAATCTTGATATATCATTTTTATCTCTACCCTTTATTGATACAATTTCACCAGATTTTAGGAAGTTATTTGTAACTTTTGCCGATTGATCTAATAAACCGCCAGGATTATTCCTTAAATCAATTATGTAGCCTTCAACATTATTTTTTCCGATACTGTTTGATAATTCTTTTACAGCATTTCTAATGCCTTTATCGGCTTGTTCGCTGAATGATATTAATCTTATGTATCCAATGTTACCTTCAGCCTTAAATTTAACTGCTTGTACAGTTATAACCGCCCTTTTTAATGTCACATCTATGGGGTCTTCCTCTCCAATTCTAACTACTTTTATTGTTATTGATTTACCTACAGGCCCTCGTAAAAGTTCAACAGCCTCACTTAGTGTTAATCCAAGTACGTCAATTTCATCAATGTGTGTAATATAATCACCAGGGCGCATTCCTGCTTTCGCAGCCGGAGTATCATCAATTGGGGAAATTACTTTTACATACCCGTTTTCCATTGTTACCTCGATTCCAAGTCCCCCAAATTCGCCTTTAGTTTCTTCCTGCATATCAGTATAAATTTCTGAATCCATATAGCTTGAAAATGGATCCAATGATTGAAGCATACCGTTAATTGCGTATTCAATTACTTTCTCGTCATCTATATCCTCGACATAATTACTTTTTATAATGTCAAAAACATCCCCAAAGACATCCAATTTCTTATAAAGATCTTGGTTATTTGCAGAGATATAATTAAAGCTAAAAAGTGATATAACAAACGATAGTGTAATAAAAAAAAGTTTCATTTTTAAACTCTATGATATGGATGATTAGATACAATAGTAGCAGATCTATAAATTTGTTCTAATAAAATTATTAATGCAAATGAGTGCGTTAATGTCATTTTACTCAAGGAAATAACCTTATTACTTTTTTCTAGTATACCTTTCTGAATACCATCAGTACTGCCAACAATAAATTTCAAGTTTTTGAAATTATTATTAAATAAGAATAATTTTAAGTCTTCAGTTGAAAAATGTTCACCTTTCTCGTCAAGGCTTACAAAACACTCATTGGCCTTCTTTTTTACAAGTCTATTTTCAATTCCTTTATTATTAATTTTTACTGTTTTTATATCAGTTATAATATTTCTAAACTGTGAAATACGTTTTATATAAATATCATGAAGTTGTTCTTCATGATCAAATTTAAATTTATCAAAATGTAGAATTTCAATTTTCATTTAAGGATCAATTATTCAATTTCTGCAGACCACATATTTTCTAAGTTATAAAATTTTCTAATTTCATCTTTGAATAAATGTATAATAACGTCACCACTATCAATTACTATCCAGCCACTGTCTTGGTTTCCCTCAATTGATGGCAGCGTAATATTTAGACTTTTAAGCATTTTATGAACTGATTGGGAAATCGCGTTTATATGTCTATTTGATGTTCCAGTTGCAAATACTAGGTGGTCAGCTAGTGAAGTTTTTTTAGATATATCTATTGAGACTATATCCAGAGCCTTATTATCCTCTAAATCACTTAGTATTTTTTTTAGTATTTGAGTCATTTTTTATTTCTAATGGCAGTTGATGACTCACTTACATTGAAGTCACGAATAAATATCCAAGCAGGTGATTTGGTAAATATCAACTTCGCATCAGATAATTTTATTTGGTTATTTTTAAATTTTTCCGCAACTGTAGAAGTAAGTGGATTATATAATTTTTCATTACGATTAAATACAGCAATAGGCATTTGATTAAAAATATCTAAATAATTTTTCCATTTATCCATTTCTTCAAAAGAGTCACTACCCATTAAAAATATGAACTCATCCTCGGTAAAGTTAGATTTGATATGTTTCAAATTATCAATTAAATAATTTGAGTTAGTAATATCCTCAAAAAATTTCAGTTTAATATTGTTATTGCCTATTAGTTTTTTTGCTTGATTATTTCTATCTTCAAATGACATATAATCATCTTTTTCCTTCAATGGATTTTGCTTTGTGATCATCCACCAGACTTCATCAAGATCAAAAATTTGAATTGCCCTGTCTGATAATTTTAAATGTCCTAAATGTGCTGGATTAAATGAACTTCCTAAAATGCCAATTTTCATTTACGGTCTAACCTGTCCATTTCCTCTCACTATATATTTATAAGTTGTCAGCCCTTCTAATCCAACTGGCCCTCGGGCGTGCAATTTGCCGGTAGCAATTCCTATTTCAGCACCTAAGCCAAATTCACCTCCGTCTGCAAATTGGGTCGAGGTGTTATGCATAACGATTGCGCTACCCACGGTATTTAAAAACTTTTCAACTTTCTCTTTATCTTCAGAAATAATACTCTCTGTATGACCTGATCCATATGTAGCAATATGTTCTATTGCTTCATCTACCCCCTTAACAGTCTTTATAGATATTATTGCATCTAAATATTCTGTACCCCAATCTTCCTCGGATGCTTTTAGAACTTTGTCTGAGATTTTCATACATACATTATCTCCTCTTACTTCACAGCCCCCATTAATTAAATCAGTAATAATTTTTGGTAAATGAGTATCGACACAGTTTTCATCAATTAATATAGTTTCAGCTGCACCACAAATTCCAGTTCTTCTCAATTTTGCATTTTCTATGATTTTGCTTGCTATTTCTGTATCTGATGTTTTATCAACATATAAGTGACATATTCCATCGAGATGTCCAATAACAGGTATTTTTGCGGTGTCTTGAACTTTTTTTACTAAACCTTTACCGCCTCTAGGTACTACAACATCAATATATTTTCCCATTTTAGCAAGCATGTAATCTACTGCCGCTCTATCTGTGGTGCTTACATATTGAACAATATGTTCGCTAACAGAATTTTCCTTTAAAGCCCCTTGTATCGATTTTACCATTTCTGAGTTAGTGTTAAAGCACTCAGATCCTCCTCTTAGTATGACGCTATTGCCAGCTTTTAGACATAAAACTGTCGCATCAACTGTAACGTTTGGTCTGCTTTCATAAATAATTCCAATAACACCAAGAGGAACAGACACTCTTTCAACTAACATTCCATTTGGCCTTTTATTAGAATAAAGTTTGTTTCCAACTGGATCTTCTAAAGAAATAACATTTTCAATTGACGACAATATTCCATCAAATCGCTCGTCATCTAGCATAAGTCGATCAACCATTGCATTTGAAAGACTATTTTCAGAGTTACTAATATCTAATGAATTAGCATCTAGAATATTTTTTTTATTCTTTTCTAAACTTACTATAATTGATTTTAAAATATTATTTTTATCTCTTTCGTTCAAAGACCTAATGTCTTTTGAGGCCCTAACACTGTTTTCACCCATCTTTTCTAATTCTAATTCAATACTCATATCAAAACTAAATCGTCCTTATGTATCATTTCTTCTCTGTAAGAGTAACTTAGAATGTCAGCTATTTCATCACTTTTGTGTCCCATAATTTTAATACTTTCTTCTGCAGCGTAACCTGCTAACCCTATACCTATTTTATTTTGGTCAGACGACAATACTTCAATAACATCTCCTCTTTCAAAGTTTCCCTCTACTGACTTTACACCAGCCGGTAAGAGACTGCTTCCTTTTTTAAGTGCATCAACAGCTCCATCATCAATTATTATTTTACCTACAGGCTTCATTGTTCCCGCGATCCATTGCTTGCGTGCTGCCAAGGGGGTCTTAGTTGGTTCAAACCATGTACATGGACGTCCCTCAAATAAGGACTTTACAGGTCTCATTATAGAACCATTAGTAATTGCTAAGTGACAGCCTGATAGCATAGCTGTCTTTGCGGCTTGAATTTTTGTCTTCATTCCACCTTTTCCGTAATCCGAAATTGATTGCCCAATCATTTTTTCAATATCTTTATCAATTTCACTTACCTTGTTTATCAATTTTACATCCTCATCAGTACTAGGATCAGCAGAATAAAGGCCATTAATATTAGATAATAAAATAAGACAATCTGCACTTGTTATTTGAGCTACTCTTGATGCAAGTCTATCATTGTCCCCATATCTTATTTCACTTGTCGCAATTGTATCATTTTCATTAACGACAGGAACAATACCCAGTTTTAATAATGTATCTATTGTTCTTCTGGCATTTATTGATCTTCTTCTTTGTTCAGTATCATCTAAGGTAAGAAGAATTTGGGAAATTTTAATTTCATTTTTTTCAAAGGCACTCTTAAATGAGCCCATCAAATGTATTTGGCCCACAGCAGATACAGCTTGATTCATATCCATCTTCATATTTTTCATATCAAGATCTAAATCTTTTGCGCCCATCGCAATTGCTCCAGAAGAAACAATTATAACCTCTTTATCATTTTCTCTTAAATATTTAACATCTTCAGCAAGACTATTAAGCCATTCTTTATTAAGACTTCCCGAAGTTTCATTGAATAGAAGTGCAGATCCAATTTTGATAATAATTCTATTTGTTTGTTCTAATTTCATTTAATTTTTAATAATTAAAATATGATTTATTAAATTACTTACTCCTTCACCTGTAATAGTTGAAATTGTGTATACTTGTAACTGTGTTTCATTTTCAAGGATATTCTTTTTAATTTTTATTTCTTCTTTATCAATCAGATCACATTTATTTAATACAACTATTTTATTTTTCTTTGTTATATTACCATCATAATTATTCAACTCACTGGTAATTGTATTATAAGATTTTTTAACATCTTCGTCAGTTACATCAATTACATGAATAATTGAGTGGCATCTCTCAATATGTTTTAAAAACTTAAATCCCAAACCATCGCCTTTGTGAGCATCTTCAATTAAGCCGGGTATATCTGCCACCACAAGTTCTTGGTCGTCTTTTCTTACAACTCCTAGCTTTGGATCAAGAGTTGTAAAAGGATAGTCAGCCACTTTGGGTTTTGCAGCAGATATCTTTCTTAAAAGACTTGATTTTCCTGCATTCGGAAATCCCACAAGCCCGGCATCAGCAAGAATTTTTAACCTTAATACAATTTCAGCTTCATGGCCTTTTT
>CACCKE010000010.1 GCA_902546615.1 uncultured Pelagibacteraceae bacterium
GACTTGCAGTCCAATATAAGATCTCAAGAGACGAATTCTTGGATAAATATATTGGTAACGAGAATAATCCCTATTGGTTAAGAAAGATTACTAGACTTTCTGGGTGGGAAAAATTTGTTAAAGAGGAAAAAAATAATATTAAAAATATAATGAACGAGGTTAGAGCCGCTGCAAGTAATATAGGTTTAACGCTTAATGAATTTAAAAGAATTGTAAGCAATGTGCAAAAAGGTGAGAGAGAATCAAGTATTGCTAAAAAAGAAATGATTGAAGCCAACCTAAGATTAGTAATTTCTATCGCAAAAAAATATACGAATAGAGGTTTACAATTTTTAGACTTAATACAAGAGGGTAATATTGGCTTAATGAAAGCAGTAGATAAATTTGAATATAGACGAGGTTACAAATTTTCAACTTATGCAACTTGGTGGATCAGGCAGGCAATTACTAGATCAATAGCGGACCAAGCTAGAACTATTCGTATACCAGTGCATATGATAGAAACAATCAATAAGATTGTAAGAACACAAAGGTTGCTTTTAAATGAAATAGGAAGGGAGCCAACACCAGAAGAAATATCTACAAAATTAAATATGCCTCTCGAGAAAGTCAGAAAGGTTTTAAAGATTGCAAAAGAGCCTGTAAGCCTTGAAACTCCAGTTGGCGATGAAGAAGACAGTCACTTAGGTGACTTTATACAAGATGAGAATGCTGTTATTCCAATAGATGCAGCAATTCACTCTAATTTGAGACAAACTACTACAAAAATATTATCGTCTTTAACGCCTCGTGAAGAAAGAGTATTGAGAATGAGATTTGGTATTGGCATGAATTCTGACCATACACTTGAAGAAGTTGGACAACAATTTTCAGTTACGAGGGAGAGAATTAGACAGATTGAAGCAAAAGCGCTCAGAAAACTGAAGCATCCAACTCGAGCAAAGCTTTTAAAAAGCTTCTTAGATAAAAACTAGTTTGTAAGACTACAATTCTCTGTGTATAAAAGTTTTATAAGGGCCCATAGCTCAGTTGGTTAGAGCCCTCCGCTCATAACGGAGTTGTCCTAGGTTCGAGTCCTAGTGGGCCCACCAAGAAAACTGTGATAATTTCTATAGTCTAACTTAAATATAACAATTCGTGCGGGATATGTGCGGGACCCCTACTTGTCTTTTCGTTTATAACGAATAATATTTCTTTTAAATAATGCTAAATTTTTATGATAAAAAAACTTCAAAATAGTCCGTCAGGAAAATTTTTAAATTTTAAATTTATGAAAGAAGAGAACGGGATTTACTTTTTTGAAATAATTTTTCCACCCGAGACGGCAAGTCCACTCAATTTAGTTCAAGGTGGAATGATCGATGCCGCTTTAGACGAGGCCACATCTATGACAGCATATATTACTTTTAAAGAAGAAAAACTCCCCCTCACAACAGATCATCATGTTTTATTTCATAGGCCAATGCCGTTAGGTAAAGCCACTATTCAAACTAAAATTATAAAATATGGTAAAACGGTTACGACAATTGAGGGAAAGTTATTTGATCAGAACGAAAAGTTGGTCGCAACCATGCTTCACACTGCTTTGCCAACTAGTATACCAAATCAGTCTAACCGTCTATAGGTCCTAAGTCATCTAATTCCCTACGACACAATTCATCTTCTCTTATGCTACGCTTACGCCACTTGAAAGCAAAAGAGAAAATACTATAGTAAAACACCTCCTCTCTATACTTACTCTTATCAATTGTTTGTGCGGGATCTATGCGGGATAAATTTTAAAAACTTATTATTTACAGAATAAAATTTGACTCATACCATGACATTATTGTTAGTGTGCCAAGCTCATAACGGAGTTGTCCTAGGTTCGAGTCCTAGTGGGCCCACCAAAAAAGTTAAATTTTAACCCTTATATCTTTTTTAACTTATTCTATAATTTAATTATGTCTCTAAATGTTGTCGCCTCAGATCAGGCTTGTGGTGCAGAAATAACAGGAATTGATTTAAAAAATGATTTATCTGAAAGTCAAATTACTGAAATAAGAAATCATTGGCTTAAGTATCATATACTGAGTTTTCCCAACCAAGCTTTATCTGATGATGATCTGGAACGTTTTACTCTTTATTTTGGATCTTTTGGAGATGACCCATTTATTGCCTCAATACCAGGTAGAGAAAATATTATTGCAGTTAAAAGAACAGCAGATGAAAAGGTGCCAATTTTTGCAGACAATTGGCACACTGATTGGAGTTTTCAAAAAAATCCACCAGCAGGTACATGTTTGTTTGGAAAAATAATTCCATCAGAGGGTGGTGATACGCTGTTTGCAAACCAACATTTAGCATTAGAGCGCATGCCCTCAGAATTAAGAAAAAAGTTGGAGGGAAAAAAAGCAATTCACTCAGCTCTTGTGCCTTATTCACCAGGAGGTGGTTACGGTGACAAGGATAGAGAAATGGGAAGAAGTATGGATATCAGAGCGTCAAATGATGCTTTTGCTCAACATATACATCCTATTATTAAGAATCATCCTGAAACAAATAAAGAGGGTATTTATGGTACAGTTGGTTATATCATTGGTATTGATGGTATGGATAACCAGGAGGCCATGAAATTACTTATGGAATTGAGCGCATGGCAGTGTAGAGACGAGTTTGTTTATAGGCATAAATGGAAAAAAGATATGTTAATTATGTGGGACAATAGAAGTGTTCTACACCGAGCAACTAGTGGTTATGAAGGACAAGAACGTCTTTTACACCGCACAACCATTGCAGCTTACGGATTATAAATGAAAATTGATCTAATATATTTCAAAATGAGAGCTCTAGCTGAAGCACCACAATTGCTCATGCATTATGCTGATATAGAATACAATTATATCATGTCATGGGATTACTATGATAAAGAATGGCAGGAAGTAAAATCTCAGATACCCTTCAAACAACTTCCAATGATAGTAGTTGATGATGAACATGAGATTTGTCAAAGTATAGCTATACTCAATTTTATACAGAATATAGCCGGCCTAAGACTAGAAGATCCTGTTCAGGAAGCTAAAGCAAATGCTATTTTACAAAGTGCACAGGAATTATTTTTACCCCTTAATCCTGCAGTTAATTTTGCAGTGGGAGATGATTTTGTAAAAAGAAGAGATGATATGTTGCCATTTCTTCAAACAAGATTTGAAGAATTAGAAAAAATTATAAATTTAAATGGAGGTAGGTTTTTTATTGATGATACTCCAAGAGCATGTGATTTTGCAGCTTTTCACCATCTTGATCTATCAAGAAAACTTGATGCAAAGATAATAAAAAAATTTCCAAGATTAGAAAAATTTTTAGATGATATTGCCTCACTTTCATCTATTGAAAGCTATTTGTCTAAAAGACCTGAACTCATTGATGTAAGTGTTGAGCCAAAACTTGTCATTAATGGAAAAGCCCATCCTACTGGAACAGTAAAGACATAGTTTCTAATTTTTTCTTGCTTCAATAACCATATTACTAGCATTTTTCTTAACTACTTTACAATTCATAAACCCCGCTTCATTTAAAACACTAATTAACTTTGAGGGACCCGCTTGCGCGCCAAGAGCCAATCCAACTTCTTGAGATTTTGAAGTTGGTACACAACCAATTGTTGAAAAACAATAGTACATTTGACCAAATAAATTAAAATTGTCTTCAGGATTATCATTTGCTGTTGGTTCGATTAAAATTACTGAACCATCATCTTTTAGATGGTTATAAGCATATTTTGCTGCCCCAACCGGATCGCCCATGTCATGCAAACAATCAAAAAAAGCAATATAATCATGCGTATCCTCATAACTTTTTGCATCAGCAGTTGAATACTCAATGCGATTTTCGAGACCTGCTTTCTTTGCCAATTTCTTAGCTTCATCAATAGAAGGACCGTGAATATCGTACCCACAGACCTTGGCGTTTGGAAATGTCTCAGCTATTATCATTGTAGATAAACCATAACCGCAACCAATATCAGCAAAGCTTGCACCAGAATTCATTCGTTCCTCAAGGTTTTCTATTTTTGGTAACCAGCTTTTTACTAAATTTTTTTCATAAGAGGGTTTGAAAAACCTTGCAGTTCCTTGAAAACAAATTGGACATGAATCTTTATAATCAACACCTTTACCTGTTTTAAAGGCTTCCTTCACTTTTTCTTCGTTAAAAATGGCGCCTGTTAGCATATCGTATGCTCCCATCATTGATGCAGGACTATCATCATTAGCAAAAACAGCAATTTGTTCAGGTGAGAGAGAAAATTTTTTTTTATTAGAGTCATAATTGGCAAAACCTGCAGCAGACATTGCATACAGCCACTCCCTAAGATATCTTTCGTCAAGGTTAGATGCATTTGCCAATTCTTCTGAATTTACTTCACCTAGTTCTGATAAATCTCTAAAAATTCCTAGTTGATCCCCAATTCTCATTAATGGAATTATCGCTGAGGCGGAAACATCCTGCATTACCTTTAGCTGTAATTGTTTTAATGCTTCAGGATTTAATTCTCGATCACTCATTTTTTTGCTCCTTAGATTTCATTATTGAATAATTAAATATTAGATTTACTTGTTCGTAAATGTTAACTTTAAATTTATCATTATATTTTAGACACAAATATATTACTTTAAGAAGATCAATTTGGTGATTTTTATTATATTAGGTTAATATCGTAGAGTAATTATGATTAAAAAAATATTCTATTCATTACTTGCTATCATAAGCATCTTTGTGGTTTGGATTGTCATAGCTATGTTTCCAATTTTGACAGTGGAGAAACTTCCAAATAGTTTTCCGAATGTTTCTGATGTACCTGAGGATATTGATGGTTACCTTAAGCAAAAAGAGTCAGAAGTAAGTGATATATATCCTTACGCTGAAAAAACTGTTTTTTGGAATAATAGTAAAAAAAATAAGACAAAATATTCGATTGTATTTATTCACGGATTTACAACTACAGGCTATCAGTCAAAAGAATTTTTAAATAAATTATCTGCAGCACTTAATGCCAACCTTTTTATGACTCGACTTTCAGGTCACGGGGTTCCATATGAAGGTACAAAGCAAATGCAAATTGATAAGATTATGTATGATGTTGCTGAAGCAATAATTATCGGTGAAAGAATTGGGGAAAATGTAATTTTGATTGGCCATTCGCTTGGAGGGGCACTTTCAATGCTTGCAGCTAATGATGAATTACTTTCAAAAAAAATTGATACCTTGGTTTTATTTGCTCCGGGAAATTCAGGAATTTCACCTTTCGCATTTATGAATACTTTAATTTCTAGTCTTGTAGATAGAACAGGAAGCTTATGTTGGCTTATAGATTGTGATCCAAGATCATTTATGGATTTACCAGAGGATGAAAAATGGGAAAATTATTTTGCTACTGATTTTGATACAAACGTTTTCTATCAGATAGCTCGAATACCATTTGCTACTGATAGCATTTCATATGATGCAATATCTACGTCCGCACTCGTCTTTTATGATGAAAATGACCGGTTAGTAAATGCGGGCAAACTCAAAAGTAATTTTGAAAAATGGGCCGCAAAAAATAAAGTTGTATCAATTGAAACTTTAGAAACTGATCGTGGAAGACATATGTTTCCCTCGATTGCAAATCCTCATTTAGATCAATTGTTTCTTAATGAAATTAAAAATTGGTTGAGTGAGCAATGACAAAAATCAGTGATAATTTACTATTGCCATGTGGAGTTGAGATAAAAAATAGATTTCTTAAATCTGCAATGACAGAAGGTCTTGCAAATAGTGATGCAATAGCAAACGAAAGGCACAACACTCTTTATAATAGATGGGCAAAAGGGGGGGTTGGCATCTCAGTAACAGGAAATGTTCAGGTTGATCATCGATATATTGAACGAGCTGGCAATGTTGTAATTGAAGGAAAGCAATCTAATGAAAGTTTGGCAGCTTTAGCAGACTGGTCTAAGTCTGGAACGCAAAATAACACTCACCTATGGATGCAATTAAGCCATGCCGGTAGGCAGACGCCATTTAGTATTAACAAAGAAAGCAGGGCACCCTCAGTTCAACCTTTGCCTACACTTGGAGGAATACTAAAATTTGGAGTGCCAAAAGAGCTAAGCCACTCTGAAATTTTAAAAATAATTGATCAGTTTGTTAATGCGGCTGAGGTTGCAAAGCAAACAGGGTTCACTGGTGTTCAACTTCATTCAGCACACGGTTATCTTCTCTCAGAATTTTTATCACCAAATGTTAATCAACGAACTGATGAGTGGGGAGGTAGCATTGAAAATCGATCAAGATTACTAATTACAACAATTGAAGCGATCCGAGATAAAGTCGGAAGTAATTTTCCTATTTCAATTAAACTTAATTCAAGTGATTTTCAAAAAGGGGGATTTTCTCACGAAGAAAGTATTGAAGTGGCTAAAATATTAAATAATACATCATTAGATTTACTTGAGATTTCAGGTGGAACTTATGAAAATTTTACTGCCTTAGAAATTGACTCATTGAACCTTAAAAAAGCAAAAACAATCAAACCTCAGCGCAGCACCAAAGTAAGAGAAGCTTATTTCTTGAAATATGCAGAAGCAATAAAAGAAGTTATATCAATTCCTTTGGCGGTTACTGGGGGATTTCGTTCCACCGAGGGGATGAATCATGCCCTTCAAAGTGGCGCTTGTGATGTAATTGGTTTGGGAAGACCACTTTGCTCTGAACCCGATATTGTAAATGAATTAATAAGTGGTGAAAAAAAATCAGCAACTCTATATGAAAATATGTTGGAATTTGGTCCGTGGATTCTTGGTTTAAATAGTCCGATATCACTTATGCGATCTAATAATAAAGCTGCTCAAGTTTATTGGTGTTATCGACAAATATTGAAAATCGCTGACGGTAATGAGGTTGATACAAATTTGGGACTTTTTAAAGCATTTCTTGATCACTTTCGAGACGATTCTGCTAATAGCAAAAAGTATAAAGCCTTTTGGAAAGATTTAGATTGAAAAAAATTATTCTGATACTGTTAATTTTTCATTCATCTTTTGTATTGGCTGATCAAAAAGATAGCCGACTGAATAGTTTGTTTGATGAGTTGTTTTTAAGCAATAACAATATGCAAGCCAGTTCTATTTTAGCTGACATTTGGAATATATGGTCTATTGCAGAAAATGTTGAAGCCCAAAAAATATTTGATGAAGGCAACAAAATGATGGATCGTGGAAGTTTAGAAGAAGCAATAACTTTATTTACGCAGGTAATTGATCTTAAGCCTGATTTTGCAGAAGGTTGGAATAAAAGAGCTACTGTTCTCTTTTTAAAAGGTGAGTTAGAGGCTTCAATTTCTGATATCCAAAAAACTCTTGAACTAGAACCAAGACACTTTGGAGCACTTGATGGACTTGCGGAAATCTATTTAATTCAAGATGATCTTTTAGGAGCTGCAGCAACGTATAAAAGGATTCTAGAAATTATTCCAACAAGTAAAAAATCTCAAGACCGACTCAAATTAATTAACGAACTTATTGTTTAACAATGTGTGGGCGTTTCGTACTCTCTGACAAAAAAGTTATTAAAGATAAATTTAATGTTGAACTATCACCCTCATATAACATAGCTCCGTCACAAGATGTATTGGTTATAAAACCAGATCCCATTTTTATGAAATGGTCATATTCACCAAAATGGAAAGATGATATGAACTTGATTAATTGTCGTCACGAAACATTATTAGAAAAGCCTTCTTTTAAGGGATCATTAAGATGTGTTTTTCTTGCAAATGGTTGGTATGAATGGCAGAGGCAAAATAACTCTAAAACCCCTTTTTTCCATTATATTGAAAATGAATTGCTTTATTTTGCAGGTATTTATAATTTGAATAGTGGATGTGCAGTTGTAACTTGCCAGTCAAATGAAACTGTTTCTCATGTGCATCATAGACAACCTCTGCTTCTAGATGAAACTCAAACAACTGAATGGATAGAAGGAAAGCATGAAATTGAAAGAAAAAAAGACGATCTAGTTCAAGTCTATGAAGTCTCAAAAAATGTTAATAGTCCTCGTAACAATAGCCCTGAGTTGTTAGATAAATCTTAATCTGTATAATTACAGAATGAGTAAATTTTATGCGTTCATAGACAGCACTTTTATTGATTTAGGAAGGCAATTTAAATTAAGTTATCTACCGCCTTTGATGATATATGTTGCTGCTGGTGTTTCAGGTTTAACCGGAATCGTTGGAACCTTTTTTGTAAAAGATTATCTAAATCTTTCGGCTGCTTTTTTAGCAGGCCTTGGTTTTTGGGCAGGAATTCCATGGGCATTAAAAATGCCACTTGGTCATTTAGTTGACCTAATCTGGGAAAGAAAAAATTATCTTGTTTATGTGGGCGCATCACTCATTGCTTTAAGTCTTGCTATCATGTTCGGCCTTATTATTCATACTGACTTTATGGTAAGGTACTTAAGTATTGAAACTTGGTATGTTATTAGCGTTCTCTTAGCTCCGATAGGTTATGTAGTTCAGGACGTTGTTGCTGATGCAATGACAGTTGAAGCAGTCCCAAACATAGATCCAAAAGGAAACCAATACTCACCCGATGTAATAAAAAATATGCATACCACCATGCAAACACTAGGTAGATTTGCTATTATTGGTGGTACAGTAATTGTTGCATTAATTAATGTTGTTATTTTCAGTAGCGTTGAAGCTGAAACTGAACAAGAAAAAATAATTTTATACGGGAATATTTACCTCTTCGCACTGATCATTCCGTTCATATCAGTATTAGGGGTATTACTTTCAATTTATTTAAAAAAGAAAAAAAACGACCAACTTTCAAAGTTAGGTATAGATCATCAAATCGAAATTGAAAAAACTAAGGTTGATTGGTGGATACTTGGAGGCTCTCTCGTTTTTGTAATTTTTACACTCAGCGTGGGAGGATTTAATCTTCCGTATGCGCAAGAGATCGTATTCTTTGGATCAGTAAGTATTATATTTTTTCTAATGGCTAAACTAATGCGTGAACTTCCAGAGTCGATGCGACTCACAATTTTGGGAACTGCAATTATAATATTTATTTTCAGAGCCATGCCAGGCCCAGGCCCAGGACTTACCTGGTTTGAGATTGATAATTTAGGATTTGATGAGCAGTTTTTTTCTGTGCTTTCTCTTCTTGCCTCCTGTTTGACTTTACTTGGAATCATTATTTTAAGGCCTTTTATGGTCAATAACTCAATTGCAAAAATTATAGTGATATTATCAATTGCTGGAGCAGTATTATTTTTGCCAAGTGTTGGCATGTATTATGGATTTCATGAATGGACTTCATCATTAACAAACGATGTTGTAGATGCACGGTTTATTGCAATATTTAATACAGCTTTAGAATCACCCTTGGGACAAGTTTCAATGATTCCACTTCTTGCGTGGATTGCAAGAAATGCTCCAGCTCATCTAAAGGCTACATTTTTCGCTGTATTTGCATCGTTCACAAATTTAGCTCTATCCGCAAGTGCGTTGCTTACAAAGTATCTCAATCAAATTTACGAAGTGACGAGGGAAGTCAAGGATAAGGTCACAAATGAGATACTCTCCATAGCTGATTATTCTGACCTTGGTATTTTATTGATTGTTGTTACTCTGCTCACTCTTTTGGTACCAACAATTTCTGTTATAATCATTCAAAAAACTAGTTTAAAAACAGATGAATAATTAATGAAAAATGTATTACAGATTCTTGGTGTTTTTTTTGTAGGCGCCCTTATAGGTTTTATTTTATTGAGCTTTGGTCTGTCGGTTGATATTTCAATGATGACAGGTACGGTTGTAATTCTTGTACTGGCTTACCTTGTTACTAAACAAAACAATAAGGAAAGAAAATAATGGTTCAAATTCCAAGCGATCAAATTAAATCTAGAGAAATACTAAATTGGAAGGGTTTGCATTTATTTCATTTTAGAACTTCATCATGTTCACAAAAACTTAGGATCTATTTAAATTTAAAAAAAATTTCATGGACACCTCACAGCATAAATCTTGCTACAGGAAAAAACTATTCAGAATTCTTTCTAGGTATTAATCCTAAAGGCCTGGTTCCTGTTCTCGTGGATGATGGTCGTGTAGAAATTGAGAGCAATGATATTCTCATGTATCTCGAAGATAAATTTCCTGAAAACCCACTTGTTCCTGACTCCGATACAACAGAAATTGGCACGTTACTGAAAGAAGAAGATGATTTGCATGAGGATATAAGAAATATTGCTTATCGATATATGTTTGGTGGACTCGGCAAAAAAGATACTAACAAACTAGATGCCTTTGAGAAATATAAATCATCTAATAGTGAGCTGGACTATCTAAAATTAAAAGAAGTAAAGTTTTATAAGTCATTTCGTGAAAATGGAATAACTGATGATGCGGTTAGAAACTCACTCAATAATTTTTGTAAATGTTATGATAAATACGAATCTCTATTAAATAAGCAAAAATACTTAATGGGCAATAATCTTTCAATGCTTGATCTTGCCTGGTTTATTTATACATATAGGCTTTATGTCTCAGGATTTCCATTTAAAGACCGCTATCCAAAAATATCTTCATGGTTTCTTGACCTTTTTTCTCGAAAAGAATTTTTTAAAGAGGTTAATGATCCGTTACCTCTAAAGCTAATTAGGCTTTACGCTAAGACATCAACATCTTTAAGCGGAAAGTCAATTAAATCTCTGCTTTCAAAATAATGACTGCCCAAGATAGATCATCCATACTTGAGGGATACTATAAATCTCATTGGCCTGTTGAATGTGGTGGAAATCGACGCCAAAAGGCAACCAAAGGATCATTAAATGCTTGTGAAAAAAAAGCTGTTGTACAAAGCATACGAAATGAACGGTGGAATGTTATGACAATTTATCGCGATAATAATGAAATTTTTTTAGGTGGTACGATGCCAAGCTTTACTGGTCCAGAACCATTTGGATGGCTTCAAAAAATTGAACCTGAATCTTTGGAAATATTAGGTGAAACCCCAAAATTACCATGCGGTGATCACGTCTGGTGTGGCGCTATCGCAGCACATCAAAATGGCAATATCATCAAGGTTAATGGAAACTACATGCATAGTATTTCAAAAGATTGCGAAGTGATTAAAGAAATAAAATTACCCATTAATCAGGCACATAACGGTTTACTAGTATTATCAGATGGAACAATCGTTACTAAAGATTTGCGTTTAGAAGGTCAAGGTTGTTCCACAATTACAAGATTAGATCAAAATCTAGATGTTTTACATAAACCCATACAATTGCCTGAAGGATCTATGGGAAGAATTGCCTCAGACAAAACAGAAGATGGTGAGTTCATTTTTATTCCAGGTATCGAAAAAATATGGAAAATAAAAGTTTTACCTAACGATTTAGAAGTTACTTCAGAATGGTCACCTAATTATAGGAAATCAAATGATGATCAAGGATTATCATGGGATGGCTGTATATCTGATGGATCACTCTGGCTGATGAATAACGGTGACATCGACTCATTAAGAGCGATTTATTCAACTCATCCAAACGGTAGATTTAAAACCGCACCAAAAGAATTAAGTTGGAGACGTCCTGCTCCTTGGTCATGTAAGCAAAGGCTTTATAAATTTGATTTAGTGTCAGAACAATTTGAATATATCGAACCATTTGAACATCATGGAGGGGGTATTATTGCACCACCCGTAAATATTCCTGAATGCAATATCTGTGTATGCTGGGATAGTATAAATGGTGGCATAGCAGGTATTGATACATCAAATAACTCGTTAAAAATATCATGGAAGATTGACAGTCTTAGACCAACAATGCAACCGGTTGTATTTCCTGAGAGCAAAGAGCTCGTAATTAATAGTTTCGAAAATAATGACGATCACTTGGTGGTAATAGACCTCTTAAGTGGAGAAATACTCTCAAAAGTTGCACTCAATTCACCTCTTGCCAACGGCATGTTTTTAACACCAGGTTTAAAGAATGATATTTTTTATTGCTCAACAAGAACATTTGCTCGCGTATCATGGAAATAAATTAGACTGAATATTTATCCTTTCAAAAAACAACTATTTTTGTAAAATTTTCGAATGTTTGAGAAAGTTCAAAAATTATTCGATGAAAATTCAGTAAAGAATTGCCATTTTATATATCTGAAAAAAAACGGTAACGAATTTGAGAGTAATTCTATTTCTTTAGGTAAATCTCATTGGAACAATAACCAAGATTTAAATGGTGACTATATATTTAGGCTGATGTCGATGAGTAAGCCGATTACAGCTTTGGCTGCAATGCAATTAGTAGAAAAAGGTAAGTTAAATTTAGACTCGCCTGTTGAAGAGGTTCTTCCAGAGATTAAAGAAATACCAGTACTAAACGCTGATAGTAAATTGGTTAAGCAATCTAAATCAATTACATTACGTCATCTAATGTCGCATACATCAGGTTTCGCTTATAATTCACTGATGATGATTACTTCTAAGAAAATAAAAGATTTATCAATTTCTATGAAAATATTATTATTTTTAAAAGGTATAATTACATACATTTATCCTTTTTCAAAAGGACCAAGACTCTTTGAAGCAGGAACAGATTTTAAATATGGAACTGGTCTTGGTTTTGTAGGCATGATGATTGAAAAAGTTACAGGTCAGTCGTTAGAAGAATATTGCAAAGAAAATATTTTTAATCCATTGGATATGAAAAATACATTTTTTACCATCCCTAGAGAAAAGAGAGATAAAATTGTACCTTTAGGCATTAGACAGGGAAAAAAATCTAAAGTGATAAGAAAAATGCCTTTCAAAGGTCAGCCTTATCTCAGGTTTTGGAGAAAATCTTACTATGGGGGAACTGAAATATTTAGTTCACCTAATGACTATGCAAATTTTGTGAAATGTTTAATGAACAAAGGTAGCTATAACAATAAGCAAATTATTTCTGAGTCAAGTTTTAATGAAATGATAAAGCCAGGAAAATTTGATCAAATGTTTGAGAGAGATGATAATTATAATTTCATAATGGGTGAAAATGGAAGATTAAAAAATAAAATGAATAGATATGGGTTAGGTTTAACAATTTCTTTCGATCCAAATGACTCAAGGCCTGTTGGATCTATTGCTCATGGAGGCGCTGCATGCACATTCTTTAGTTTTAATTTAGAAAAACAGAAGGGAGCCTTGATCTTTTCTAACTTCTATCCCTATAATGACAAAGAATGGCATGAAATGGTTGTTGCTTTTGAAAACGAAATTTATGTATAATTTAATAAATTAAAAATAAAGGAGTAATAATATGGAATTTTGTAATGCTGTGAGGTTTAAAGTTAAAGAAGGTTGTGAAGAAGAATACTTAGAAATAAACAAAAGTTTTGAAAATCTACCGGGTCAGAAAATGAGTCGTCTTTTCAAAACAGGAGACCGTACATATTGTTTTATTGGTATTTGGGAATCTGAGGAAGCCATTGCCGCACAAAGAGAAAACATGATTGGAAACTTGGATAAAGTGAGACACTTACTAGAGGAATTATCTCCTGAATTGGGTGTAACTGATCCTGTCTCAGGAACGGTTGTTCTTGATTATAGCTGATAAATCAGGTTAAAATCTTTCTATGCATTTAGATCTACCAGAGCTGTTATTTGGCATACCTTTGCACTTAACACTTTTGTGTATTTCTAAATTTTACGCAAATAGGTCATATGATGAAGCAGCAAGATATTTTAGTAAGGCGAGTAAAGTTTAGAAATTTACTTCCACCTGTAATTAAGCTGGTCATTAAAAGAAAATGTAATTTAAGTCTAATTGACTTAAACAAAACAGTTAGATCATCTAAAATATATCATTAATAATATGAGCTTAACCGACGAAGGACATTACGGCCCAAAACAACTAAATATGCTCAAAACTGTTTGGGGTGAGGGTTTTCTATCACCTGGTGGGACAGAAGAAATTGATCAGATTTTAAAAGGATTAAATCTAAAAAATAAAAAAGTTCTAGATATTGGATGTGGAACGGGCGGTGCAGTTTTTCATATGATTGAAAAATATGGTGCAAAAGAAGTTATTGGAATAGATCCAGAACCGTTAGTAATTGAAACAGCAAATAATTTAGCGTTAAAGAAAAATTTATCTGATAAAGCAAAATTTATTTGTACGAAGCCAGGTGAATATAAATTTGAAGATAAAAGTTTTGAGGTAGTATTTAGTAAAGAAGCATTTTTGCATATTATCGATAAAAAAAACTTGCTCATAGAGATAAACGAGATCTTAGCTGACGATGGTATTCTTGCAGTTGGAGATTGGATGAGAAATGATGACAACGAACCATCAGAGCAGATGAAAGAATATATTGCCGCAGAAGGCCTCGATATGTTTATGTGCTCATTAGAAAAGTATGGAAGTCTTTTAAAAGAAACAGGATTTAAAGTTCTCTCACTAAATGATCGTAATAAATGGTATCTCGAAAAAGTTAAGACAGAAATATCGGATATAAAAGGGCCACTCTATGATGATGTTGTAAATCTAATAGGAAAAGAAGAGGCAGATGGTGCACTGGAAATTTGGGAAAAACTTCTTGGCGTTGTAGAAAAAGGGGAACATCGCCCTGGTAATTTTCAAGCCGTAAAAATTTCAACCTAAAATGGGCAATAAACTATCGCAGTCAGACATCGATCGCGTTATAGAAATGGCTTGGGAAGATAGAACAACTTTCGCTGATATTAGGAAACAATTTGGAATACAAGAGAAAGAAGTTATTAAATTAATGAAAGAGAATATGAAAAGATCCTCTTTCTTAATGTGGAGAAAGCGAGTAAGGGGAAGAAAAACTAAAATTAGTCCAATTTCAGATCGATTTAAATCATCTAATCAGAAATCATAGCAATGAGTAATATAAAAAATATATCAGCAGAAAACTGTTATAGTACAATTAAAGAAAATAAAGATGCATATTTAGTTGATGTACGCACACCTTACGAATGGGAAACATTTGGAAGAGTGAATGAAGAATCTTTTGATGCTCAATATATAGAATTAACTCTCATTAATGAAGAGGGTGATGAAAACACAAATTTTTTGAATCAATTCAATTCTTATGGAATTTCAAAAAATTCGGAAATTTACTTTATTTGTAAGTCAGGGGCAAGGTCCATGCACGCTGCTTTAATATTAGAGTCAAATGGTTATCAGAATCTTTACAATGTTGAGGATGGATTTGTTATTGGCTGGAAACCAAGTGGCTTACCATCAAAATAATTTAAAAAGAATTAATTAGAAACAGTAATAATCTTATCGATTAATTTCTCTATATCATTATCGTTATTTGCAAGAAATGACTGAAACTCTTCTCTTTGTGCAATTACAAGACTGATACCTTCTATATTCAGATCAATTATTTTTATATCACCGTCTCTATTAATCAGTCTCCACTTTAAATTTATTTTTAAAGTATCAGTTCCTTCTCGTACAATATTACTTTCAACAATTACGTATTTCCCTGCAGCTTCAGATCCAACAATTTGAACTTGCTCCCCAGAGTACTGATCAAGCTTATTTGCATAGGAGTTGATAAAATAATCTTTAAATGCAATCAAATATTTTTCTTTTTGTTCATCTGTCGAATTTTTCCAAGTTTTAGAGAGTACGAATTTTGAAATTAAATTTAGGTCAATTGCGTTCATAACAACATCGGTGAAACGAGACGTTTTATCATTTTCGCTAATACCCTCGTCACTTAAAATCTCAATCGCTTGGTCTGCAAAGTTTGAAACAAACTCCTCTTCTTGAGCAAACTCTGAGCTTTGGGCATAAGTTGCGAAGGTAAGCAACAAAATTAAAATCCAGCTATAATTTTTTACTTTAATCATAAATAATCTCAATATCCGGTCCTACATAACTTTCATCGATATCAAAGTCATCAAAAATATCATTTTCTTGATCTTGCGTATTGCTTTCTAAATTATTTGAGGCTTGACTTTCTCTTCCTTGTGAATAAAAGCTTCTTACTGCTGCATAGTAATCAATTGAATTGTTTTGAAGATCATCAAGAATTTCTATGTTTTGAGATCTAAAATCAACTGCGCCAGTGCCCATTCTGTAAGTTCTAAGAGAGTCAGGAGCAGACCCACCTCCCACTTGATACATTGGATCAAGCAGTGATGTTGATAGCATGCCTGCAAAGTCTCTTGGTGTGGAAGGTCCTAAGAAAGGTAAAACTAAGTATGGACCAGACTCAACACCCCATACACTCAAAGTTTGTCCAAAGTCTTCGTTTTCAGATACAAGACCCATACTTGCTGCTGGGTCAAAGAATCCAAGTATTCCAATAGTTGAGTTAATAATAAATCTAGATGTTGATACTCCGGCTTTTCTTAACTCGCCTTGCAATACATTATTCACAGCTGTGATTGGCATACCTAAATTATTTAATGAGTATGTAACTCTGTTTCGAACAAATTCTGGAACAATGGCTCTGTAGGTAACAGCAATTGGCCTTAAGATAAGCTTATCAAAAATAATATTAAATTGAAAAACCACACGATTTACTTTTTCAAGTGGGTCATTAACGCTAACTATTTCAGTTTCAGAATTGTTATAGTTCACCGAAGCTTCTTTTGAAGCACACCCTTGCAATACAAGAACAGAACTTAGAAATAAAACTATTAATATTCTATATTTCATTGAAATAATGCTATTCTATATAAATTTTCTAATCAAATTAATATTTTAGTGTAATCGTATTATAAATAGAAAATGATGCAGAAATGAGCCAGTATTGAGAACAATAGACATATTCATTGTATTATCCATTAATCTAGCGTGGGGACTGGCATTTATTTCTGCAAAAATCGGTGTAAATGAATTTCCACCATTTTTATTTACTACAATGAGATTTCTAATCATTGCAGTTTTACTCATACCCTTTTTGAAAATTCACCGAGGTCAAATGACTAATATACTAATTATTTCTATATTGGGAGGGGGCATTCATTTTGCGTTTTTCTATCTTGCTCTCGATAATTCTCAATTTATTTCCTCTGTTGCTGTGGTTCTTCAATTAGGTGTACCATTTGCAACTATATTATCCGTTATATTTTTAGGTGAGGTAATTAAGTGGAGGCGTATTCTTGGAATAGCACTTGCATTTGGGGGAGTTATTATTTTGATTTTTGAGCCTACAATATTTTCTGATCTCGGTGGCGTTTATTATGCATTATTAGCAGCTTTATCTATTGCTATCAGCCTTCTTTTTATGAAGAAGTTAAAAGATGTTAAAGTGTTTGATCTACAAGCTTGGATTGCTTTTATAAGCTTTTTATTCTTGGCAATGATTTCATTTTTAGTTGAGGAAAATCAATTAGACTTGATTCTAAACGCATCCATAATTGGCTGGGGAGCTATATTGTTTACTGCATTTGCTGCAACAGCTATCGGTCATGCAGGTTTTTATTACTTAATAACAAAATATGAATTATCAAAAATTACACCTCTAACACTCCTTGCTCCGGTACTTGCAATAATTAATGCACTGATTATTTCTTATTTTTCTTTTTATGAAGGATTCAATGAAGTGCTTACATTTAAAATCATCTTTGGCGCAACCATGTCATTCACGGGAGTTGCTATTGTAATGATGAGAGAGCCAGAAGAAGAAAAGGTATCAAGTTCACCATGAAAATTGAATATCTAAAATCCCCAAATTATGAACAAGTAAAAAGAAGAAATATAAAATATATAATCATACATTATACAGGAATGAAAACAGCACAGGAGTCAATTAAAAGACTTAGATCAAAAAAAAGCAAAGTGAGCTCACATTATTTTATTAATGAAGGGGGAAAAATTACCCAACTCGTAAATGATAAAGATATTGCTTGGCATGCAGGTATATCTAATTGGAAAAAAGATAGAAATTTAAACTCAAAGTCTATAGGTATAGAGTTACATAACAAAGGCCAAGAATTTGGATATCACAAGTTTAAGTCATCTCAGATAAAATCACTTATATCATTAATCGAAACTCTGCAGACAAAGTACAAAATAAAAAAAAGTAATATTTTGGGCCACTCAGATATTGCTCCGCTGCGAAAGATAGATCCGGGATATTTATTCCCTTGGCAAAAGTTGGCTGCAAAAGGCTTAGTAATTTTACCAAAGAAAAATAATTCAAAAATGCCGCTCAAAGCTTCAGAGATTAAGTCTTTACAACAGTTACTAAGAGATTTTGGCTATAAAATTACTTTATCGAGTTTAATGGATAAAGAAACACTGCAAGTTATTTACGCTTTTGAAAGTCACTATTGCCCCGAAGAGTTAGAGGAATTTACGGTTAAGCGCAAATTGTTGGGATATCTGAGAGAACTTATATCTCTTCAAAGAGAGGCTTGACCAATATCTTTTAAGAGGATAAACCCTTTCAGCCAGATAATTGGATAACTGCTTGGCTTGATCAAGAGGAAAGTCCGGGCTCCACAAGGCAACAGTGCCGGGTAATACCCGGCGGAGGCAACTCTAGGGAAAGTGCCGCAGAAAATAAACCGCCCTAATTGAAATTTTAAGGGTAAGGGTGAAAAGGTGAGGTAAGAGCTCACCGCTTTTTTGGTAACAAAAAAGGCATGGTAAACCCCACTGGGAGCAAGATCAAATAGGGTTACATTGGCTTGTCTTGGCTGTAACCGGGTTGATCGCACGACTCAATTGGTAACAATTGAGCTAGATGAATAGTTATCGGTTTTTTGTAAAAAAATCACAGAACCCGGCTTATAAATTATCTGGCAAAATTTTTCATTTATTTCAATAGTTTATAAATACAGGCTAATGTAAAATATTATTTAAATAATTGATTATAAAAGAAATATCATAAATAGGTATAGACATTACCCATATTATCCCATACTATCCCAAGTAATCCCAATTTAACCCAAATGAGGTAATTTTGTTGATTATTTTAATAACTAACTTTTTTTTAAAAATGGCATTGTTTCTATCTACATACATCAATCGCATTGACAAAAAAGGTCGTGTTTCTGTTCCGTCTTCTTTTAGAAGTGTCTTAGAACAAAACGGATTGAAGGGCATGATTTGTTATCCTTCACCGACTCTTAAGTCAATTGAAGGATGTACTGCTAATAGAATGCAAAAGATCAGTGATGCGATAGAAGCATCCGGTCCCTTCAGTGAGGAAAGAAATACCTTTTCAACTTCTATTTTTGCTGACAGCCATCAAATTCATTTTGATCAAGAAGGCAGAGTCATCATACCCGATGGATTAATCTCTATTGCAGGTATTATTGACCAAGTTTCTTTCGTAGGTATGGGTGAAACATTTCAAATGTGGAATCCTGAAACTTATGATTCTTTCAAAAAAGAAAAAAGTGATAATGCAAAAAATAATTTAGCAAATCTCAAATGGAAAAATGAATAACTAATGAAAATAGGAGGATAATTTCATGGTTTTAAATTTAAGTGTTCCAGAACTAAAAGAGCTTAAACCAAAGATAACAGTATTTGGAGTTGGCGGTGCAGGCGGTAATGCAATTAACAATATGATTCAATCCGGATTATCGGGAGTTGAATTTGTTGCAGCCAATACAGATGCACAAGCTCTGTCTAAATCATTAAGTGATTCAAAAATGCAATTAGGTGTTCAGGTTACTAAGGGATTGGGAGCTGGTTCTCATCCTGATATCGGTAAATCCTCAGCCGATGAAACTAAACACGAAATAATGGAAAGACTTGAAGGCACAAACATGCTTTTCATTACCGCTGGTATGGGTGGCGGTACTGGTACAGGCGCTGCTCCAGTGATAGCGCGTGTTGCTAGAGAATTGGGTATACTTACTGTAGCAGTTGTTACTAAACCATTTCAATTCGAAGGTGCTGGAAGAATGAGAATTGCTGAGCAAGGGCTAAAAGAGTTAGAACATTTAGTAGATACAACAATTGTTATTCCAAACCAAAATTTATTTAAAGTTGCTGATGAGAAAACAACATTTGCCGATGCATTTTCAATGGCGGATGATGTTTTGCATGCAGGAGTAAGAAGTATCACCGATTTGATGGTCGTACCGGGATTAATCAACTTAGACTTTGCTGATGTAAAGACAATCATGAATAATATGGGACGCGCAATGATGGGCACAGGTGAAGCGTCTGGCGACAATAGAGCAATAGAATGTGCTCACAATGCAGTTACAAATCCACTACTTGATGACTACTCTTTGGACGGAGCCAAAGGATTATTGATTAACATAACGGGTGGAACTGACTTAACATTGCATGAGGTTGATAAAATTACAAATGAGATAAGAGAACAAGTTCACCCTGATGCAGATGTAATTGTAGGATCAATCTTTGACGAAAATCTTGAGGGTAAAGCTAGAGTTTCTGTTGTTGCAACTGGGTTAGAACCTCATGACAAGCCATCAAAGAGAATAATTGATTTACAAGTAAATAGTAGTTCAACAGTTTCATCAATTCCATCAGCTCAAGTGAATGGAACAGGATCTATTCATGCTTCAGCTAATCAAGAAGATGAAATCCACAAAAATTCTGATCCATATATGTACATGGATGGCTCAGATGAAAAAGACTCAGGGTCAATGAATGATGAAGCAACAATAGTTGAAGAGGAAACTTCTGAACCGGAAATGATTGCTGAGCCTAAAGTTGATCCAGAGCCAATCGAAGAGCCAGAAATGGAAGTTACTGAGGAAGAGGTAATTGCTGAGCCAGAAATGGAATCAGAGCCAGTTTCTGAACCGGAAATGATTGCTGAGCCTGAAGTTGATCCAGAGCCAATCGAAGAGGCGGCAATGGAGCAGGAAGAGTCTTCTCAAAGCATTATGGATTTAATACATGCAAATAGGGAATATTCAGATAGTGACACACCTGACTTATTTAGTGACCAAAACGTGCATCAACTGGATGAAACACATAATTCTATTGAGGCTGATGAAGAATTAGAAACTGATCAAGATTTACTTGAAATTCCATCTTTCTTGAGAAGACAGAGTAAATGACAAATAAAGAACTTGGCCACAGGCCAGTTCTTATTGAAGAGGTTATTGAACAATTAGGGCCAAAAGATAATGAAACATATATCGATGCAACATTTGGATACGGAGGTTATACAGAGAGAATCCTTCAAAGCTGTGAATGCAAAGTCATTGCAATCGACAGAGATCCAACAGTCAAAAAACAAGCTGAAAGATTTAAAAAAAAGTACGGCAGTCGGTTTTCTTTTGTACATTCTAAATTTAGTCAGATTGATAAAATTTCCAAAGAAACAAAAGAAAAAGAAATTAACGGTTTCGTATTTGATATAGGAGTTTCATCAATGCAACTAGATGATGCAAATAGAGGGTTTTCATTCATGCAAGATGGCCCCCTAGATATGAGAATGAGTCAGGACGGCCAAACAGCTTCAGACTTAATAAATAAAAAGGACAAAGATGAGCTTGCTGATATCATCTATCATTACGGAGATGAGAGAAATTCAAGAAAAATTGCAAGAAATATAGAGAAGCACAGAACTCAAAAAAAAATTGAGAGTACGATCGAGCTTGCAGAAATAATTAAAAAATCGTTTCCTTCAAAATATTACAAAAAACATCCTGCAACGAAAACATTCCAGGCAATTAGAATTTTTATTAATAATGAAATACAAGAACTTCATGCTGGTCTCAACCAAGCTTTTAATTTACTAAGAGCGAATGGGAAGATATGCGTGGTCACATTTCATTCAATTGAGGATAGGCTAGTAAAGAATTTTACAAATAAAGTTTGTTTAAAAAATAAAAAGACCAAATTAATAAAACCATCTTCCAAGGAAATATTGAGTAATCCAAAATCTCGTTCGGCAAAGCTTAGAGTCATTAAGCGTGAGCGATTAAACTTCAATTATATTCCGATCTCTGAGTTAGGATTTGAATTATGATTAGTGCCTTCTTTAAAATATTGTCTGTTGCAATTTTGTTAACCGGATTACTTGCAATTATGGTTATAAAAAATATTTCAGCCGAAAAACAAAAGTATATTAACGAACTTGAATTAACACTTCGAGAAGAACAAAAGATAAATGAGCTTTATAAAATTGAATGGGACCATTTGGTTTCGCCAATGAATATTAAAAAGATTTCAGAAATGATTATTACAAATGATTATGAAAAGTATTTTGTTGTATTAGATAATGAAGATATTGAACAAAATAATGAATTATTTAATGATGTTATTTCAGTTTATGATACATCAACGATTAATCAAAATTTGGCAAGGTAAATTCCGTGAAAAAAAAGCGGAACATTGGCCGAAAGAAAATTGATATATATCAAAAAAGTTTTTCATTTACACACAGATATAATAAAGAAAAGTTTGCTTTTGAAAGATTAAAGTCTTTAAAGAATAATTTTGCCCTTAAAATAAATAATCGTTTAATATTGTCAGCGATTGTATTTAGCAGTTTGTTTTTGGCAGTAACAATCAAGATGATAGAAATTAATTTACTTTATACTGAAAAGGGAAATTATTTTGTTGAGAATGTTAAGACAAAAAGGGGAAATATTTTAGATAGAAATAATGCCTCTCTTACAGCAAATTTATTAACATCCCATATA
Source organism: uncultured Pelagibacteraceae bacterium (assembly GCA_902546615.1). Classification (GTDB taxonomy): domain Bacteria; phylum Pseudomonadota; class Alphaproteobacteria; order Pelagibacterales; family AG-422-B15; genus CACNXQ01. The sequence goes on from CACCKE010000010.1 coordinate 22,656, forward strand.
TCTGTAAATCCAAAAGCTGTATACGATAAGAAAAAATTTATAAGTAAAGTCTCAGCAATAAATAATAGGTTTTCCTCAATTGATCTTGATAAATTGGTATCTGAAAAAAAATTCTTCTGGCTTGATCGAAATGTTGAACCATCAGAATTACAAAAGTATATAGATTTAGGTGAAACTGGAATTGAATTCAGAGATGCTTATAAAAGAAAATATCTTCACAGTGAACTTTTTAGTCATTTAGTTGGAAAAGTTGATATTGATAATACAGGCGTATCTGGACTAGAAAAATCTTTTGATAAGTTTCTTCAAAATGAAGAAAATAATGATTTGATACTGTCTTTAGATACAAGAATACAACACATTGTTCGCGATGAAATACTAGCTGCTATGAAACTATATAAAGCAACTGGTGGCTCAGGGCTCATAATGAATGTCAATAATGGAGAAATTCTTGCCATGACATCGCTTCCAGATTTTGATCCCAATACTAAAAAGGCGAATGACAATAATAAGTTCAACAAAAACACATTAGGCGTATATGAGTTTGGTTCTGTGATGAAAATATTTACTGCAGCAATGGGGATTGAGGAAAAAATCTTTCAGCCAAATACAAAGTACGAGATTGAAAATCACATTTATATTGGAAAGCACCGCGTAGAGGATGTTCACAGGCCTTGTGAGTTAAAAATGTGCTCTGTTGAGGAAATATTTGTTGAGTCATCAAATATTGGAACGATTAAAATGATTAGAGATATTGGTAAAGAATTACAGCAAGATTATTTGTCTCAACTTGGATTACTTCGTCAAGTAAATATTGGAATACCAGAAAAAGCAATTCCAATTGTTCCTGACCCATGGAGAACAGTTAATACAGAAACAATCTCTTACGGTTACGGTCTTTCAGTTTCGCCATTGCATTTGGCTGTAGCTACATCAGCTGTAGTAAATGGAGGATATTTAATTCAGCCATCTCTTACAAAATTAGGAGATGATAAACGATATAAAAATCAAATTTTTTCAGAAGAGACCAGTGAAATTATGCGTTACCTTTTAAGCCAAGTTGTTGCAAAAGGGACTGCCAAAGAAGCCTTTAACAAGGATGCTGATAAAGCATACACAGAAGATGGTAAGTTTAAATATTTGGTTGGAGGTAAGACAGGCACATCTCACAAGATAGACAAAAAATCCTATACAAGAGAAAAGTTAACTACTTTTATATCTGTACTACCCATACACAAGCCAAAGTATGTAGTTCTTATCTCATTAGACGACCCGAAAGGGATTAATAGAGAATATGGAGAGCCATATAATACTTGGAACTGGAGTGATGCTGGGTGGAATGCTGCAAGAGTTTCAAGACAAATTATTGATAGAGTAAGTCCTATTTTGGACATAAAGGCAAGATACGTACCTAACGAAAACATGCTCATTAATACCTCTCTTTAATAAATGTCAAATCACTCCCTTCTAGAAGAAATTAAAGCAAAGAAGATAAAATTTAATGGAGTCTCATCAGACTCGAGATCGATAAAAAAAGGAAATATTTTTTTTGCAATCCCTGGAAATGAAATAGACGGATCTAGGTTTATAAACCAAGCAATTAAAAAGGGTGCTGCAGCTATTGTTGTTCCATCATATAGTAAAAAAAGATATCCCAAGAATACGACAGTGATAAAGGTTAAAGATATAAGAAAATCACTATCGCTATTAGCATTTGAAATAAATAAAAATAATATTGAAACAAAAATTGCAATAACAGGAACTAATGGAAAAACATCTGTTGCATATTTTTTAAGTTATTTACTGAGAATTTCAGGAAAGAGTGTGGCTACAATAGGCACTTTAGGAAACTCTGTATTAAAGAGAAATAAATATAACCTTACTTCACCCGAACCGATCGATCTTTCAAAGCAATTAAAAAAGATAGGTCAAAAAAAAATAAAATATTTAGTTATGGAAGCATCAAGTCATGGCTTACATCAAAGCAGATTTTATGGAATGAATTTTGACGTTTGTGCATTAACAAATATATCACATGATCACCTTGACTATCATAAAACTATAAATAATTACATAAAAAGTAAAATGATACTTTTCAAAGATTATATACATAAAGATAGTAAGTTAATTATTAATTCAAAAACAAAATACATTAAAAAAATAAGATCAATTTTAAAAAAAAATAAATCCGTTCAGCCATTATATTTTCAAGCAAATAGAAATTATAAAATTATAAAAATTCTCAAAAAAAGTGGTATTCAACATGTAAAAGCAACAGTGGGCAGTAAGCAAATTCTTTTAAAATTTAAAAATTTTCCAAATTTTCAGATAGAAAATTTTATATTTGCAATTTCAATTTTGAATTTAATAGGGTTTGATCCTAGAAAATTATCAAAAAGCAGTCTTAATTGCCCTTCAGTATTAGGAAGAATGGAATATGTTGGAAAAACAAAAAGAGGTGGGAAAGTTTATGTTGATTTTGCACACACGCCTGATGCTCTTAAAAATTCAATTGTAGAATCAAAAAAGTTAGAGACTTCAAACGTACATGTCTTATTTGGTTGCGGTGGAAATAGAGATAGAAAAAAAAGACCGCTTATGGGTAAAATAGCTTCAAAATACGCTGATAAAGCAACAGTCACAGATGATAATCCAAGATATGAAAATCCATCAAGGATTAGAGAGGAAGTGATTGGAAATTTAAAAAACATATCTGAAATTGGTAATAGAAAACTAGCCATAAAAAAAGCTATCAGCGAATTAAAGAGAGGCGATTTGCTTCTTATTGCTGGAAAAGGTCATGAAAAATTTCAATCCATCATGGGAAAAAATTTACCTTTTGATGATGTTAAAATTGCCAAAAAATATTTACAAAAAAAATGAAAAAATTCATTACAACTTCAGAAATAAATGAATTATTTGGGACCAATATTGCTGGTAAAAGAATAACTGGTGCATCGTTCGACACACGGTCATTAAGGAAAGGTAATATCTTTTTTGCAATTAAAGGTTTAAATACAGATGGTCATAAATATTTAGAAGAAGCGGAAAAAAAAGGTGCATCTATTGCCTTTGTTCATAAAAAAGCAAAAGGCATAAAAATACCTCAAATCAAAGTCAAAAATACATCTAAAGCACTCCTTAAGCTTGCAACAAAGTACAGAGTGCAGCTGAAAACACAAATTGTAGGTATCACAGGTAGTATTGGGAAGACTGGCACAAAAGATGCAATAAATTATTTACTGAGAAATGAGGAAGATGTTTTCTGTTCACGCAAATCATTTAATAATCAATATGGCCTGCCTCTCGAATTACTAAATATGCCAAGGCATACGAAGTATGGTTTTTTTGAAATAGGCATGAATCATTCAGGAGAAATAAAAAGATTAGTAAAGGTATTGCAGCCACAAACAGCTATTATTTTAAATGTTGAAAATGTTCACCTTGGTAATTTTAAATCTTTAAAAGAAATTGCATTAGCAAAATCAGAAATATTCACTTCAACAAAAAGTATTGAAAATTTAATTATTAATAGAAATTCTAATTTTTATAAATTGCTATATGCGTTATTCAAAAAAACAGAGATCAGTACTTGCTTAGACATTGGAAAAGTTAAATCATCAAAAGTATATCTTAAAAAAGAGACAAATAATGGGAATATTATTAAATACCAAATAATATTGCCTGATGCCAGTAAACTTGATTTTACTTTAAGAAAAAATCAAAAAAATCTTATTTTTAATGCATTAGCCATTCTTACTTGCTTTTATATGCTAGGTTTAAATTTAAAACTAATCAATCAATTCAAAAATGTACCTTTTACAGAAGGAAGAGGCGAAATACTAAAATCAAAATATAAGGGAAATAAATTAGAAGTACATGATCATTCTTATAATGCTAGTCCTGTTTCTATGAGAGACACAATCGATATTTTTAATAAGTTTAAAAATAGACACCTAGTTTATGTCATAGGTGATATGAATGAACTTGGAAATAAATCTGAAAAATTTCATATAGATTTAATTAGATATCTAATGCTGATCAAGGCTAAAAAAGTAATTTTTGTTGGATCAAAACTTTACTCACTTAGAAAAAGATACAATAGACTTCAGTTTGAATATTATGAGAATATTGATAGTGTTATAAGTAATGCAGAAAAAATATTTAATAAGAATAGCAAAGTATTTCTAAAAGGTTCAAATTCAATCAATTTACGAAAGTTGTCAAATCATTTAAAAAGTTAATTATGATCTTATATTTAATTGAGTACTTAAATCTTGGTGCATTAAATAATTTTTTAAATTATTTAACAGTTAGAACAGGTTTGGCGTTGTTTACTTCATTTTTTTTTATTCTCTTTTTTGGTCCATTTTTAATTAAAAGAATTGGATCATACCAATCAATTGGTCAACCTATTAGAGAAGACGGCCCTGAGTCTCACTTAGTAGCTAAAAAAGGGACTCCAACAATGGGAGGTATTATAATTTTGATTTCTATAGTTGGATCAATGATTCTATGGGTCAATCCTGAAAGCTATATATCTTGGCCAATTATATTTCTTCTAATATCTTTTGGATTGGTTGGTTTTGCAGATGATTTTAGTAAAGTTAAGAAAAAATCAAGTAATGGAATTTCTGCGAAAATAAGAATCTTTTTTCAAATAATAATGTCGTTGATATTTATTTATTGGATAACAACTTATAATGAAATTGATATTCAGTTATTATCCTTACCTTTTCTCAAGGATATATTTCTAAACTTAGGTTTATTTTCAATTCCATTCGTTATATTGGTAATTCTAGGATCAGCAAATGCGGTTAATCTTACAGACGGTCTTGATGGGCTAGCAATTGTTCCCATTATGATTGTCTCTGCGACTTTTGCTGTAATCTGCTACTTGGCAGGAAATATGATTTTTTCGAATTATCTTTACATTAATTATTTACCTGGAGCAGGAGAATTAACCGTGCTTTGCGCAGCCATAATTGGATCTGCTCTTGGCTTTTTATGGTACAACGCGCCTCCTGCAATGGTCTTTATGGGCGATACAGGCTCTTTATCATTAGGCGCTGCATTGGGAGGTATAAGTGTTCTAACCAAGCAAGAAATTGTATTAGCAATAGTTGGAGGAATATTCGTCGCAGAAGCGCTGTCAGTAATTCTTCAGGTTGGATCATATAAGTTAACCGGCAAACGAATATTCAAAATGGCTCCCTTACACCATCATTTTGAGAAGAATGGTATTGCAGAATCAAAAATAGTAATTCGTTTTTGGATAATCGCTTTAATTCTTGCCTTGATTGGACTCGCAACACTTAAGATCAGGTAACTAAATGTTGAAGTCAAAATGTTTTTCAAAGAAAAGCTATGTAGTCATTGGCATGGGAAAAACAGGATGTTCAATTTATAAATCTCTTAAAAATAGTGGAGCCGTAGTATATTTTTGGGAAGATAATCCCAAACATTCAAAAAAAATATTAAATAAAGGATATAAAAAGTATTCTTCTAAAATAAGTCAAATAGACTGTATTATACCCAGTCCTGGAATTGTTACAAAAGGAAAGTCAGCACATAAACTGATAAAAAAATTAACCTCAAAAAATACTAAACTGATAAGTGAATTAGATTTATTTCAAATATATCTGGATAATTTAAATATAAGAAACCAGATTAAAATAATTGCGGTTACAGGCACAAATGGAAAATCAACAACAGTATCGCTTATTCATCATATTCTTAAAAAAAATAAATTTAACACAGAGCTTGCGGGGAATATAGGTAACCCAATCTTTGAAACAAAGATGATTAAAAAAGGTTTTTATGTTTTAGAATTATCATCTTATCAATTAGAGAGCTCTAAAATATTTCAACCTGATATTGCCTGTATACTTAATTTAACTCCAGATCATTTGACGAGACATAATACAATGTCAAATTATGGTAATGCTAAATTAAATATTTTTAAAAATATAAATAGCTCACAAAAAGGTTTTTTTGATAATGATTCAATTATAAAAAAATTAATAAAAAAGAATAATCATTTGAATAAAATGAAAAATTTAAAGCAGATTAATAAAAATAAAAAAAACTCCACTAAAAAATTAAATGTGAATCAGTATAATTTACTAAGTAACGACCAAAACTACCGCTTCTCATATGAAATTTTGAAAGAAGTGGGCTTAAACAGCAATCAAATCTTCAATGCTTTTAAATCATTCAGAGGCCTTGAATTTAGACAGCAAATAATTTTTTCAGACAAAAAGAAGCTTATTATAAATGATTCTAAATCAACAAATTATCATTCTCTAATTGCAGCGCTAAAAAAATATAAAGATATTTTCTTGATATGTGGCGGTCAGATAAAAAGCAGTAATATCAATATATTAGATGGCAGTCTTGGCAATATTAAAAAAGTAATAATTATTGGAGAGGAATCTAATATTTTTTACAAATACTTTAAAAGTAAAGTTACCACAGTTTATGTTCATAGCTTAGATAAAGCAGTGGTCGAAATGAGTAAATTTATGAGGACTAATACCGATTTCAATACTTTTTTATTTAGTCCAGGCGCTGCTTCATTTGACCAATATAATAACTTTGAGGAACGTGGAAGACATTTTAATAAACTTTTAAGCAAACTTACCAAATAATGAATAAAAGAACTTATGAACAGTCAATAGTTACAAACTGGATTACTGAAATAAATAAACCAATTTTTTTTTGTATAACAGTATTAATAACTTTTGGTCTATTAATAAGTTTAACTATAAACCCTGGTACAAGTAGGTATCTCAATAACAACCTATTTTCATTTTTTAACATACAAGCTTTGTACCTAGCAATAGGTTTTTTAGTATTTATTTCTATTTCACTGATTGAGACAAGATACATAAAATTATTTAGCGTGATATTATTTACAGTTTTTTTTGCTTTACTAGTTCTTACTTTATTATTTGGGGATGAAATCAAAGGTTCAAAAAGATGGATAGGTTTTGGATCTTTTTCTCTCATGCCAATAGAATTAGTAAAGCCAGTATTTTGCGTTGTACTGGCTATGATATTAAATAATCAATACCAAGGCACAAAAATATCATCTCACTCACTAAGTGCTTTAATCTATATTTCAGTTGCAAGCATACTTGTTTTACAGCCTGATATTAGTCAATTTTTTTTATTATCAGCTATTTATTTTGGTTCAGTGCTTATGAGTGGTTTCAGTATTATAATACTCACTGTAATTGTGGTTTTTGGACTTCTAAGTTTTATAATGATTTATTTGCTCAATTTTAATGTTCAAAATAGGATAAATTCATTTCTATTTCCAAATGAATATGACGTAAGTCAAACTGAAATTTCTCTTCAAGCAATTAAACAAGGAGGTATTATTGGCGTGGGACCCGGTAATGGTCTTTTAAAAAATAAAATTCCTGAAGCTAATTCAGATTATATTTTTTCCGTGGTTGCGGAAGAGTATGGTCTCATAGGTTGTACACTTATATTATTAATCTTCTTTATTATATCTTATCAAGGTTTCAAAAAAATTTATGGAAACAATGATCACTTTATCCAAATCTGTTTATTTACCCTAATTTTATACGTATGCTTACAGGCTTTAATTCACATAGGGGTAAATATAAGGTTGATACCAACAACTGGAATTACATTACCATTTATCAGCTATGGAGGTTCATCGGTCCTTGGCATGTCTATTGCAGCAGGATTAATTTTATTATTCTCAAAGAATCGACATATTCGTGAATAGACTAATTTTATGAAAAAACTTTTTTTAGTAGGTGGAGGAACTGGCGGTCACTGTATACCAATAAATGTAGTTTATTCGCAGGCACCTAAAAATTTTAAATGCTTTATTTTAACCGATAACAGAGGCAAGAAATATTTCGATAATATAGAATCAAATAATGTAATCATACTTAGAAATCTCATTTCTTCTCAATCAAG
>CACCKE010000011.1 GCA_902546615.1 uncultured Pelagibacteraceae bacterium
TTTAATGCGAGATGATAATAATTCTTATAATGAAGAGTATTTATCTTTATTAACTGAAATTATTTACAGTGATGAAATTAAAGCTGAAAATCTCAAAGAAATAAATCTAATTAATTTAAATTTATTACAAAAATACAATGTCGATATTGATAAATATATTTCCATAAATTCACCAATAAAATTTAAATTGTTCTACTTTTTAAATTATAATAAGAACAACCTTAAAAAAATTTCAATTGCTGAAGAACTTGTCAAAAAAGGCTTGGTTGAACACAAATACCTTGCAGAGATTTACCATTCCTTTGATCTGAGTAACACTAAGGACGCTGGTGATGATAATTTAGCTTTATTAGAGCGAATTAAAATCTTTAAAGATATAAGAAAAACTTCATCTCAGGCTGAATTAGTAAATAAAATACCTGAATATGTTAGTTTATTTAGTGCGCATGGTATGTTGGATACAGCGTCTTTAATGATTTATGATAAAATAAAAATAGTTCAGCCAAAACCAGATTATATTGATAATGCATCGGGTATTTGCCTGGTCTTTATACTAAATGATGACCCAGAAAAATGTAATGAGTGGGTGAGTCAATTGAGTCTCAATTCAAACGCATTAGAGCTTTCTAAAGCTAAGTTTTATCTTTCATTGGCGAACGGTAAAGCAATAAAAGAGACTAACTTAAATCAATTAATTGACTATGAAGGTTTTTCCGATAGGCAGAAGAATATTATAGTTAAGTATTACGAACTTATTACAAATTCAAAAAAAATTAGTTATTGGAAAACTCCAAATGAATTAAATAAAGTCTCCTCAATAACTGCAAATATAAAACTTCATAAATATTTTGAGTCTCTTGAAAATCAAATAGGTGAGAAAATAATTTTACTAAACATATTGCATGGAGATGATAATTTTAATGAGAATGACGAGTTTTCGATTTTTCTTATAATAGATTCATTGTTCGAGATTAATGAAGCTTACGCACAAGACTATATATTAGAGTATTTTTCAACGTACAATTTATAGTGCCGAAAATAGAAAAATCTAATATTGAGAATTTCTTAGAATCACTGATATCTGAGAAAGGTTTAAGTAAAAATACGATTGAGTCTTATAAAAGCGATATAAATCAGTTTTTAGAAAGACAAACAACAAGCAAATCATCTGAACTAATATTTTCAAGAAAATCAATTGAAAAATATATTTCAATGATGAACGATTTAGGATTTGAGAGGTCAACAATCCTCAGGAAATTATCTTCGTTAGGACACTTTTTTGATTTTTTAGTTACCGAAAATATACTGAAAGATAATCCGTTCTCGCAAATATCAATACCCAAAAAAAAATCTAAGCTACCGATTTTTTAACAAACGATCAGGTAGATAGGCTATTAGAGACAGCTAAAAATGATGACTCTATTAAAGGGTTGAGACTATTCACTATGATAGAAATATTATATGCAACAGGAATAAGAGTTTCTGAGCTAGTTGGATTAAAATTGTCATCTTTATATGAAAAAGAAAATTTTATTTTTGTTACAGGTAAAGGAAATAAAGAAAGACTTGTGCCCGTTGATCAAAACACTTTATCCACAATAGAAAAGTATCTAAAAGTAAGAGTAGAATTTTTAAATGCAGATAAAAATGAAGACAAATGGCTTTTTCCATCAAGAAATTCAAAGCTTGGTCATATTTCAAGGCAAAGATTTCATCAACTTTTAAAAGTATTGTGCAAAGAAGCGAATATCGATGCAAAATACGTTAGCCCCCACAAGCTAAGACATGCCTTTGCATCACATCTACTTGCTAATGGAATGGATTTGAGATCACTACAAATGCTACTTGGGCATTCAGATATATCTGCAACACAAATTTATACTCATGTTCTTAGCGATAGATTAAAAAGTACGGTGGAAGATAATCACCCATTATCCAAGGTATTCAAAGAATAATTGTAATTCAAGTTGTCCTTGAAAAGAGGATTTTATGATGATAAACCAACAAAATGAGTTTCACGCCCGTACCCTCTAACACTATAAGAATAAATAGATCTCAGTTATTTGTTCCAGGGTCAAAGCCAGATTTGTTTGAGAAAGCTTCAGCAAGCAATGCAGATATAATCTGTTTAGATCTTGAGGATGCTGTGGCACCGCAAGATAAGGAACAAGCAAAAGAAAATGTAATCAAAGCACTAAACAATCATGATTTTGGGAAAAAAACTATTTCAGTAAGAATTAATGGATTGGATACTCATTATTGTTACAGAGATGTTGTTGACTTAATGGAAAATGGTGGTGAGCGATTAGATTTAATTATGATACCAAAAGTTGGTGTTCCAGAGGATGTTTATGCGATTGATATGCTAGTGACGCAAATAGAAGATAAAACTCAAAGACAAAAGAAAATAGGCTTTGAACTTATAGTTGAAACATCAATGGGAATAACAAACCTAGATAAGATCTTAACTGGGAGTAAAAGAATTGAGTCTCTCCATTTTGGTTATGCTGATTATGCGGCATCAGTTAGAATGCGAACAACAAATATCGGCGGATCTAATCAAGACTATTCAATATTAACTGATGAAATTGATGGAGAGAGAAAAACTCACTGGAATGATATGTGGCACTATCCAATATCAAAAATGACAACTATTGGAAGGGCTCATGGTGTTAGGATTATTGACGGTCCTTTTGGGGATTTTTCAGATCCAGATGGTTTTAAGTCTCACGCAAGAAGAACAGCAATTCTTGGATGCGAGGGAAAATGGGCAATTCATCCTAGTCAGGTAGATCTTGCAAATGAGGTATTCACACTACCGGAAAAAGAAGTACAAAAAGCCAGAGATATTCTTGAAGCGATGAAAAAAGCACAGGAGTCAGGCGCAGGCGCTGCTACACTAAATGGAAAATTAATAGACGCCGCTTCAATAAGGCAAGCCGAGCAAATTATCGAACAAACAAAATTAATAGAAACTCTAAGTAAATAATTTATTATTAAATGAACACTTATCTTGAGTTTGAAAAGCCCATCGAACAACTTGACAATAAGGTTCATGAGCTCAAAAGCTTAAATGATAATGCTCCATCAGATAATCTTCTTGAAGAAATTACGCAAGTTGAAGAACAAATAAATGAAACTTATAGAAAGATATATTCTTCAATATCACCTTGGCAAAGAACACTTGTTGCAAGACATCCTCAACGACCAAAAACTAGAGAATATATTCAAAATCTAATTGAGGATTTTTTCCCATTATCAGGTGATCGTTTTTTTTCAGAAGATAAAGCCATTCTTGGGGGGTTTGGAAAATTTAGAGGTAAAACAGTATTAGTCCTTGGTCATGAAAAGGGACACGATACAACATCAAGAATTGAACATAATTTTGGAATGCCTAGGCCTGAGGGATACAGAAAAGCTCAAAGATTAATGAAACTTGCAGAGGATTTTGACATTCCAGTAATTTCCTTCGTAGACACTCCTGGCGCTTACCCTGGAGTAGGAGCTGAACAGCGAGGACAGTCTGAAGCAATAGCAAAAACAACTGAGTGTTGTTTATCATTAGGTGTTCCTATTATAGCAATAATAATTGGTGAAGGAGGATCAGGCGGTGCAGTCGCTATTGGTACAGGAAATACAGTCCTTATGTTGGAAAACTCCATATATTCAGTAATTTCTCCAGAGGGCTGTTCATCAATTTTATGGAAAGATAATACAAAAACTGTTGAGGCGGCATCAGCCCTTAAGCTTACAGCAGAAGATATGTTAAAAATTGATGTAATTGATGAAATTATTAAAGAGCCTACAGGTGGCGCACATAGAAATCCTCATCGGGCGATTGAGTCTGTTGGAGATGAAATTGAGAAATATTTAAATTTGCTCTCAAATCAACATGGAAATGATTTAAAACATGCAAGACAAGAAAGATATCTTCAAATAGGAAGGTCGGGATTATTTAGTGAAAAGACCACAGCAGCTAATACTGTTCTTGATGAAAAGTTTGGGAAATCTGGCAATAAAAAAAGATTTTATAATAGTTTTTTAGGACGAATTGTTTTAGGAGCTATACTTGCCATGTTGTTTACCGGCATACTAACTTATTTATTTAATTAATTTTACCACAGCAATGTTTATACTTTTTACCTGAACCGCAAGGGCAAGGGGCATTTCTTGATATCTTTTTTGTCTTTATAGCTGATTGGTTAATTTTTTCAGACACACTATTTTCGTTTAAAGTTTGGTTTTGTTTTTCTCTTAATCTCATTCTTGAAAAGATTTTAGAAACATCAATTTTTAAATTATTTATTAGTTCTTCAAATAATCCAAACGCTTCATTTTTATATTCATTTAGGGGATCTCTTTGACCGTACCCTCTTAAACCAATAGTTGACCTAAGTTGTTCAAGGTTATTAATATGATCTTTCCATTTATCATCCAAAATTTTAAGCATAACCATTCGTTCTGCAGAATTAACCTCTTCTTCTGAATGATTACCTTTTCTCTTTACGGTATTTTCATTTATTAGTGTGTAAACTTTATCCTTAATATATTGCTGATTAATATCACCTTCTGAGTTTTCTAAATTTACATCAATTTTTTTTGAAAAGTATTGATTTATCTCATCTTGAAGGTCCTGTAAGTTCCATTGATCAGCATAAGATTTTTCTGGGCAGTAACGTTCAACAATTTCGTCAGCAACGTCGTATTGCATTTCATTTGCAATTTCTGAAATATTATCCGCATTCATTAACTCAAGTCTTTGTTCAAATATCGTTTTACGTTGATCATTTAAGACGTCATCAAACTTTAACAGAGTTTTTCTTATGTCAAAATTTCTTCCTTCTACTTTTTTTTGCGCTCTCTCAAGTGCTTTTGAAATCCATGCATGCTTAATTGACTCACCTTCTTTCAAGCCAAGGCTTTTTAAAACACTATCTATTTTTTCTGATCCAAAAATTCTCATTAAATCATCTTCTAAACTTATAAAGAACTTTGTTTCCCCAGGATCACCTTGACGACCAGACCTTCCTCTTAACTGATTGTCTATTCTTCTACTTTCATGTCTTTCACTTCCAATTACAAAGAGACCTCCAGCTTTAATTACTTCATCTTTTTTTTGAGTAATTGTGTCTTTAAGTCCTTCTAAATTTTCCTGGCCATTCTTTGTGCTTGAATTAAATTCGAAATTACCGCCAAGTTGAATATCAGTTCCTCTTCCTGCCATATTTGTTGCAATTGTAACAGCACCTGGTTCACCGGCATTAGCAATAATCTTTGCCTCTTGCTCGTGATGTTTAGCGTTTAGTACCTCATGTTTAATTTTATTATTTCTGAGTTTTTTTGAAATTTTCTCAGATTTATCAATACTTGTTGTCCCAACTAAGACGGGCTGGCTTTTTTCATTACATATTTTAATTTGCTCAATAATAGCATCATATTTTTCCTCGGCTGTTCTATAGATTTCATCTTCATTATCAATTCGTGAAACTGGAATATTTGTAGGTATTTCGAAAACAGACAAATTATAAATGTCACCAAATTCCTCTGCTTCAGTGATCGCAGTTCCCGTCATACCAGATATTTTATTATATAGTCTAAAATAATTTTGATAGGTTATTGAAGCTAATGTTTGGCTTTCATTTTGAACTTTAACATTTTCTTTTGCTTCTATTGCTTGATGTAGCCCATCCCCATATCTTCTACCTTCCATCGTCCTGCCTGTAAATTCATCAACAATTACTACACTTCCTGCTTTAACAATATAGTCCCTATCTTTTTCAAATAGTTTGTTTGCTCTTAATGCTTGATTTATATGGTGTACCACCGCGACATTAGAAATGTCATATAAAGTCCCTTCAGATATGATATTTCTTTCTTTTAATATTTTTTCAGCTTTATCATTTCCTGCATCTGTTAAATTTGCTGTTTTTGTTTTTTCATCTATTTCAAAATCATCATCATTTAGAAAAGGGACTATTTTATTAATTGAATTATAAAGAGTTGTTTTATCTTCTATAGCGCCTGAAATTACAAGCGGTGTTCTAGATTCATCTATCAATATACTATCAACCTCATCAACAATACAAAAGTTATGATCTCGTTGAACAATATTCTGTTTTAATACACGTAAATTATCTCTTAAATAATCAAAGCCAAATTCATTATTGGTTCCGTAAGTAATGTCACAGGCATATTGTTCTTTTCTTTTTTCACGTCCCTCTGTATCGTTAGTTAGACATCCAACAGATAGACCTAAATAATTAAATATAGAACCCATCCATTCTGCATCTCGCCTTGCAAGATAATCATTTACTGTAACTATATGAACACCTTTTCCAGATAGAGAATTTAGAAACGCAGCCAATGTAGAAACAAGTGTTTTTCCTTCACCAGTCTTCATCTCTGAAATTCCACCATTATGTAAAACCATGCCACCAATCAATTGAACATCAAAATGTCTTTGACCAAGTGTTCTTTTTGAGGCCTCACGCACCATTGCAAAAGACTCTACTAAATAGTCATCAATTTTTTTTCCATTTGATATTTCAGATTTAATCTCTGAAATTCTTTTAAGCAGCATATCTTGAGATAGCTTTTCAATTTCAGGCTCTATATCATTAATTAATTGTACAGTACGCTGAAATTCAGCTAATTTCTTCTTTTCGCTTCGGCTAAAAATTGTATTAAAAAATGAGTTAACTTTTAACATTTGAGTAGATATTTGTATTTTCTATTTAATTGCAAGCATTTATACCTTAAATACTAACACCAATTAAGATAAAATTACTTAAATCACTCATATTTGATTGTTTGAAAAATGTTAAAAAAATCACCTTTAGCGCCAAAAAATATTGGAAAAATAAAACAGATTAAAGGCATTGATTTGTATGTATATTCTGCAGGCTTATACAATAAGAAACGACTGGATTTAGCTTTATTTCTTTTCAAAAATAAAACTTCAGTTGCTGAAGTTTTTACAAAGTCCTCATTAAGATCATGCACACTGGACTGGAACGAAAAAAATTTAAAAAATAAAGAAATAGAAGCATTGATTGTTAATTCAGGAAATGCAAACACTTTTACAGGCCAGGCAGGTATTAATGCGTTAACGAAAATAAGTAACTTTGTTTCTAATAAATTCAAAGTCTCAGTTAAGAAGGTATTTTTTGCATCTACAGGTGTTATTGGAGAAAAATTTCCTGAAAAGAAAATATTAAATACATTAAAAAAAGATAAATCAAAAACTAATAATTGGTTACAAGCAGCTCAATCAATTATGACAACCGATACTTTTCCAAAAGCAATTTCTGTAAAAACAATGATTGAAAATAAAACAATCACAATCACAGGGATTGCGAAAGGGTCTGGAATGATAGAGCCAAACATGGCAACAATGTTGGGATTTATTTTTATAGATTGTTTAATACCTCAAAATATTTTACAGAAATTATTAAAAGATCTTGTAGATAAGTCATTCAATCAAATAACTGTTGATGGAGATGAATCTACAAATGACACTGTAATTATGACTAGCACTAATAGTGTTTCATTTAAAAATAAAATTTCATCAATAAAAGATAGGAGAATATCAAAAATAAAAAACTCTTTACTTCCTGTCGTTAAATATTTAGCGGAACAAATTGTACGAGATGGTGAAGGTGCAACAAAATTGATAAACATAAAAGTTGAAAGTGCCAAAAATTCACCGCAGGCAAAAAGAATTGCTAAGGCAGTCGCAAACTCCCCACTTGTAAAAACAGCTTTTTACGGAAATGATCCAAATTGGGGGAGAATTGTAATGGCGATTGGTAAAACATATGAAAAAATAGATCCAAAAAAACTTAAGATTTATATAGGTAAGCAAACAGTTGTTGCTAATGGAGCAGAGTATAAAAAATTAAATTTACAAAAATTAAAAAAATATATGGCAAGCAAAGAAATTGATCTAAAACTTGACCTTGGACAAGGCAATTATTCTTATGAAACACAAACATGTGACTTTTCTCACAAATATGTTGATATCAATGCAGCATACAGGACATGAAGGTAGTATTTTGCTCTTCCGCAATTATAAAAAATAAAAATGGTGAAATTCTCTTGATGAGCAGAAAACAAAAGGATTCTTTTATCAATTCTTGGGAGTTTCCAGGTGGAAAATTGAAAAATAATGAAAATTTTGCAGTTGCATTATTTAGGGAGCTAAAGGAAGAATTAAATATAAAAATAGATATAAACAAATTATCAAACTATGAATTTTTTAAGCATCAGTATCGTTCATTTTTATTAATGATGTATGTATTCGAAGTAAATGAATGGACAGGAAAAATTATAAGTAAAGAAGGGGAGCTTTTAAGATGGGTGTCTGCAAAGGAATTGAAGAAAGCAAAATTATTGCCTGCAAATACTAAAGTTGTTAATTATTTTTTAAAATAACAACCTGTTTCCTCAGTGAAAACAGAGACTATTTTATAATCTCCATATTTAATTGAAATTTCTTTTTTCCCCTCATCTTTATTGTAACCTAATAGTTTAATTTGACTGAACAATTCATCGTCTG
Organism: uncultured Pelagibacteraceae bacterium; assembly: GCA_902546615.1. Classification (GTDB taxonomy): domain Bacteria; phylum Pseudomonadota; class Alphaproteobacteria; order Pelagibacterales; family AG-422-B15; genus CACNXQ01. The sequence goes on from CACCKE010000011.1 coordinate 8,558, forward strand.
AAACTGAAGAAGCAATAACACGATCATATGCTTCATCACAATAATCACTTTTCATCTCTGAAATAAAGAAACAAACACAATAGTGCTTTGCTGAAGCATTCAATCCAATGAGGGTTTCATCAGACTTTGCAATACTTGTATTAATAAAAAAAAATGATGTAAATATTACTAATATGTTATAAATAAATCGAGATACTTTATGCATAAAATTATAAAATTTATAACGTGTTTATACTTTATTTTAATTTGGGTCAATCCATCATTAGCTATAATTAATCAATTACCACATAATGAAACAGTCGAATGGCCAACAAATACATGGCCAGAAAATTTAATAGAAATTGATGACGAAGAGTTTAGTACAATTATTAATTATACTTTTTCTGATGACTCTTATGATGAATTGGGACGTACGAATGCACTTTTAATTATTCAAGACGGAAGTATTGTTTATGAAAATTACAATTCTCCTATTTCAAAAGATACAAAACTTGTCTCTTATTCAATGGCAAAAAGCTATATTGGCCTATTGACTGGAATGATGATTGATAGGGGATTCATACAATCAAAAGACGAAACAAATCTCTTACCAAGCTGGGATGACAATAGAAAAAACATTTCCATAGGACATATGCTTAATATGCAGTCAGGGCTGGATTATGTTGAGGAATATGATTTAGGTGGAAGGTCAGACACATTAGAGATGTTATTTGGGCAGGGAAGATTTGATCAAGCTGAGTTTGCATCATCCATGAAACTAAAAACTCCTCTACCAGGTATGAAATACAACTACTCGACTGGAGAAACTAATATTATAAGTCAAATAATAAAAACAAGGCTTAAAGCTCAAGGAATTGAATATTTAGATTTCATAAAAAGTAATCTTATTGATAAAATAGGTATAAAAAATTCGATCTTCGAATTTGATAATTCTGGAACTTTCATTGGTGGCAGCTCAATTTTTGCAAACGCAAGGGATTATGCAAGATTTGGATATTTATATTTAAGAGATGGATTGTGGGATGGGGAGAGAATTGTATCAAAAGAATGGATTGATGATACAAGAATTCCAGCTAAAAATTCCTACCAAATGTATAGCAATCAGTTTTGGATGCCTCATCCAGCATTTACACGTGGACTTCCAAAGGATACTTACTATGCCGTAGGTTTTGGTGGGCAATATATATTAATTATTCCATCTAAGGATATGATCGTTGTTCGATTAGGTGAAACTTATATGGAAGATGATAAAGTTATTGAAAATATTTCTGAAATTATAAGTTACTTTGATAATAGGATCTAAGTTTATGAGCGACCAAATAATTATTTATTCCTCCTATAATTGTGGATATTGCGACTTAGCAAAAAAACTCCTTGATAAAAAACAAATTAAATACCAAGAAATTAACATTCAAGATGATCCCTCCCAAAGAGATATTATGTTAGAAAGAGCTAATGGAAAAAGAACTGTTCCACAAATTTTTTTTAAAGAGCTGCATATTGGCGGATTTGAAGAATTAAATATGCTTGAGATGTCGGGCACGCTTGATAAAATTTTGAATGAAAAATAATTTAATAGCCGCCTGTCTTCAGCTTACATCAAGTTCAGATATCTATAAAAACTTAAAAGAGACAATAGATCTTTCAAATAAAGCTATTGATAAAGGCGCCTTTTTAATTTCAACACCAGAAGTTACAAATATTATCTCATTAGATCGACAAAAATTAAAAAGATCAGTATTTCTGGAGAAGGACGATCCATTTCTTATTGAATTTACAAAAATTGCAAAGAAAAAATCAGTATGGATATTGCTTGGCTCTATTGTTATCAAAGATAATAAGAACAAATTATATAATCGCTCCTATTTGATAAACAGCAAAGGCAATATTCAATGCAAGTACGATAAAATTCATATGTTTGATGTGAAAATATCCAAAAAAGAAAGCTATAAAGAATCCAAAATCTTTAAACCAGGCAAAAAAGTTGTGGTTACTAATACTCCTTGGGGAAAAATTGGTTTATCAATTTGTTATGATTTAAGATTCCCTGAGCTTTATAGAAAACAAGTGATGATGGGGGCAAAGTTAATTACTATTCCTTCAGCATTCACAACCACTACTGGTAAAGCCCACTGGCATAATCTTGTAAAAACACGAGCTATTGAAAATGGTTCTTATGTTTTAGCTCCTGCACAATATGGAAAAAATTCATTAAAGCGCCATACCTATGGACACAGTCTAATTGTATCCCCATGGGGTGAGATATTGGCTGAAAAAAAGGCAGGAAAAGGCATTATAATGGCTAGTTTGGACTTTAAAGAGCTTCATAAAATTAGATCTAATATGCCAAGTTTCAGAACACAAATATTGAAATAAACAATATAATTACAATATAGAGTTATTATGATCGTTTTTAATTTACAATGCAGTGACTGTTCTCATTCATTTGAAGGTTGGTTTGGGTCATCCAAGTCATGTGAAACACAAATCAAAAAAAAGCTTGTTCAATGTGTTTCGTGCGGGTCCTCAAATATTACTAAAGAACTTTCAAGTCCAAATGTATCCGTAAAAAAAACTAACGTCACTCCAAATGAAAAAGCACTCAGAGACTTTCGAAATAAAGTAAAAGAAGTAAATAAGTTTGTTAAACAAAATTTTGAGTTTGTCGGAGACCAGTTTGCATACGAAGCAAGAAAAATTCACTATAGCAAATCTAATAAAAAGCCAGTATACGGCAACGCAACTAAAGAAGAAGTTACTGATCTAAGTGATGAGGGTATTGAGGTAACTTCTATTCCATGGATAAAAGAAGATAATTAATTTTTTTTTCCAGAAACAATAAAATTTGCATCCATTCTTTTAGACATAAACCATTCGTCTCTTAATGGATTATAATTTACACCTATATTACTAATCACATCAAAGTTGTTTTGAATAAAAAAAGAGTAAATATCCTCAGGAGTTAAAAATTTATTCCAATCATGTGTGCCTTTTGGAAGAAATCCTAATACATATTCAGCCATGAATTTTGCAAAAATAAGCGAAAAGATAGATTTATTAATAGTTGCTATAAACATAATACCATTATTAGATACCAGGCCACTACATTCTTTAATAAAATTTTTTGGATTGTTTACATGTTCTATTACTTCCAAATTTAAGATGATGTCATACTTTTTATTTTTGTTAAGACTTTCAGCGGTTGTATTAAGATAATTAATATCTAAATTATTTTCCTCGGCATGAATTTTTGCAGTGATACAATTTTTCTCTAAAGCATCAATGCCGGTTACATCTGCACCTAACCTTGCTAATGGTTCACTCATTAGTCCACCACCACATCCAATATCCAAAACTGATAATCCCTTTAAAGGCGATTCATTTTCTTGGTCTATTGCATAATGATCTTTAATTGTATTGATTATATATTCCAGTCTTATGGGATTAAATTTATGCAGTGTTTTAAACTTGCCATCATGTTTCCACCATTCCTTGGCAAGGTTTTTAAACTTATCAATTTCAGTTTTATCAATCGAAGAAATGTCCATAAATCAATCATTTAACTAATACTTGATTAAAGTATCGTATTAAAGTAATCCTTGTTTTTGTTTAGAGTATTACGTAACACAATTTAATAACGAAAAGTCAAATGTCCACTATAGTTTTAAAATTTGGCGGAACATCAGTAGCTACAACTGATTTAATTGAATCCGCAGCTAATATTGTCAAATCAGAATATGATAAAGGCAATAATATAGTTGTAGTTGTTTCAGCTATGTCTGGAGCCACTAATCAGCTAATAGAGCATGTCGATAAGATAAATTATAATGATGATAGTGAATATGATGTTGTTGTTTCATCAGGGGAGCAAGTAACAGCAGGATTAATGTCACTGGCTCTAAAAAAAATTGGTCTACCATCTCGATCTTGGCTTGGTTGGCAAGTCCCAATAATTACTAGAGGTTCGCATAGAAACTCATTTATTGATAAAGTGATTCCGGATAAAATCATTAACGATTTTGAAAACAAAAAGATAGCTGTCGTAGCTGGTTTTCAGGGTATTTCAAATGAGGGTAGAATTACTACTATTGGTCGTGGAGGTTCAGATAACACTGCAGTATTCATTGCTTCAGCAATAAAAGCTGAAAGGTGCGATATTTATACTGATGTTGATGGAGTTTATACCTCCGATCCTAGAATGACAGAAAATGTAAGAAGACTAGATAAAATTTCTTATGAAGAGATGATCGAAATGGCTTCACAAGGAGCTAAAGTTTTGCAAACAGCTTCAGTTGAATCTGCAATGAGTAATGATGTAGACGTATATGTTCGATCAACATTCAGTCCGTCTGATAAGGGAACTTTAATTTCAAATGATGTGAATAATGAAAATGATAGGGCAGTAACAGGAGTTGCTTATTCTAAAGATGAGGCAAAAATAACTCTTATTGATGTGGAAGATAAACCAGGAATTGCTGCAGAGATTTTTAATAAGCTAGCAGATAATTCAGTTAATGTTGATATGATTGTACAGAACAATTTTATTGAGAGAAAAATGACAAATCTTACTTTTACAATCCCAATGATAGATCTTGATAAAACATTAAAAATTTTAGAAAATTTACAAAAAAAACTTAAGATTTCAAAAGTTTTAAACGAAAAAAACCTCTCTAAAGTTTCTATTATTGGATCAGGAATGAGAAATCAACCAGGTATAGCTGCAAAAATGTTTGAATGTTTATCCAAAAATAAAATCAATATTGAAGTAATCTCAACTTCTGAAATAAAGATAAGCGTCTTAATAGATAAAGATAAAACTGAAAAGGCTGTAAATGCGCTACATGCTGTATTTCAGCTCGACCAGATATAGTGGCTGTGCTTGGTATAACTACTATTCTTTATGAAATAATCATTTTGGGTAAATGATAGGTTTATTTTTTTAAGATTAAGGTTTAATTAATTTGAGGCATATGTACCAAAATTTTCTATTAGAAATTAAGAACCAGAGAGAAGCAAGGGGCTGTTCAGTAGATGATTTAAGTAAAGAGACAAAAATTTCAAAAAAAGTTATTTATAAAATTGAAAATCTTAATGAAAGTGAAGTGGATTTATTTCCACAAAAGCATCTACTTTTTTTATACGCAAAACACCTAGGTGTAAAGGTTCCTGAAAAAAAAATTACTTTTACTCATTCTTCAATAGAAAATTCTTTTAAATTATCAAACAATCTATCAGCAGTTAATTTTGCTTTATCGCTGATAAATAATTTTAAATTCCAAATTTTATTACCATTATTTTTAGTTGTTATAATTTTGAGCTTTAATTACTCTATAAAAAATAAAAATTTGTCTTTAGAATTGAAATTAAATAATATTGAAATAATAACTCAAAATGATCTAGAAAATAATTTAGCTGAAAATAAATTCTCTAACTTGAATCAAACAAACACAGAAAAATTAAATCCGTCTTTAAGTTATTCAAAACGATCTACTAGTTTATCCGACAATAAGAAAAATTTTTTGGAAACTGTCAGCTTATCAATATTATTTGACAATGAAGTTTGGATAGAAGTTGATAACTCAAGAGAAATATTAATTAGTCAGGTTTTTAAAGAGGGCGAAGAACTTAATCTTGAGGTATCAAAAAATGACGAAATATTTGTAACCTCGGGGAATATGGGTCTCATTTCAATAAAAGTGAACAACGGCCAAATAAAATTTCTTGGCTCTATAGGCGAGATAGGTAGAAAACAGATTTTTTAAGTTTTCAAATCAATTCTTTCATTATATTTAATACCTACCTAATTTATAAATAATTATGAGTCAGTACTCTCAAAATAAAATAATCCGCAGGCGCACAAAGAAGATTGAGGTTGGAAGTGTAGAGGTTGGTGGTGATGCAAAAATTTCTGTGCAATCAATGACAAATACGCTCACTTCAGATGTTGATGCAACATTACAACAAATCAATGATTTAGTGTCTGAAGGTGCGGATATTGTTAGGGTATCTTGTCCCGATCAAGAATCTACAGAATCTTTAAAAGAGATCGTTAATTATGTGGATATACCAATCGTTGCAGATATTCACTTTCACTACAAGCGTGCGATCGAAGCTGCTGATGCGGGCGCTGCTTGCTTAAGAATAAATCCTGGCAATATTGGAGTAGATAAAATTATTGAGGTTATTGATGCGGCTAAACAAAATAACATTTGTATGCGAATAGGAGTAAATGCAGGCTCCATTGATGAAAAAATTCTAAAAAAATACAGTAAACCTTGTGCCGATGCATTAGTCGAGAGCGCAATAGAAAATATACGCCTGCTTGAAGACAATAATTTTGATAATTTCAAAATAAGTGTAAAAGCATCAGATGTATTTACTACAATTGAAGCCTATGAAAAATTAGCAAAACTTTGTGATTATCCATTTCATGTTGGATTAACAGAAGCAGGAACTTATTTATCGGGCTCAATTAAGTCATCCATAAGTATTGGCAATCTTCTCTCACAAGGGATCGGAGATACAATTAGAGTTTCATTAACAGCAGATCCAGTAGAGGAAATTAAAGTAGGTCACGAGATCTTGAAGAGTTTAAATTTAGCTTCTAGGGGTATTAAAATTATTTCCTGCCCTTCTTGTGCTAGACAAGCTTTTCCAGTAATTGATACAGTTCGTGAGCTTGAAAGAAGATTGTCACATATTAAAGATCCTATAACTCTCTCAATTATTGGCTGTGTTGTAAACGGTCCAGGAGAGGCATTAAATAGCGATATTGGGGTAACTGGCGGTGGAAAGGGGAATAATATGATTTATTTATCAGGTGTTGCTGACCATAAAATAAAAAATCCCGAAATAGTTGATCACGTCGTTAATCTTGTAGAGAAAAAGATTCAATCACTTCATGATTAAACAAGAAGAATTAGAAAAAATTCAAGATAAATACAAAAATCTTGAAAACGAATTAAACCAATCGGTAAATGATAAAGATAAATATGTATCCCTTTCAAAAGAGTACGCTGATTTAAAACCTTTATATGATCAAGTTAATTTATATTTAGCTAACCAGTCAGAATTAGCGGAATTGAACAGTGTTATCAACGGTAACGATGCTGATTTAATAGAAATAGCTAAATCTGAAATCAATAATGTTAAAGAAAAATTATTAGCGGCTGAAAATGTCTTGAAAGAATTAATGATCCCAAAAGATCCATTAGATAAAAAAAATGTAATTCTTGAAGTCAGAGCTGGTACAGGTGGCGATGAAGCAGCTTTATTTGCTAATGATCTTTTGCGCATGTATCAGCGCTATGCTGAAAATCAGGGATGGAAAATTGAATATATTTCCATTTCAGATTCTGAAAAAGGAGGCATTAAAGAAGCAGTTGCGAAAATCTCAGGTAGCAGCGTTTATTCAAAACTTAAATTCGAGTCCGGTGTCCATCGAGTTCAAAGAGTTCCAGAAACTGAGTCTCAGGGAAGAGTTCATACGTCTGCAGCGAGTGTAGTTGTATTACCTGAAGCTGAGGATCTAGATATTCAAGTCGACGATAAAGATATTAGAGTTGATGTATTTAGATCTAGTGGTGCAGGTGGACAACATGTTAATACAACTGATAGTGCAGTTAGAATAACTCATCTTCCATCTGGTATCGTTGTACAACAGCAGGATGAAAAATCTCAACATAAGAATAAAGCGAAAGCTATGCTGGTTTTAAAAACAAGATTATATGATTTCGAGCGTAAAAAACAGGACGATGATATAGCGGATAAAAGAAAATCGCAGATAGGTTCAGGTGATAGATCAGAAAGAATCAGGACCTATAATTTTCCTCAGGGAAGAGTGACTGATCATCGCATAAATTTAACACTCTACAAACTAGAGCAAATATTAAATTCAACAGGATTAGAGGAAGTTATCACAAATCTAATACTTGAAGATCAAGGAAGATGATATGTCCTCATTAAATAAACTTCTATATTCTGAAGATTCTTCAATACCTATTTTAGAAAAAAAAATACTTTTGAAGTATATTCTAAATACTTCTAATGAAGAAATTAATATTACTCATGATAAGCTACTAGATCATATTGAATTGGATCAATATAAAGAACTAATTCAAAGACGAAAAAAAAGTGAGCCAATTGCATACATAATTAATAAAAAAGAATTTTGGAAAAATACATTTTTTATAGATAACTCAGTATTAATCCCAAGACCTGACAGTGAAATTATAATTGAAACTGCTATCAAATACTTTCCTGATACAAACCAAAATCTTAAAATGTTAGATCTAGGTACAGGTTCCGGATGCTTGATAATATCGCTGCTAGGGGAATTTAAAAATAGTCAGGGCATTGGCATCGATTTCGATAAAAAGGCTTTAAAAGTAGCGAAGCAAAATAAAAGTAATTTACTAAATGAAAATAGATTAAAATTTTGCCATGCGGATTTTTCTAAATTTAATACAATAAATTATGATCTTATAGTTTGTAATCCACCATATGTTTCAACTTCATCAAAAGATAATATGCTTAGGGATGTTAAAGACTTTGAACCTGAAATCGCTCTTTTTGCGAAAGAAAACGGATTAAGGTGTTTTAAAATGGTTTTAGATAATCTAATTAAATATGAAAATAAAAAACAATTGATCATTTTTGAAATCGGCTACAATCAATTAAAACCAATTCAAAAACTGCTAAAAAATACTTGTTTTCAGCTTATTTCAGTAGAAAAAGACATCTCTGATATACCAAGGTGTATCGTAACAAAAAGAATATAAATAAAAACTTGATTAATTTTGAACTTAACACTAGTTTACGTAGTCTCGAATAATAAATTACCTAAAAATTAGGTTTAAATTTTCATAGTGAAAAATAGAAGAAGCCGACCTTTTAAAAGGTCAAACAATAGGAACAATGATAACTTTGCTAATGGTAATAATAATACCAGAGTCAGAGGCAATCTATCTACAGTTCTTGAAAAGTATAAGGTCTTAGCAAAAGATGCAGCAGCATCAGGCGATTATGTAGGTGCAGAAAACTATTTACAGCACGCTGAACATTACAGCAGGCTTATCAATGATCGCCAAGATCGTTATAATGATAAAAATGGCTCGATGAAAACTAATGGAAATGAAGCTACTAGCGTTGATAAGACTGTTGAAACACTAGATCCTGCAAAGGCTATTGAAGAAGCTAATTCATAGAGTTTAACTCAGATACTTCAGCATTAATTCTTTCTTTCTCAGCTAAAAAAATTTCCAAGTTTTTGTCTTTAAGCTTTTTACCTGAAGGTAATTTCATTTTCATTGGATTAATTCTTTTCCCATTAAAGATTACTTCATAATGTAAATGAGGGCCTGTAGACAGTCCCGTATTTCCAACATAGCCAATTACCTGCCCTTGCCGTACTTTGACGTTTTTTTGAATACCGGAGGCATATTTGCTCAGGTGGGAGTAACTAGTTTTATATCCATTGAGATGCTTGATACGAATATATTTTCCAGCTCCCCCATTATTGCCAACAAATTCTATATGGCCTGTGCCTGCAGCCATAATAGGTGTTCCAGTAGGCGCTGCAAAATCGACTCCTTGATGTTTTTTATTGTAACCCAAAATTGGATGTTTTCTCATTCCAAATCCAGAGGATAGTCTTGCCCCATTAATTGGTGTTTTCATAAGTGCTTTAGTTGCGCTCTTACCATCACTATTAAAGTATTCAACAAATTCATCCCCTTCTGATTGGAATCTATAAAGCTCATAGGATTCATCATCAAGAATAATCTCTGAAAAATTAATATTTCCAGATTTAATATAATTGTTTTGTGAGTCTGTATAAATTTCAAAAAATATTTTGATCTTATTTCCTTTTCTAATATCTCTTTGAAAATCGATGTCAAAACTATACAACTGAACAAACTCCATTATAATTTCATCTGGTGTATCTATTTTTTTAAGAGACTCATAAATACTGTTATGGATTTCAACTTCATAAAGTTTTAACTTACTGAATAGTCTTTTTTTTTCTTCACCAGCAATAAACTTATTATTAACTTTTTTTACATAGATTTTTTTTTCAACATCAGGATATATAATTATTTCATTAATTATCTTTTTATCATTAACGGACTTAGTGTAAGTTTCAATTAGTGTTCCTACATTTAATTTTCTTAAATCTATTTTTTTAGATATAATATTTACTACATCATTAATTTCGTCATCTTGAAGATCTGCTTGCTTTAATGCTCCAGTAAAAGTCTCTCCTTCTTGCAGGTAGTATTTTTGAACGAGTGTAAAGTCAATTTCTAATTTTTCCTCAATATGTATTGGGTCTTCATCCGTTGTAATTTTCTTAGAAACTTTTTTTTCTCTAGCTAAATTTTCTCCAAACGAAATAGATAAAAAATATGAAATACCAATTAACGAGATAAAGCTAAGTAACAAAATAATCTGATTTCTATTGATGAAGGTCATTTTGGGATATTGGTATAAACATTTTTAGAGTTTTTTCATAAATATTATTTTAGATTGATGCGAAACTCCTACACAATCAAATAAGTAATTGAATTCGTTATATAATTATAATTCTATAAAAATGCTAGTTTTCTGCCTTTTATGTCCTTTGCTGCTTGACTTTTTGGCTCTATACAGTAAAAAACGCTCACCCTTGTTCGGTGATGCTCTGAGCTTGCGGCATATGACTATTTATAGTCTTAATATAATCGATCTGGCATTTTATTCCTTATCTCAAGGGGTAAGGATTTTTTGCTGCGTTATTATGCTATTGGAAAAGTAAATTGAAAGAGAAACGTGGGCGGTAATTCCGCAGTACAGAATAACCGTACACGTTTATTGGATTGCATAATTTATTTTATGCAACTCCGCCAATAAGTTTGTGTGCGTCATTTTTAAACTTGAGAGTTTGATCATGGCTCAGAATGAACGCTGGCGGCACGCTTAACACATGCAAGTCGAACGAGATCTTCGGATCTAGTGGCAGACGGGTGAGTAACGCGTGGGAACCTGCCCAGTAGTAGAGAATAACTTGGGGAAACTTAAGCTAATACTTTATACGTCCTTCGGGAGAAAGCTTTATGCGCTATTGGATGGGCCCGCGTTAGATTAGTTTGTTGGTGAGGTAATGGCTCACCAAGGCGACGATCTATAGCTGGTCTGAGAGGATGATCAGCCACACTGGGACTGAGACACGGCCCAGACTCCTACGGGAGGCAGCAGTGGGGAATATTGGACAATGGGGGCAACCCTGATCCAGCGATGCCGCGTGAGTGATGAAGGCCCTAGGGTTGTAAAACTCTTTCGTCAGGGAAGATAATGACGGTACCTGAAGAAGAAGATCCGGCTAACTCCGTGCCAGCAGCCGCGGTAATACGGAGGGGTCTAGCGTTATTCGGAATTACTGGGCGTAAAGCGAGCGTAGGCGGATTTGTAAGTTGGAGGTGAAATCCCAGAGCTTAACTCTGGAACTGCCTTCAAAACTACATTTCTTGAGTTTGGTAGAGGAGAGTGGAATTCCTAGTGTAGAGGTGAAATTCGTAGATATTAGGAGGAACACCAGTGGCGAAGGCGACTCTCTGGGCCAATACTGACGCTGAGGTTCGAAAGCATGGGTAGCGAACAGGATTAGATACCCTGGTAGTCCATGCAGTAAACGATGAGTGCTAGATGTTGGGAATTTAAATTTCCAGTATCGCAGTTAACGCGTTAAGCACTCCGCCTGGGAAGTACGGCCGCAAGGCTAAAACTCAAATGAATTGACGGGGACCCGCACAAGCGGTGGATCATGTGGTTTAATTCGAAGATACGCGAAGAACCTTACCGGCCCTTGACATACCAATCGCGGACTTAAGAGATTAAGTCTTTCACTTCGGGTGGATTGGATACAGGTGCTGCATGGCTGTCGTCAGCTCGTGTCGTGAGATGTTGGGTTAAGTCCCGCAACGAGCGCAACCCTTACCTTCAATTGCCAGCACATTATGGTGGGAACTTTGAAGGAACTGCCGGTGATAAGCCGGAGGAAGGTGGGGATGACGTCAAGTCCTCATGGCCCTTACGGGCCGGGCTACACACGTGATACAATGGTAACTACAAAGGGCAGCGAAGGAGCGATCTGGAGCAAATCTCAAAAAGTTACCTCAGTTCGGATTGCACTCTGCAACTCGAGTGCATGAAGTTGGAATCGCTAGTAATCGTAGATCAGCGCGCTACGGTGAATACGTTCCCGGGTCTTGTACACACCGCCCGTCACACCATGGGAGTTGGTTTTACCTGAAGCTGGTTTGCTAACCGTAAGGAGGCAGCCAACCACGGTAAGATTAGCGACTGGGGTGAAGTCGTAACAAGGTAACCGTAGGGGAACCTGCGGTTGGATCACCTCCTTTCTAAGAGTAATTTTTTGAGTTCATTTGAATTTAAAAAATATTTAACTTAGTAATTATATGTGGCTTACCGTCCTCGTTTCTCTTTCATTGTTTAAAACTATAAAGCCTTACGTTTGGGCTTGTAGCTCAGTCTGGTTAGAGCGCACCCCTGATAAGGGTGAGGTCGGTAGTTCGAGTCTACCCAGGCCCACCATGACGTGGTATCTCTTGGGGCTGTAGCTCAGCTGGGAGAGCACCTGCTTTGCAAGCAGGGGGTCACCGGTTCGATCCCGGTCAGCTCCACCAAGTTTTAAGCTTTTCCATTTACATCGTGAAGTGACATCAATACTAAATTAAAATTTTATTGAGAATTCAAATCTAAGTGTCACAAAAAATAACAAGTTTGTTTTTTGTACATAGAATAATCAAGCGTTTAAGAGCATTTGATGGATGCCTTGGCACACAAAGGCGATGAAGGACGTAGTACGTTGCGATAAGCTTCGGGGAGTGACGAACACACTTTGATCCGAAGATTTCCGAATGGGACAACCCAACTCTTTTGAGTTATTGCTAACTGAATACATAGGTTAGTAAAGCGAACCCAGTGAACTGAAACATCTAAGTAACTGGAGGAAAGGATATCAACCGATACTCCGTAAGTAGTGGCGAGCGAAAGCGGACCAGGCCAGTAGCATTAATTGTACAACCAGAATTACCTGGAAAGGTAAACCATAGAAAGTGATAGTCTTGTATGGGTAATGACAGTTAATGTTCTCGAGTAAGACGGGACACGTGAAATCTTGTCTGAATATGGGGGGACCACCCTCCAAGCCTAAGTACTCTTGTGTGACCGATAGTGAACTAGTACCGTGAGGGAAAGGTGAAAAGAACCCCGACGAGGGGAGTGAAATAGATCCTGAAATTGAATGCTTACAAGCTGTCGAAGCCCGTAAGGGTGACGGCGTACCTTTTGTATAATGGGTCAGCGAGTTAGTTTAAAGTGCAAGCTTAAGCCATAAGGTGTAGGCGCAGCGAAAGCGAGTCTTAATAGGGCGACAGTACTTTGGATTAAACCCGAAACCGAGTGATCTAGCCATGAGCAGGTTGAAGATAAGGTAACACTTATTGGAGGACCGAACCAGTTGACGTTGAAAAGTCTTTGGATGACTTGTGGTTAGGGGTGAAAGGCCAATCAAACTCGGATATAGCTGGTTCTCCGCGAAAACTATTTAGGTAGTGCGTCATATGAATACCATCGGGGGTAGAGCACTGGATGGGCAAGGGGGGAGAGATCCTTACTAAGTCCAACCAAACTCCAAATACCGATGAGTACTATATGGCAGACAGACTACGGGTGCTAAGGTCCGTAGTCAAAAGGAAAACAGTCCAGACCAACAGCTAAGGTCCCCAAGTTATTGTTAAGTGGGAAAGGATGTCGGACGACCAAAACAGCCAGGAGGTTGGCTTAGAAGCAGCCATCCTTTAAAGAAAGCGTAACAGCTCACTGGTCTAAATAAGTTATCCGGCGCCGAAGATGTAACGGGGCTAAACAATACACCGAAGCTTTGGACACAATTTATTGTGTGGTAGCGGAGCGTTCCGTACGTTGTTGAAGGGAGACTCGTGAGAGCTCCTGGAGATATCGGAAGTGAGAATGCTGACATGAGTAGCGACAAACAGAGTGAGAAACTCTGTCGCCGAAAATCCAAGGGTTCCTGCGCAAGGCTAATCCGCGCAGGTTGAGTCGGCTCCTAAGGCGAGGACGAAAGTCGTAGTCGATGGGAACAAGGTTAATATTCCTTGACCAGATGAGATGTGACGGATGACGTAAATTGTCTATCCTTATATGGATTGGATAGGCAGTGAAGTTGTTCCAGGAAATAGCCTCATCATAGACCGTACCCGAAACCGACACAGGTGGATAGGTAGAGGATACCAAGGCGCTTGAGAGAACTATGCTGAAGGAACTCGGCAAATTGCCTCTGTAACTTCGGAAGAAGGAGGACCTATGTTTGGGCAACCAGATGTGGGTGGCACAGAAATGGGGGTAGCAACTGTTTATTAAAAACACAGGACTCTGCAAAGCCGCAAGGCGAAGTATAGGGTCTGACGCCTGCCCGGTGCCGGAAGATTAAAGTGAGTGGTGTAAGCTACGACCTGAAGTCCCGGTGAACGGCGGCCGTAACTATAACGGTCCTAAGGTAGCGAAATTCCTTGTCGGGTAAGTTCCGACCTGCACGAATGGCGTAATGATTTCCCCGCTGTCTCCAGCGTAGACTCAGCGAAATTGAATTCTCCGTGAAGATGCGGAGTACCCGCGGTTAGACGGAAAGACCCCGTGCACCTTTACTATAGCTTTACATTGGTATTAGAAATTACATGTGTAGGATAGGTGGTAGACATTGAAGTGAAGGCGCCAGCCTTCATGGAGTCGTCCTTGAAATACCACTCTTGTAATTTTTGATATCTAACTGAGGTCCATTATCTGGATCCAAGACAGTGTATGGTGGGTAGTTTGACTGGGGCGGTCGCCTCCCAAAAAGTAACGGAGGCGTGCGAAGGTAGGCTCAAGCTGGTCGGAAATCAGCTGTTGAGTGCAATGGCATAAGCCTGCCTGACTGCAAGACTGACAAGTCGAGCAGAGTCGAAAGACGGTCATAGTGATCCGGTGGTTCTGAGTGGAAGGGCCATCGCTCAACGGATAAAAGGTACGCCGGGGATAACAGGCTGATACCGCCCAAGAGTTCATATCGACGGCGGTGTTTGGCACCTCGATGTCGGCTCATCACATCCTGGGGCTGGAGCAGGTCCCAAGGGTTCGGCTGTTCGCCGATTAAAGTGGTACGCGAGCTGGGTTTAGAACGTCGTGAGACAGTTCGGTCCCTATCTGCCGTGGGTGTTGAAGAATTGAGAGGAGTTACTCCTAGTACGAGAGGACCGGAGTGAACGTACCAATGGTGTACCAGTTGTCGTGCCATCGGCATCGCTGGGTAGCCAAGTACGGACGGGATAACCGCTGAAAGCATCTAAGCGGGAAGCCTCCCTCGAAACTAATTCTTCCATGAGAGTCGTGGTAGACCACCACGTTGATAGGTCAGGTGTGGAAGTGCAGTAATGCATGAAGCTAACTGATACTAATAACTCGATCGGCTTGATTTTCTATGTACTAGAAATAAACTTATACTTATCAAGCGACACTAAGAAAGAATTATTAAATTTAATTAGTATTGATTTCACGTTTTGTTGACCTGGTGGTTTTAGCGGAGAGGTAACACACGATCCCATTTCGAACTCGAACGTTAAGGGCTCCAGCGCCGATGGTACTTTGTCTTAAGGCATGGGAGAGTAGGACATTGCCAGGTCTACTAAGCGTGAAATGATTGTCACTTTACAAAAATTATATACAAATTAAAGTCTATTTATGAAAATTGTGGTTGTTGGATGTGGCTATGTTGGCCTAAGTCTTGCTACATTAATGTCCGAAAAGTACGAGGTTACTGCGATTGATGTTGATCAAGAAAAAATAGATCGTATCAATAATAGAGTTGCACCAATTAATGAACCACAAATTCAAAATTTTTATAATGACAAAAATTTAAATTTAAAAGCCACAAAGAACTTTGTAAATGCATACAAAGAGGCTAGTTTCATCATAATCTGTACTCCAACTAATTACGATGAAGTGACCAATCAATTTAATCTCGACTCTATATATTCAGTCTTAGAAGATATCGTAAAATCAGAGACAAGTTCTGCTATTGTAATTAGATCTACAATACCAGTTGGGTTTTGCAATTCTTTAAACATCAAATTTCCTAACAATGATATATTTTTTTCACCAGAATTTCTCAGAGAAGGTAATGCTCTAGAGGATAATTTAAATCCATCCAGAATAGTTATTGGAAGCAGCAGTAGCAATGCAAAGAAATTTTCAGAAATACTGCTACAAATATCTGGAAGCAGTAAAAAGAATATTCCTGTAGAATTTATGGAATCGTCTGAAGCTGAAGCAGTTAAACTCTTTGCTAATACTTACTTGGCAATGCGAATCTCTTTTTTTAATGAGTTAGACAGCTACTGTGAATCTTTTGGCTTAGATACTAGCAATGTAATAAGAGGCATTTGTCATGATAATCGAATAGGTGATTATTATAATAACCCCTCATTTGGTTATGGTGGTTATTGTTTACCAAAAGATACTCAGCAACTTTTAAAAAATTATGAAAATATTCCAAATAAATTGATTGAGGCAATAGTGGAGACCAATAAAACTAGAAAAGATTTTATTTCAGATAGAATTATCCAAAAAAAACCTAAAACAGTGGGTGTATTTAGATTAGTAATGAAAGAAGGCTCAGATAACTTTAGAGAGAGCGCTGTTCAAGGTATTATGAAACGAATAAAAGCGAAGGGAATAAATATTGTAGTTTTTGAGCCATATTTGAAAGAAAAACTATTTTTTAATTCAAAAGTAATTAAAGATTTAAACGAATTTAAAAAAGTGTCAGATCTTATTATCTGTAATAGACATTCTCCAGATCTAAATGATTGTATAGAAAAAGTATATACCAGAGATATTTTTGGGGTCGATTAAAATTACCATTTTGAATGAGTAAAATTAAAATCTTAGTTTTCAATTTTTCAATTATAATTATTTTATTGTCTATAATTGAGATTTTGAGCTTTGCTTTAGTAAATAATACTACATTATTAGATAGACATTTTTTTCACAAACACCAATTTAATAACATTCGTAATGAACAAGATTTTGAAAAATATTTAATACAGAGAAATGAAAGTACGGGTTGGCCAACTAAAAATTTTGAAAAATTGAATTTATCAAAGAATTTTGCTCGAAGAAGCCCTGCAAATGAAAAATTTAAAAATGAAAGCTGTTTTGCCATTTATGGAGATTCTTTTGCTTATGACGCAGATCTCAGTAATGAAAATGCATGGACTAATCAATTAGCTGAACTAATGGAATGCAGCATCTTTAATTATGGCATTCCTGGTTTTGGAATCGATCAAGCGTATTTAAGATTTAAAGATAAAAATCCTGATAATTTAAATGCGATAATGACTTTCATTGAGGGCGATTATAGAAGAGCAAGAACTAAAATGTATTCATTACAAAGCGGTGAAGGAATCAATTTATATTTATCAAAAAAGAAGTTTGAAATTGACAAAAAAAGACAACTCTCTTTAAGTGACTTACCTGTCAATTCTTATGAAGATTTTCAAAAATTGGAAAATAAGGAGTTTTTTAATAAAATTTTTTCAAATGACTTATTTCTTCCAAATGGGGACCTCTGGTCCATGTCAGATAAACCTAAATTTCCATATAGTATTGAAATATTTGCTTTAGTTAATAAACTTATTAAAAGACAAATAAGTTACGGTGCCTATTTACATTTTCACCCAACATATAAATTTTTTGAAGTTTTTAATTTAAATAATTTTTTACAGAATTTTGCCGAAATTTTACCCTCCTATAGAGATGCAACAATAACTTTAAATGAAAAAATTTTAGAAAATTTCATTAGTGATTGTAAAAATTTGGATATTCAATGTTTTATTCTACCTTTGCCTATTATTCGTGATTTTGGAAAGTTAGAAGAAGGCAGTATTTCAAAAAGTTTAAAGAAAAATCAAGCTCTAGCAAATTTTCTAATAATAATTAAAGATGAATGTCTAATAAAGGAGTACGAAAAATATAATATAATGAAAAAAGATATTCGAAATCAATTAGCACCTGGAAGTCATTATAATAGTATTACTAGTAAAATTATAGCAGAGTGTGTATTTCAAGAATTGGAGATATTAGATTAAATTTGAAAAAAGTAGTTGCTTCAATTCAAGTTAGATTAAGTTCTGAACGTTTAACAGGAAAAGTATTAAAGGAAACAATTTGACTCTTTTTCTTATTGGTTTAAGTTAAATCGACTTTGCCATTCATAGTCGATTGAAAGATGGAGCTAATGTTATAAGGATTTGTTTTGAAATTCTTTTTTACATATAAAATGTCTGAAATTATGACTTTTGAAAAGATAATTTGCTTCACAATCGTTTCTCGGCCAGATTGGATTTAACCATAATTGCTTTATGGGTTGACACAGAAGTGACGCGGGGTGGAGCAGTCTGGTAGCTCGTCAGGCTCATAACCTGAAGGTCGTAGGTTCAAATCCTACCCCCGCAACCAATCGTAGCCATTCATCGACTAAGATATGAGTAATAATTATTATACTTATGTCTTAATTTGACTGAACAAGAGCAATATAGTTTAGGCATCTAATTTGGATTGAAGAAGTTACTTTCATAATATTCGTTTAGTAATGGTAAATCTT
>CACCKE010000012.1 GCA_902546615.1 uncultured Pelagibacteraceae bacterium
CCTAATATTTTTTGGTAGTTTTGTTCTGCTTCTTCCAGATTATTAACTGCTACGATTAGATGATCTAAAGTGTTAATCATCTTTGGTCCTTTCATTAATTTTATATTTTGTTATTCCCACTCAATAGTTCCGGGTGGTTTTGAAGTAGTATCGTATACCACTCTATTTATGCCCTTAACCTCATTAATTATTCTTGTTGAAACTTTACTCAAAAATTCACCCTTAAAAGGATAAAAATCTGCAGTCATTCCATCAACAGACGTAACGGCTCTTAATCCGCAGACTTGTTCATATGATCTATGATCACCCATTACACCAACAGTTTTAATTGGCATCAAGACTGCAAATGCTTGCCAAATTTTATCGTATAAACCTGCTTCTTTAATTTCTTCGATATATATATTATCGGCTTCTTGTAAAATCTTTACTCTATCTGCTGTTACCTCACCTAATATTCTTATTCCCAATCCGGGGCCTGGAAATGGATGTCTGTTAATGAATTTTTTTGGAAGTCTCATCTCCAGTCCCAATTTTCTAACTTCATCCTTAAAAAGTTCTCTTAAAGGTTCAACAAGTTTAAGTTTCATTCTTTTTGGTAAACCGCCGACATTATGATGAGATTTAATAACTGATGTGGGACCGCCATGAAAGCTCTGACTTTCGATTACATCAGGATAAATAGTTCCTTGAGCTAAATATTTGGCACGTTTTATTTTGTTTGCCTCTTGGTTAAATATTTTAATAAAAAGATTACCTATTATTTTTCTCTTTTTTTCTGGATCTGTGGCACCCTTTAGGGCTTTTATAAATGTATTTCTTGAGTCTTTGACTATTAATCGAGATTTAAAATGTTTTTTAAACATTTTTACTACCTCTTTTGTTTCATTTAGTCTCATTAAACCTGTATCAACATAAATACATGTTAGTTGCTTATTTATGGCTTTTGAGATAATGGCCGCTGTAACCGTACTATCCACCCCACCCGACAATCCACAAATTACCTGATCCTTATGAACTGACTTTTTAATCTCAGCAATCTGATTTCTCAAATGATTTTTCATACTCCAGTTTCTTTTAACCTTACAAATTTTAAATATAAAATTTTCGATTATCTTATGACCATTGGGTGTATGGACTACTTCTGGATGAAACTGTAAACCATAATAAGATTTTTTTTTATTTTCAACTGCTGCAAACTTAGTATTCGAACTTGATGCAATGCTTCTAAAATCTCTTGGCAGACTAATAACCTTATCACCATGGCTCATCCAGACATAATTCGAGCTCATTCCTTTTCTAAATCCCGAGAATAAAACACTTTTTTTTGATGGCTTTATAACAGTTTTACCAAATTCTCTTTTTTTTGAAATCTTAACTTTCCCACCAAGTTGGTAACATAGTAATTGCATACCATAGCAAATTCCTAATATTGGAATATTTAATTTGAATATTCTTTTATCAATTTTTGGAGTATTTGACTTATGAACACTTGCTGGACCCCCAGAGAAAACTATGCCTAAACAACCTCTATTAAGTATTTGCTTATAGAGTGATTTGCTCGACACGATTTCACAATACACTCCAGCTTCTCTAACTCTTCTTGCTATTAACTGTGTTACTTGAGATCCAAAATCAACAATAAATATCATTCTATTTATTCTGCCAAATCTTTTAATTTGACAATTTCCTTACATGAAGTTTCACATAATATTTCAAGATTAGATATCTGCTCAGCGTATTGCTCAATTAATCCAAGTTCATAAGATACTTTACCTAACAAATAATTTATCTCAAGATTATGTGGAATAAGCGTAAAGGCAATTTCATAATATTTAAGAGCATTATTCTGATCGTCTAAGCCTTCATATGATTTGCCTAATAAAATATAAGACTCAGATGATTTTGGATTAAAAACAATATCTTTTTCCAAATACTTTATTGCTATTTCAAAATTTTCTTCATTGAATACATTTAGTGCTGATGCATAAAAACAAATATACTTGTTGGCAAAATACAAATGATTGTTACCAATAGTATTTTCATTAAACGTTTATATGTTTGTCGGATAATTTGGCGATTCTCTTGTGATATCAACATCATGCACATGGCTTTCTTTTAGACCTGCTCCAGTAATTTCTAAGAACTTAACATTCTTTTTAAATTCTACTATATCTTTTGAACCAGTGTATCCCATTGATGCTTTTAGGCCTCCAACAAGCTGGTATATGATAGGCGATATAGGTCCTTTGTAGGGAACTCTTCCTTCGATTCCCTCTGGAACATGCTTATTGCTCTCAGTAATTTCTTCTTGAAAATACCTATCTGCAGAACCCCTAGCCATTGCCCCAAGGGACCCCATTCCTCTATATGATTTATAGCTTCTTCCCTTAAATAAATATACCTCACCAGGAGACTCGTCAGTTCCAGCAAAGAGTGAACCGATCATAACTCCGCTTGCTCCTGCGCCTAAGGCTTTTGCTATATCGCCAGAATATTTAATTCCACCATCTGCAATTATTGGCACTCTTTTTTTTGCTGCAGTTTCAGCACAATCTAAAATTGCTGAAAATTGTGGCACACCAATTCCAGCTACTACTCTAGTGGTACAAATTGATCCTGGGCCTATTCCAACTTTCACACAATCAGCTCCTTGATCAATAAGCTCTTCGGTGGCTTCGTTTGTAGCAACATTTCCAACAATCACATCTGTTGAGAATTTTGATTTTATTTCTTTTAAGGTTCTGATAACTTTTTCTGAATGACCGTGTGCAGTGTCTATTACAAGAACATCTACACCAGCATCAACTAGTTGTTCTGCTCTATGAATTGCTTCTTCACCAACTCCAATTGCTGCTCCAACGATCAACCTTCCTTTTTGATCTTTCGAAGCATTTGGATGTAGCTGACTTTTTTCTATGTCTTTAACAGTAATTAAACCAATACATTTGCCCTTATCATCGACAACTAATAGTTTTTCAATTCTATGCTTGTGTAGTAATTTTTGGGCATCGTCTGTTGAAATTCCATCTTTGACAGTGACTAAATTTTTACTAGTCATTAATTCACTTATCTTTTGAGACATGTTGGTTGCAAATCGCACGTCCCTATTTGTTAGAATACCTAATAATTTGTCATCTACATCAACAACAGGTATGCCAGAAATCTCATTGACTTTCATTAATTCAAGAGCGTCAGCTAACGTTGCCGATGGCAGTATAGTTAATGGATCAATTACCATTCCGGTTTCAAATTTTTTTACTTTTGAAACATTTTGTGACTGTTCATCTATGGACATATTTTTATGTAATATCCCCATTCCACCAGACTGGGCAATTGCAATAGCTAACCTATATTCAGTTACTGTATCCATTGCGGAAGATAAAAGAGGAACACCCAATGAGATATTAGTAGTAATTTTTGTAAAAGTGCTTACATCTGAAGGAAGCACAGAAGATCGTGCAGGTTTGATAAGAACGTCGTCAAATGAGAGAGATTTTTTAATACTGGAGTGCTCCATCTCAGAGAAATAAATTATTTATTAATTTATGTCAATCAATAGGTGATTTTTTTTCAAGGCAAATCAAGTAAATTTCACTCGATTCTTTGCGGCTTGACTTAGGCTTGAAGGAAGTCACTTTTTTAAAATGTTTTTTACAAGTTAGTATAACTTCTGAAATATCACCTGATCTAAAATATTTTGAAACCATGTTTCCGCCTAAATTCAATTCTTTTAGTGCAAAATCTACAACATTCTCTAATAATTCAAGCGAAAGCAAAAAATCTGATGATTTATTACCTGATAAATTTGGTGATATATCAGATACTATAAGATCAAATTTGTCATATTTGGCTAATATTTCTGAACACTCATCAGACAAGAAATCAACTTCATATATATCTACATTTCTTATGGGTTTCATATTTAACAGATCTAACGCCACTATCTTTTTAAGATTTTTTCCACGAAATTTTAATACTTCGCTCCAACTGCCAGGAGCAGATCCAATATCTAAAGCTTTTTCTGAGCCATCAAGAATTTTATATTTTTCAATAATTTCTATTAATTTATAAGCCGCTCGAGATCTAAAATTATCTTGGGAGGACTTGATTACATACTCATCCTCTAAATGTCTTTTAAGCCATTTTTTACTTTTATCTGAAAAGAACTTATTCTTGATTTTCATAAAATTGTTATTTTTCAATCATTTATAGCTGAAAAAAGCTTAATTGATAACTTAAAGATTTAAACTATATCAAAATGATATAGGAATTGATTATATATATCATTCTGATATATACACTCTTTTTAGGATACATATGAAATACATAATATACATTTTAATGGTTTTCTTATTGTTAAATGTCTCTGTTCAAGCCTTGAGTCTTAAGGAAGCAGTCAATGATTCACTATCTAATAATTTATCACTCAAGATTGAAGCTTTAAATGTTGATATGGCTAAAGAAGATTATCTTCAATCAACAACAGACTACTTTCCAACAATAACTCTAAGTGGCAGTTTATCTGAAAATGATTACTCCGACATTAAGAGTCAGGCTGGAAGTGCTACAAGTGGTTACGAGTTATCACCTAGTAGTAAATCTATTGTTCTTACACAAAATGTATTTAGTGGCTTTAGTCGATTTTATAGTTCACTCTCCACAAAGGAACAATTACATATTCAGAATCTTACCCAATCTAAAGTTACGCAAGACATAATTTTAGAAACAATAGACGCCTACTACAATGTATTACTTGCACAAAAGATAGTTCAATCAAATAAGGATAACTTTAATTCGGTGAGTGAGAGATTTAATGCAACAAGCAAGGAGTTTGAGGTTGGATTAGCCTCTAAGACTGATGTTGCACAATCAGATGCTTTTCTTAATAATTCAAAAATTAATCTTCTCGATGCAAAAATAAATTTAAAAAACACAATTAATTTCTTTCACAATTTAGTTGGAACTAAACCAAACAATTTAACATTTTCTGAAATTAATTCAGAGGTCCCTGATACATATGAAAAATATAGAGAATTAGTTATTTCAAATAATTATACAATAAGGATAGTAAACTCCACGCTTGATGTTTACAACGCAAATATTGGGGTAGCTAGATCAGCCCTGTACCCACAAATTAATCTTACAGCCTCAAAAACAGAACTTGAAGAGTATTCTGCAACTATAGATGAACTTACAAATGAAGAATTGCAAGCAACAGTCACATGGCCAATTTTTACATCAGGAAAATCTCTGTCTAATATAAGAAAAGCAAAAAAACAGAAAAACAGTCAAATAATTCTTATACAAAAAACTACAGATGAAACGCTCTCACTGGCAGAGAACATTTGGGAAAACTATCTTATTACTGACGAAACAGTTGAAGCTGCTGAATTGAATTTTCTAGCTAATAAAACTGCATATGAAGGTACTGTTATAGAAGAAGAAGTAGGAGAAAGAAGCGTTCTTGATGTGTTAACAGCTAGACAAAGTCTGCTTAATTCAGAAATCAAGTACTTCCAAGAGCAAAAGGACCGTGAAATCACAAAAGCTCAAGTGATGTATATGTCTGGTATTCTAAATTTGTCATCACTAGGAATAAATTAATATGCAAAAAGAAACACTTTGTTTAGGACTTCTATCGCTTGGACCAAGATCCGGCTATGAAATCAAACAAATGTTTGAAGGGCCATTATCAGACTTTTATAGCTTAAGCTTCGGAACTATCTACCCAACCTTAAATAACTTACAAGCAGATAAATATGTATCCTGTAAGCAACATTCTCAAAGTAAAAAACCTGACAAAAAAGTCTATACAATAACTAAAAAGGGGATGGACTTAATGAAAGATAATTTACTTGGTGATGCATCTTCTTATATTCGATCAGGAAATTTTGGAGACCAAATTAAATCTGAATTTTTTCTTCTTTTATTATTTTCAAAATATATACCAGACGAAACTATGAATACTGTTTTAAACGAACGTGTTTTATATTTGAGACAAAAGCTTGAACAATTCAAATACGATGGTCCTGTTCCAGGAAATTTAGACGCAATTAGAAACGAAAAGTCAGTTTCATTTATTAGGGGCCTTGCATCAGCATTAATTGAAACAGGACTAAATTATATGGAAAAAAATAGGCACCTGCTTAAGAAAAAAATTAATTAATAATACCGAGGTACAAATATGAGATTTTTATTAAGTAACTATATGATAGCTTTTTACATACTTGCAGCTGTTCTAATTTGGATTTTATCAGGTGTCTTGGGTGGTAATAATGATATTGAATTAGTTGAGAGTAATGAAGTATCGGTAGAGACAAATAATACTGTTTCGGTGAGAGTAATGGAAACAATCTCGAAAAAAAAGGTATTTTATTTAACAATCAGGGGAAAAACCGAAGCTAATAAAAAAATTAATTTAAATCCAAAAACTTCCTCGAACGTTATATCTACATCATCTAAGGGTGAGTTTGTCAAAAAAGGTGATTTAGTTTGTAGTTTGGAAGAAGAAAATAGATCGGCAATGTTAGATGAGGCACTTGCTCTTCAAAATCAAGCCAGTCTGCAGTATGAAGCGATAAACAAGCTTAAAATTGATGGTTATCGATCTGAGAATGATTTAGCAATGGCTGAGGCAAAACTTAAAAGTGCTGATGCTAAAGTAGAGATGGCGCAAAATGAATTAAGTAATACAAAAATATTAGCTCCTTTTGACGGGTACATTGAAGAAGTGCATGTCGAAATAGGATCTTTAATTGGACCAAGTTTGCCTTGTGTAACAATTATTCAATTAGATCCAATGAAGGTTATCGGTGAGGTAACAGAAAAAGAGGTAAATAAAATTAAAAAAGGTTCAAAGGTTGAGATCGAACTTTTAAATGACAAAAGTTTGAATGGCCAAATTAAATTTGTAAGTAAGAGTGCTTCACCTATGACAAGAACTTACGCAGTGGAAGCTGAAATTTCTAATATAGATGGTGAAATTAGGGAGGGACTGACAGCGGAAATAAAGGTGCCTATTCGCGAAACCTCTGCGCATTTAATTCCTTCTTATCTATTATCTCTAGATGATAGTGGAGAACTAGGTGTAAAAATCGCAGTTGATAATAAGGCTTCGTTTAAAAGTATTTCAATTATTGAAGATACTCCAGAAGGACTATGGGTGGAAGGTTTGCCTAAAAAAACTAAAATTATCACAGTTGGTCAAGAATATGTGATTGAAGGACAAGAAATTAATTATTAAATGATTGAGTTTTTTGTAGATAGAAAAAGAACGGCTCTTGCATTTCTGTTAGTTCTTATAGTTGCTGGTATTTTTGGTCGGATTAATATTCCTGTAGAAGCTGAGCCTGACATTACTATTCCCGTTGTCTATGCAGGAGTTGGGCTTCCTGGCGTGTCACCATCTGACTCCGAGAGATTACTAGTCCGTCCATTAGAGGAAGAATTAAGATCAATAGAAGGTGTAAAAAAGCTTCAAGCTTTTGGCTTCGAAGGTTATGCTGCAGCAGTCGTAGAATTTGAAGCAGCTGAGACAATGTCAAAATCTTTAGACAGTGTCAGAGATGCTGTTAATGAAGCTAAATCTAAATTTCCTGATGACGCTAAGGAACCAATTGTTAGAGAAGTATCATTGTCTGATGATCCATCAATTATTGTTTCAATCTCATCAGATATTGCGCAAGAAAGAGAACTTCTTAATATCATGCGAGATATTAAAAATGAAATAGAGCTTCTTCCTGAAATATTTGAGGTAGATCTGATTGGAAACAGAGATGAACAACTAGAAGCTATACTTAATCGTAACCAAATTGAAAACTATAGTATTTCCCTCTATGAAATAATCAAAGCAATAAACAACAATAATCAAGCTGTTATGGCAGGTGAGATAGAAACGGGACAGGGACAATTCTCGGTGGATGTACCAGGCTTATTTGAAGACGAAAGCGAGATCAATTCAATACCAATAAGATCTTCTTCTAACGGTGTTGTATTATTATCAGATATTTCTGAAGTGAAAAGAAATTTCAAAGAGCGAACCTTTTTTGCAAGCATAAATCAAAATCAAAGTATTTGCTTAGGAGTTAAAAAAGCCCGTGGGGCAAACCTAATAAGTACAATTAATAAGGTAGAAAACATTGTAGAAAAATATCAATCTAAGATTTCGTCTGATATTCGTCTTGGCTATGTATTGAACACTAAGGATACAATGCTTGAGCAAGTTAATTCACTTCAAGGAAATATTATAATGGCTACGATGTTTGTTCTAATAGTAGCTATGATTACATTTGGAATTAGATCATCTTTAATAGTTGGCTCCGGTATTCCAGTATCAATCATTATTGCAATTTTCATTTTATATGCTCTTGGGTTTACTTATAATTTCATGGTAATTTTTGGAATGCTTGTGGCCTTAGGAATGTTAATTGACGGCTCAATCGTTGTTGTGGAATTAGCTGACAGAAAGATGGTGGAAGGATATGATAAAAAGACTGCTTTTATCTATGCTGCAAAAAGAATGTTCTGGCCCGTTACCGCATCAGCGGCGACAACATTAGCTGTTTTTATACCCCTATTTTTTTGGCCCGGAGTAAGTGGACAATTCATGAGAGTTCTCCCTATTACGATATTTATTATATTAACAGTTGCTTTAATTTATAGCTTAATGATTGTTCCTGTCATCGGAAGTATATTCGGAAAAGCATCGGAGATGAGCAAAAAAACCGTGCAATCAATTAGTTCTGAACATACATATGACCTTACTAAAGTTGAAGGGGTTGTTGGTAAGTATATAAATTTTTTAAGCATAGTTCTTAAAAGACCGTTACTAATCAGCGGATCGATTATTGCATTTTCGTTTATAGTTATTTCAACTTATTCATCAGTAGGTAATGGTGTTGTTTTAGTATCTCAAAGTGATCCATTTGCAGGCTACGGTAAAATACAAGCTCGTGGTAATCTTACAATTGAACAAATTGATGAACTCTCTGACTCTGTTGAGGAAATTGTATACAATACAAAAGGAATAAAGAATTTATTTCTACAAACTGGAAGATTCAATAATTTTAGAACTGGTGGCAGCAGTTCAGATGATACGATCGCATCATTTTTCTTCGAATTTACAGACAGAAAAGAGAGGGAAAACGGAAGAGTTGTAATTGAAAATATGAGAAAAGAATTGAATAAAATTCCAGGCATTAAAACTGAAATCAAAGCACAAGAAGGTGGACCTCCCACTGGTAAAGATATCGAAATAAGAGTCCTTGGACCAAGTAGAGATTCCACAATGAATGTTGCTCAAGAAATAAAAAATTACTTGGATGAAATAGATGGAATTGTCAACCTAGAAAGCACTCTTCCTGTTCCAGGAGTTGAATGGGAACTTTTTGTTGATAAGCCTAAAGCAGCTAAATTTGGGGCTGATATACCTACTATTGGAAATTCTATTGGCCTTATTACTAGCGGACTTACGATAGGTTCTTATAGACCAAAAGATATTGATGAAGAATTAGATATTGTCTTAAGGTATCCAAAAAAAGAGAGGTATATTGATGAGCTTGACAATATTTTAATAAATACAGAGTCTGGCTTGGTTCCTATTTCAAATTTTGTTGAAAAAAAACCTCAACAAAAAGTAAATTATGTAAGAAAATTTGACTCAAAGCATGTCACAATAATTAAAGCAGATGTGTCTTCAGGATTTACACCTGAGTCAAGATTAAAGCTATTTGAAACATGGATCAAAGACCAAAGTATTCCGGCAAATATTGATATTGAATTTGGGGGTGATAACGAAGAACAGGTGAATTCCCTTAATTTTGTTACGCAGGCATTTATTATATCAATCATGTTAATGGCTGCATTGCTAGTTACTCAATTTAATAATTTTTATCAGATGACAATAATTTTAAGTGCAGTCGTACTAAGTACAGCTGGAGTTATGTTAGGCTTACTTATATTTGACCAAGTGTTTAGTGCACTTTTAACTGGCATTGGAATTGTATCTTTGGCAGGAATAGTGGTAAATAACAACATAATACTCATTGATAGCTTTAATGTTATTTCCTCGAAGTCCAATGAAGACGTAAGAACTAGAATAATTAAGGCATGCGCACAAAGATTGCGTCCTATCTTTCTGACATCATTGACAACAATGTTGGGCTTAATCCCTTTAGCGCTTAACTATTCCATTGATCCAATAGCAAGAGAGATTGCCTATGATTCAAACGCATCTACATCTTGGGCTCCATTAGCGCAATGCATCATTTATGGCATTTCTTTTTCAGCAATTTTAACATTAGTACTAACTCCTTGTCTTTTAGTTCTACCAGATCATATTAAAGAAATTATAAGTAAGTATAGAAAACCATCCTTTGCATAAATGCTAAAAAAAATACTTGATACAATTTTTCTTAGAAAAAAGACTATTAACACTATTTTGGTAGGAATATTTTTAGTTGGTATCATATCTTATACAAGTTTTCCAAGACATGAATGGCCTAACGTAAACCTGAAATCGGTATCAGTAATAATTTATTATGACGGAGCATCTTCAACAGATGTAGAAAGATTAATTACAACTCCAATTGAAAAAGAAATGATGACGATGAAAGATTCTAAAGAAGTTATTTCTATTACGAAAGATGGACTTGTATCATTTCTTGTTGCTTTTGAATTAAATACTGAAATTCCAAATATTGCAAAAGAAGTAAGAAATAAAATTCTCAATATCGAAGAGCTTCCTCAGGGTTATGATCTTCGAGAAGTAGTTGAACATAAATCATCAAACTATCAATTTGTACTAGTTGGTATTCATGGTGACATGGGCTATCGAGAATTAGTTAAAGTGGCTGAAAAATATGAAGATGAATTTGAAAAGTTATATGATGTTACAGATATTGAATTCAAGGGAAAGAAAGAAGAGATAATAGACATAAATATCAATGCATCCGCCATGGAAAAATACGGCCTAGGAATAAATGATGTACTCAATTCTTTTCGAAAGTATAACAACCTTATCTCTGCAGGTAAAATTACAAATAACAATTCAGACTACTCTGTAAAAATCAAATCTTTATATAAATCAGCAACAGAGCTTAGGAGGTTACCTATAAAATCCTCAACAAATAAGACAATCTATTTAAGTGATATTGCAAACGTAAAACAAACATTTGATAAAAATAAGGACTACGTCAACATAAATGGTAACCCGGGTATTTTACTACAAATAAACAAAAAAGAAAATTCAAGCACAATTACGCTTTATGAGAGCATAAAGAAGAAACTTGCAGAGTTAGATGGAACGATTAGTCCTATTGCATCTGCTGTTCTAATAGCCGACGAATCTAAGGACATCAATGATAGAATCTCAGCGTCTGAGAATACAGTAATAACTGCCGTTATCATCGTAATGACTATTATAGTAGCTATTCTTGGGTGGCGTGTAGGACTTCTCGTTGGCATTTCAATACCCACAACTTACTTACTATCAATAACAATACTTAATTTTATGGGCATGTCCTATAATTTAATGAGCATAATGGGCCTTGTGTTATCTGTGGGTCTGCTTGTTGATGGTCCAATTGTAATTACAGAGTATGCAAGAAGAGAACAAGAAAAGGGAATTAGAAGATCTGTTTCTTATCTTAATGCAGCACATGATATGTTTTATCCAATATTTGCGTCAACACTCACAACTGTTTTAGCGTTCTTGCCATTAGCATTTTGGCCAGATTTTTTTGGTGTGTGGATACGAGTAATACCAAGAACTGTTCTAGTAGTTTTATTATGCTCTTTCTTTGTTACAATGATTATAATTCCTGTACTTGGGTCATCTTTTGGAATGAAGACTGCAGGAATGGCGACCAAAAAAGATCCTTACGATAGTTTGTTATATACATATTATGGTATGGTCGTTAACTACATAATTTTTAATCCTATAAAAGTTTCTCTTTTTGGTATCTTAATATTTTTGGCAATTGTATATGGGACAATAAAGTCAAATACTGAATATGTTTTTTTTGCTGAAGATAAAGCAAACAGTCTTGAAATCGAGATTTTGGCGAAAGGAAATTTATCACCGGCTGAGTCTAAAGGTTATTTAGAGGAAACAATTGATGTAATCGTCGGACATCCTCATATCAAAAATTTTTATGGAAATACAATCTACAGAGATAGGATATGGTTATTTGATAATAATCCGACTGACATGGTTGCGGATATTTGGGTAGATTTAATTGATTTCAAAGACAGACCAGATACTGATTTAGTTATTAAGGACCTTGAAGAAAGGTTATCAGTAATACAAGGCTTAAATATTTCTGTTAGTGCAAATGATTATAGTGGATCGCAATGGGCCAAAGATCTTACTATTGAAGTACAGTCATCAGACTCTACAAAAATTCGACAATTTGCAGAAATTGTGCTTCAAAAATTACTGAAAGATGACTCTTATACTGACCAAAATATCAAAAATCCAATTACGGGTATTGAGTGGATTTATAATATTGATTCAAATGAAACAAAAAAATATGACCTATCAAAAAATACCATCGGAGACAGTATTAAAATTGCTACTTCAGGTCTAACAATAGGTAACATTATTCCAGATAATGCTGAGGAGAGAATACCTGTAAAAATTTATCTGCCCTCTGATGAAAAAACATTCTCCTCAATTGAGCGAACAAATATTTCTACATCTCAAGGACTGGTTCCTCTTTCTAACTTTGTAGATAAACAAAAAAGAGAAAAAATTTTTACAATTGGAAAACAACAAGGAATGAGAACCCTTGTAATTGACGCAAATATAAAGGAGGAATTAAACGCATCAGCCGTAAAACAGGATCTAGCAAATTGGTTAAATGAATTAAGTTTGCCTTCAAATGTATTTATAAATTTTGCGGGTGAAGCAGAGGACTCAGCTAGCTCAATGAGTTTTTTGATAATTGCATTTTTAGGTGCTTTGGTTGCTATTTTTATTGTATTGATCACTCTGTTTAATAGCTTTTATCATACCTTTATAATTTTGTTTTCTGTAATTCTGTCAATTGGAGGAATCTTACTCGGAACTCTATTACTTGGATTAAAATTTAGTATTGTATTTTCAGGACTTGGGATTGTTGCTTGCATGGGAATTGTAGTTAATAATAACATTATTTTAATTGATAGTTATCGTAAAGAACTTAGCAAGAATGATAATAATAACTATGATGCTATTTTAATTGCATGCAAAAACAGAATTCGGCCAATTTTTTTAACTACTATTACAACAATCACAGGATTGCTTCCATCCGCACTTCAAATAAGTTTAGATATTTTTGATAGAACAATTGCATATAAAAGTGAAGAAACATATTTCTTTGTTCTGCTTGCTTGGTCACTTATATGGGGCATCGGATTTGCATCATTTGCTACATTATTTGTTACTCCGGCCCTACTTGCTTTGCCTAAAAGTCTAAGTAATATATTTTATAATAAATCAAAAATTCTAAATGATAAGGTCTTAATAGATTGATAAAGTCTGTAGCTATTTACTGTGGTTCCTCAAATCACGTAAGCAGTATTTATAAAAATGAAGCAGAGAAAGTTGGATCTCTTTTAGCAAAACATAAAATTAAACTTATTTATGGCGGTGGAAATATGGGTTTGATGGGAATATTAGCTAACAGTGCACTTGATAATGGAGGGGATGTATATGGTGTGATTACTGAACACTTAATTGATATAGAAAAGAAAAATAAAAGTCTCAATAATCTTAAAATAGTCAAAACAATGCATCAAAGAAAAATGGAAATGTTTAATCAAGCTGACTGTTTTATCATTTTTCCCGGAGGATTAGGAACTTTAGAAGAATTCTTTGAAGTTTACTCTTGGAAACAGCTTCGACTGCATAGAAAACCTATTTATATTTATAATCTAAATAATTTTTGGAATGAACTTCTTAGTCTTATAGATCGACTAATAGATGAGGATTTTGCTAGCGAAAATATGAAAGAAGCATATAAAGTAATCAACAATTATGATGATCTCACAAAACTATTAGAAAACAATGGGCAAAATTAAAGTAAAAACACCACTCGTCGAAATTGATGGTGATGAAATGACAAGAATTATATGGCAATTCATCAAGGATAAATTAATACTTCCCTACCTTGATATAGAACTAGACTATTATGATCTAGGCGTAGAGAACAGAGATAAAACTAATGATAAAGTTACAGTAGACTCAGCTAATGCAATAAAAAAATATGGTGTAGGAGTTAAATGCGCAACTATCACACCAGATGAAGATAGGGTAAAGGAATTTAAGCTAAAAGAAATGTGGCGTTCCCCAAACGGAACAATAAGAAATATCCTTGGTGGTACAGTTTTTAGAGAGCCAATAGTTTGCGAAAATGTTCCAAGGCTAGTACCCGGTTGGACAGATCCAATTGTAGTAGGACGACACGCATTTGGCGATCAATATAGAGCGACAGATTTTAAAGTTCCTGGTAAAGGAAAATTAAGTATTAAGTGGACACCTGATGACCCCAACCAAGAACCGATTGAAAAAGAGGTTTATGAGTTTCAATCTAGCGGCGTTGCAATGGCAATGTACAATACCGATGAATCCATACGTGATTTTGCTAGATCGTGTATGAATTACGCTCTTATGAGAGAGTGGCCAGTCTATTTATCAACAAAAAATACTATTCTCAAAAAATATGATGGACGATTTAAAGATTTATTTCAGGAAATTTATGATAAAGAATTTGCTGATCAATTCAAATCTTTGGAACTTGATTATGAACATAGATTAATTGATGACATGGTCGCATCTGCATTAAAATGGAATGGAAAATTTGTTTGGGCATGTAAGAATTATGATGGAGATGTTCAATCAGATACTGTCGCTCAAGGTTTTGGCTCTCTTGGATTAATGACAAGCGTGTTGATGACACCTGATGGAAAAACAATTGAGGCTGAAGCTGCTCACGGAACTGTAACGAGGCACTATAGACTTCATCAAGAAGGAAAACAAACATCAACAAATCCAATTGCATCAATTTTTGCATGGTCAAGAGGTCTAAAGTATAGAGGAAAACTTGATGGTAATGATGAACTAATTAAGTTTGCTGATACTCTAGAGAAAGTCTGTGTGAAAACAGTTGAACGCGGCTCAATGACAAAGGATTTAGCGCTCCTTATGCCCCATGAGCAAGATTGGCACAGTACTGAAGATTTTCTTGAAATCATTGAGCGAAATTTAGATAAAGCGCTTAATCCAACTTATCAGTAATAAATTTCAGTATTTTGTTTTTTTGGTCTGTTTCATCAATTAAATCGCCACCGGACTGAGCAAAATCTTTTCTGCCCCCACCTCCTTTTCCGTTAGAAACTGAAGAAGCGTACAAAGCAATATCATCTGCGCCAATGACCTTTGTGAGGTTGTCTGTTACACCAACTAAGTAGCTAATTTTATTGTCTTTTTTTGAACCTAAAACAATAATACCACCATTTTTGAATTTTCTTTTGGCATTATCAATTACAGGTCTTAACGCAGAACTTTTAGAATTTTCACAAAAGATAATGATGGTGTTTTTATTATTTGAAATTTCATCATTAATTTCTTTGATTAAATTATTAACTTTCTCTTTTGATTTTGATTTATCTTTTTCGGAAATTAATTTCTTTTCTTCTATTTTCTTATTCTCTGCAGCTTTATTCAATTGATAAACTTTCAAGTCTTCACCGCGCAGAGCTTCTATCCTTCTAACTCCTGAAGCAACCGAAGATTCATTGACTATTTTTAATTTCCCAATTTTACTTGTGTTCTCAACATGTGTGCCGCCACATAATTCAATGCTGAAAGTTTTATTTCTCATCTTTCCTATTTTTAACACTCTTACCTCATCAGAATATTTCTCTCCGAAT
Organism: uncultured Pelagibacteraceae bacterium; assembly: GCA_902546615.1. Lineage (GTDB taxonomy): Bacteria > Pseudomonadota > Alphaproteobacteria > Pelagibacterales > AG-422-B15 > CACNXQ01. Next base: position 15,913 of record CACCKE010000012.1, read on the forward strand.
AGAGCAAGTGCTCCAGCATTTACAGCGTCATCTGGTGTCATAATTTGAGTTTCAACATCTGACCCTTCCTCAATAACTGTATTTGCAATCTGCTCTATTTTAAATATCTCACTTTCTGAAAGAGATTTATGGTGACTAAAATCAAATCTTAATTTGTCAAACGAAACTAAAGAGCCTTTCTGGGTCACATGATCTCCCAAAACTTCTCTTAATGCTTGATGTAAAATATGTGTCGCAGAATGATAAGTCTTACATGAGCTTCTTCTAGCAGAATTAATTGACAAATGTGCGCCTGTACCTTTATTGATATCTCCTCTAATTACTTTTCCGTGATGCACAAATAGGTCCCCTTTTTTTTGTGTGTCTGAAACTTCAAATTCAAAATTATCAGCTTGTATTGTTCCTGTATCACCAATTTGTCCACCAGACTCAGCATAAAATACCGTTTGATTGAGTATTAGCGATCCGTTGTCACCGCTATGCAAATTATCAACTAATACACCTTCTTTTATTATAGAAATAATACTTCCTTCTGTTTTTTCAGATGTGTAGCCTAAAAACTCTGTAGGGGGTAAACTTTTATTTAACTCAAACCAAATTTTATCTGTAGCTGTGCCACCAGATCCAGACCAATTGCTTCTTGCTTTTTCTTTTTGATCCTCCAAACATTTCCTAAAATCATCAATATCGACATCAATTTTCTTATTTCTCAAAATATCTTGCGTTAAATCAATTGGGAAGCCATATGTGTCATACAGCTTAAAAGCTGACTGCCCAGTCAGAATGGTTTTTCCATTCAAATTATCGATCATTGTATCAAGTTGCTTAATTCCTCTGGACAATAAATCTCTGAACCTTTGTTCTTCATATTTCAATGTTTCATTGATTAAAGACTCCGCTCTTTCAAGCTCAGGATAGGACATTTTCATATTTGAAATTAGTGTTGGAGCAAGTTTGTACATCAGTAAATCATCGTAATTCAAAATGTGTACGTGTCTCATTGCCCTCCTCATGATTCTCCTTAAGACATAACCTCTGCCTTCATTGGATGGAAGGACGCCGTCAGCAATTAAAAAACATGAAGATCTGAGATGATCAGCTATTACTCTATGGCTTGATATTAAATTTTCGTTATCATTTTTAGTTAATTCTTTAGAATGACTAATAATTTCTAATATACTATCAACTTGATAATTATCATTAGTGCCTTGCATAACTGCGGCTATTCTCTCAATGCCCATACCTGTATCTATTGAGGGTCGTGGTAAATCAATACGATTTTCTGAATCGACTTGCTCATACTGCATAAAAACGAGATTCCATATTTCTACAAATCGATCACCCGTTTCATCAGCTTCACTAGGTGGTTTACCAATATAATTTTCACCATGATCATAAAATATTTCCGAGCAAGGTCCGCATGGCCCTGTTTCTCCCATTGACCAGAAATTATCTTTTGTAGAAATTCTTATTATTTTATCATCACTGAAACCAGTAATCTTCTTCCAAGCATTGTAAGCCTGCTCATCATCGTGATAAATAGTTACACAAAGCTTATCTTTATTTATTCCTAGTTCAGAAGTGATAAATCTCCATGCGTAATCTATCGCATCATCTTTAAAATAATCTCCAAATGAGAAATTGCCCAACATTTCAAAAAAAGTGTGATGCCTTAAAGTATAGCCTACATTTTCTAAATCATTGTGTTTTCCCCCTGCCCTAATGCATTTCTGAGCCGTTACGGCACGGTTGAAATCTGTTTTCTCTAATCCTGTGAATACATTTTTAAATTGAACCATTCCTGAATTAGCGAACATTAGAGTAGGATCATTTTGAGGCACAAGGGGACTTGAATGAACATGTTTATGTCCATTTTTAACAAAGTAAGATATGAATGAGTCCCTTAAACTATTAATCTTCATAGTTAAGGTATAACATCGAGATGACTAAAACGCAAAAAGACGCTTCAAGCGCCTTTTTGCTATGATCAATTTATATGAATTTCTTATTCTTCTGGAGTATCTTCGACTTCTTCGTTTTCTCCAATTTGCTCAGGTATTTCCTCAGATTGTCCTCTAATTATTGATTCAATTTCATTAGCTACTGCAGGATTATCCTTTAAAAAGATCTTGGAGTTTTCTCGTCCTTGGCCAATCTTATTTCCTTTATAAGAAAACCATGCCCCAGACTTTTCAATGGTGCCTACTTTTACACCCAAATCTATAAGCTCACCTAATTTTGAAATTCCTTCACCGTACATTATGTCAAATTCTACTACGCGGAACGGCGGGGCAACTTTATTTTTTACAACCTTTACTCTTGTTTGGTTTCCAATAATTTCGTCTTTATCTTTTATTGCTCCTATCCTTCTGATATCTAATCTGCATGATGAGTAAAACTTTAAAGCATTACCACCAGCTGTTGTTTCAGGGCTACCAAACATCACACCAATTTTCATTCTAATTTGGTTGATGAATATTACCATACAATTAGATTTAGAAACGGAGCCTGTAAGTTTTCTTAATGCTTGACTCATTAATCTTGCTTGAAGACCCATGTGCGCATCTCCCATTTCACCCTCAATTTCTGCTTTAGGGGTTAATGCCGCAACAGAGTCGACAACTAGAACTGATATTGCTTTCGATCTAACAAGTGAATCGGTTATCTCAAGAGCTTGCTCACCTGTATCTGGCTGCGAAATGATAAGTTCATCAATGTTAACGCCGAGTTTTTTTGCGTAAGCAGGATCCAATGCATGCTCAGCATCAATAAATGCACAATTCTCACCCTTTTTCTGCGCTTCGGCAATGACATGTAATGCAAGAGTTGTTTTACCCGATGACTCTGGTCCATAAATTTCTACTATTCTACCTTTTGGCAGTCCACCTATGCCTAAAGCTACATCTAAAGATAACGATCCAGTTGAAATGGCCTCAACATCCATAACGGTCCTTTGGCCAAGTTTCATAATTGAGCCTTTTCCGTAAGTTTGCTCAATTTGAGACATTGCTACGTCTAAAGCTTTTGCCTTTTCTGAGTTATCCATCTTTTTATCGTCTACCACTTTTAAATTTGCTTTTGTCATGTGCTTTCTCCAAACTTAGTTTTAATATATGTTCTATTTGTACACATTTTGTTCTCATTTTACAATACCTTATAAACTATTGTTAAATAACGATAAAATATAATTTGTTCAATTAATGTTCTTAAATTTTATAGTTTTTATCAACAGGTGATTCTATATCTAATGATATAACTCAATTAGATTAACTTAAATACATATCTAAAATTGGCTGATTTTCGCTGTTAATAACTATTTAGTCGTCAGAATGAAGCTTTTCGTCTCTCTCGTGCATTTCTTGAGCTTCAATACTAAGAGTAGTTACTGGCCTAGCGTCCAATCTTTCGATATTTATGGGTTCTCCAGTAACTTCGCAATAGCCATAGCTTCCATTTTCTATCCTAGCAAGCGCAGCATCTATCTTGGCGATTAATTTACGTTGCCTATCTCGAGACTTTAACTCAAGGGATTTCTCTGACTCTTGGGTAGCTCTATCAGACATGTCGGCTGGAGCAATTGAGTCTTGCAGATTCTCGACTGTTTCTCTACTTTCTCTGTAAATCTCATCCTTCCAATTTTTAAGCTTCATTCTAAAATATTCCTTTTGCTTTGCATTCATGAATTTTTCAGATTTTGTTGGCTTGTAGGTTTTTGGAAGTTTGACCATATTTACTCCTTGAGAATTAAGATTAAAAACAGTTGGGTGCTTTTAGTGGTTTTTATTATTTAAGTCAACGGATCATTACAATTTTTATGATTGATAAATCACTGAAATATAATATGTTTCTCTGAAATTAATCTTAATTATATGAAGTTTGAAGGAACCAGCTCCTATATTGCAACAGAGGATCTTAAAGTAGCAGTAAATGCCGCTATTACTCTTGAAAGACCAATAATAGTTAAAGGTGAGCCAGGCACTGGTAAAACAATGCTAGCTCATGAGGTAGCAAAATCTCTGGATGCTGAAATAATTACTTGGCATATTAAGTCCACAACTAAAGCTCAACAGGGTCTCTACGAATATGATGCTGTTACAAGATTGCGTGATTCGCAGCTTGGAGATGAAAAAGTTAAGGATATCAAAAATTATATTAGCAAAGGTAAGTTATGGAATGCTTTTGAGAGCGATAAAAGACCAGTCCTACTAATTGATGAAATTGACAAGGCTGATATCGAATTTCCCAACGATCTGCTACTAGAACTAGATAAAATGGAATTTTTTGTTTACGAAACTGGTGAGACAATTAAGGCGCAAAATAGGCCAATAGTAATTATAACATCAAATAATGAAAAGGAATTACCAGATGCGTTTCTTAGAAGGTGCTTTTTTCATTATATTAAGTTTCCTGATCCTAATACGATGGAAGAGATTGTTGAAGTACATTATCCAGATATAAAAAAAGATTTAATTCAAGAAGCATTTAAAATTTTTTACGATATTAGAGAAGTTCCAGGAATTAAAAAGAAGCCATCTACCTCTGAACTAATTGATTGGCTAAAGTTGCTCATGACGGATGATGTAGATGCTAAAATCCTAAGAGAAAAGGATCCGAAAAAGCTAATACCACCTCTTCATGGGGCTTTGCTAAAGAATGAACAAGATGTTCATTTATTTGAGCGTTTAGCTTTCATATCTCGTAGAGAAAACGAGAATGTTGAGTAGAGTAAGAATCTCTATAAAATAATATTATATGTTTATTAATTTCTTTTTTGACCTCAAACAAGCGAGCTTACCCGTATCATTAAAAGAATACTTGATGTTGATGGAAGCGATGAATAAGCGTGTTGTTGACTCATTCAATGTTAACGACTTTTATTATCTAAGCCGTTCAGCATTAGTCAAAGATGAGAGATATTTAGATAAATTTGATCGAGTTTTTGGCCATTCATTTAAAGGGTTAGAGAACCCTGAAGGTGAAACAACAAAAGAAATACCAGAAGAATGGTTAAAATTGATGGGGCAAAAGTATTTAACTGATGAAGAAAAAAAGATGATTGAGTCCTTGGGTGGCTGGGACAAGTTAATGGAAACGCTCAAACAGAGGTTGGAAGAGCAAAAAAAGAGGCACCAAGGTGGAAGCAAATGGATTGGAACAGGTGGAACATCTCCATTTGGAGCATACGGCTATAACCCTGAAGGAATAAGAATTGGTCAGAAAGAAGGAAAAAATAAAAAGGCAGTTAAAGTTTGGGATAAAAGAGAATTTAGCAACTTAGATGGCGACGTAGAACTTGGTACTAGAAATATAAAGATTGCTCTTAGAAGGTTGAGAAAGTTTGCGCGTGAAGGAGCTGAAACTGAGTTAGATTTAGATAATACAATTAAATCTACTGCTCATAAAGGTTACATTGACGTTAAAATGATGCCTGAACGAAGAAATAAAATCAAAGTATTACTTTTTTTTGATGTTGGTGGATCAATGGATGCGCATGTTAAAATCTGTGAGGAGCTATTTTCTGCAGCAAGAACAGAATTTAAACACATGGAATATTTCTACTACCACAATTGCTTGTATGATGCGGTTTGGAAAGATAATAAACGTAGATACAATGACAATATCAAAACATGGGACGTTCTGCACACATACCCATCTGATTATAAAGTAATATTTGTTGGAGACGCTGAAATGAGCCCGTATGAAATAACCTACCCTGGCGGAAGTGTAGAGTTCTGGAACGAAGAGTCTGGTGAAACTTGGCTAACTAGAATGTTAAACGTATACGAAAATGCGATTTGGCTTAATCCGATACCTGAACGATATTGGGATAGAATTGCATCAACTTCCATTATAAAGCAGATTTTTTCTGATCGAATGTTTCCTCTCACAATTGAGGGAATTGATCAGGCCATGCGTGAACTAAATAAATAAACCATGCTTAAAGAGCAGAACGTTATTTTAGGCATATCTTTGTTATGCCTTGGATTATTAATAGCTCCTTTATATGATGCGCTTGCTAAATACTTAAGCGAGGACATTGGTATACTTGAAATAATTTGGGGACGTTTTTTCAGCCATTTTATTTTCTTAGTGCCACTTGTTTATTTTTTAAAAGGAAAAAAAGAATTTGTTAATCAATCAACGAAGCATCAATTAATCAGAGGTACTTTTATATTTCTTGCAACGGCATTCTTTTATGCATCAATTTCACAAATTCCTCTTGCTAATGCATTAAGCATAATGCTCATTGCTCCCATTGTCGTGGTATTCATGTCTTCATTTATTTTGGGAGAAAAATTAAATTCACTAAAGATCTTTTGTACATTTTTTGGTTTTTTTGGAACTATTTTAGTAATACAGCCAGGGTTTAGTGAGTTTAATTATTTTTCTTTATTTGCCTTATTCTCAGGATTCTTTTATGCAATGTATCTTGTTTACACGCGCCGCGTAAACTTTACTTCTGATCCATGGGTAAGCCTGTGTTATACCGCTATTCCTGGGGCACTGATAATGACTATCTTTCTTCCTTTTTATTGGGACAGTGATCCTAATTTTAGTCAGATTATTTTGATGGGCTCAATTGGTTTAGTTGTGATTCTGGTGCATTTTATATTTATAAAAGCTTATCAAAATGCTGAAGCAAGCATTTTGGCTCCATTTCACTATTTTGAAATCGTCAGTAATATGCTAATAAGCGTCTTATTTTTTAGAGATATTCCAAACATAATAGTGTGCTTTGGAATTCTCTGTATTGTGAGTAGCGGAGTACTTATAACTGTTAGGCAAAAACTAAATTATGAATAATTTGAACGTTGACTATCGCTTTTCTGTAGCACCAATGATGGGAGTAACAACTCCAAGCGCAAGGTACATGTACCGTCTTATCTCAAAAGAAGCTGTTTTATTTACTGAAATGATAGCCAGTCAAGCTTTACACAGAGGCGATTACAAAAAACTTCTTAGAAAAGAAAATATCGAAAAACCTGTCATCCTGCAAGTTGGTGGTTCTGATATAGGCTTATTAAAATATTCAACAAGTTTAGCAAATAAGTTTGATTATCAGGGTATCAATTTAAATGTTGGCTGCCCCTCTAAAAAAGTTTCTCAAGGGAAAATGGGGGCGTGTTTGATGAAAGAAGCTGTACTAGTTAGAGATTGCTTAAGTGGAATGAGAGAAGAGACTTCAATGGATGTTTCATTAAAATGTAGAATTGGTGTTGATGAATTTGACTCTTATGATTTTTTTAGAAATTTCATTTCTACAGTTCTTGAGAGTGATGTGAAAGTTATTTTTATTCATGCCCGTAAAGCTTTTCTGAAAGGTCTTGATCCAAAAAAAAATCGTACATTGCCTGAACTTAAATATGAATTTGTTTACAATATCAAAAAAGAATTTCCTGATATTAAATTTATCATGAATGGAGGTTTGACAAATATTGATGACTGTATTGAACAATTGAAATATTTAGATGGAGTGATGGTAGGTCGAGCAGTACAGGCAAACCCTTTTTTTATTAAAGACGTGGATCATATTTTTTATGGTCAAAGTAATATTCAAGTTAACAAGTCCGATGTCGTGAAAAAGTATTTTGATTATATTAAGATGAATATTGAAACTGTATCTACCTATGAATTGCTTAGTCCATTACTTTCACTTTGCTTTGGAGTTCCAGGATCTAAAAAATTTAAACAAGAAGTAAATGAATTAATAAGAGCGAGAGATATCAATAGGTTAGAAGATACTTATCTAAATTTGATTGCCGCTTAAATAATTTCAGCAATATCAGAAAAGTCATACCTCGGCGCTCTCTCATAAAAACCGCCCTCAGCAGCGTATCCCAAATTACATAGAAAATTGCTTTTAATTGTAGTGCCATTAAAAAATTCCTTATCAACCAGATCATTTGAGAAGCCAGACATTGGTCCAACTGATAAACCAAGAGAATTTGCTGCCTTTATGAAGTAACCTCCTTGAATTGATGAGTTTCTAAAAGCTGTAACTTCAGACTTGGTTGTATCATTTTCAAAATATTGCTTAGCATCCTCACGTAAATAGTTCTTGGGAAGATCACGCCAAAATTCTATGTCCATCCCAATGATTGTGCATACAGGTGCGTTGATAACTTTGCTGATGTTATCATCACTCACTAATTTTGATAGCTTTTCCTTTGAGGTACTGCTTTTAAGAAACTTTAATCTCATTGGACTAGAGTTAAACGAAGTTGGCCCCCACTTAACAAGATTATAAAGTTCATTCAGTGTATCGTTTGCAACTTCCTTTTCAGTAAATTTATAGCAAGTCTGTGGTTCAACAAATATTTCTTTAATTTTGTCAGACATCTTAGATTATAGCTTGAATATGTTCCTCAATCTCTTCAGGTTTTTTTTGTGTACCAAAACCTCTAACAAATTCACCTTCTTTATTGATTAAAAACTTTGTAAAATTCCACTGTATCTCTCTGCCTGCTTCTTCAGTAAGCTTAACAAAAAGAGGTGATGCATTTTCTCCATTAACATCAATCTTATCAAACAGTCGAAAGGACACATTATACTTTGTGCCACAAAAATCTTTTATTTCTTCATTCGTCCCTTTTTCTTGGGCGCCAAATTGATTACAGGGAAATGCTAAAATTTCTAACCCTTTGTCTTTATATTTATCATAGAGATTTTGTAAGCCAGTATATTGCGGTGTAAAACCACAAGCACTAGCTACGTTTACAATTAATAGAGTTTTTCCCTTGAATTCTTCCATTTTGATAGAGTTCATATCAATGTCTTTTACTTCAATGTCATAAATACTCATATTTTTCCTTATCTTACAAATGTTCCATTATTATAGTCATTAATCGCTTGAATGATCTCACTTTTGGTATTCATTACAAATGGTCCGCCACGAGCAATGCTTTCACCAATTGGTTCACCTGCGATTAATAAAAACTTAGCATTGGTTTCAGCGGATACTTTCAAATTATTGCCATTTGTCAACAATACTAGTTTAGATCCCTCAATGTTATCATGAGAAAGGTTACCAATTTTTATTCTACCATCAACCAAGTAAACAAAACTGTTATGCGATTTGGGTATTGAAAAACTAAACTGCTTATTTTGCTTAAGTTCAACATCAAAGAATATTGGCTCAACATTATGCTTTTTAATCGGCCCTTCAGCGTTCTCAAATTTTCCCGCAATTACTTTAACTTTTTTATCTTCATCGTGATGCATACTCATCTCGTTGGCATCAATATAATGATATTCAGGCTTACTCATTTTTAAGCTAGCAGGCATATTAATCCATAACTGAAAACCGTGAAGCTTGCCCTCCTTCATAGCGGGCATTTCGGAGTGAATAATTCCACTGCCAGTTTTCATCCACTGCACATCACCTGCTGTCATTCTTCCTTCTCCACCAGTACTATCTTTATGCTCAAATTCTCCAGCCAGCATATAAGTCACTGTCTCTATTCCTCTATGAGGATGTGATGGAAAACCAGCTATATAGTCCTTGCTGTCTTCAGAACCAAATTCGTCCAACATTAAAAAAGGATCAAAATAATTTGGGTTCACGCCTATACTTCTTTTTAATTTTACTCCAGCACCGTCTGTTGCGGGAACAGGATTAATAATATTTTTAACCTCAATGTCAGACATATTTTAATTAAAGGTTAAAAGTATTTTGCCTTTTGCGCGACCACTTTTGAGATGATTGTAAGCATCAAGGTATTGATCAAAAGAAAATATTTTTTCGATAACGGGCTTAATCTTTCCGTCTTCAATCCACATTCTAAATAAATCTAAATTTGCAGTTGATGTTCTACCAGATAATACGACTCTTGATTTTTTTCTTTGAAACAATTGTTTTGCTACATCTATATTATTGTAGATGTTATTTTTTGTAGTCACATATATTCCGTTAGCCGTTAAGATTTTTGATGCCTTAGGAAAAGATAGATTTCCGTTTGCATCAAAAACGATATCATATTTTTTTGATGAAGATAAAATATCTTCTTTTGTATAATCAACAACGTCATCTATATTAAAATCATTTTTAATCCAATCGTAATTTCTATCACTTGTTACCGCAGTTATTTCTGTTTCATATATTTTAGCCATTTGAATTGCAAAAGAACCCACTCCTCCGGATGCACCATTAATTAAGATCTTGTGTCCCTTTCGAATTGAAGCAATATTTCTCAATGCTAGCAACGATGTATTTGCTACTTGAGGAATAGCGGCCGCTTCGTGTAACTTGATATTTTTCGGTACAAGTGAAATTGACTTTTGAGAAATTTTAATTTTTTCTGCGGCACTTCCATTAAATAATATATCTGTCATGCCAAATACTTTATCACCAACTTTAAAAGCTCCTACATCTCTTCCAATTTCAGTAATTTCACCACTGAAATCACAGGCAGTGAATATAGGAAATTTATTCAGATTGGTTATGGGCTTAAACCCACCTTGCATTTTTTTGATATCAACTGGATTAAGCGATACGGCCTCGATCTTTACAATTACTTCTGATCTTTTAGGTCTTGGCTCAGCAACCTCTAAAATTTCAAGATTATCAATATCTCCGTATGAGTTGTATCCTATTGCTTTCATTTAAATATCTAATTAATGATTTTTTGATATATAATTAATAAAACCACAAATACAACAGATATTCATGATTTATAGTTTACTTAATGACATTAGTTGGGTAGTCAATATTCGAACACCCTATTTAACTCCTATATTTGAATTTTTTACATGGTTGGGATATCGAGATTTTTTATTCATGTTTATCCCATTTATTTATTGGTGTTATGACCGAAAAGTTTTTGGCAAACTTCTTGTAATAGTTTTCTTTTCCGCAATTATAAATTCATTTCTGAAAGATATCTTTCAAGATCCTAGGCCGGATTTTGCTCTTAATATTGATCCATGGCTTCAAACTGAAACTTCA
>CACCKE010000013.1 GCA_902546615.1 uncultured Pelagibacteraceae bacterium
CGTCTTGAAAGAGAACAGTCTCTCAGTTTTGTAGAGTTTAATTATATGATATTTCAAGCTTATGACTTCTATGAGCTTAATAATCGAAATTCGTGCACCTTACAGATTGGAGGCTCTGATCAATGGGGAAATATTGTAAATGGTGTGGAGCTTATAAGAAGAGTAAATGGCAAAGAGGTTTACGGACTCACAACCCCTCTTCTCACTAATTCTAATGGTGATAAAATGGGTAAGACAGCTGATGGAGCAATATGGCTTAATGATGACCTTCTATCAGCCTATGATTATTGGCAGTTTTGGAGAAATGTAGATGACAAAGACGTAATTCGTTTTATGAAACTTTTCACAGATTTAAGCAAAGAACAAATTGAAGGTCATGAACAAAACTCATCAAAAAATATAAATGATTTAAAAATAATACTTGCAAATGAGGTAACTGCTATGCTTCATGGGAGTGAAAACTCTATAAAAGCTGAACAAGCAGCAAAACAAATATTTGAAAACAAAAGCATGTCTAAAGATATGCCTACTCTTAGTTTAAGTAAGAAAGATGTTCAAAAAGGTATTCTATTGTCAGATCTGATCGTTCAAATGAAATACGCTAGCTCAAAATCTGAAAGTAGGAAATTGATACGTGGGAAAGGCGTAAAATTAAATGGGGAAATTGTAGAAGATGAGCTTCAATTGTTAGACTACGATCAAATTACTCAATTTGAAAATGTAATAAGTGTTGGTAAGAAAAGACACTTTAAAGTCACGATTGGATAGTTGAGCCATTTTCAATAGCTTCTATTGCTCTTTCTATTATTCTAGGCTTAATTATAGTTAACGGATTAGATTCCACTTCTGGATCATCAGAAGATCCCTTCATTAAAAAATCAATTGAAAACATACCTTCTCCCTCGCCTCCTACAATTATTGGTCCCAAAATAGGTAATTTTTGAATTATTGCGTTTACAAGATGCATTGGACTTATTTCTCCTTTCATTTCAATAATCTTTTCTTTTCTATCGATATTTCCTTCCATAATAAGACCCAAGCTATCGCTAACAGCAAAAGCTTCAATTTCATTAAATTTATTTTCTGTTTCGATATAATTAATTTCTCCGTATCCAAAGCGAATTCCCTCCTCACCTTCAGCAATGCTAACAAGGCCTGAGATTGAAGGGAGAGATAACAATTTGAGTGAAGCTGGAGTATTTATCAATACAAAGTCATTTAAGTTTATTTTTACATCAGCTTCTTGAGTATTTAAATTTCTTATTGATGTCATTTTAAATTCTCCATCACTTAACAGTTTTTTTGCTGCGTGGTTATCGTTTACAAAATATGTGATATCGCTTGAATCAATAATATTTACATCAATGTTATCGTTTTTTTCCCTTGAATAATTTAGTTCGTGCCCCATAAAAGACGCACGGCTATTTACAGATAAAGTTGAGCCTTTTTTCTCAATTCCTGCCTTAAAATCATTTACTCTTACCGCTCCAGCAAAAATTACTTCACTAGTATTTATCGAATAATTTTCCCTCTTTAAATAATAAACTCTTTCTTTTTTCTTCGTTTCAACTTTATTTGCAGACAGATCAATGATATCACCGCCAATATTTAAATTTAAGATACGCTCTGATAAATCTCCTGAGAGATTTAACTTAACATTTGAATTATTATTAATTGAAAAATCTTCTAAAAAAATATGATTAGTTTTAGTTATTTTTACTTTACCATTAAAATCAATTTCACTATCGAGCGAGTCAAATGTTATTAAACTTTCATTGAGTGCATTTGTATCGCCTTCAAATTGAATTTTCAAACTTGTCTCATTATTTTTGTTAAAATTAATTTGTCTAATAAAGGCTGTTGTATCTGATAAATTTATTAGTCCCTTAAATAAGGGGTTTGGAGTTTCTAAATTTTCAATTTCAATATAATAATTTACAGGACCTGATATAAAATTAGGATTTTCATTATCATCAAAAATAAAGTTTGTGTTTAATTCTCCGGAAGAAGCAACATGTAAATTTTTAAGAGTTTCGATTATATTATTTGAAGTCGGATCAATATTAAAATTAAGCGTTATATCGTTATTCTCATTTAAATTTTGTTGAAGAAAACTGCTTACACGATCAGTTCTAGTCTCACGTGAAAGAATAGTATTTTGCAAATAGTTTATTACAGCATCTTTATGAATACTAGTTACCATATTAATATTTGCATTGTTTAGGTCGTAATTTAACTTAAAAAAACTACCCTTTTTGAGAATTAATTGATCATTTTTAAAATGATTTATATCGATTACATATTTCTCTTTATCATTATAAAAATCTAAATCGTATTTTGTTACATCACCGAAGTTTTGATAAAATTTATCATTGGGCATTAATGTATTTAATTCATAGATTCCAGATATATTAAGATACAAATTTCTGATCGCAGAATTTATTATATTTCTTTCCTCATAATCAAAGTTTGTCTCAAGCAAAATAGATTGCCAGCCTTTAAAACTATTTATAAATGGATATATTTGACTTTCATTATTTAAATTAAGAATATTTATTAATGAATCTTTTTTTGAATTAATATCAAGTTTAGTTTTAATATTTTTGTACTTAGTGTTGTATTGTATAAAACTTGTTTCATTAATGTAAAAATAGTCTCCACTAAATTTTAAAATATTTATTTGCTGATTAGCTGGAATAAATTCAAAATTTGTTTGAAATTTTTCTTTATTTATTGAGAGATTTGCTGACATTAAACTCTTAGAGTCAAAAATTTCAAGAATAGAATTTGTAAGAATTAATATGTTATTATCGAATGACTCAAAATTGAGAGCATAATGCTTTGACTTAAAATCAATTTTTTTGAAAGTAACAACTACTCTATCAAGCTCATCATATTCCATATTAAAGTTATTGATGAATATTTGAAAATCATTACTAGATATATTTATTTTTTCAGATGATATTTTATTTTTTTCATCTATCGAAAATGTAATAAGATTAAATAAATTAAAGTCCCAGCTAATTGAACTTGTCTCTAGTACCAAACCATTTGCATCACTAAATTGAATTTTTTCTATTTCTAAATAAAACCCCTTTTCACTGGATCTTTTAAGAACAATATTTTCCACATCTGTATCAAAAGAATATTTTAGTTTCAGTTCATCTGATATTCTTTCTCCAAAGATATTAAGGTTTAATCCTCCAAATGAAGCTTTGATTGAAACAAATGAAATAAGTAGAAAGATCAATAATGATATTGATATAGTTATATAAAAAAATATTTTTATATTCTTACTCATACTTTATTTTATGTTCGAGAAAATTAATTTATCAATATCACCGTCTAAGACTGCATCTGGATCACTGTCTTCATATTCACTTCTTAGGTCCTTCACCATCCTATATGGGTGCAAAACATAAGATCTTATTTGATTACCCCAGCCTATATCAGATTTTTTATTCTCAGATGCTTTTTTTTCAGATTCAATTTTTTGCATTTCCATTTCATATAATTTTGATTTAAGAAGATTGATAGCTGTTGCCTTATTTTTATGTTGAGATCTTTCATTTTGACATTGAACAACAATACCTGTTGGGATGTGTGTTATTCTTATCGCGCTATCGGTCGTATTTACATGTTGACCTCCTGCTCCTGAGGCCCTGAAAGTATCTATTCTCATATCTTTTTCTTGAAGATTAATTTCAATAGTTTCATCAACATACGGTGATATCCATACTGATGAAAAACTAGTGTGCCTTCTTGAATTTGAGTCAAATGGTGAAATTCTTACCAATCGATGGATACCGGACTCTTTTTTTAAATATCCGAATGCATATTTGCCCTCTACTAAAACTGTACATGATTTGATGCCTGCCTCTTCACCAAATGACTCATACACTATTTTGAATTGAAATTTTTTTCTTTCTGACCAGCGCATGTACATTCTTTGTAACATTTGCGCCCAATCTTGACTTTCAGTTCCTCCGGCTCCAGCATGTATTTCCAAATAACAACTATTCGAATCAGCCTCACCGTTAAATTGCATTTGAAACTCAGACTTCTCTAAGTCGCTTAAAAGATCTTTTAGCGTGTTGTAACACTCGCTGATCATCAATTGATCGCTTTCCTCAGTCGCAAGATTAAAGTAATCCTTAACTTCAGTTATTTTCTTTTCAAAATCAGAAATTAGTTTTATGTTTTGGTCTAATTCACTTATTTCGACCATTACTTTTTTGGCCTTTTCATTGTCTAACCAAAAATTTTCCTCTTCACTTAGAGATTTTAATTTAAATAATTGCTTTTGTAAATTTTCTAAGTCAAAGATGACTCCGTACAAAATCAAGTTTTTTATTTGCTTTAGCTAATAAATTTAAAAAATCATTTTCCATAACTAATAAATTACATACTCCTCCATAACTTCATCTGCAACCTCAATTATTTGGAAGCCCTCAGAACCAACAAGAATTTCACCACTACTTACAAGGTTATCACTTTTACTGAATGCTTCATAGACACTTTCACTGCTATTAAAATTGCTTGCTATTTCACCTGTATCATAATTGATTTTAATTAACTCAATTCCATTAGGAATAGTGAAAGGTAAAATTGGCTTTTCTTGGTAATAATTTTTTACAAAATCACGAAAAATTGGCACGGCAACTGATGATCCTGTTTCTCTTTTGCCAAGTGATTTAGGTTTATCAAATCCTGCATATACACCGATAATTAAATCTGAGGTAAATCCAATAAACCAAGCATCTGTATTATTATTTGTTGTCCCAGTTTTACCGGCTATTTCTATTCCATCAATTTTTGTTTTTCTTCCAGTACCTCTATCAACAGCTCCTTTTAAAATAGAGACCATTTGATAGGATTTAGCTTCATCAAATATGCTTTCAGATGAATTAACGAGTTTTGGCATCGGATTTTCCTCAATATACGGCTCGTCACAATTAGTACATGCTGCAAAATTTTCTAAAAAAATATTCTTACCTCTTCTGTCTTGAATTCTATCAATAAGACTTGGTTCTACTTTCTTTCCTCCATTTACAAAAGAAGCATAGGCCGCAGTAAGATCAATAAGGGAAGTTTCTCCTGCACCAAGAGCCATCGAAAGAACGTTAGGCATATTCTCCATTACCCCTGTCCTGTTTGCAATTTCTGCAACCTTTTCCATTCCCAAATATTGAGCTATTCTTATCGTCATTAAATTACGAGAATTTTCTATTCCTTTCCTTAAAGTAGAAGGTCCATAAAATTTCTTACCATAATTTTCAGGTTTCCATTTACCTAAGTCTGAACCCTGATCGACAACAAAGGGGGCGTCCAAAATCAAACTATTGGGCTGTAAACCATTTTCTAAAGCAGACATATAAACAAATGGTTTAAATGATGAGCCAGGTTGTCGCTTGGCTTGTATGACTCTGTTGAAATTAGATTTATTGAAATCAAATCCGCCCGATAAAGCAAAAACTCTTCCTGTATAAGGGTCCATTATAATAATGCCTCCGTTAATTTTTGGAATTTGCTCTAAGCTGTAACTTTGCTGACTATCACTTGAAACGTAAATAATATCGTTCAATTGTAGAATATCACTTGCCTTGTTAATTTTAGGTCCTAAATAACCGCCAGGGAGACTGGTTCTTGCCCATTTAAAGTTAACAAGTTCTGCGTGAATTTTTTCTTCTTTTAAAATAACTTCAACTTGAGCATTATTATTTTTTTCATTAAATTTAATGATTTTTGCAATTAAAAAATTATGAGGAGGATTATTTTTTATATATTTTAAGTGCCAATTATTGCTTACATCATTAGCTATTGGTCCACGAAAGCCATGCCTCTTATCATATTGAAGCAGCCCTTTCTTCAAAGCATTATCGGCAATAATTTGAATTTCAGTATTCAAAGATGATCTGACTGACAATCCCCCATTATATAAATAATCTTCACCAAAAATTAAAATTATTTTTTTTCTAATTTCCTCAAGATAATAATCATTTGCAAAGACTCTGTTATTTTCTTTTAAATAGGTATTAATAGGGATTTTTTTTAACGAATTTAATTCATACTGATCAATATACCCGTTCACAAACATTCTTTCGAGTACCCAGTTTCTTCTTTCAAATGCCATAACATAATTTCTTTCAGGATTATATCTGCTAGGTGCCTTAGGAAGTGCCGCCAGAAAAGCCATTTCATGGATATCGAGTTCGCTCAGAGATTTTTTAAAGTATCTATTTGATGCTGCAGCAATACCATAAGTTCCAGATCCAAGATAAATTTGATTTAAATAGAGTTCTAAAATTCTTTCTTTTGGTAATGTTTGTTCAATTTTTAGCGCAAGAAGACCTTCTTTAATTTTTCGATTTATGCTCAATTCATCAGATAAAAGAAAATTTTTGGCAACCTGTTGAGTAATTGTTGATGCGCCCTCCGGCCTTTTTTCATTAAAAAGATTTATAATATTTTTGACCAAAGCACGCATGATTCCAACTGGGTCAACTCCGTAATGTCTATAAAAATTTTTATCTTCTGCAGAAATAAATGCATTCTTTAAATCATCAGGGATATCTTTTATTGGTATAAAGATCCGGTATTCTTTTGAAAATTCCTTTACAAGATCACCGTTTGACGCATGAATTCTGCTCATTACATTTGGTTTGTAATTCTGCAAGCTTGAGTCGTCTGGCAATTGAAATATAAAATATAAAATTATTCCAAATATTACAAAAAAAAGAATGATTCCTATGTATGCAAATAATTTAATTGATCGGATCATATTAATTTTTAATAATTAAATAAAAATATGGCGTTGATTTGACTTAAAATACTCAATTTTTGCTTAAAAAAACAAAATAATAAATCATTGATTTTTGTAAATTCTAAATATAACAATACAATCATATAGTTAGATAATTATTATGATTATAACAAACATATTCACATACATATATTCTAAGCCACTTAATGTGGTTATTACTTTGAAAGGTTTTCTTAAATGTCACAAAAAATACTCATCGATGGTTCGAATGAGACTCAAACTCAATTTGCATTATTATCTGATAATGAATTGGAAGATTTTGAATTTGAGTCTATCTCTAAGAAGAATTTAAAGGGAAATATTTATTTAGGTAAAGTTTCAAGAATCGAGGCTTCTTTACAGGCAGCTTTCGTAGATATTGGGTCTGAAAAAAATGGCTTCTTAGCTTTTGGTGAAATACATCCAAATTATTTTCAAATTCCCGTAGCAGATAGAGAGGCTCTTATTCAAGCCGAAGCTGAATTAGAAGAAGAGCATAATTCAGAGGACACTGACGACAATAAAGATGTTCAGAACGACACTGACTCTATTGGAAGCCAAATTGCTGAAATAAATAATAAAGATGATTTAGATTTAAGCAGTAATGAAGAAAATAAAGATAATGAAATAGAAAAAAAACCTTTTAAGCGAAAAAATACCTCTAGCTTAAGAAGAAGACTTTATCGTTCGTATAAAATTCAAGAAGTAATAAAAACAGGTCAACTTATCTTAGTGCAGGTTGTTAAAGAAGAAAGGGGCAATAAAGGAGCTGCTTTAACTTCGTACATTTCACTTGCAGGAAAATATTCAGTTTTAATGCCAAACTCAACAAAAACTAAAGGAGTTTCAAGAAAAATTTCTATATCTGATGACAGAAAAAAATTAAAAAAAATAATTGAAGAGCTAAAAGTACCAGCTGAAATGGGTTTAATTATTAGAACTGCTGGATTAAATCGAACAAAAAATGAGATTAAAAAAGATTATTCAACTCTTAATAAATTGTGGGCACAAATAGTAAATGAGACAAAAAAAGCAATTGCCCCTGCACTAATACACGAAGAAGGGAATTTACTAAGAAGAATAGTAAGGGATATCTACTCAAAAGAAATGAAGGAAATTTTGGTACAAGGTAATGATGCCTACAAGGAAACAAAAAAATATATGTCTCAAGTTTTACCCGGTAACTCTAAATTTGTAAAATTATATAAAAATAAAGAGCCGCTGTTTACTAAACATAAGATCGAAAAAGAAATAATTAAGATGTTCGATGCTGAGGTAAAACTTAAATCTGGAGGTTACTTAGTAATTAACCCAACTGAAGCATTAGTTGCTATTGATGTAAACTCAGGAGGAGCAACAAAAGAGAGAAACATTGAAAAGACTGCCCTAAAGACAAATTTAGAAGCAGCAATAGAAATAGCAAAGCAAATTAAAATACGTGATCTCTCAGGGTTAATTGTTGTGGATTTCATTGATATGTATGAAATGAGAAACAATCGTCAAGTTGAACGTAAGATTAAAGAGCTTGTCAAAAAAGACCGGGCAAGAACGCAAGTCTCAAGGATAAGTCAATTTGGACTGTTAGAAATGTCACGGCAACGTCTAAGGCAAAGCTTCATTGAATGGAAAACTGAACTTAGCCATAATTCAATAGTTCAGAAATTTTTATACCAGATCAATGAAGAATTAAATAAAAAGAAAACAAAAAAATTGAGTTTAAAAATAAGTCCTTATATTAAAAATCTTATGTTAACAAATTTTCAAAAAGAAATAGATAATATTGAATCATCTAGAAAAGTTAAAATCATTTTATTAGGAGATGACTCATTTAAAAATGAAGAAATCACTTTTGAAACAGACGAGTCTAAAAATAAAAGCAAGGCAACCAGCGTAAAAAGTAAGACTAAAAAGAACAATGAAAGATCGATCAAAAAAAAGACAATAAAGAAAAAGGGAAAGGACAAAAAGACAGAAAAAGATCAATTGACAAACTCCTCTCAGACAAAAAATAAAAGCCAGAAAGCCACTCTTAAAGAGATTAAGAACAAAAAAACAGGCTGGTGGCAAAAATAATGAAATGTTGTAAATTTTTAATTAAATTTTTTATAATATTTTATTTTCTTTTTTCTCAGTCAAATGCCTTTGAAATTATTAGAGATACTGAATTAGAGCAATTCACTGATGATATTATCTCCATGTTATTAAAATCTAATAATCTTGAGTCAGAAGACTTAAAAATTTATTTTGTAAAAAGTGATCAGGTAAATGCATTTGTAACTGGAGGTCAGAATATTTTTATAAATACTGAACTTATTTTGACAGCAAATGACTATAGAGAATACGCCGCTGTTCTTGCACACGAACTAGCTCATATTTTAGGAGGACATATTTTTAATACATCAATTGAAATATCAAATCTATCTAATAAAGCATTGCCAATATACTTACTCGGTATAATTGGTATAATTGCTGGCGCAACTGATGCTGGGGTAGCGGGAGTAATGGTTGGGCAAGCAAGTGTAAGTGACAATTTTTCTTATTATTCAAGAACTCAGGAAGCTTCTGCAGATCAAGCTGCCGTAAAGCTCTTATGCAATAATGGAATAAATGGAAAATTTTTAATGGAATTCTTAAAAAAAATTGAGAACGTTAATGAATCTTTTGCCTTAGATGAAAATAATTATAGATCAACTCACCCACTTGTTCAAAATAGAATTGGATGGATCAATTCATCTTTAGAAAATTATAATGATTGTGATTACAATGCAGATAAAATATTTCAAAAAAAGTTTGAGCTATTAAAAGCTAAATTGCATGGTTTTACCCACCCACATTATGAAACAGAAGCTGTCTATGACTCAACAAATGACGTAGACTTGTACGCTACTGCAGTATCAAACTATTTTCAAGGTAACCACAAAAAATCAATCGAAAATATGAAACGGCTGATAAATAAACATCCATCCAATCCGTTTTACAATGAACTTTTGGGCGAGATATACTTTGCAAATAATGACTATAAAAGTGCT
Organism: uncultured Pelagibacteraceae bacterium; assembly: GCA_902546615.1. Classification (GTDB taxonomy): domain Bacteria; phylum Pseudomonadota; class Alphaproteobacteria; order Pelagibacterales; family AG-422-B15; genus CACNXQ01. The sequence goes on from CACCKE010000013.1 coordinate 9,832, forward strand.
ACTTTTTACCATGAAGCAGCAATTAATAACATTGATAAAGTAAATGACTTATATTACATGATGATGGGTAATTACTTGTTAACCTTCGAAGAAACAAATAAATCAGCAGAAGCTATTTTAAATTTAAAAAAATCATTACTTATCAACTCAGAAAATGCCTACACATGGTATCTATTGTCTAGAGCATACGCACAAACTGGATCAATTTCACTGGCTAATTATGCTACTGCTGAACGATATTTTCTAATTGGTGAACGCGAATTATCTTATGAATTTGCGGTTAAAGCATTAAAACAGATTGAGGAAAATTCTCCAGAATGGTATCGATCTAATGATTTAATTGAAATTTTACAGAAAGAAGTTTCAAAAAGATGATGATTAGAAGTATAATATTAAGATGAGTAAAAAGTTTATACAATTTGTCGATGGGCCCAATTTAAATATGCTTGGTGAAAGAGAGCCAGAAATTTATGGATCTATGACTTTGGATGAAGTTCACAAGACAGTAAGGGATTACATCGCTCAAAACTACAAAGAAATTGATGTGAATTTTTTTCAATCTAATTCTGAAGGTGATATTGTAGACTGCATACAAAAATCAAAAAATACTGCATCTGGACTGATAATCAATGGAGGTGGCTTTTCTCATACCTCAGTAGCAATATTGGATGCACTTTACACAATAGAAATCCCAAAAATTGAAATTCATTTATCCAATTTATTTAGGAGAGAAGACTTTAGACATCACTCATATATAAGTAAAGGGGTGCACGGAGTTATTTGTGGGTTTGGACCAAATAGCTATGTGCTCGCAGTTGAAGGAATGGTTAAATTAATATAAAAGGATAAACTTATGAGTGATAAGTCTAAAAAAAATATAGACCCAAAACCAATAAAAGATTTAGCAAAAATTCTTGAAGAATTAAATTTAACTGAAGTTTCATATTCAGATGGCAATTTTTCAGTAACAGTTGCGAAAGGCGCTCGCATACAGCCTGTTGATAAAGATATTCCAATTCAAAATAATTCAGAAATACAAGTAAGTGAAGATGATTACAAAAACGATCCAAGAGTAATCAAATCTCCAATGGTTGGAACTGTTTACCTCCAACCAGAGCCAGGTGCTAATAAATTTGTAAATATTGGTGATTCTGTTAAATCAGGTCAAACAATTCTTATTGTTGAAGCGATGAAAACAATGAATCCTATAGAATCTTCACTGCAAGGAAAAGTAATCAAAGTTTTAGTTGAAAATGAGCAAGCGGTAGAGTTTGGCCAACCATTAATGCTCATAGGATAATGTTTGACAAAGTTCTTATTGCTAACCGAGGTGAAATTGCAGTTAGAATAAATCGAGCCTGCCAAGAACTTGGAATTTCAACTGTAGCTGTTCACAGTGAAGCGGATACTGAATCTATGCATGTCAGAATTGCCGATGAGAGTGTTTGCATAGGGCCTAACCCAGTTAATAAAAGCTATTTAAATGCACATGCCATAATTTCAGCATGTGAAATTACAGGGGCACAAGCAGTTCATCCAGGATATGGTTTTCTCTCTGAAAATGCTTCATTTGCCAAGATGCTTGAGGATCATAAGCTAACTTTTATTGGGCCAAAGTTCTCTCATATTGAAATGATGGGCGATAAAATTGAGGCTAAAAAAATAATGAAAAAATTTGGCGTGCCAACAGTTCCAGGTTCAGAAGGTGAAGTCAAAAGTGAGCCTGATGCGCTGACAGCTAGCGATGAAATAGGATACCCTGTTTTACTTAAGGCCAGTGCTGGAGGTGGTGGCAGAGGAATGAAAATTGTTAATTCTAAAAAAGAATTAAAGGATGCATTGCCAATTATTAAACAGGAGGCACTTTCTTTTTTTGGAAATGATTCAATATACATTGAAAAATTTATTGACTCACCTCGACATATTGAAGTTCAGGTAATATGCGACACTCATGGTAATTTTCTTCATTTGCATGAAAGAGACTGCTCTGTACAAAGACGTAATCAGAAAGTTGTCGAAGAAGCTCTTGCGCCTAATGTAGATGAGAAAAAAAAACAGAAACTATTTAAGACATGCGTTGATGCAATGGAAAAAATGGGTTATTTGGGCTTAGGCACTCTCGAATTTTTATTTGACGGCAAGGAATTTTATTTCATGGAAATGAATACAAGGCTTCAGGTAGAACATCCTATTACAGAAATGTTAACTAGAGTGGATCTCGTTAGAGAACAAATATGTGTTGCTCATGGAGATAAAATTTTTACAAATCAAGAAAATATTAAACCTCTCGGACATTCAATTGAATGTAGAATAAACGCAGAGAGCTCAAAAGATTTCAAGCCATCTGCTGGCAAAATAGAAATGTATCATCCTCCCGCAGGTAACGGAATTAGACTAGATACCTTTATTTATTCTGGTTATAAAGTACCGCACTATTATGATAATTTATTGGCAAAGTTAATCTCTACTGGTAGAACAAGAAATCATGCTATCAAGCGAGCATTGAGGTCTCTAAATGAAATTGTTATTGACGGGATAGATACTAACATTGAGCTTCATAAAAAAATACTATCTTCTCCAGAGTTTAAGAATGGAGGAGTAGCTATAAATTGGTTAGAAAATAATATTGAGAAGCTATAGTTTATAGCAATCATCTACCCAAAGATCATATATAGGATGTTCCATTGATGATATTGATGGAAGAGATTTTATCATCCATCCGTTAAATATTTTTTTCATCGTTTTCTCGATGTAAATATTCAAATATACTGCTGTTTCAGCTTTTTCTAATGGCTTGCTATTATAGCAATCGATCACGTAAATTTTTAATTCTTCATAAAGATAGTTTTCTTTCAATTTAATATCTATGGTTTTAACTTCTGCTGTAATTTTATTTAATAAACTGACGGTAGCGAACGACTCTTCAAAATTTTTATTTTTACTCTTAATAAAATCTTTATCCTTTAAATCATTTTCAATATTTTGATCTAAAACTTCATCTTCATAAGTGGGTTCAAGTTCATTTAAATTTATCAATGGTAAATCTTCAATGTTTTGGGCATAGAGATTAGAGAACAATAATAAACTCAAAAATAATATATTAAATATTACTCTAATTTTTTGGACTCCATTTTTTATAATCATCATTTTTAGCAACTGACTGCTTTTCCTTTTTACTATTTTCTGGATCATAGGCAGCATTAGTACCAGTTAAATTTGGTAAATGATCTATCTCCCATTCATGTTTTTCAATTTTAGATGGTTCTGATAATGAAGTGTATCTAAGCCAATTGTTCCATTCCGGGTTAACAAGCGTTGACTCAACTACACTGCTGTAAATAACCCACCTCTTAGTATCTTTTTTATTTTTATAATATTTATTACCCTGATCATCAGTACCAACCAAAATTCCATTAAAATAAGACCAAATTCTGGTGCCTATGGTCTGTCCATTCCACCAAGTAAATATCTCTCTCAACATGACTATTTATGAATTATTAAGCTTAAAATTAACAGTTTTTTCAACAATTAGTGAATTATCTTGAGTTGATAAAACACTGAAAATATTGACCTTTTTTAATTTTGATAACATTTTATATACCTTATATAGTGGTTTTCAATTTTTTTTACACAATATGTTGACTTCATTTTTCAAATAATAAATTATCATTAATCTAGAAAGTTACTCATTTAGCATTCTGGCACAATTTACGGTCGAGACCATTAAATTATTGATATTGGTTTTTTTTAAGCTCGTCTGTTGCAATGACTATATTTTAGAAGGGAAAATAATGAAAATAAATAGAGAATTTACAACTGCTAATCAATCACCATACGAAAGTATAAATTTTAAAAAGGTTTCAAGTGAAATAGTAAACCCTGACGGGTCTCTTGTATTTAAATTAGAAAATTTTGAGGTTCCAGAACAATGGAGTCAAGTCGCAAGCGATATTCTCTCTCAAAAATATTTTAGAAAAGCTGGTGTTCCCTCAAAACTAAAACGAACTGATGAGAAAAATATTCCATTATGGCTTGCTCCGAGAATTGCTGATGACAGTGAAGGAGAAGTAAGTTATTCGTCCGAAACAAGCTCACAGCAAGTTTTTGATAGACTTGCAGGGGCATGGACATATTGGGGATGGAAAGGTGGTTATTTTTCTTCAGAGGACGATGCAAAAGCTTTTTTTGATGAAGTCCGTTATATGCTTGCTAATCAAATGGTTGCACCAAACAGCCCTCAATGGTTCAATACAGGATTAAACTGGGCCTATGGAATCGATGGTCCTTCTCAAGGTCATTTTTATGTTGATCATGAAACTGGAAAGCTAACCAGATCCTCAAGTTCTTACGAGAGACCTCAACCTCATGCATGCTTTATTCAAAGCATAGATGATGATTTGGTAAATGATGGCGGCATTATGGATTTGTGGGTGCGTGAAGCGAGGCTCTTCAAGTATGGATCTGGGACTGGAACAAACTTCTCAAACCTAAGGGGATCTTCTGAAGGCTTATCTGGTGGAGGAAAATCATCTGGACTAATGAGTTTTCTTAAAATTGGTGATAGAGCTGCGGGGGCAATTAAATCAGGTGGCACAACTAGAAGAGCCGCTAAGATGGTCGTTGTAGATATAGATCATCCTGATATTGAAGAGTTTATTAAATGGAAAGTTACTGAAGAACAAAAAGTAGCATCTATTGTTACAGGATCAAAAATATGTTCAAAACATCTTAAAAGCATTATGAATGCTTGCCACAACTGTGAAGCTGATGGTGAAAGTTGTTTTGAACCTACAAAAAACCCAGCTTTAAAAAGAGAAATTATTGCTGCAAGAAAAAATGAAGTTCCTGAAAATTATATTCAAAGGATCATACATTTTGCAAAACAAGGCTACAAATTCATTGAGTTTGAAACTTATAATACAGATTGGGATTCAGAGGCTTATGTGACAGTTTCTGGTCAGAATTCAAATAATTCAGTTCGAGTTACTGACGATTTTTTAAATGCAGTAATTGAAGACAAAGATTGGAACTTGATTAATAGAATTGACAATTCAGTAAGTAAGACAGTAAAGGCAAGAGACCTTTGGGATCAAGTTGGATATTCTGCTTGGGCCTGTGCTGATCCTGGTATTCAATTCCATACGACAATTAATGATTGGCACACATGCCCAGAAAGTGGGGAAATTAGAGCTTCAAACCCTTGCTCGGAGTATATGTTCTTAGACAATACAGCCTGCAACTTAGCATCTCTAAATCTAATGACATTTATGGATGAGAACAAATGTTTAAACACTGACTTGTTCAAACATGCTGTAAGAATATGGACATTAATATTGGAAATTTCAGTTATGATGGCTCAATTTCCGTCAAAAGAAATAGCGAAACTCTCTTATGAATACAGGACACTTGGTCTTGGATATGCAAATTTGGGAGGCTACCTAATGTCTAAAGGTGTAGCCTACGATAGTGAAGAAGGAAGGGCAAATTGTGCAGCCATAACAGCTTTAATGACTGGCATATCCTATGCAACTTCGGCTGAAGTCGCATCCGAACAAGGCCCCTTCCCCGGATATCAACAAAACTCTAAAAATATGCTTCGTGTTATGAGAAATCATAGAAGAGCCGCATATGGTAAGACTGATGAGTATGAAGGTTTACATATCAATCCTGTGCCATTTGTTGTTGAAGATTTAAGAGATACAAACTTAGGAATGGAGGCGCAAAATGCATGGGATCAAGCTTATGAGAATGGTCAAAAGTTTGGTTTTAGAAATGCACAGACAACAGTAATTGCACCAACTGGAACCATTGGTCTTGTAATGGACTGTGACACAACAGGTATCGAACCTGATTTTGCAATGGTTAAATTCAAGAAACTTGCTGGAGGTGGTTACTTCAAGATTATAAATAGAACGGTTCCAGAAGCATTAAGGCAACTTCAATACACAGAGGATGAAATTGAAGAAACAATTAATTATGCCGTTGGTCACGGTACGCTTAACAATGCGCCCGCTATAAATCACGAGACTCTAAAAGAAAAAGGCTTTGAAGAGGAACAAATCGAACTTCTTGAACAAAATTTAAAGAATGTTTTTGATATTCGATTTTCTTTCAATTCATATACTCTCGGAATGGAATTCTGTAAAGAGAAGCTGAATTTTTCAGAAGAACAGCTTACTGACATGAATTTTAATATGCTAACTGCTTTAGGTTTTACAAATGATGAAATCGATGAAGCAAATACCTTTTGCTGTGGCACCATGACCTTAGAGGGCTCACCGCATATCAAAGATGATCATTTGGCTGTATTCGATTGCGCGAATCCGTGCGGTAGGATCGGCAAAAGATATTTATCTGTAGAAAGTCATATACGCATGATGGCAGCGGCTCAGCCTTTTATATCAGGAGCTATATCAAAAACGATCAACATGCCCGCAGAGTCTGATGTGGAAGATTGTAATGAAGCTTATTTACTGTCATGGAAACTCGGTACAAAAGCAAACGCTCTCTATCGTGATGGCTCAAAATTAAGTCAACCACTTGCATCAAAACTTGTTGATGAGGATGTTGAAGAAGAAATAGAACAATCGGACAACCAAATTGATAGAACAATTGCTGTTGCTAAAGAGGCTATGAATTCTGTTGTATACGGTTCAAGAAATAAAGTTCCTGATAGAAGAAAAGGATACATTCAAAAAGCTATTGTAGGAGGTCATAAAGTCTATCTCCATACCGGGGAATATGAGGACGGTAGCTTGGGTGAAATCTTTATTGATATGCATAAAGAAGGAGCTTTCCTGAGGAGTCTTATGAATAATTTTGCAATCGCAATATCAATTGGTCTTCAATATGGAGTTCCACTAGAAGAATACGTGGAAGCTTATACTTTTACTAGATTTGACCCGGCTGGGGTAGTGCAAGGTAATAATAGAATTAAAAATGCAACATCTATTTTAGATTACGTGTTCAGAGAACTTGCTGTTTCTTACTTAGGCAGAAATGATTTGGCGCATGCTGATAATACAGATGTTGACTTCTCACTTGGAACTGGTGCTGAGGAAGGAACTCTAAAAAATAATGAAATCCCTTGGAAGCTTGTTAAAAAGGTTTCAAGCCAAGGTTACTTACGAGGCCAGGACGGACTTTCGGTAGTTAGTTCAAACGGAAGCATGGAGACTGTGTCAGCTGAACAAGCGCCTATTAGTGCTGCGGTAAGCACAGGTTCTACATCCGATCAATCAATGAGTAGAGTTCAAGCTGCAAGAATGATGGGTTACGAAGGAGATGCTTGTCCTGAGTGTGGTTCTTTTACTCTTGTTAGAAATGGTACTTGCTTAAAATGCGATACATGCGGTGCCACAACTGGCTGCTCATAGTTTATTCTTCAGTTGGTTTAACTTCTAAATTCAACTCATCAAGTGTAGTCTTATCGACTTCAGCAGGAGCAAGCATCATCAGATCCTGCGCCTGTTGATTCATTGGGAACAATATTACCTCACGAATATTTTTTTCTTGAGCAAGCAGCATAACTATTCTGTCTATTCCTGGTGCAATGCCGCCATGAGGAGGTACGCCATAAGTAAAAGCGTTTATCATGCCTCCAAATTTTTCATGCACTTGATCTTTACTGTAACCGGCTATTTCAAAGGCCTTATACATAATTTCTGGAATATGATTTCGTATGGCGCCTGATGATAGCTCTACGCCATTACAAACAATATCATATTGATAACCTAAAATATTTAAAGGATCTGAATTATTGAGGACTTCTAATCCACCTTGTGGCATAGAGAAAGGGTTATGACTAAAATCAATTTTTCCAGTTTCTTTATCCTTTTCATACATAGGAAAATCGACAATCCAACAAAACTTAAATACTTCCTTTTCAATTAGATCCAGATCTATTGCAATTTTATCTCTGGCTGCAGCAGCAATATCATAAACTTCTTTGCCTTTAGCGCATGCAAAGAAAATTGAGTCTCCGGCCTTAAGACCTGCTTTGTTTAATATCATTTCTTGAATTTCAGAGGGGATAAATTTTGCAATAGGCCCCTTTCCTTCTACGCCAGAAGAGCTTTTATCAAAAACAATATAACCTAAACCAGCAGCATTCATTTCTTTTCTTGCCCAATTATTAAGATTATCAAAAAAACTTCTAGGTTTTTGACTCGAGTCAGGTGCTGGTATTCCAATAACCTCGCCCCCCTCTTCTATAATTTTTTTAAATGCACTAAATTCAACTTTGTCATCATTAAATTCCTTAGTTAAATTAGAAATATTTATTGGATTTCTAAGGTCAGGTTTGTCTGTTCCATACCTGCTCATAGCATCGGCATATGTAATTCTTGGAAAAGGTGTTTCTGTAACGTTAAAATCAGAAAAAGTTGAAAAAACAGAATGTAAAATGGGTTCAATGGCGTTAAACACATCGTCTTGCTCAACAAATGCCATTTCCATATCTAATTGATAAAATTCACCAGGACTTCTATCTGCCCTTGCATCTTCATCTCTAAAACAAGGGGCTATTTGAAAATATTTATCGAATCCTCCTGCCATAATTAACTGCTTAAATTGCTGTGGGGCTTGAGGAAGAGCGTAAAATTTTCCTGGATGAATCCTGCTAGGCACCAAGTAATCTCTAGCACCTTCTGGACTAGAGGCTGTAAGTATTGGTGTTTGCATTTCTAAAAAACCAGCGTCAGACATGAGCTTTCTAATGTGGGAAATAATTGAGGATCTTAGAACAATATTTTTATGCAATTCCTCTCTTCGAATATCAAGAAATCTATACTTCAATCTAATTTCTTCTGGATAGTCGTTTTCTCCAAAAACTGGCATAGGCAACTCTTTTGCCTCAGATAATATTTCTACATTATCAACTGCAATTTCAATGGTCCCTGTACTTAGTGATTTATTAATAGTATCAGACTCTCTTTTTATAACTGTGCCATCAATTTTAATAACGGTCTCAACTCTTAAGCTGTCTACTAAGTTTAGCAATTTAGTATTTGTTTTCTCAATTACACATTGAGTAACGCCATAATGATCCCTTAAGTCAACAAATAGTACATTGCCGTGATCTCTTTTTCTATTTATCCACCCAGCTAATGATACTTTAGAACCAGCATCTTCTAATCTAAGCTGGTTACAATTGTGCGTTCTATATTTATTCATACTTTTAATTAAGGATCATATATAGTTTGATTTATGAAAATAGTCCAAGATAATAAATCCCTCGAGAAGCTATGTAAATTATTGAATAAGTATAAAATTATCTTCCTAGATACCGAATTCAAAAGAGATAATACATATTGGCCAATTTTATGCACTATTCAAATTAAAACTCAAAGAAAAGAATTCTTAATTGATATGTTATCAGGGGAAAAAATGAACTTCGAAAATTTTAGAAGAATACTCACATCGAAAAAGATATTGAAAGTTATCCACTCTGCTCGACAAGATATCGAAGTATTAAATTATGCTTTTGAAATAAGTGTTGTGAATGTTTTTGATACTCAAATTGCTTATAATTCAATTTATGGAGGACAAACAATTGGGTATACTAGTTTAGTAGAAAAACTATTCAAAATAAAACTTTCAAAAAAACATCAAGTTTCTGATTGGACTAAGAGACCTTTATCATCCGAACAAATTAATTATGCAATTAACGATGTGTATTATTTGCCTAAAATTTATGTGGACTTATTGCAAAAAATTAAAAAAAGAAATCTCGTAAAAAGAATAAAAAAATTAATTGAAGACCATTTAGATACCAAAGATGTCTACAACACTAAAAAATCCTATAAAAGAATAAAAATCAAAAATTTTTCAAAAAATGAAAAAAAACTAATTAAAAAGTTTTCAGAATGGAGAGAAAATTATGCCCAAAAAGATGACCTTCCTCGAAATTGGATTGTTTCCGATAAAAATCTTATAAGAGCAAGTAAAAATAGACTGGGAGAATTAAAAAAAGGTAAAAATAAAAATGATCAACGTTTAGAAGTTTTTGAGAGTTATGTTAAATCATTATGTCTCGGATGAGATGTGTTGTTATTTTTGATTTTCTTTGCAAGGATAGAAAATTAATTTTTTCAAGAATATTATATAATTTTTGATAATCACGATCTACCCTCTTTAATAAATATTCAATTACATTTTTGTCAATTTGAACTTGGGCATTACTAAAATATTTCATGATTATGGCTTTTAAGAGATCATCTTCTGGATTTTCGATTTTAGATGAAGTAAAAGATTTAAACCTTGAATTTAAGTCTTTTAGTTTGATTTCAAAATTTGAATTTATATCAACCGTTACTAAAATTGTTTTCTTTTCTAAAATTAAACTATTATAAAAATGAAAAAAACCCTCTTCATCTTTTAAATTATGAAAATCATCAATTGCTATATTAGTATTATACGAAATGTCATTCCAGCTTTGCACATCAAGGCAATTAATTAAATTAGCATTGTTATAGCCTGACCATATATTTAAAAGATGTGTTTTACCTGATTTTTTTTGCCCAAATATTACAGCTGATCTATTAAACCAGTCCTGTGGAGATTTTAGTAAAGTTGAAACATTAAAATTACTTTTACTAATATAAAAATCTTCAGGATCATAAGTTTCTATATTTTTTAAATTAAAGATTAATTGTCCTTTTTCCATTTAGTTTATGTTTTTAAACCAGTAACTTATATAATTTATTAAAGATAATAGAGTACATATCAATACAACAGTAATTAATACTTCGTTTAACATTAATGCAGTGAAATATTTCTCATATCCGTTGATATTGCTTAGCATGGTCGCAATAACAAGACAAAACTGAAAGAATGTATTTAATTTACTGATTTTAGTTGGCTTAACCTCAATTTTTTTACCAACCAAAAAAGTGACTGCAAACGACCCCAAAATAATTATATCTCTTGAAATTATTATTATGATTATGAATACAGGCAACAGTTTGAGATTTCCAATGAGTATAAAAATCGAAATTACGAATGCTTTATCAGCAATTGCATCTAAATATGAACCTAGTTCACTTTGAACTTTAAAATATCTTGCGATAAATCCATCTAAAAAATCACTTACAGCAATTAAAAGAGTAAATAAAGCCGCATAATTATATAATTCCTCCAAAAGAAACCACGCAACAAATGGAATAGTAACCAAACGGTAAATTGATATAAAATTTGGTAAATTTTTAATCATCTAACGAGACTTTGTAATATGGTCCAAGATTTACCGCATTAATTTTATTTTGAGAGAGCAGAAGAACAAACTTATCTCCATTTCCTAAAAAATCTACATAACCCTCAACCTTTTCCGTAGTAAATAAAGATGGCTGATATTGTTCCAAAAGCCTTACTGATTGCAGTCGATTTTGTAACTCAACCCAATCAGAAATGTTTTCGATATCGTATACAAACTTAAATCTGTAAACTTCGTCAGATTGTTTTGTAAGATCAATCCACGTAAGTAAAAGTTCATTTTTTATATCCTCAATTAATGGTGAAAAAATATCATCCCTAAATAAAGAATAATCAGTCAAATAACTCTTTCTAATTATCCTTTCTTTTTGATTCAAATTAAACTTTATTATTAAATCAAATCTAAGCTCATTTAATTTTTCATAAATAGGGCTACACCATATTAATATTATGTCATTTTCATCATTTAAATTATTTCCTTCTATGTCTTTGTTTTCCAAAAAATTAGATAAATCAGTATTGCCCATTTCAGTCTGCGAAAACGTCTTTACATCTATGTTGATTTTATTACCTATATTTTTAATTTTTTTCCATTCGGTGTTCCATAAATTAAATAGAATAAAAAATTGATTGGAATTAGAAAATGCTACGTTGACTGTGATATTTTGAGAACTTACCTCAGAAAAGGTCAAGGAATTCGATTTGTAGAATTCTTTGATACGGAACGGACTAAAATATACATTAAACTCGCCAAGGTAAGTTTCTGTAGAAATTTTTTCATCTACAAACTCAATACTTTCTACAAAAAAAGAAATATCGATATCTTTTAATTTGCTTAATTTTTTATAATCCTCTGGCGTAAGAAGTTTAACTGATACTCTTTTAAACGCAATTTCTTCAGCTTTAGATATAGCGGTATTTCTAATATCAGTCTCATTTGAAAAAGATAAATTTACCTTTATGCCAGATGATGAAAAAAAATCTACATTTTCATTAGCAAGACAGGAATTAATAAAAGCAAATAAAAAAACAATCACAAAGCTTATTTGCTTAGTATTGGTATTAAAAATCATATATAAGAAATCTAAATGAAGAAGCTATCATACTCAAGTTCAGGCGTAAGCATAAATAAAGGAAATAAATTTGTATCTGAAATTAAAAAAATAATTCGTAAAGATAAAAATCTTAAAAAATCCAATATTGGTGGTTTTTCTGGTCAATTTGTTCTTGATTCAAAAATTAAAAAACCGATTCTTGTTGGTGCTACCGATGGAGTTGGAACAAAAATTGAGATTGCCCGTATGATGAGAGACCATAAGACAATTGGCATTGACTTAGTTGCCATGTGCGTGAATGACTTAATAGTTGATCAGGCTAAACCTCTTTTTTTCTTAGACTATATTTCAACTGGGAAATTAGACATATCCAAAGGTAAAGAAATTATAGGGGGTATTATTAAGGGATGTAAAATGTCTAATTGTTTACTGTTAGGTGGAGAAACAGCTGAACATCCAGAAGTTGATTCAAACGATAAGTATGATCTTGCTGGATTTTGTGTAGGAGTTAAGAATGGAGTTGCCAAAGCAAGTCCAAAATTAAGAGAAAATGATATTATTGTAGGAATTTCATCATCAGGTCTTCACTCTAATGGATATTCTCTTGTTAGAAAGATAATTAAAGAAAACAAAATTAAATTAAATAAGAAGATAGAAAAAAATAAAACCATTGGTGAACTTTTACTCAAGCCTACAGAGATATACGTAAGTCCAATACTTGAAATGTATACAAAAAAAATAATAAAAACATGCGCTCATATTACTGGTGGAGGAATAACAGAAAATTTACCAAGGTCATTAAATAAAAATGTTTCAGCAAAAATAAACTTAGAAACCTTTAATTTGCCAACAATATTTAAATGGATACAAAGTTTTGGGGTATCGCAAAATGAAATGTTAAAAACATTTAATTGCGGATATGGTATGATAGTAATCTTAGATAGAACAAAGTTTAATCAATTTGAAAAATCAATTAAGAAACACAAACTTAAATACAGTATAATTGGCAATTTAGTGAATTCAAAAAAAATAAATAAAAAAGTTAGTTATATTGGCAAATTAAATTTTAATGATTAAGCATCCCATAGGTATCTTTATATCTGGACGTGGTTCAAATTTAAAATCGATTGTAGATGCATGTAAAGAAAAAGAGTATCCAGCAGAAATAAAAGTTGTTTTTTCAAATAATAAGAATGCTCCTGGCTTAAGTTTTGCAAAAGAAAATAATTTAGAAGCAATCACATTAGACTACCATAATTTTAAAAATACTGAAGAATATGAAGAAAAGATTATCAGTCTATTAAAACCTTATAACCTTGAACTAATTTGTTTAGCAGGTTATATGAAAATATTATCAAAAAAATTAATTGATCATTATCATAATAAAATTATAAACATACATCCTTCATTACTTCCTAAATATAAAGGGCTCAATACTCACCAACGTGTTCTAGAAAACAATGAAACTAAGACAGGTTGTACAGTGCACTATGTAAATCAAGAAATGGATGGAGGGAAGATTATTCTGCAGAGAGAAGTAGAGATTAGTACAGAGGATACAGAAACCTCAGTTTCTAAGAAGGTCTTAAAAGAAGAACATATTATTTATCCCAAAGCCATCAAGTTGGTGCTTACGAAATAATGTCTGCCTCATCAAAAAAATGATTTATCTCGATTTTAGCATTTTCAGGACTGTCTGATCCATGCACAGAATTTTTTTCTAAAGATAAAGCGTATTTTTTTCTAATTGTTCCCTCAGCAGCTTCCTCTGGATTAGTTGCACCCATTACTTCTCTATTCCTTAGAATTGCATTTTCTCCTTCAAGGACCTGTACCACTATTGGCCCTGAGCACATAAAATCGCACAAGCTTTGAAAAAAAGGTTTGTCGGAATGCACTCCGTAAAAAGAGGCTGCTTTATTTTGGTCTAATTGAATCCTTTTAGACGCAACAATTCTTAGGCCAGCAGACTCAAGCATTGCGGTAATTTCGCCAATTTTATTACGCTCAACAGCATCTGGTTTTATTATCGAAAAAGTTCTCTCAATTGCCACTATTTACCCTCGTAATATTTAGATACAAATCTATTTAAAAGCTTAACACCAAAAGCTGTTGCACCCTTTGGCGAGGTTGGCATTGGTTGCTTAGTCCATGTAGTTCCAGCAATATCAAGGTGTGCCCACGGAACTTTATTTACAAATCTCTGCAAGAATTGTGCTGCTGTAATAGAACCTGGACCTCTTCCATTTGTAATATTTTGCATATCTGCAATGGGTGAATTTAACATTTTGTCATACCTATC
>CACCKE010000014.1 GCA_902546615.1 uncultured Pelagibacteraceae bacterium
ATGTCAGCGCTTCCTCGAGGAGACATGCCGTCACTACCGCCCCCAATGCCAAGTGCACCGCCCTCTGCTCTTTGAACGAGTACAACAATAATCAATACAACTGCAAGTATAGCGTGGATTATTAATAAAGATGTTTCCATAAAACGAGTTATATATCTAATTATGAGTAAGAATCAATTATTTTACTAAAATCTTTTGATTTTAAAGATGCGCCACCCACTAAAGCACCATCTACTTGATCTAAATTTAATATATCACTAGCATTGGAAGGATTGACTGACCCCCCATATAATATTGAGATATTTTGACTTTTAGATTTACCAATTTTTTTTGAGAGTAAATTTCTAATATCTAAATGTATACTATTGATTTCACCGATTGTTGGGGTTTTACCTGTCCCGATGGCCCAGACAGGTTCGTAAGCAATAATAAGATTTTTTATATTTATTTTTTTTGGAAGTGAGCTGAGCTGACTGTTGAGAATTTTTTTTCTAATCTTTATTTCACTTAATTTCTCGCCTATGCAGTAAATAATTTTTAAATTATATTTGTTTGCAATATCAATTTTTAAATTAAGTTCTTTTGATGTTTCTTTTTGATACTCCCTTCGTTCTGAATGGCCTATTATGACATATTTGCACCCTGCAGATTTAAGCATTTGAGCACTGATACATCCAGTAAATGCACCTTCATTAAAGTGATGACAGTCTTGGCCTCCAAAATTAATTCCAGTTTTTGCGTTAATAAAATTAGTCAACAATGTGAAAGGAGGGCAAATGACAACTTTAGATTTTTTATGTCTTGTTTTTTTGACATGCCTGTCAATGGAATTAACTACCTTTACAGCTCCATTTAAGCCATTCATCTTCCAATTAGCGATAGTATATTTAACCCTTTTCATTCGTGATTATTCCTTTTATAAACTCTAATTTATACCATCATAGTAAAAAATGTTAGATATAATAAGAAATTTAGTTTCATCGATTTTTGGCAAAATACTTCTTGCTATAATGGTTTTAAGTTTTGCTCTGTGGGGCGTGGGAGACATACTTTCCTCTGGCAACAGTCAACTTGCTGCAAAAGTAGGCAATGAGAAAATATCGCTTGATGAATTTTATATAAAGTTTCAACAAACTGTAAGAGATTATAATCAAAATACAAATTCAAATTTAAGCCTCAAAGAAGCTTATGAGTTGAAACTTCACAATCTACTGCTTCAAGATCTCATTTATTCTAGAATGGTTAATGATTATGCTAAAAAAAGAGGCATATATTTAAATGAAGAGTCTTTAAAATCAGTGATATCTAATCTAGATGAATTCAAAGACAGCAATGAAATATTTTCTAGTATTAAGTACAAAAATTTTATTTTAAATAATTTTCAATCTGAAGATGCTTTTCTGAGTGAAATAGAAAATAGTATTTTTCAAGGTATTATTTTTGAAAGTTTTAATGCTGATAATTACATAAATGATGCAATTATAAATAAACTATATGACTATGAAGGTGAAAAAAGAACAATTAGTTATTTTTTATTGAATAAAAATGAAGTTAAAATTGATACAAACAATAATTTAATCAATGATTACTATTTGGATAATAAATCAAATTATCTAATTCCTGAGAAAACTATTATAGACTTTATTGAAGTAAACATTAATGACTTTAAAAGAAAAGAGAATATTAATACTGTTGAAGCTCAGGATTACTACAACAATAATATTGATCAATATACTGAAGAAGAAAGCAGAAATATTCAATTTATAAGATTTAGTAATGAGTCAGATGCTTATGATTTTTACTATGCAGTAGTAGATAAAAATATTAATGATTTTAATGAGTACATTAAAATAAATGATTTTAAGCTTTCAAATATAGATAAATTTACTCGTGATACTTTCTCTAAAAATATTTCAGAGTATATTTTTAAATTAGATGTTAATACCTTTAGCGAGCCCATTAGCTACGATAATTTAGGGTTTTATTTATTTAAGGTAAACGAAGTAAATGATGAAAAAGTGATAAATTTTGAAACTGTTAAAAATGAAATTCTGGAATACTTAGCTTTAGAGGCTGCATATCAAGAATTTGATGACGCCATCAATATTTTAGATGAATTGCTAATTAATGATTATACGTTTGATGAGATAGTTGAAAATAGCGTGAACATTAAAGTATCTGAAAATGTTGATTTTGAACAATTTGTACTAAAATTAGGGGAAGAAAATTCATTTTTGGATGAAAATACTCCGGTCGGATTTATTTCAGAAATAATAATAAAAGAAAATATCGCCTATATTTACACACTCAAAGAAAAACAAAAATCTTACGTACCTGATTTAGAAAAAATTAAAGAAAAAGTGATAATTGACTATGTAGCCGAGCAAAAAGATAAAAATCTAGATAAACTTTCTGATGACATTTTAAATTCAATTAAGATACAAGAAGAAGACTCTTTTTCTGAATATGTGCTTAATAATGATTATAATTTGCAAAAACTTGAGAAGATAAATCGCACAAACTCAGACTTTCAAAATGAAACAGTTGTCAATGCATTTAATAATAAACTTAATAAACCATTTAAAATTCTAACCTCTGATGGAGAAATTGGAATTGGTGTTGTTACTGAAATTTTTATGCCAGGAAATCAAATTTCTGATGATTTTTATAATTCTATTAAAATAAATATAAATAATAATTTTAATTCTTCACTAGTTGATATAATGGCATCAGAAATTATTCAAAATTCATCTTATGAAATTTATGATCAAAATATAGATAAACTGTTCATGTAATGAATTTTTCTCATACTAAAAATCAATATTTAACATCCTTTAAAAACAAATATAATTTTATATTTTTCAAAAAAATAAAAAAATTTAAATCTGATCCTATTCCTGAGTTTATAAATATTGTAGAAAAAAATAATTTCAGCTTTCTCTATGAATCTGTTGAAAAAGGTAAGGATAAGGGAAGATATTCAATATGTGGTTACAATACAATTAAAACAATACAAATAAACAATAGAAAAAAAGCTAAAGAAAAAAAACTTTCTTCAGCAAATAAAAATGCTTTTTTAAAAATCGATAGAACAATAAGTAAATATAAATTTTTAAAGGATAAAAAAATGCCGCCTATGGCAGGTGCTTTTTTTGGTTATATATCATATGAAAATATTTATAATATCGAGGACATATCTAAGTTCAAAAAAAAGAACACTTTAATGACTCCTGAACTTATACTTTTTATTCCTGAGATATTAATTGTATATGATAATGTTTCTAATTCTTTATATATATTAAAGCATTTCTTATCTGGTATAAAAAAAGCTCAAGAATATGAACAAGTTCTTAACGAATTAAATGATATAGAAAATAACCTTTATAAAAAATTAAAAAATCATACAATTAATCTCAATAAAAAGAAAAGGCTTAAAATTAAATCAAATATAACTAAGTCAAAATTCATTAATAATATCAAAAAAGCAAAAAAATATATTAAAGCTGGTGACATATTTCAGGTAGTTCCAAGTCAAAGATTTGAAACTAATTTTAAAAGTAAAGGCAGCTCGCTCTACAAAGTACTGAGATTGACTAACCCCTCACCTTTTATGTACTACTTTAATTTGCCTAATTTTCAAATTGTTGGCTCGAGTCCAGAGATTCTAGTCAGACTTAGATCTGATTTAATAACTTTGCGACCTATCGCAGGTACAAGGCCGAGAGGCAAAAACATAAAGCAGGACCAAAAGTACGAGTTAGACTTACTTTCAGACGAAAAAGAAACATCGGAACACTTAATGTTGTTAGATCTTGGTCGAAATGATGTCGGCAAAGTAGCAAAAAAATCAACTGTAAGCGTAACCGCCAAATTTATAATTGAAAAATATTCTCATGTAATGCACTTGGTTTCTAATGTAACTGGAAAACTTAAAAAAAATATCAGTACAATTGAAGCACTAATGGCAGGATTTCCAGCAGGAACAGTATCGGGTGCACCAAAAATAAGAGCTATGCAAATTATAGATGAATTAGAGACTGATGTCCGCGGTATTTATGCGGGTGGGATTGGTTATATCTCTCCTGATGGAGATATGGATACTTGCATCGTTTTAAGAACAGGGATAATTACTAAAAATAAATTATATGTTCAGGCTGGAGGCGGTGTAGTTTATGATAGTGATCCAGAACTCGAATATATGGAGACTGTAAATAAAGCTAAAGCGGTATTAAATGCCGCTGAAATCGTACTTGGAAATAACCTATGATATTGCTAATAGATAATTATGATAGCTTTACTTATAATTTGGTACACTATGTTGAAGAACTAGGACATAACGTTCAAGTTCATAGAAATGATAAAATATCATTAAAAAAAATAACAAAACTTAATCCCAAAAAAATTATAATATCACCTGGCCCCTGCACTCCTAATGAAGCGGGCATTTGTTTAGATCTTGTTAAAAAATTTTATGATAAAATGCCTATACTTGGTGTGTGTTTAGGGCATCAATCCATCGGACAAGCATTTGGTGCAAAAATAATTAAAGCAAGTAAAATTATGCACGGCAAAACTTCAAAAATTTCAAACCTTGGTTCCAAAATATTCAAAGGGCTTCCTTCTTCATTTGAAGCAACCAGATATCACAGTTTGGTAATTAAAAATGGAACACTACCTAAAAATTTCAAAGTAATATCTGAGACTATTGATGATAAAAAAAATGTAATAATGGGAATTGAGCATAAAAATTATCCCTGCTACGGAGTTCAATTTCATCCTGAAAGTATAGCCTCTGTTCCATTTGGCAAAAAGATAATGAAGAATTTTTTAAATTTATGACTGATTTTAGAGAATTCATTCAATTAGCTTACGAAGATAGTTTAGATTTAAAATCCACTAAAATGGCCTTTATGCAAATCATGAATGGTGAAATAAGTGAGATACAAATAAGCTCCTTTATTTCATTACTCCAAAAGTCAGGTGTTAAATCACATCATGTAATTGCTGC
Organism: uncultured Pelagibacteraceae bacterium; assembly: GCA_902546615.1. Taxonomy (GTDB): domain Bacteria; phylum Pseudomonadota; class Alphaproteobacteria; order Pelagibacterales; family AG-422-B15; genus CACNXQ01. The sequence goes on from CACCKE010000014.1 coordinate 5,009, forward strand.
TTTAGAAGTAATGAAAACAAAAATGCTCTCAATCAATGCGCCATTAAATACAATGGATACATGTGGTACGGGAGGAGACGGAAAAAACAGCTTAAATATCTCAACTGCAACAGCTTTTGTTTTAGCTGCCTCTGGTATTCCTATAGCTAAACATGGAAATCGAGCACTAACATCGAAATGTGGTTCAGCTGATGTTTTAAAAGCATTAAATATAAATATCGATATGGAAACTTCTAAATTAGAAGATTGTTTAAGGAATACAGGAATATGCTTTATGTTTGCACCAAATCACCACCCTGCGATGAAACACGTTGCTCAAGTGAGACAGTTACTTGGGTTCCGCACCATATTTAACATGTTGGGTCCGCTATTAAATCCAGCAAATGTTAGAAGTCAATTAGTCGGCGTTTATTCTAAAGAAGTTTTTAATATTTATAAGGAGGTTTTTGAAAAAGAAGATAAAAATGTTTGCTTAATTGCTGGTCATGATGGGAACGATGAAATATCTCTAGGTGGTATTAATTTAATTTTTACAAATAAAAATGGCATTCTGCAGTTTGATCCTAAAATACTTGAATGTCCAAAAATAATAGATGATGAAATTAAAGGAAGTGACGCAACATTTAATGCTGATCGTATAATTGAAATTTTTAAAGGTAAAAAAGATACATTTTATAACACTGTTTGTGCAAACGCAGCATTTGGTATTCTCATAAATCAATCTAAAGATTTTAATGAAATAAATATTTTAAAATCTTTTAATGAAGTTCAATTAATTATTGAAAGTGGTGAACCTTTGAGAATTATTGATCAGTTGTCTAAATTTACAAATTTATAATGTCAATATTAAAAGAAATATATGAATATAAAATTGAATTTGTTTCAAATCAAAAAGAAATAATTCCTCAATCAAAAATTGAAAATAAATTAAATATAAACAATATTAATTTTCCTTTCTCTGAAAAATTAAATCATCAAAACAGTCAAATTTCTATTATAGGAGAAATAAAGAAAGCCAGTCCCTCTTTAGGTAAATTTACTAAAGAAAATATTAATTTAATTGATTTTGCAAAGGCATATGAAGATAATAATATTTCGTGCATCTCAGTTTTAACAGACGAAAAATATTTCAATGGAAAAATCGGAGACTTAATTGAAATAAGAAAAAAAGTGAAACTACCAATACTAAGAAAAGATTTTATAGTTGACGATTACCAAATATATGAAAGCAAATTAATTGGTGCAGATTGTATCCTGATTATATTATCAATGTTAAGTCAAGATGATGCAGATAGATTTGCTGACTTAGCAAATGAACTAAAGATGGATAGTATTATTGAAGTGCATGACTATGATGAACTGCAAAGAGCGAAATCTATGAATTCAAATATGATAGGTATAAATAATCGAAACCTAAATAATTTTGTAACTAATTTAGATACCACAATAAATTTGTCGCAACACTTAGATAATTCTGACAAGCTCATAATCTCTGAAAGCGGCTTTCATAGTAAAGGCGACATATCAAAAATTTATACAACCACGGGTATAAGCAACTATTTAATTGGTGAATTTTTAATGAAGTCAGATAATTTGCCCAAACATATTGCAGAATTATTAAATTAGAAAATTACATAACATCAATAAATTATTGAAATTAATGAATTTTTTTTCATTGAAACTATAAGAGAACATTGATAGAACATTAATTAAGGATCGAATCAATGTTAACAAAGAAACAAAAAGAATTATTAAATTATATTCAGAAATTCCAAAGTAAAAATGGTGTCACTCCTTCTTATGAAGAGATGAAGTCTGCACTTCATTTAAAATCAAAATCAGGAATCCACAGATTAATTTTAGCACTCGAAGAACGAGGATTTGTAAAAAGATTAGCCCATAAAGCAAGAGCGCTTGAAATAATTAAAGATGGAATATCTAACATTAGGATTTCTGAAAAAAATAAAAATAACTTAGTTGTTGGTAATTTTATAAATAACGCAAATGATGATAATCATAAATTAAGCACTCTTCCACTTTTGGGAAAAATTGCCGCTGGTACTCCAATTGAAGCTATTCAACAAAATGATACATCTGTTGACGTTCCAAAAGAGATGATGCCAATAGGTGAAAGTTATGCATTAACAGTTGAAGGTGATTCAATGATCAATGAAGGTATTCACAATGGAGATACTGTTTTAATAAAAAAAACTAATATAGCGGATAATGGTGAAATTGTTGTTGCCTTAATTGATGACAATGAAGCAACTCTAAAAAGAATTAGAAAAAAAGGTCAAAGTATAGCGCTTGAAAGTGCTAACCCTATTTATGAAACACGAATCTTATCTGCTCATCGAGTCAAAATTCAAGGTAAACTAATTGGTCTTCTTAGAAAATATTAATTATATTTTTCTTTAATAATTTGATAAATAGTTTAATTAATACGTGAATGCCTAAAAATAAAAGTACCTCTAAAATAAAAACTGCAAAGCTAATTATTAACAAAAATACTTACGAACTTCCAATATATAATTCTACAGAAGGCGAGTCTGTCATAGATATTTCTAAACTGCACTCACAAGCAAAATTATTTACTTATGATCCAGGATTTACTTCAACGGCATCGTGCGAGTCAAAAATTACATTTATTGATGGCGATAAAGGAATTTTAAGATATCGTGGGTATAATATAGAAGAATTAGCGAATAAAAGTGACTTTATAGAAGTTGTAAATTTATTAATTTATGGCGATTTACCCAATAAGGAACAACTAAAAAAATATAAAAAACTTATTACTCGTCACACACTTTTACATGAACAAATTATAAACTTTTTTCAAGGTTTCAGACGTGATGCTCATCCAATGGCAATGATGGTCGGAGTTATGGGGGCATTATCCTCATTTTATCAGGACACCTTGGATATCAATGATGCTCATCAAAGACAAGAGGCAACTAGAAGAATAATTGCTAAGTCATCAACCATCGGTGCTATGGCGTATAAATATTCAATTGGTCAAGCTTTTGTTTCTCCAAAAAATAACTTATCTTTTTCAGAAAACTTTTTACATATGTGTTTTAGTAATACGGCAGAGGAATACAAAGTTTCTCCTGTTATATCTAAAGCTATGGATACAATATTTATTTTGCACGCAGATCACGAACAAAATGCTTCAACATCTACAGTGCGTCTGGCTGGCTCATCTGGTGCTAATCCATTTGCTTGTATTGCCGCAGGAGTCTCCTCTTTATGGGGACCTGCTCATGGAGGAGCTAATCAAGCAGCGCTAGAAATGCTTGAAGAAATTGGATCAACAAAAAATATAAAAAAATATCTAAATAAAGCAAAATCAAAAAAAGACCCGTTTAAATTAATGGGATTTGGACACAGGGTTTATAAAAACTACGATCCAAGAGCAAAGATTTTAAAAAAAATATGTAAAAATGTTTTAGCTCATGTAGGAATAAAAAATGATCCAATACTTAAACTCGCTATGGAGCTAGAAAAAATTGCTTTAAATGATAAATATTTCATAGAAAAGAAACTATACCCTAATGTCGATTTCTATTCTGGAATTATTCTAAGAGCAATAGGATTTCCACCTGAAATGTTTACAGTTATTTTTGCTATAGCTCGAACAGCTGGATGGACTGCTCAATGGACAGAGATGATAGAAGATCCTATTCAAAAGATTGGAAGACCAAGACAGTATTATACTGGCAATAAATCACTTAAATATGGTACTAAAAGATCTAGAAAAAACACTAGATAACTTTACTGAGCTGCATCATAAATTTTCAATTCATATTTTTTAGCATATTGTAGTACTTTTCTTTTTTCATGAATCAATGTGTGTTTTGGATAAATTGCAATTCCATTTAAATTTGCCTTTTTAATTAGCCTAAGCGTATTTAATCCAATCACAGGTAAATCAACTAATTTACTTTGACTTTTCTTGGGTATCTTTACAAGTATACCTGCTTTGAATTTTAATTGATTAAGGTTTTTTCTCACATCAAATACTCTGTTTAGTAAATTATCTGTTCCTTCAGCAGCCTCAATTGCAATTATATACCCGCCCACACAAACAACTGCTTGCGCATTATCAAACTTAGATATTTCATTTAAGAGTTTTTCGGATTTACCAACATCAATTGCATCTTTATTAGAATTTAATTTATCTAATTCTTCTGTATTAAAAAAAAATGATTTTGAGACGTCTCTTGGAGATATAATTCTAAAGCCATTTTGAATAAATATTTCTAAAACACTTAATAGAATCTTACCATCACCTTGTTGATACGAATTTAACAGTATAGGTATATATTTTTCAATTTCACCATCATATTTAATCTGGGATAAATTAGGTCTATTTATCTTGCCTAGAAAAAGTAAAGTTTTAATTTTATTTATCTTTAACGTTTCAAAAATTTTTTTTAACTGAAATATTTTAAAATTATAAATTTTCTTATTCTTAATTTGATTATTATTTAGATTAATAAATATAGAATTATCATTAAACTTTTTACATTCTGTAAAAAATGCTTTTGAAATCATATCATAACCACCAATTATAGCCAATGATTGATTATTTTTCATATTTACATAAACCTCTTGAACTTTTTTTATTCAGAAAGATAAGCAGTTTCTTTATTAGAGGGTTATCAATATCATTAAGTTTATTAATTTCTTTAGATATTGTTTCACCGGTAAATATTTTTTCAACAGCTTGTGAATACTCTCGGATCTGACTCTTGGAAAAATCGGCTCTTTTTAATCCAATAATATTTACACCAGTAATCTTTGCTCTATTTCCAATAGCTAAGCTATATGGAATAACATCATTTTCTACAGCTGACATACCACCAATCATAGCAAGACTACCAATTTTGCAAAATTGATGCACAGCTGAAATACCCCCTATTACAGCACTTTCTTCAACATAAACATGCCCTCCAAGAGTTACTTGGTTTGCAAATATTACATTATTTTCAATAATACAATCATGTGCAATATGAACACCTGTCATAAACAGTGAATTGTTTCCAATTATTGTTTCCATATTATCACCTTCAGTTCCAAGATTGGCTGTACAGTGCTCTCTAAAGGTGTTGTTGCTGCCAATTGTGAGTCTACTTTTCTCTCCACGGTATTTTAAATCTTGAGGAATTGAACCTATTGAACAAAAAGGAAAGAATTTATTATTTTCAGAAATATCTGTATGACCATCTATATAAACTGATGAGTAAATTATATTATTGTTAGCTATTTTAACATTATCCCCAATGACTGAGTAAGCGCCTATTGTAACATTCTCCCCCACAATAGCGTTTTTAGAGACTATCGCTGTTTTATGTATATTATTCATTATTACGATCCATTATCATTGCACTCCATTTGGAACTGCAAACCAATTCCTCTTTTTCATTGAACGAATTACCTTCAAATCTCCAAACTCTACCTTTCGAACGTAACGCTACAACATTTGCCTTTATTTTTTCATTTGGGAATACGGGTTTGCGGAACTTTGAGTTTTCTATATTCATTAAATATACAATTTTATCAAAAGTTTCTTCTCTTATACTATATGCAATTAATGCTGCTGCTGTCTGAGCCATCATCTCAATAAGTATTACGCCCGGAACGACTGGATGGCCTGGAAAATGGCCAGTAAAGAAACTGTCTTCATCTCTAAAAGTATTAATACCTGTAGCTTTATTTAATTTTTGTATATTATTGAGTTCTTCTATATACAAAAATGGCTCCCTGTGTGGTATTAATTCTTTGATTTCAGAAAGGCATATTTTACTTTTTTCCATATATTTTTTTATAATTTTTTATAAATTTGTATTTATTTATCGCGGGGTTTCCCATAACCGTCTCACCGTCACCAATACTTTGAAATACACCACTTTTCGCGGCTATGTGAACATTGTTTCCAATCTTAATATGTCCAGCGATACCGGCTTGACCGCCAGTTAGTACATAATTACCAATTTTGGCACTTCCGGCTATACCAGTCATAGCTGCAAATGCGGAGTTGTTACCAATTTCTACATTATGCGCTACATGACAAAGATTATCTAAATAAGTGTTTTCACCTATTACAGTATCACTAAAGCTTCCTCTATCAATCGTGCAACCTGAACCCACAGAAACTTTCGACTGCAACAATACTCTTCCAATATGATATATATTTATATTTTTCTTGCTAAGAAAAAATCCAAATCCTCTTTGACCTATTGATGCATTGCTTCCTATGTAAATATTTTCTCCTAAAATTGAATTTGAAATAACAGTATTTGAACCAATTATGGATCCGTCACCAATAATGCAGTTAATTTTTACAACTGCTCCATGATTTATTTTTACATTTTTTCCAATTTTTACGCCCTTTTCAATTGTAACATTATTACCAATTTCGCAGCTTTCTCCTAATACTGGATCTTCAAAATTCATTTTTTCTTTTTTAGTATAGTCCCTGTAAAAAACATTTGATATTATTGCAACAGACTCTTGCACATTACCCACTATAAATTTTTTTTGGTCAGGATTTAATTTGTTAGCCATTTTCTCTGTACATATGATTCCAGATTTCAACGGCAAATTGTCTCTTATTTTTTCATTATCGTATAAAAATGATAGTGCATTATCAGTAACATTGCTGATACTTACGAAACTATCAAAATAGTCATCTTTAGACACATTTACAATTTTGCAATTAATTGCAGATTTGACTAGATCGCTACTAATAGGACCTAATTTTTTAAAAAAACTAGGAACCATTCTTTTTAATTGGCAGATACTTCAAAACTAGGAAGTTTTTTATTCAAAGCTTTTAGAGCCTCTTCTGTAATATCCATATTTTCAGCATTTAATAAAACAGAGTTTTTTTCTAAAAGAACAGTTATTCCCTTATCATTAGATATTTCTTCTAGAATTGGCTTCAATGAATTTAAAACTTCATTTCTTGACTCAGATACAATTCTATCAATTGACATTAATTTTTCTTGTCTAGTAACATTGTAATTTTGCACTTTATTTTCATATTCTTTTCTTTTTTCATCAAATGCAGCTGGTGCCATTATTTGTTGCGATTCAATTAATTTATTTTGCTCATCTATTAGACTTTGGTCTGTATCTTTTATCTCCTCTTCAATTTGCTTAGCAATATCTTCAATTTGCTTAGCTGCATCTACAGCTGCATCAGACTCTGATAAAATATAATTTAAATCTACTACTCCAATATTTGTGTCTGGGTATTGAGCATATAGTGGACTTAAAAATAATTGACTTAACAATGCTAGAACAAAAATGTATTTGTATTTAAAATTTAATTTCATGCCTAAAAATTATACCCTATATCAAAATATAGATTATCTGTAGTGTCAGTAGTTTCATTTTCCAAAATTGTAGCATAAATAATATTTATAGGGCCAATCGCAGAGTCCCAATTAAAGTTTACTCCCAAAGATGAACGCATTTCATGATCATCATAAATATTAGAATATGCTGGATTTTCTAGACCCCATACACTTCCAACATCGAGAAACAATGTACTAGTAATATCAAATGCATCTAAATTAAAATCAATATTTGTTTCAATAGATGTCAAATAATAATATTGCCCACCAGTATAAGAATTGCCTGTTCTCGGACCAACTTTACCCGACTTAAAGCCCCTAAGTCTTTTTCCTCCTAATTTAAAGTTAGATGCTAATGGAGCGTATTCACTATTAAAACCATTTAAACTACCAGCTTGAAACTTAAAAGCTCCAATTAATCTGTCACTTAATTTTTTGTATATATTATAATCTAATTGATTTTTTATATAATAACTTGTACCTCCCAAGCCAGCGATATCCTGATCAATTTCAAATAAAAAACCTCTGGATGGTTTATATCTACTATTTCTCATGTCATATTTTAAAGTGTATCCAATTGTAGAAATCGTATCAGTTCCAGCAAGTAAAGTTTCATACTGTGTAGCATTAGAGTCAGCTTTGACTTGTGATGTGAAAAGCGAATATCTAGTACTTAAAAATGTATTGTTAGAAAGAGGAAGTTGTATAATAAAACCTAAACCTAAATCTTCAGTTTCATAATTAACTGACGATGGATCTGTAAAATTACTATAGAGACTTCCGGTTAATGCGAGGGCTTTATTGTTAAAATATGGCTCGGTAAAAGATATATCATAGGTATTTCTTGTGTTTGAAAAACTCGTTGTAAAATTCAACTTCTGCCCTTTACCAAGGAAATTTGTTTCTTTTAATCCCAAATTTATCGACGTGGAATTTGCACTCGAATAACCGGCACCTAATGAAGCTTCTCCTGTATTCTTTTCTTCAACAACTATCTCTAAATCTAATTTATCGGGATACTCAGTTTTAATTTCTTTAATATCGACTTCTGAAAAGAAGTTTAATACCCTAATAGAATCTTTGGAGTAGTTTATCGCTAATTTATTGTAAGCATCGCCCTCTGATAAAGAAAACTCTCTTCTTATTACCTTATCAACAGTTCTGGTATTTCCTGCAATATCAATTTCATTAATATAAACTCTAGGCCCTTCATTAATCTCAAAATTTACATTAACTAATTTTTTTTCACTGTTAGTACTCAGAGAGGGATTTATTTCAATAAAGGTATATCCACTTAGTTCAGCAAAATTTTTTATTTGTTTAACTGATTCTTTGATTTTACTAGCATTATATGCATCTCCTGATTTAAAGAAAGAATTTACTTGATTATAAATTGAGTCTGAACTTATTTTATTTAATGTATTATTAACTTTTATTTCTCCAAAATCATACTTATCACCTTCATTTAAAGACAAAATAATTTCAAAATCATTTTTGTTTATCGAAAGTTGTGCAATTGCTGAAATAAATCGAAACTCAGGATAACCATTGTTATTGTAAAAATCAGTTACTAGTTGTTTATCATACTCTAATTTATCAGGATCGTATCTGTCAGCTGAAGAAAGAAAACGCAGAAAAGTTTTCTCTTTTGTCTTCATAATAGATTTAATTTTAGATGATGTAAAAACTTCATTTCCAAGAATAATAATTTTTGAAACCTCTGCAATATCTGACTCTGTAATTTCATAGGTTAAATTAATCCTATTATTATCTAGCAGTTCTACTTTGGGTATTATTTCAGTAGATAATCTTCCAGACCTTTGGTATAGAGATAACATTCTCTCAGTATCTTTTTTTACTTTACTCCTTGAATAAACAGATCTTTCTTTAAGCGATATTTCAATTAGTAAATCTTCATCTTTGATTTTACTATTGCCAGAAAACTTTACTAAATTAATTGTGGGATTTTCTCTAACTTTGATTTGAAGCCTATTTTCGTCAAATATAACTTCAATATTTGAAAATAGATTTGTATCAAATAAATCTTTTAATATTTTATTACCTAACTCTTCTGTATAAATATCACCTAAATCAACGTTAGAGTATGATATCACTGTTTCAGTATCTATTCTTTGAGTGCCTTGGATATCGATTTCGACAATTTTATTTACATCACCAAAAGCAACTGTTGTGAGATTAAAAAATAAAAATATAATAAAAGTATATCGTAATTTAAATAGATAAAACATTACTTTACTTAATTACCAAGATATAAATTATTATCAATCCAATTATTAATATTCTTAATATCGTTGAGTTTTGGATTAGCAATATTTGAATTTTTGCCAAAAAACCTATCCATATTTACTTCATTTAATTTTACGATATCAAGAAATTTTATTCTTTTCTTTATGAATAAATTAACCAAGATCTCATTCAAGTAATTAAATATATGGGGTGCTAATCCTCCAACTTTCATTACCTGATAACCTAGTTCAACTGCTGGAAACTTATTTTTATCTATTGGCATGAATTCAAAATTGTAATAGTTATTCAATTCGATGCCTCTATAGGCATTAGAATATTTATTAAATCCAAAAAATAAAGATGAAATAGGAATGCGCATATCTGGCTTGTTTAATACAGCAGTACTTATACCATTTTCATAATTTATTAATGCATGAATAATAGCTTGAGGGTGTATTATAGCATTAATTTGATTATTCTTTAGATTAAATAAATATTTTGCTTCTATTATCTCAAGCGCTTTATTCATCATTGTAGCTGAGTCAATTGAGATCTTACTGCCCATGTTCCAAACTGGGTGCCTGATTGCTTGCTGAGGTGTTACAGATCTCAATTTATTTTTTTTATAATACAAGAACGGTCCACCTGTTGCAGTGATGGTAATTGATTTATATTTTCCTAAATTTTGACTTAATAAGTGATAAATTGAATTATGCTCTGAGTCTAAGGGAATAATTTTAGTTTTAAATTTTCTAGATAAACTAATAAATTTCTTTCCAAGTGTAATAATACATTCTTTATTAGCAAGACCAACAATCTTTCCTGATTTTAATATCTTTAATAAGAGATCTAAAGAACTTAGTCCACTTGCAGCAAAAATAATAACATCAGTTTTTTTTGAAATAATACTATAAAATTTGCCACCATCATTAAATACTTCATATTTATTTAAATTAAATTTATTGAAATTATTAATAGTTTTTTCATTAAAACCAATTTTTTTTACATTGTAGGATTTTGCGATCTTAAGAAGTTTTAAAATGTTTTTATTACATGTTATGCCCTCAATATTTATTTTGTCTAAATTTTTACTTATTATTGACAATGTTGATCTACCAATACTTCCAGTAGCACCATAAATAACAACATTAATTTTTTTCATCTTATAAATTTGAAATTCCAAAGATTAGAAATACAAATATAAAGGAGTCAAATCTATCAAGTAGACCGCCATGACCTGGCATGATTTTTCCTGAGTCCTTTATAGATGCATATCGTTTAAGCATTGAAACAACTGTATCACCAATAAAAGATAAGACGATAATAAATAGTGTGCAATAAATTGAAAATTTATATTCAATTTCCAAATAATAAAACAATAATTGAATAAGAAGCACTGTCACGAATACACCTGTGATAAATCCGCTTACAGTTTTGCCCGAACTAATTTTAGGCATTAATTTAGCACCTCCAATGATTTTTCCTCCTATGTAAGAGAATGTATCAAAAAGCCAAATTGTGGCTATAGTAGATAAAATAAATAGTAATGAAACTATTTCAGTAATTAGCAAAAATAAAAATAAGAAAAAAGACAATACTGTAAATGCCAAATATAAATTAAATATTAAATAACTTCTGTTTTTATTTTTCATTTCATTAATCTCAAGACAAATGATCGATGTTATAAATAGAAAAACAATTAACGAAAAATAATTATTGTAAATAAGAGGCAGTATTACTAATGGAACGAAAATAATGACAGACCCTAATCGATTAAGCAGCTCTTTTGTAAAAAAATCACTCATTTATTGACCATAATTTCGTTTTCTTTTCATTAATTGATCAAGAGCTCTGTTTAGATTACTAATCTTAAAATCAGGCCATAAAACTTTTGTAAAGTACAATTCAGCATAAGCACTTTGCCATAACATAAAATTACTTAGTCTGAGTTCACCACCAGTTCTTATAATGAAATCTGGGTCTTTTGACTCTGGAATATAGAAATAATCTCTTAAATTCTTTGATGGATTTCTAAGTTTTTTTATTTTATCTACTGCGTCATTTATTTCTTGTCTTGATCCATAATTAAATAATAAGTTTACTATTGTACCCTTATTGTCTTTAGTGATCGAGGTAACTTCATCAATTATACTTAATAATTTTTTCGATAATTTTTTTCTACTTCCATAATGCCTTATTTTAAGATTGTTATCATTAGCTGTTGAACTAAAATCTCTGTAAAATTCAGTTATGAGATTAAATAAATTTTTTATTTCTGATGGGTTTCTTCTCCAATTTTCAGCTGAAAATACATAAAAAGAAATTTCATTTAGTTTATAATCTAAATCTCTTAAGCTCTGACATAATGAAATACAATTCTGAATCCCGTGTTTGTGGCCAGTTTTTTTTTGGAGATTATTTTTTTTTGCCCATCTTCCATTGCCATCCATAATAATAGCGACATGGTTGATCTTTTTTTTTGATAAATTAAATGAGCTCACTTAAGATTATATTTTTTTCAAATCTTCTTCTTTATTTTTAAGGATTTCATCGATACTTTTAATTTGATCTGCAGTAATTTTATCGATGCTTTCTTGATACTTTTTAGAGTCATCTTGTCCAATTTCTTTATCTTTTTCTAATTTTTTCACTTGTTCAATACCATCTCTTCTTATATTTCTAACAGCAACTTTTGTATTTTCTGATATTTTGCTTGCCATTTTTAGAAATTCATTACGTCTTTCTTCTGTAAGCTGTGGTAGAGGCAATCTAATAAGATTTCCTTCAATCATTGGATTAATGCCTAAATCAGATTCTCGTAAAGCTTTCTCAACAAGTGAGACATTAGAACTGTCCCAAATATCAATATTTATTGTACGGGGATCAGGAGTTGTTATGTTACCAACCTGATTAATATTCATTTTCTGTCCATACGCATCAATCTTAATTGAGTCCAGCATACTTGGCGATGCCCTTCCGGCACGTATACCCTGCATGTCTGACTTAAAAGACTGTATTGAAGAGTCCATACGGCTTGTAATATCGTCTTTAATTATATCAAACATTTTTAATCTCTGAATATTGTTGCTTATTATTATATACGTTTTTGAAACAATTATTTCGTAAAATTGAAAATATTTTTATTGGTATTTCATTATCTCTTGCAATACTTACTGCGGCACTATCTAAAACTCTAAGATTTTTCGATAAATAGTTTTCATATGATATTTTTTTAAATCTTTTTGCTTTCTTGTATATATTCGGATCTTTATCATAAATACCATCCACTTGAGTAGCTTTATATATAATTTGGCATTCAAGTTCTGCAGCTCTAAGAGCTGAAGCAGTATCTGTAGAAAAATATGGATTACCAGTTCCAGCTGCACATATAACAATTCTGTTTTTTTCCATATGTCTTAATGCTCTTCTTCTGATGTATGTTTCGCATATAGATTGTATTGGAAATGCAGACATGACCCTGGTTTCAACTTTTAATTTTTCTAATGAATTTTGCAAAGCAAGACTATTCATAACTGTGGCTAGCATACCCATGTAGTCTGCACTGGCTCTATCCATACCTTTTGCAGAAGCTGCTAAACCCCTGAATATATTTCCACCACCAATTACAACACAAATTTGTATTTTTAATTTTTTTAATGAGAGCAAATCATTTGAAATACGCTTAACAGTATTTAAATCAATTCCAAAATTGTTATTGCCCATCAGAGACTCACCAGATAATTTAATTAATATCCGGTTTATCTTTCTTTCGGGCATCTTTTATGAGCCTAATTCGTATCTGATAAATTGTTCTACAGAAATTTTACAATTATTTTTTTCTGCGCTTTGCTTAATGTAATTTTCAACATTTAACGATGGGTCAATTACAAATTTTTGGCCTAATAATGTATTTTCTTCAAAAAATTTTTTTAATTTACCCTCGAGCATTTTTTCAAGAATATTATCAGGTTTGCCGCTATCTTTGAGTTGTTGTTTTATTATTTCTTTTTCTGCGTTTACTAATTCATTGCTAAGGTCTTTTTCGGAAATTGATTTAGGGTTCAAAGCTGCAATATGCATACATAGATTTTTACCTATTTCAGATACTTGATCACTATCAGTATTTAATTTTAGAAGAACGCCAATCTTACCCAAGCCTTCACCAACACTGTTATGAACATAGCTATGAATGTTTCCACTGAGATGACTTGATCTTCTTAGAACTATATTTTCTCCAATTTTTCCTACAGCAGCACTTATTAGCTCGGCAACATTTTCATTATTTGCTAATGTATTGCTTTCATGATCCATAGATATATCTAAAATCGAGTTAACAAGACTATGAAACTCGGAATTTCTAGAAACAAAATCAGTCTCTGAATTAACTTCAATTATAGATGCTTTTTCTGCCTGAACTCTAACACCTATAAGACCTTCATTGGCGTCTCTACCAGATTTTTTCTCAGCTTTAGCAATTCCTTTTTCTCTTAATAATTTAAATGCTTGAGATATATCGCCGCCTGAGTCGGATAAAGCAGACTTGCATTCCATCATTCCTGCGCCAGACATTTTTCTTAATTCTTGAACTTCTTTTGCACTAACTGTCATTCTTGGGGTCCTTAGAGTCAGAAGCAGTGTTATTATTATAATTTTTACTATCACCTTTTACATCCGGTGAAGTAATCTCTTCTTTATTATTAGAATTGATTTCAAAATCAATTTCTTTGGCAGATGCATTAATTGTTTCTTTAATAAGTGAACAATACAAGTCTATAGATCTTCGTGAATCATCGTTTCCTGGTATTGGGTAATTTATTTTATCAGGATCAGCATTGGTATCTACAATTCCAATAATTGGTATTTTTAATAAATTTGCTTCAGAAACAGCTATATGCTCCAATTTAGTATCTATAATAAACACTAAGTCGGGTGACTTTTGCATTTCACTAATTCCTTTCAATGATCTTACTAACTTTTCATATTGATTAGAGATTTTCAGTATTTCTTTCTTAGTAAATTCATTGTTAGGATTAGACTTCAGTACTTCCAGTTCTTTCATTTTTTTTATTGATTTGGTGATTGTTGACCAGTTCGTCAACATTCCGCCTAACCACCTGTGATTTACATAATATTGATTAGTTTCATTTGCTAGGGAAGCAATTTTGCTTGCAGCCTGCTTCTTTGTAGCTACAAATAAAATTTTTCCACCCTTTGAAACAACATCATCAATTACTTTAAGTGCTTCACTTAGCATCTGAACTGTATAGTTTAAATTAATTATGTGAATGTTTTCTCTCGTACTATGAATGTACTTAAGCATTTTTGGGTTCCATCTTTGCGACTTGTGGCCAAAATGAACCCCAGCTTCAACAAGCTCTTTTAAATTAATATTTGGTATAGTCATTTTTTTCTCCGGTTGTTCATCCACAGCAATTTGACCTGATTAAGGACCGGACAGCATTAGCTATCGCTGTGTGATATTTTGAATGTAATTATATTAAATAAGCAAGCTTTTCAACAACTTATTCTACAAAATCAATTTTTATTACACCATTAAGGCTTTTCATTTTGTCAATCATCTCTGAGGTAATTTTGAATTCACCGGGAATCTTAAGTAGTTGATTATTAATGATAATCTCTATTTTATGATGCCCCTTAACCCAATTTAATTTTGCCAACTCATCCTTTGAAAAGCTTCTGTCAGCATAAATTTTAAGTGTTTGATTATTAAGTTTGTCATTTTCTTTGTTGTTAAAATGATTTGTCTTATTAAGCTTTTCAACTTCTTCGAAGCTAAATACTTTTTTTAGCTCCCCTCTTAAACTTCCATTTTGCGATGAAAAATCTACACCTAAAACAAATGACTCACCTTCTAAAAGTAGCTCACGGTATTTTCTAAGATTGCTTTCAAATATAATC
The DNA here is from genome assembly GCA_902546615.1 of uncultured Pelagibacteraceae bacterium. Lineage (GTDB taxonomy): Bacteria > Pseudomonadota > Alphaproteobacteria > Pelagibacterales > AG-422-B15 > CACNXQ01. The sequence goes on from CACCKE010000014.1 coordinate 20,539, forward strand.
AGCTCAAAAATTGATGACAGGTCAGAAAAGTTTAAAAATGCATAATTATTACCCCTGGTTGACCTCTTTTCTTTTTTAGAAAGTAAAGTACCGCCCAAAAGAAGATCTTTTTGATTATGCAGTTCTGAATTTTCTTTGATTTCTGAATATTCTTTTAACATTAAAGATTTATAGTTTTTTTTGTGTGTAGACAGAGGGTGACCCGATAAATAAAAACCCAACATCTCATATTCTTTCATTAATTTATAATTTGATTTCCACTCTTCTTCCTCTGTTAATTTAAAACTTGAAATGTTCATATCGCCAAACATATCTTTTTGAAGATCTATGGAATTACTATTTTTATACTTATGATACTTTACAATTTCTGAGGCTTGATTAAATACAGCTGCTCTACTTACGTTGAACTCGTCAAATGCTCCCGCACAAGATAATGCTTCAATTGTTTTTTTGTTAATTACTGAGGTATTATTTCTATTTATAAAATCATTGAGATCATGAAATTTGCCGTTTTCGTTTCTTTCATTGTACAAATCTTTCATTGACTCAATACCCACATTTTTAATTGCTCCTAGCGCATATAAAATTGAATGATTATTTCTTAAAAAGTTTGGCCCTGAGTAATTAACGCTAGGTGGGGCTAGTTTAATTTTTAGACGCATCAACTCTTGCTGAAATATAGAAATTTTATCTGTATTGTTAATATCTAATGACATGGAAGCTGCAAAAAACTCTATTGGATAATGAGTTTTTAGATAGGCTGTTTGAAATGCTATTACAGCATATGCTGCGGCATGACTTTTATTAAAACCATAGTCAGCAAATTTAGATAATAATTCAAAAATAGTATACGCTTCATTTGACTTTATATTTTTTTTTATGCAACCATTTATAAACCTTTGTTTTTGAGCGGTCATTTCCTTCTGTATTTTTTTTCCCATTGCTCTTCTTAGTAAATCTGCCTCGCCATCTGAGTATCCTGATAGCTCTCTAGCTACCCCCATAACCTGTTCTTGATAAATTACCACTCCATAAGTTTCCTTTAATAAGTCTTCTAATAAAGGATGAATGTAGTCAGGTTTTTCTCTTCCATGCTTTCTTTCTATATAGCTTGGAATATTAGCCATAGGGCCAGGTCTATAAAGCGCAACAATAGCAATAATATCTTCAAATTTATCTGGTTGAAGTTGCTTAAGAGTATCCTTCATACCCGCACTCTCTAACTGGAAAATGCCTGTTGTTTCACCAGTACTTAACAGATCATAAGTATCTTGA
>CACCKE010000015.1 GCA_902546615.1 uncultured Pelagibacteraceae bacterium
GCAGAAATAATATTACATGTCGATCCAAGTAATGTTATTGAGGAAAAAGAGTTTGTTGATGTATAAAATACTAATACCAATATTTCTTCTACTTTTTACAACATTATCATCGTCTTCATCTGACCTTCCTGTTCCTCGATGGGTTTCATTAAAAGGTGATGCAAACTTAAGAAAAGGCCCATTCCCTGAGGCCACAATTATTTATCGCTATCAACTTAAAGGTTATCCAATGGAGATTATTAGGGATATTGAAGGTTGGCGACAGGTGCGTGACCCAAAAGATGGAGTAACTGGTTGGATGTCTCATATTCTTTTTTCAGGTAAAAGATATGCACTTACATCAAAAGAACCTTTCAGTTATGGATATGATAAACCAAACAAAAACAAGATACTTGCTAAAATAGATCCTTTTGTTCATGCAAAAATTAATAAGTGTGACTCAAGTTGGTGTAGGATTACGATCACAGATGATGAGAAGGAAATTAAAGTCTGGATTGAAAAAAATAATTTACTAGGAGTATACCCTCACGAAATTATCAATTAATATTTATTAATGATAAGAATTTTCTCTGTTCTAATTTTATTTATCTCTAATTCATTTGCAGATATACAAATAAGAAAACAAAATGACCTGTTTTGTTACGATGGCGATACATGCTATGTAATATATGAAGGAAAGAAAGATAAAGTTAGACTGCTTGATATAGATACTCCTGAAATTTCAAATCCTAAATGTGAGAAAGAGAATATACTTGGGATTAAAGCTCGTGAGTACATTAACCAATTAATTTCAGAAGGAAAAAGAATTGAATTTGAAACCGAATACAATAGAGACTTTTTCGGTAGAATCTTGTCTTATATAATTGTAGATGGTGAAAATGTTTCAAAATTGATGGTCTCACACAGTCTAGGAGTTTTGTATGATAAAAATAATAAGAAAGACTGGTGTGAATGAGTGAGGATAATAGCCTAGAGCAAGATATAGGAAAACTCAGTTATCTGTTAAATCAAATCAAAGAGCCAATTGTTTGCGTTAAGTGTTCTGATGAATTTATGACTGGCCAGACAGATGCAAAATCACTTCAGGATTACTCAAGAATCGATGTAGGTTTTACTGAGAGAGGCATTCAATTATGGTGCCAAAGACACCAAATAAATATTTGTCATATAAATTTTAATGGGCAGAAACCAGAGGTTGATTTTAGATGCTTGGAGAAGAAGGAAATTAAATGAAATATATTTTCTGGGATCTTGAAACATCAACGTTGAATGCTGCCTATGGATCAATAATACAAGCAGCCGCAATTTGTACTGACGAAGATTTCAATATTTTGGACCAATTTGATTTAAGAGGTCGGATGAAGAAGGAATATCCTGTTCCTTCAGCAAAAGCATTATTAGTAAATGGGGTTTCCATAGATCAATTAAAAAATCATGAAAACTCTAATTTTAGTTTGATTTCCCAAATGCAAAGTAAATTTCTCTCCTGGGGCGAGTCGTTATTTATCGGATACAATTCAATATCATTTGATGACATGCACCTAAGACAATCTCTTTATCAATCAGCACTTCCACCTTACATTACAAATACAAATGGAAATAAAAGAGGTGATGCAATGAAACTGCTTCACTCTGCTGCTGCCGTTTATCCAAATGCTTTTGTAAGACCTCTTGATGATGAAACAGGAAAAATAACTTTTAGACTCGAAAAATTTGCTGCAGCAAATGGTATAGAACATTCTAAAGCTCACGATGCTCTTTCAGATGTTGAAGCAACACTTGGTGTGTGTAAGCTTGTTAAAGAAAAATGTAATGATGTTTGGGAGAGTGCTCTTCAAACAGCTTCAAAGCAAGATGTGTATACATATGTGAATCAAGATAAAGTATTTTGTGCAAGTCGATTTTTCAGAGGAAAAGAATACACGCATGGTCTTGCCTATTTAACAAAAGATCCATCTTATGAAAACCATGTCTATTGCTATGATTTAACTGTCGATCCTGATTATATTTTTGATCTAGATCGATCAGAACTAAAAAAATTATTTAAAGGAAAAAATAAGTGTTTTCATATGATCAAAGCAAATGAGCAACCGATACTTTTAAATGAAGAATATTTATATCGATCAGAAAACTATAAAGACCTCACGCCAGAAATTGTAAATGAGAGAATGAAAAAAGTTAGGGGCAATAAGAATTTTATTGAGAAATTTACACATTTACTTCTTGATAAAGGAGAAGACAGAGAATTAACCCAAGATCAAACCGAAAAGCCAGTTGAAGAGCAGATATACAATGGTTTTCCAAGTTCCAAAGACAATTATTTGATGTCAGATTTTCACGCAGCGGAATGGGAAAAAAAATACGAAATTGCAGAAAAAATTACAGATATTAGATCAAAAGAATTCGCAAAAAGGGTAATTTACAATGAAAAACCCGAATATTTGCCAAAAAAAGAAATTCAAAGAAGAGATAAGGAAGTAGCTGAAAAAATATTATCAATGGATAAATGTACATGGAATACTATTCCAGCGGTTATGACAGAAATAGATGATTTAAGAGAAAGTGATGATGAAATTGACATGAATCGTCTAGAAGAAATAGATACCTACATTCAGGAGCTAGATGAATATCATAGAGGTAAACTAGATGGATAGTATTATTACAATCATAATATTTGCAATTGGGGCAGTAATTGGCGGAATAACTGTTCATTTATTTAAAAGAAATTCAAATAATATCGAAGAAAGTGAAAGTTTAAACGATGTAAAAGATCTAGTTAAAGATCTAAGTGATAAAATTTCTCTTAAAGAAGGTAAAGATGAAGAACGTTATGAGATGGTCAACAGATTAACTTCTGCATTTACAGGCGGAACAAAAAAACAAGGTGCAGCTGGTGAAATTTTATTGATTAATATTTTGCAACAATCAGGGTTAAGAGAAGGAAAGGATTTTGAAGTACAAAAAAAGTTTGATGATGAGGTGAATGGTGAACTAAAAAGAAAATATCCAGATATTATTTTACATTTACCAGACAGCAGGGACATAATAATTGACTCAAAGGTCTCACTCAGTGCTTGGCAAGAATATTGCAATTCTGAAGGTCAATTAATAAAAGAAGATGCTCATAAGAGACATATCCAATCGATACGTAGTCACTTAAAAAAACTCAGTGAAGCTAATTATCAAAAGATATATAAAATTAAAACATTAGATGCAGTTATAATGTTCATGCCGTATGAGAGTGCCTTTGACTCAATGCTAGATAAAACCGAGGAAATCATACTTGAGGCAAATAAATATAAGATAATTTTAGCCAGCCCATCTACTTTGATATCTGTATTAAAAATAATTGATAATATGTGGTCAATTAACGAAAGAAATAAGAATGCAGATCTAATAGCAGGCACAGCTCTTGAAATTTATTCTCAGGTTGAAAAGGTATATAGTGCTTTTGAAAATGCAGGATATGAATTGAGTAAATCAATGGGATCAATTGAAACTGCAAAGAGTAGATTAAGAGATGGAAAAGGAAGCTTGGTATCGCGAGTCAAAAAAATGATTAAACTGGGGGGTTTAAAACCTGATAAAGAAATCCCAGAAACAGAAGAAATTTCGTCTACAAAAATAAAAAAAATCAAATAATATCAGTTATTTAGGATCAAATTATCTTGTATTTAGCCTTGACTTTGGCCCCCCTCATACATAAATTACAGACAACTTTAGGGAAGGAATCACTATGGCAACTATTAATGTAACAGACGCATCTTTTGAAGAAGAAGTATTGAAATCAGATAAGCCTGTTGTGCTTGATTTTTGGGCACCCTGGTGTGGACCTTGTAAGCAAATCGGTCCCTCTCTTGAAGAGATATCAGATGAAATGGCTGATAAAATCACCGTTGCTAAAATTAATATTGATGAAAACCCTAATACACCCACACAGTTTGGTGTTAGAGGAATCCCAACTATGTTAGTTTTTAAGAATGGTGAGGCTGCTGCAACGAAAGTAGGAGCGGTATCTAAAACTGCAATCGTTGAGTGGATTGAAGACTCAATCGCTTAATTCATTTCTAAAACTTTTCCAGCTAAATATAAAGATCCACATATTAGGATACGTGCATCTTCGTAATTATTATTTAAATTAGCCAATGCTTCCTGAATTGTGTCGGCTCTATTTACATTTTCATAATACTTTTTAAGCTCAGCATATAATTCATTTGAATCAATTGCACTCTCTTCATTTGGTATCGTAATAACAGTTAGAGCATCAATTTTATCAAATTTGCTTAAATAACTAATTGGATCTTTCGTATTGATCATTCCTAAAATTATACACAACTTTTTATTCGTAAGCTGATTAATTGTATCATTAAGATTACTCGCAGCATCCTCATTATGAGAACCATCTAAATACAATTCATTTGTTGAAGCTAAAGTAGATCCTAATTTTCCATCAGATATTTTTTCCATTCTTCCTGGAAAGTAGGTTTTATTGTGAAGATTTTTAGAGACAAAAGAATTGATATCAATATTGGGTAGTTTTGAAGCTGCAGCCAATGCAAGTCCAAGGTTTTTTTTCTGAAATATATTATGTGTATTTAGCTTATCAAATTCAATTTTATTTTGATCATCTTCATATATTAACTTGTTATCATGTTCCGTTAAGTTCCAGTGAATTTTATGGGCAAATATCGGAGCTTTTTTATATTCCGCCTGATCCAGAAGTATTTCTTTAGCTTCTGGGTAAGGTTGATAACCAATGATAGTTGGGATTTCATTCTTAATTATTCCAGACTTTTCAAATGCTATCATCTCAATGCTATCTCCTAAAAAATCCTGATGATCCCTAGAAATTGAGGTAATAACAGAGATTGCAGGAGTTATTACATTGCTGCTATCCAGTCTTCCACCTAAACCTACCTCAAGAAGCGTATAATCAGCTGGGCTATTTGAGGCGGCTTCAAAAAAAGCGGTACTAGTAATTTCAAAGAAAGTAATCGGGTCGCTACGATTAAAATCTTTCACTTTATTTAAAACGGAATACAGCTCCTCATTTGATATTTCTCTATCAATAAGCTGAAACCTCTCATTAAATCTAATTAGGTGAGGCGAGATATAGGCATTCGTCGATTTACTATTACTTTTTAAGATGTCCTGAATAAATTTCAGTGTAGAAAATTTTCCATTAGTTCCAGCAATATGAACAATATTATTTATTTTATTTTGAGGGTTATTTAATTTTTCTAATAGGTTACAAACTCTATCAAGTGATAAATCTATCCTTTTTGGATGAAGTTCAAGCAGCTCGTCTAAGAGCTTATCAATTTGTTCATTTGATATTTTCAATTAGGCTACTCTTTTAAGTAATAATGAAATTATTTGAGATAATTTATCTTTAAGTTCTTTTCTATGAACCACTTGATCTATAAACCCATGTTCTAATAGATATTCTGATCTTTGGAACCCATTAGGCAGAGTCTCACCTACAGTATTTGAAATTACCCTGGGACCTGCAAAACAAATTAATGCGTTTGGTTCAGCTAATGTAATTGATCCTAATGATCCAAAAGATGCAGACACACCTCCACTTGTTGGATTTGTATTAACAACTATATAAGGCAACCTAGCATCTTTAACCATTTGACAAGCTATTGTTGTTTTTGGAAGTGATTGAAGAGAATGCTGATTTTCATCCATTCTTGCACCTCCCGAACAAGTGAATACAATTAATGGAGTATGGTTTGTGACCGAGTGTTCTGCTGCTTTAATCATTGCCTCTGCAGCTGAAGCTCCCACAGAACCACCCATGAAATGAAAATTTTGAGCAGCAATAGTTACATTGATATTATTAATTTGCCCGTAACCAATAAGAAAACAGTCATCCATGTCTGTTTTCTGACGAGCATCATTAAATCGCTCTTTGTAAGTTTTTAAAGCCTTAAAATTAAGCGGATCAGTGAATCCAGAGGGATATTTTATTTCCTCAAATACACCACCATCAAAGAGATTTTTAAATCTAATTCGAGGATGAATTTGTAAATGTTCATCACAATTAGGGCACACAAAAAGAGTTTTTTCTAGATCACTCGAATAGAGCATTGTTTGGCATTGAGAGCATTTAATCCAGGCATTTTCTGCGATATCTAAACTTTTTTTCTTTCTAGGAAATACCTTTGAAATAGTTCTTGTTAACCAATTCATGAGCTCAGCTTTTGTTTTAAATCACTTACCATATTGCCTACATTTGTGGCAGGATTAAGTTCCTCGTCAATTGATCTCGTTATTTCTCTGCACAAAGCCGATCCTACAACGCACGCATCAGTATCCTTAAAATCATTTATTGTATCTGCTGTAATACCAAAACCAATTATACATTTTTTATGGGGAGATATCTTTTTAATTAAATTAAATCTTTTCTTTATTTCGTCTGAACTTACTTTTAATTTTTGACCTGTAGTTGAAAGCATTGAAATATAGTAAACAACCTCATGAGCATCATTTAATATACTTTTTAGTCGGTCTTCATTTGTAGTAGGGCAAAGCAATTGTATGAATACAATACTATTTTCTTTACATTTTTTTGCAAAATCAAGATTAAGTGGCCATGGCCAATCAACACATATTATGCCTGAAACTTTACTGCTAATGCATCTCTTAAGGAAATCATCTTCCCCGTAAGCCATAATTTTATTCTGGTATGTCATTATGATTACATCTGTCTCATAATCTTTTTTGAACTCTTCAATAATTTCAAAAATGTCATTTGTTTTAATCCCATTAGATAGCGCCCTGTAAGTACTGTCTTGAATTGCGCCACCATCACCAATGTTGGCTCCATGTCCAAGTCCACATTCAATAATATCAACGCCTGAATCTGCAATTGATTTAAATATATTCAGTGAAGTTTTTTTATCTGGGTCTCCTCCAACTGTATAAGTTAATAGCGCAGCTCTATTATCTTCTTTTGCTCGTTCAAAAGATTTAATTAAAGTAGATGATGTCATATTTTGTAACCAAGTCTCTCAGCAATAATTTTTGAGTCTTTTGCAGAGTCTCCGCAAGAATCTACAACAATAATTGTATCTTTACTAAGTTTAGGTGCAATTTTGATTGCTTCTGCGAATGCGTGTGAAGGTTCAAGAGAGGGGCTCACAAAGCCCTCATTTTTACTTACTAATTGAAAAGCTTCCAATGCCTCCTCGTCACTAGCAGAAGTGTATCTTGCTCTTCCAGTCTCTTTTAAAAAACAATGAAGCGGGCTCACACCTGGGTAATCAAGTCCAGCACTAATTGATTCTGTTTCCTCAATTTCCCCCTGATCATCTTGAATGACATATTGAGTTGCTCCATGAAGAACCCCGATGCGTGAGTCATTTGTCAAAGGTGCGGCATGTTTTGAAGACCCTTCGGGTCCCCCAGCTTCTACCCCTATGAGTTCAATATTATCATAATCAATCCATTCGTTCCAAAAACCTGCAGCTGACGATCCTCCACCAACACAATTAATTAATTTCATATCTTTTGGAACTTCACCAAATTCATCCATTACTTGTTTTTTCATTTCTCTGGATATCTGTGCGGTAGACCAAGCACATATTTTGACAAAAATAGTAGGGCCAACAGTACTTCCAACACACATGTGCGCTTCTTCATTCTCACTTGTCCACCATCTCATGCATTCTGACACAGCATCTACTAAAGTTTGTGAGCCAGAGTTTACAGGAATAACTTCAGCGCCATAACTTCGCATAGAAAATACATTTATAGACTGTCTTTCTACGTCCTTCGCACCCATGAATATTTTACACTTTAAATTAAACTTTGCCGCCGCCATACTGAGCATCTTTCCCGCATATCCGGCACCAGTGTCACCCCCTATATAAGTTTTACCTAATCGCTTACATATTAAGCTGTGAACGACTGCATTATAAGCTTTGTGTGCTCCGCCTGTTGCTTTAGAAACCAGTTTGCAATAAATTTGAGCACCACCAAGGTGCTTTGTTAGATTCTCTAATTTTATAAATGGAGTTGGGGCTCCAACAAAATTTTTAAAATAATAATCTCTCTCAGAAATAAATGTCTCATCGTTTCTTAATTTTTCAAATTCACGAGTTAATTCTTCAATTGGATAATTGAGACTTTCAGCTATTTGGTTTCCACCAAATTTACCGCCCCAATATCCATTTTCGTCATGTTGGTCAATGAGAGGAATTCCTTTTTCTAGTTTCATTTTACAGCTTTGTTTGCCTTTGATATGAATTCAGATATTAATTTTTCATCTTTTATACCCTCTGAATTCTCAACGCCAGAGCTAACATCAAAATATTCAGTTTTTTTTAAATTTATTGCTTCTGATATATTTGTAGTGTTGAGGCCTCCTGATAGAAAAAATGACTTATTTGGGCAAAAATTTTTGATAATCTTCCAATCAAATGTTTGGCCGGTCCCTCCGGGCATATCTTTCTTTTGTTTTGAGTCTAATAGAATATGGTCAATGAAAGGACAATATTCTCTTATTTTATCTAAATCAGACTTTGTCGATATACTAAAAGATTTTATTATTTTAAGATTATAAGCTTCATTGATTTTTCTTACTTCATTTAAACTTTCATTTCCGTGTAATTGAATGTGCGTAAACTTCATTTTTGAGTAAGTCTCTAAATCACTTTGTGTTGGGTTTACAGTAACTGCAACAGTATTCACTTTGCCATTTATTTTATCTAAAATTTCTGCACATTTACTGATTGAAATGTTTCTGCTTGAATTTTTAAAAAAAACAAAGCCCAAAAAAGATGCACCACAATTGATTGCATGTTTAGCAATTTTTATATCTTTTACTCCACAAATTTTAATGTGCGTTTTAGTCACTTTATGCTTTGATGAAAAATTTCAGCAGCTTTTCCAGGGGAGTCAGCAGAAGTTATTGGTCTTCCCACAACAATGACATCCGCACCAAACTCAATTGCTTTTTTAGCTGAAAGAGTTCTCTTTTGATCATTATTATTGTCTGTTTGATTTCTTATTCCAGGCACAATAATTTTTAATTTAGATCCAAATGTTTCTCTAACTTTTTTTATCTCCATTGGGCTACAAACAATACCATCCATTCCACATTTGAATGCCAATGCAGATAGATTATCTACATTCTTATTAACTTTACCGCTCATACCAATTTCATTGATTGAGTCATCATCAAAACTTGTAAGCATTGTGACACCAATTAAATTTGTACTACTATTTAATCCTTTTTTTAAATCGACACATTCTTTTAACATGCGGGAACCTCCCGAAACGTGAAGTGTGGTATATGTAGGATTGTAAGAGAGAATATTTTGAAGTGATTTTTTTACTGTATTTGGTATGTCGTATAGTTTGAAGTCTAGAAATAATGGGAGTTCATATTTTGAAATTTTTTCAATACCCTTGACTCCACAAGATGTAAAGAATTCGAGACCTAATTTGATCCCGCCAATATGAGGTGAAATTTCACTAATAATTCTATCTGCATCATCAATACAACTCGTATCAATAGCGCAGTAAATTGGGTTTTTAGTCAAAATTTTTGTTTTATGAAATCTTTCTAACTCTCGTTAGAAGAGTTTTCTTGTTTATTTAGTTTTAATCTAAGTTCTTTTCCAGTCTTAAAGCGAGGTATATATTTTTCCTCAACATTAACTGCTTCACCAGTTCTTGGGTTTCTACCAGTACGTTGTTTTCTGTGTTGAACTGAAAATGCTCCAAAGCCTCTTAATTCAACTCTTTTACCGTCAGCTAAAGATTGAGTAATTTCATTGAAAATTGTATTAACAATTCTCTCAACATCTCTCACAAAAAGATGAGGGTTCGCTTCAGTAATATTTTGAATAAGTTTTGATTTTATTAAACTCATATAAATAATTATATGACATTAAATTTTATTGTAAACGATTGATTGTAAAGAATATTTAATCTTCTTTTTTGTCTCTGCCAAGAGCTTTACCTAAAATAGCGCCTAAGGAAGCACCAGAATCTTTAGACCCATATTTTTCCATTGCTTCTTTTTCAATTTGCTCTTCCATGATTCGTATGGATAAATTTATTTTATAATTAGCTATATCAATGTTAGTAATTGATGCATCTAGCTTATCGTTTTTAGCCCAACGATCTGGTCTTGCGTCAGATTTTCTTAGCGCAAGGTCAGACTTTTTTATAATTGTTGATGGTCCTTTATCTCCTATTTTGACCTTCACTCCAAAATCTCCAGTTTCAATGACGCTACATGTAACTATATCGCCTTTAGTTTTTTCTCTGATTTCATCAAATGGATTTCCATCAACCTCTCTTACAGAAAGGGCTACCTTTTCATTATCATTAGAAATTATTTTTACTTTAATTTGATCACCAACTTTATATTTTTTCATTTCTTCTTTTGGGTCTGCCTCCCATGAGAGATCTTTACTAAAAACAGCACCATCTATTTCACCATCAAGATTACAAAATAATATATTATCTTTAATGCTTGTGATCGATGTATCTAATATCTTTCCGATTGGATTTTCATTATTAAATTTTTGCCATGGATTAGGAATTAATTGTTTAATACCTAGACTTAATCTTCTTTTCTCATGATCTATTTCAAGTATCTGACAATCAACTGATTGAGACCTTGCATATAAATTACCAGGTTTTGAATTTTGTTTTGTACTCCAAGTTAGCATATCTTTATGACATAACCCTTCAACGCCATTTTCGATTTCAATAAATATTCCATAATCAGCAACATTTGTTACAACGCCTGTCACTTTATCATTAACGTTAAACTTATCTTTAACTTTATTCCATGGATCATCTTCAAGTTGCTTCATTCCAACAGAGACTCTATTTTTTTCGGGATCAACTTTAATAATTTTTACCTTTACTTGTTGATCAATTTTCAGGACTTCTGAAGGATGACCGATTCTTTTATATGTTATATCGCTACTATGAAGTAAAGAGTCGTAGCTTCCTAAATCCACAAAAGCACCATAGTCTGTAATAGCTTTAATCTTTCCATCAACTACATCTCCAAGTTTTAATTGTAAAAACCTCTCTTCTCTTACTTCTTTGTTCATTTCTTCAAGAACAGCTCGCCTACTAACAACAATATTATTTCTTTTTAAATCCATTTTAAGAATCTTAAACTTCTGTGGTACGTCTATAAGGTGACTGACATCTCTAACGGGTCTTGTGTCAATTTGGCTTCCAGGTAAAAAAGCAGTCACTCCAATTTCACACGATAGGCCGCCTTTAACCTTTCCTGTGATTACACCTTCAACAAGCTCTCCTGATTCAAAAGATTTCTCAATTTCACCCCAAATTTCTTTTGATTTAGCTTTTGATCTTGAAAGAATACAATCCCCATTATGGTTCTCTATTTTATCAAGATACACATCGATGGTATCGCCTATTGATAATTCTTTTTGATCTTTTTGGAATGCAAATTCTCTTTTAGATATTCTTCCTTCTACTTTGGCACCAATATCAACTATAATTGAATCATCCTCAATTTCAGCAATTGTACCTTTAATAATGGTTCCTTCTTTAAGTTTATTGTTGTTTATGGAGTCAGCTAATAATGAGTCAAACTCAGTTGTATTGTTTTCATTTAGAGGCACTTGCTTCATATGATTAATTAACTAAATATTCTTTTAATTGCATTAAAAGCCTGTTCTATATCAAGATAACTTGTATCTAGCAATACCGAATTTACAGCAGGTCTTAGTGGTGCTATTTTTCTATTTAAATCATTCATATCTCGGGCAACTATTTCGTCATAAATGCGCTTTAAGCTAGTTTTTTGGCCCTTTTTTTTAATTTGAAGGTGTCTTCTTTTAGCGCGAACTTTTGCATCTGCCCACATGAAAATTTTAATTTTAGCATGTGGAAATATTTCAGTTCCAATATCTCTTCCTTCAATAACGGCAAATTTCTTGCCTTTAGCATATTTTTTTGGAAATTCTCTCTGGTAGGCCATTAATTGCTTTCTTAGATATTTTTTTGACGAAATTTCAGATGCAATTTTATCTATTTTGCTAGAAAATAAATTCTCTGACTTTATGTTTTCACCTGTCAAAGATTTAGCGCACTGAAGTATCTTATATTTATTATTGATATTAATTTTTTTATTAATTATTTTTAATGCTACTGCACGATAAAGTCTTCCACTATTTAACAACGGTACTTCATAATAATTTGATATTTTTTTTGCAAGAGTTGATTTTCCAACTGAAGCGGGACCATCAATTGCTATTATTTCGGTCATAATTAGTTTTATAACAGATAATTTAGGTGTTTTGTGAAATCAGGATAACTTATATTGATACATTTCTTATTATCGATCTCAAGTTTATTTTCGTAGAGTATATTAAGAATTGAAAATGACATAGCTATTCTGTGGTCTCCGAAAGATTTAATTTTTATATTTTTATTAAGTTTTATTTTTTTACCAAAAATATGTAAATTGCTATTTTCTTCGTAAGCTTCAATGCCAATTTTTTTTAAATTATAAAGAATACTTTGTATTCTATCACTTTCTTTATGTCTCAATTCATCTAAGCCTTTCATTATTGTCTTACCTTTTGCCTGAGAAGCTGCTATCGATAGAATCGGATATTCATCAATTAAATATGCTGACAGATTAGCTGGAATATTAATTCCATTTAATTTACTATATTCAGCTGTTATATTGCCAACAACCTCACCACAAATTTGTTTTGTTTTTTTTAGTTTAATTCTTCCTCCCATACTTTTCAGTACCTTAATAAAGGCAGTTCTTGATGGATTAAGCATAACATCTTTTAGTGTAATCTTTGAGTTAGGCAAAATTAATGCTCCTACAATAAAAAAAGATGCGCTTGACGGATCTCCTGCAACATCAATATTTTTTGCTTTGAATTCGTACGGCCCATTTAATTCAATTTGTGAAGACTTTTTATTTATCTTTTTAATTTTAAATTTAACATTTAAAAATTTCAAAAGTCTTTCAGTATGATCTCTGGTTGCAATATTTTCAACAATTTTTGTTTTTCCATGTATATTTAAAGCTGCAATAATTAATGCTGATTTGATTTGGGCTGAAGCTTTAAGAATAATGTGCTTTATAGGTAATAATTTTTCGCTACCAGATATAATTAAGGGTAAATAGTCATTTTTTGTAAGGTGAACAATCGCTCCTATTTCTTCTAAATGCTTTGTTACCCTTGACATCGATCTTCTACTTAGTGAATTATCGCCAACAAAAGTGCAGTTGATTGGATTTGAAGATACTGCTCCCAACATTAATCGAGCGGTCGTTCCGCTGTTACCACAATCTAGAGGTTTTTTAGGTTCAATAAACCCCCCGGTACCATTGCCGTAAACAATCCAGTTATTGCCATCTTTAATTATTTTAATCCCTAATTCTTTTAAAATATTTAATGTACTCATTACATCCTCTGACTCTAATAAATTAGTTATTCTAGCTTTGCCTGTGCTCATGGCTGATAATATCAGAGCTCTATGTGAAATAGATTTATCTCCTGAGATCTTTAATGAACCTTTGAATTTTAGCACTTTTATATTGTCAATTTATCTTCTTAGTCTAAAGTTATATATTATTTATTTTTGAGTTGTATCAAAATTTTATACCATAAATATTCGAGGAATAATCATGTCAAAAGTTGAGTGGGGGAAAAAAGTAGTTTGTTCTAATTGTGAAACTAAGTTTTACGATTTGAATAGAAAACCTGCTGTTTGTCCTAATTGTGGCACTGAATATATCGACCCCGCTTTAGACTCAACACCATCAAATGCTAAGCAAGTTTTTACAGATGAAGTTGATACAGTTACTGATACAAATTTAGTAGGAAGTGATGCATCAGAGTCTATCGCAGAGGTTGAAGAATTAGAAATAGAAGATGCTATTGATGACGATACAATAAGCCTTGAAGACTCAGAGAGTGATGTTCAAGTTATATCTGATGAGGTTGATGACTTAGATATCAGTGACAGTGATCACGAAAATATAGAAGAACAATAATTGGGGCTATAGCTCATCCGGGAGAGCGCGTCGCTGGCAGTGACGAGGTGGTCGGTTCAAGTCCGACTAGCTCCACCACTAATATTTAAATGAGTCTCCTAAGTAAAATTTACGAGCTTCTTTATTGCCAAGTATAATGTCACTTTTGCCTTCAGCAATTATTTCTCCTGAATGCATTACATAAGAATAGTCGCAAATATCTAAAACTTCCCTAACGTTGTGGTCGGTAATTAAAACTCCAATATTTTTATTCATTAATTGTTTTATGAGAACTTTAATATCATCTATGCCTATAGGATCGACACCAGCAGTAGGCTCATCCATAAGTATTATACTTGGATTAGAACAAAGACATCTTGCAATTTCTGTTCTTCTTCTTTCTCCACCACTTAGCATGTGAGGCATTGCTCTTCTTAAATGTGTGAGAGAGAACTCAGTGAGTAATTCTTCTAGCATGTTTTGTTTTTGATCTTTCGGAAGTCTCTGTGTTTCTAGTATCGATAGCAGGTTGTCTTCAACTGACATACCTCTGAAAATTGAGGGCTGTTGAGGTAAAAATCCTATGCCTAATTTAGCCCTTTTATACATTGGAAGAGACGTAAGATGAATATCGTCTAGTAATATTTCACCTCCATCACAATCAATTAAGCCCATGATCATATAGAATGTCGTAGTTTTTCCTGCACCGTTTGGGCCAAGTAATCCGATTGTTTTGCCTCTTTCAAGTTTTAAACTCACATCTCTCACTATTTGTTTTTGCGAAAGAGACTTTCTAAGTTTATTAACTACAAGACCATTATTGGATGAAACTAGTTTTGGTTTTATTGTCATTTTTAAATATCAATTGTTAGTTATGTATGCTTCGACCCTATTAGATGAATTGCTTTTCATTATACTGGTAGAGTTTTTTATATCTAGATATAATTCGTCGCATTTAACATAGTTATTATTTTCAATAACTGTTACATTACCCAATAAATTAAGTATTTCTGATTTTGGATAATATAAGCCTATATCACCTACTGCAGTAATTTCCTCCTTTATTATTTTAACAGAATTCTCAGCGTTCAATTGCTCTATCTCATTCTCTTCGTTATCAAACTTAACAATTAGTTTCTCAGACCAAATCTTTATATCTTTATTATATGCATACACATCGCCTAAAAAAACTGTAATCTTATTCTCACGATCAACTTCAAGACTTTCAGCAGTAATTTTTAATTCATTTGAATAACTATTTATTATTAGTAATAGATTTATAACAATAATATTAAAAATTTTCTTAAACATCACTCTGAAGTGTTTATTAAAGACTCAACATTTCCAAAATAAGTTATTTTATTAAAATTATTTGTAATAATAGAACTGTCAGACAAAATTAATCCCCTCGTACTCTCGTGACTAACATTTTCTGCCAACTCAATAATATCATTCTGTATATCAAATGTTGCATAATTTGAACTAAGTTTTTCTCCATCATCAGTATAAAAAATGATATTTTCTTGTAATTCTATAAAATTATTATCTTGCGAATAATTTCCCTTATCAGCCTCTAAGTAAATCCATTTTCCATCTTTAACAGTTTTAAATTTACCCTCAATCGTAAATAGTTTTAGTTCATTATCAGATTTTAGCCCCTTCTCCGCTTTTATTTCATAGGTTTTATCGCTTAAACCTTTTTCGGAAAATCTTGGATTATCAATTTCGATAAACACTTCCTCACTATATGTAAGTAACGTTGATATAAATAAAATAATAAGAGACAATAATAGATTATCTAGCTTCAATAACTTAATTAACATATCTTATGCAATCGTGAATATGAACAATACCTATAGGAGATTTATCTTTCTCTTTGTCTATTACGAACAAACAAGTTATTTTATTTTTATTCATTATATTCAACGCATCAATAACAAGTATGTTTTGATTAACTAATTTAGGTCTTTGCGTCATTATCATTTTGGCTTTACTTTCAATTAAGTGATTATTTATATTTCTTCTCAAATCACCGTCAGTAATTACTCCAATTAACTCACTTTTTTTATTTTTAACACCTACATGACCAAATGATTTTTTTGTCATTTCAATAATTACAGATTTCATATTTGCATTCTCTGTTACAATTGGCATTTTCTTTTTTGTATGCATGATGTCCTTAACTTGAAGCATCTGTATCCCAAGTGATCCACCAGGATGTAACTTCTTATAGTCTGAAATTTTGAACTTTTTCAATTTCATTAGAGAAACACATAGGGCATCTCCTACAATCAGCGCCATAGTTGTGGAGGTTGTTGGCGCCATTCCTATTGAACATGCTTCAGCCGCATTTGGTATAATTAAGCTTATATTCGAAGCTTTAATAAGCTCACTTTCAGAATTTGACGAAATTCCTATAATCGAGATTGAGTATTTCTTGGCAAATTTTAGAAGATTTACCAATTCATTACTGTTACCTGAATTAGAAATTATGATAAGTGCATCTTTTTTTGAAATAATGCCCAAGTCTCCGTGGCTCATGTCGGTTGGAGAACAATATTGCGATGGGGTTCCTGTTGAGCTCATAGTGCTAGATATTTTGCTCGCAATGTGACCAGATTTGCCTACTCCAGTGATAATAACTCTTCCTTTTACTTTTGCGAGGACTCTAACAGCTTTATCAAAATTCTTATCTATTATTTTATTAAGTTTTTTTATACCTTCTAACTCAGTACTAATAACTTCTTTGCCAGCATTGATTATTTTATTTTTTGTCATTTTCTAACTAGAATGTGAGAATATATCATTATTCCAGCCCCTCAAATCTAACTCAACTCGTGTAGGTAAAAATTCTATACAAGCCTGAACAAGCTTTCTTCTATTTTGTCTCTCTAAAATTTCGTCTAATTTTTCTCTAATCTCATGTAAGTGAATTACATCTGTTGCAGCGTAATTAATTTGTTCTTTTGACAAATTTGGATTTGACCAATCACTTGATTGCTGTTTTTTCGAAATATCAATATTCAAAAGCTCCTTGCATAAGTCTTTATAGCCATGTCCTTGCGAATAAGTTCTTGCTATCTTTGAACTAATTTTAGTGCAATAAACGTTTTTTATCATGATGTTTAAATCATGTTTAATGGCCGCTAAATCGTGTCGAGCATAGTGAAATATAAATGTTTTATCACTACCTAATAATTTTTTAAGATTTGGAGCATCAAAATTTTGATCTATAAATTGAACTAAATGACAATCACCTTTTCCATCATATAGTTGTATCAAGCAAAGCGGGTCCCTACTAGGCTGCAGTCCCATCATTTCACAATCAGCTGCAATAATGCTTGAAAAATTAATACCGTTACTCAAATCATTTTTGTGTAAAATAGTTTGCATTGTGTAAGATTTACTCTATTTCAAATCTGTACATAAAGGTATATTTAAAAAATATGAAGAAAAAAACGATCACATTAATTGGCGGATCTGGGTTTTTGGCTAAATATTGTATTTCCAAACTTCTTAAAGAGGGCCACAATTTGAAAATTGTATGCAGAAATCCTCATCTGGCTGGTCACTTGAGAATGATGGCGCCAATAGAACAATTAGACATTGTAAAAGGCAACATTATGCTTAAGCACACAATTGAGCCATATATAAAAAACTCTGATGTTGTCATTAATTTTGTAGGTGTTTTAAATGATAGTTCTGGTGGTCAATCTTTCGAAAATTGTCATTCTTTAGGGCCCAAAAATATCGCAGATTTATGTGCAAAATATAAGGTTGAGAAATTTATCCATTTTTCATCCATTGGAGCTGATATCGAA
>CACCKE010000016.1 GCA_902546615.1 uncultured Pelagibacteraceae bacterium
GAGAATTTATAAGAGCAGGATCTGATGTTGTCCAAGCTTTCACTTATTATGGCCATAGAGAAAAATTAAGAATAATTGAGAAAGAACATTTATTAGAGTCTTTACAGAAAAATGCTCTTCAAATTGCAAAAGATGCAGCTAATGAATATAAAGATTTAGATCTTATGGTTTGTGGAGATGTAGCAAATACAAATATTTATGATCCAAATGATAAACAATCTCTTATTCAATGTCAGAAAATGTATGAGGAACAAGTGGCGTGGGCAAAGGAAGCGGGAGTTGATTTTATTGTCGCTGAGACAATTAATTGGACTGAGGAAATGAAAATTGCTCTAAAAGCAATCAAAGATGAAGGCATGATTGCAGTTACAAATTTTGCGATACCCAGGGGAGATAAGACAAGAGAAGGACATACACCTGAAGATGCATGTAAAATGATGGAAGACTTGGGTGCAAATGTCGTTGGTTTAAACTGTTATAGAGGGCCAGATATGACTATGAAACTTCTAGAAAAAGTAAGAGATAAAGTATCTTGCCATGTCGCTGGATTGCCAGTGCCTTATCGAACAACAGAAAAGGAACCTGGTTTTTTAAATATTTCTGATGATGGATGTGATTGTATTCCTGGAAATAATGCATTTCCTGTAGCCTTGGATAATCTTTTTTGTAATCGTTTTGAAATGGCTAAATTTGCTGCAGACTGTAAGGAAAAAAATATCAACTTTATTGGAATTTGTTGTGGCGCCGAAGCACATCACGTGAGAGAAATGTCAGTTGCAGTTGGTAAAAAACCAATTTCGATGAAATATATGCCAGACATGAGAAAACATTTTCACCATGGAACAGACGAAACTCTTAAGCAGGTAAATAAAGAATTCACACCTTAAGAATGCAAACTCATGCTAAAGTTGTTGTTATTGGCGGGGGAGTTGTAGGTTGCTCTATTCTTTTCCATTTAGCAAAGTTTGGGGTGAAGGACTGCGTTCTCCTTGAGCGAAAAGAATTAACAGCAGGATCCTCATGGCATGCCGCAGGAAACGTTCATGTCATTTCTTCAGATCCAAACATATCCAGACTGATGGCATATACAATAAACTTGTACAAGGAAATTGAAGAGACTTCAGGTCATTCAGTTGGCTTTAAACCAAGTGGAGGGTTTTATTTAGCCTCTAATGAAGTTTGGTCTGATTATCTTAAAAGAGAAAGAACAAAAGCCAGATATATGGGTCTTGATCAAGAGTTTATCTCATTAGAGGAGGTTGCAAAAAAAAATCCTCTTATCGATCCCAATAAATATATTTCAGCTTTGTGGGATCCGATCGATGGAGAAGTAGATCCATCAGGTGTCACATATGCATTTGCAAAATCTGCAAAAGTTCATGGCGCTAACTATTACACAAATACTGAGGTTAAAGACACTAAGCAAAGAGAAGATGGAACCTGGGATGTGTTTACTGATAAGGGCAATATTCATACAGAAATTGTAATTAATGCTGCAGGACTTTGGGCGAGAGAGGTCAGTAAACTTGCTGGATTAAATTTGCCTGTACAGCCAATGGAGCATCATTATTTAATCACTGATACAATTCCAGAAATAGCAGCGATGCCTAAGGGAACAAGGCTACCAGTTGGAACTGATTTTGATGGTAATATCTATTTTAGACAAGAAGGACAAGGCATGTTGCTTGGCACATATGAACATAAGTCTACTCCTTGGAAAGTTCAGGGAACCCCATTAGATTTTGGACATGAACTGTTGGAACCAAAATTAGAAAATATTCAAGATCGATTAGTCATTGGTTTTGAGAGAATGCCAGCTTTGGAAAAAGCAGGAATTAAAAATATTGTTAACGGCCCTTTTACATTTGGTCCTGATGGAAATCCTCTCATTGGACCAGTTCCAGGTATGAGAAATTATTGGGTAGCAGTCGGTGTTATGGCCGGGTTCTGTCAAGGAGGAGGTGTTGGCAAATGTATTGCAGAATGGATTATTGATGGTGAACCTTCCATAGATGTTTGGGCGATGGATGTCGCACGGTTTGGTGATTATGCATCTCCACATTATGGAACAATTAAATCATCTGAAAATTATGAACGAAGATTTATTATGACATTTCCAAATGAGACTTTGCCAAAAGGAAGGAAACAAAAAACTACAGCTTTATATGATCGCTTCGTTAACATGGGAGCAGTTATGGGTGACAGCTTTGGACTCGAAAATGTTCTATGGTTTGCTGATAATCCTGATGATGCTTACGAAGAACCAACTATCAAGCGCTCTCGATCCCATAACTATGTTTCAAATGAAGTAAAAAATGTAAGAGAAAACGTTGGAGTAACAGAGATTGCTAATTTTTCTAAACATGAATTTAAGGGAAAAGACTCAAGAAAATTTTTGGATTATATTTTGGCAGGTAGAATACCTAAAGTTGGACGCATAGCACTAAGTCCAATGCTATCTAAAAAAGGTAAATTATATGGGGACCTTACAGTCTCGTGTATTAGTGAAAATCATTTTATGGTTTATGGATCTGGTGCCGCTCAGGAAATGCATCGACGATGGTTTGAACAACATCTAGATCAATATGAGGTCACTTATAAAAACAGATCTGATGATTATCACGGCCTTGCTATTTCTGGCCCAAAGTCTAGAAATTTACTGCAATTATTGGTAAGAGAAGATGTTTCTAATGAGTCATTTAAATTTAGAGATTCTAGACAAATGTTTGTTGCTGGTGTTCCTGCATTAGTCAACCGGTTGTCATTTACTGGAGAATTGGGATATGAAATATATGTAGCTCCACACTATCAAATCAAGCTGTATGAGGCTATTGAGGATGCAGGAGAAGAATTCAACATTAAACCTTTTGGCGGAAGAGCTTTGATGTCTATGAGACTAGAAAAAAATTGGGGCGCATGGACACTAGATTTTAGACCTGACTATACTCCAAAAGAAACTGGCCTTTCTGCATTTATAAATTGGGATAAAGATTTTATTGGTAAAGACGCTGCAGTTAAAGATGATAGCAATCACAGATTATTTTCCTTGGTAATTGAAACTGACAACATAGATGTGACTAGCAATGAAGCTGTTATGCAGAATGAAGTATGTATCGGATATGTAACATCTGGAGGCTTCGGCCACTATGTGCAAAAAAGTATTGCTTTTGCATACTTGAACAATGATTTATTAAAATCCAAAGAAGTTTTGCAAGTTGAAATAAATGGAGAGTTTTATAATGCCTCAATTGTTGATAATGCTTGTTATGACCAAACCGGTAAAAATTTAAGGCAATAAAAAAATTTAGTAGAATTAATCCTTAGATTTTTGCAAAATATCTATAATTTTGTTTTTTGATACTGAGCCAACAAAATTGTTTTTCTCATCAATTACGTTAAGACCGGATTGACTTTCAAGTATTGCCGGCAAGCAATTTTCAATACTATCATTTACGTTTACAGTTGGATTAGAATTTGCTCGTTCACCTCCTTGGTCAAGAATTGTCTTGATTTTTAAAACCTTTATACGATTAACATCCTTAACAAAATTGGCCACATATTGATCAGCGGGTTTTAAAAGAATTTCCTCTGCATTTCCATCTTGAACAAGTTTTCCGCCATTGAGTATAGCTATTCGGTCGCCTAATTTTAGTGCCTCATCGAGGTCATGAGTTATGAACATAATTGTTTTATTTAAATTCTTTTGTAAGTCCAGTAATTGGTCCTGCATATCAGTTCTTATTAATGGATCAAGCGCACTAAAGGCTTCGTCCATTAGCAATATATCTGGATCAGTAGCTAACGCCCTAGCTAAACCTACTCTTTGCTGCATTCCTCCTGACAATTGATTTGGGAATTTATTTTCAAAACCGGTTAAACCAACTTTTTCGATCCAGTACATTGCTCTTTCTATAGAGTCTGACTTATCTAGATTTTTTATGCTCAATCCAAACTGGACATTGTCTAATATATTTTGATGAGGAAATAGTGCAAAGCGTTGAAAAACCATCCCTGTTTTATTTCTTCTAAACTCTAGAAGATCCATTTTATTAAGTTTAGTAATATCCTCTCCATCAACTGTGACCGTTCCCTCGGTTGGCTCAATCAATCTATTAATGTGTCTTATCAAAGTAGATTTTCCTGACCCTGATAATCCCATTACAACTTGTATTGAATGCTCCTTGATATCTAGAGAAATATTATCCAACCCAAGAACATGATTATATTTTGATAATAACTCGTCTTTATCAACACCATCTCTAACTATGTCTGTGTACTCTCTTGGTCTTGATCCAAAAATTTTATACAAATTTTCTATCTTAATCTTTATCTCACTCATTTGCGCCAGCCCTATATTGCTGCATTCTTTTGCCAAATGACTGAGAAACCCTGTCAAATATGATCGCCAAAGCTACAATAGCCAAACCATTGAGAAGGCCCATTGTAAAATATTGATTGGTGATGGCTTTTAAGACTGGTTGCCCCAATCCCTTAACCCCAATCATTGAAGCAATAACTACCATTGCAAGTGCCATCATTATTGTTTGATTAATACCAGCGAAAATTGTTGGTAAAGCTAATGGAAGCTGTACTCTAAATAATTTTTGAGTTCTATTTGCACCAAATGCATCTGCGGCTTCTAAAACTTCTTTATTAACTTCTCTAATACCAAGATCAGTAAGTCGAATTATTGGCGGGATTGCATAGATTATAACTGCAAGTAAACCAGGAATTTTACCAATACCCAATAACATAACAACTGGAATGAGATACACAAAACTTGGCATCGTTTGCATAATATCTAAAATTGGAGTAATTGCGGCTCTCGCCCTATCAGATCCTGACATTAATATGCCAATTGGTATACCTAGGCCGATAGACATTAGTGTGCAAACACCAATAATACTGACTGTGGACATCGTATCATCCCACATTCCAAAATATCCAATTAATAAAAAAGCAATTAAAGATGAAATGGTTAGAGCGATGCTTCTACTTCCATAATAAATCAATAATAAGAAAACGATTATTACGACAGGCCATGGAGAATTTTGTAGTATTTTTTCAAACCATACTAAGAAATAAAGCACTGGATCAAAAACCGCTTCAATTGTATCGCCGTATTCACGTGAAAAGTTTCGGTAAGCGCCATCAAGAGACTTCTTAAATAGGCGAAGACTCTCCTTACTCATTTCAGGAAATGAAATAAAAAATTCGGTAAAGTTCATATAGATATGCGGACTATATTTCTATAGTCCGCAATATTATTTTTTAATTATAACGCTGCTTCAATTTTAGCTTTCGCATTACCGTCAACCCAGCTGTGCCATTCTGTATAGTTTTTCAGAAAATGTATAGCTGTGTCTTCGCCAGATGCTTGATTGTCATCTTTCCAAGCTAATAAAGCATTAACAGTGCTGTTTGGAAGTGCTCTCTTTGAAATGTATTCCATTCCAAGATCAGAACTATTTTTAAAGTTATCAGTTACAACAGTGTATACTTCAGAAACAACCCATGCGTTAGGTTTTGGATCTGCACATCCGTCTTGAGAAGTACAAGTGTCCCACTCTTCTTTACTGTGTTCAACACCAAAGCTTAGTTTCTTAAGTGGATATTTGCCAAGAACTGCTGTAGGAGCCCAATAGTATCCTAGCCATCCCTCTTCTTTATTATATGCTTCACCGATAGCACCAGCTAATGCACCACCTGATCCAGGATCAACTAGTCTCCATCCTTTTGCTTCCATATCATACGCTTTAAAGAGATTTCCGGTACTAATTTGACAGTTCCAGCCTGATGGACATGTATAAATTGCTCCATCTCCACCTTCCGGATGAGGGAAAAGTTCAGGGCGCTCTATAACGTCATAAACCGTTTGGATATCAGGATTTGCATCAGCCATGTACTGAGGAATCCACCATCCTTCTTCACCAGTGTCAGACAGTACCTCAGCTGCATAATGCAAACGACCCTCACCTACTGCATTATCTAGAGCTATACGAACTGAATTAATCCAGAGTTCAGGAGCTACATCCGGCTCACCTTTTTCCATCATTGATGTTGCTGTTGGCATAGTATCGCCGGGTACAAGCTCAACATTACAACCATACCCATTTTCTAATACTATTTTATCTACATGAGCAAACATTTCAGCTGATGCCCAATTCATTTCTGCGACAGTAATTGTGCCACAATCAGCTACTTCCTGATTCCTGTCGCAACTAACTGCAAAAATAACTGCAAAACCTGCTAAAAATATTCCAATTGCAGATTTTTTAAAAAATTTATTCATTTTAATCTCCTAATTTATATATTTCATTATAATTGAAACATATATATGTAAGTGCTTCCACATAAAAAAAAATTAAATTATGTTACATAATTAATTAGATAAATGTCTGATTTAATTATTTTTTTACTGAATAGATCTCGATTAATGGTGCGCTCATTACGAATATTGCACCAATAAACTCTCTAATCGAGATTATTTCATTTGCAAGCAGATAGGCAGATATAACGCCAATAACAACTTCGAACATTAATAGGATCCCCGCGCGTCCTGGATCAACTTGATCCTGACCATAGGTGACAAGCCAGTAACCTGGCAATAACCAGATAAATGCGAATATTAAAATTATCAAAATAGTATTCTTTAAAATATCATAGTTAAATCCTGAAAGTATTTGCCCATCTGGTAAGAATGTTGCAATAACAACAAAAAGACCCCCAATTAAAATAAAAACTGAAGTACCGAAATTTACATCAAGTTCCTCATTTATTCTTATGAGTGTTGCACAGATTGACCAGAGAAATCCTGAGAGAATTCCAAACAGATCTGCAAGTGTGCTAGGCATAAAATTTCCTTGATCCAACCCAGTTATAATAAACAGACCTATAAAACCTGAAGAAATTGAAAAAAACCTATAAATGTTTAAGGCCGCTCTTAGAAAAATAATTTCAATTAAAGTGCTCCATACAGCTGTTAAATAAAAAAAGATTAAGACTCTTGCAACATTACCTCTAATTAAACCTTCATTATAAAGACACATTGCAGCCGCTCCTGCTGAGGCTGCGACTATTGTAAGAATTAAATTTCGATTAGTTAATTTTGATATATTTTTGTATGAAAAAAATAATAAAAATAACCCAGCAATAGTGAAACTTAAAGTGAGCGGAATTGCATTATTATACGCATATTCATTAAGTAGCCTTAATGGATACCACCACGTACCCCACAATAATGTTGAAAGTACAATTGCATAATTGGGGTTTAAATTTTTTAACATAAGCTTATGTTGTACTATAATTACAAACTTTGGTAAAATTAGTTATGCAATTTAATTCTTATAATTATATTATTATTGGTGCCGGAAGTGCGGGTTGTGTTCTGGCAAATAGACTTTCAGCTGATCCAGAGATAAATGTATTGTTAATAGAGTCAGGTCCATCGGATAAAACATGGAAAACCTCAATGCCAGCAGCTTTATTATACACAATGCATGACCCAAAATATAATTATTTATACGAAACTGAGCCTGAACCGTTCATGAACAATAGAAAAATGTTTTGCCCAAGAGGAAAGATGTTGGGAGGAAGTTCATCACACAACGGTATGGTTCATGTAAGAGGAAATCCAATGGATTTTGAAAACTGGGCTCAAAAAGATCTTAAGTCATGGAATTATAATAATGTTCTTCCGTATTTTAAAAAATCAGAGTCAATTGAAGGATTAGATGAAACTTATAGGAATAAAAGCGGTCCTTTAAAACTATCTCGATCTTCGGAAGGCAATGAATTGAGTAAGGTCTACCTAGAAGCGGCAGAACAAGCCGGCTATGAGATAAATAATGACATGAATGGATATAAGCAAGAGGGATTTGGTCTAATGGACACCACTATTTATGGAGGCAGAAGACAAAGTACGAGTGTAACTTACTTGCATCCAGTTATTAACAGAAGAAATCTTACCGTCATTACAAACACAATAGTAAACAAAGTTATCATTGAAAATAATAAAGCCGTTGGGGTTGAATGTACTACAGGAAGAGAGAGAAAAAAAATACATGCTGAAAATGAAGTGATATTATCAGCTGGAGCAATAAATTCACCTCAACTTCTAATGCTTTCAGGTATAGGAAATGCTGAAGAACTAAAAAAATTAGATATATCTGTTCAACATGACCTAAGAGGTGTAGGTGAAAATTTACAGGATCATCTTGAAACTTATTTACAATATGAATGTACAAAGCCCGTTACACTTTACACATCATATAATCCAATAAGAATGGCATTCATAGGGATAGAGTGGTTTATTTTTAAATCTGGAGTGGCAGCATATTCAAACTTAGAAACTGGAGGCTTTGTAAGAAGTAATGATATGGTAGATTATCCTAATATTCAGTATCACTTCTTTCCATCACTTGTATTGGATCATGGAAGACAATCTCCAAGCTCTCATTCTTTTCAAGCGCATGTAGGACCAATGAGGCCAACAAGTAGAGGACATGTCAAATTAAAGTCAAACAATCCCTCAACTTCACCTGCTATACAGTTTAATTATATGCAGACAGAGCATGATTTAAAAGAAATGAAAGATGGTATTAAAATTGCAAGGGAAATTTTTCATCAAAAAGCTTTTGATAAATATCGAGGAAAAGAAATTAATCCTGGAATAAATTCAAGCGCTGAGAGTGATTTAAATGAATTCATTAAAAATAAAGGTGATACTGCTTATCATCCTTCTTGTACATGCAAAATGGGAAAAGATGAGTTATCTGTTGTTGATGAAGAGCTCAAAGTTTATGGGATTGAAAATTTAAGAGTTGTAGATGCTTCAATAATGCCAAATATTATTACAGGAAATCTCAATGCAACAACTGTAATGATCGCTGAAAAGGCATCTGATCTCATCCTTAAAAAAGAAACTTTACCTGATGTAGAGACCAGTTTTTATAGAGCAAGCTAGTAGTTAACTACTTTTTCTACTTGATTATTAGATAAATTCATTACCTCAATACGACCCTCACAAATAATAGCTAATTTGTCCTCACTTAGAGAAATAACTTTAGTTTTTTCACCCACAAGATCACATTTTTTTTCAATATTTATATCCTTCTCAGAATTATCAGTGGAAGTAAAAAAATCAATCTTGTATGATCGCTCAATAATAGTAGTAATAACAATCGTGGTGCCAATTAAAATTACAATTCCGAGAAATATAACTATAAATAGCATAATTTTTTGGTACATCGTTATCTCATAATGTTCTATCAATACAAAGTCAACCATAAGAAGCAAGTAGGCCAACGTATAGACAAATATATTGCTTTAAATTTGAAAGAATTTAGTAGGTCTAAAATAATTCAATTAATAAAGTCCTCCAATATTACAGTAAATAATAATATTGTAGATCCTGATTATAAGATCTCATTAGGCGATCATATTTCAGTGAATATAAAATTAGCAAATGAGACACCAATAATTGGTGAAAACATAAAATTAAATATTGTTTATGAAGATAAAGATTTGATAGTTATCAATAAACCTGCAGGTATTGTAATGCACCCCGGCGCTGGAAATAAGACAGGTACAATTGTTAATGCTTTGATCAATCATTGTGGAGATGAATTAAAATTTGTAGGTGATGCTCAAAGGCCAGGAATAGTTCATCGAATTGATAAAGATACGAGTGGACTGGTTGTAATAGCTAAAAATGATTTTACTCATAAACATTTATCTGAACAATTTGCTGCTCACTCTATCGAAAGAGTTTATATTGCTGTATGCTGGAACAAAATCTCACCAGCAAATGGAAAAATTAAGTCACTCTTATCTAGAAGTAATAGGAATAGAACAAAAATGATGAGTTCTGTGAGTAGAGGTAAGGCTGCTATCACTCATTACAAGACACTTGAAAATTTAAAAAACAAAAAAAATCAAATTGTTGCCACAGTATTAGAATGTCGCTTAGAAACCGGAAGAACTCATCAAATAAGAGTGCATCTAACAGAAAAGGGAAATCCACTCATTGGAGACCGTACTTATGGGCGTTCGCCTCAGAGTAAACTTAAATCACTTTCAGAAAGCACGGTTCAATCGATTAAAATGTTGCCAGGACAGGCTCTGCATGCGCAATCTCTTGGGTTTCTTCATCCTAAAAAAGAAAAAATGCTTCATTTTCAGTCTGTTATACCGGATTACTTGAGCAAATTGGTAAATTCAATTAAAAGCTGAACATTGATTTCTAGAAAAAAGTAACCATATTTTGGATATGAGCAAAAACTATAATTTACCAGCATTGTCCAATGAAGGTAGCCTCGGTCATTATCTTCAGCAGATCAAGAAGTTTCCTATGCTTACAGAAAAGCAAGAAATCAATCTTGCTAAGAAGTGGAGAGATGAAGGGGATACGAGTGCAGCTCATGCACTTGTTACAAGCCATCTCAGACTCGTTGCCCGAATAGCGATGGGTTATCGAGGATACGGACTTCCTGTTACAGAACTTATATCTGAAGGAAATATAGGTCTGATGCAAGCAGTTAAAAAGTATGACCCAGATAAAGGTTTCAGATTAGCGACTTATGCTATGTGGTGGATTAGAGCTGCTATTCAGGAGTATGTACTTAAATCATGGAGTTTAGTAAAGATTGGAACCACCGCAGCTCAAAAAAAACTATTTTTTAATCTTAAGAAACTTAAAAATAGACTAAGTGACTATAGCGAAGGTTCACTTAAACCTCATCAAGTTACAGAAATTGCCAATCAATTAAATGTTTCTGAAAAAGAAGTTTCGGAAATGGAAGGAAGAATTTCTGGGAATGATTATTCTCTTAATGCAGTGGTTAGTGCAGACGGTGAAGAAGAATGGCAAGAATGGCTAGTAGACGAAGATGCGGATCACGAAGTCAAAATAGCTGAGAAAGAAGAAGTTTCAAAAAGAAAAGCTCTTCTCAATAAAGCAATTAATGTATTAAATGATAGGGAAAAACATATTATACAAGATAGGAAATTATCTGAAACTCCTAAAACTCTAGAAGAACTAAGCAATGAGTATAACATCAGTAGAGAACGAATTCGACAAATAGAAGAAAGAGCATTTCAAAAGCTTCAAACAGAAATGTTAAGCCTCGCAAGAGATACTAAATTAATTCAGGTTTAATTAAATAATTTGTTTATTAGTATTGTGTCCTCACGTCTAGGGCTAGTGGAGATTAAATCTATCTTAGTCTTTGTTAGCTCACTAATACGATTAACATACTTTTTTGCGTTTTCTGGCAACTCATCGAAGCTGTTTATGCCAGTTGTTGTGCTCATCCATCCTTGAAAGGTCTCATAGATTGGTTCTATAGTTTCTTGATCTTGTTCAGAACTTGGGTAGTAATCTATCTCTTTTCCGTTTAAATTATATCCTACACACATTTTAATTTCATCAAAGTGATCTAATACATCGATTTTAGTAAGAGCAATACCTGTTGCTCCCGATTGAGTTAAAGCTTGACGAACTAAAACTGAGTCAAACCAACCACATCTTCTCTTTCTATTTGTTACTGTTCCAAATTCATGGCCAATTTCTCCAAGTTTATTGCCTGTTTCATTGTCTTGCTCTGTAGGAAAAGGACCATTCCCAACTCTCGTCGTATATGCTTTTGTAATTGCAAGAATATGATTAATAACTTTTGGATTCAATCCACTGCCAATAGATGCGTAACTAGCGTGAACATTTGATGATGTTACAAAAGGATAGGTTCCATGGTCAATATCTAAAAGAAATCCTTGAGCTCCCTCAAATAAAATTTTTTCTTTACCGCTGTTTATTACGTTAGTTATGTCATTTATTGTTTTTGCAAAAGGTTTGGCATATTCCCCTAATTTATATATTTCACTGACTACTTCTTCTAAATTGTATTCATCCAATCCAAAACCTCTCATTATCGCATTATGATGGTTGAGTAAAATTTCTATTTTCTTGTTTAATTTTTCCTTATCGAATAAATCACATAATCTTATTGCTCTTCTTCCAACTTTATCTTCGTACGCAGGTCCTATTCCCCGTTTTGTTGTACCAATTTTTATTAAGTTATTATTTTCTCTTAATTCATCGAGTGATTGATGGAGAGGTAAAATTATTGTCGCTCTGTCCGATATGTATAAATTTGAAGGGGTTATATCTACCCCTCTTTCTTTTAACCCGGCTACTTCTTTTTGAAAAGCGGCTAAATCTAAAACCACGCCATTTCCAATTATCGAAATTTTGCCTTTTCTTAAAATTCCGGAGGGTAGAATATTTAATTTGAATGTTTCATTGTTTATTACAAGAGTATGACCGGCATTATGACCTCCTTGAAATCTTATTACAATATCGGCCTGGCTTGATAACCAATCGACAATCTTTCCCTTCCCTTCGTCTCCCCATTGGGATCCAACAATTACAACACCTGTCATTTAATGCCTTTATTTTATGAAAAATATTTTATTACGCTTTCAGTTAATTCATCGATTGTATGCTGATTTCCACTTTCAATCATAACTCTTAATAGAGATTCAGTACCAGACATTCTAACTACGATTCTTCCGTCTTCTGAAACTTTTTCTTCACAAGATTTGATAAATAATTTCGTATCCTCGTGATCTAAAATATTTCTTTCTTTTACGGGGAAATTAATGAGGTTTTGTGGTAGAGGACTGAATAAATGAAGGCAGTCACTGGCTTTTCTCTTTTTTCTATTTAAGATAGATAGAACTTGAAGAGCAACTACTATTCCATCTCCTGATGAAGTAAAATCACGTAAAATTATGTGTCCAGATTGTTCGCCGCCTAAATTTAAATCTTCTGAAATCATTTTTTCCTTTACATATCGATCACCAACTTTTGCCCTGATTAACCCAATGTTATGTTTCTTTAATAAAGTTTCTAAGCCCATGTTTGCCATTGAAGTACCAACTACATTATTATTTTTTAATTTTTTATCTTTTGACATTTCAATAGCTAGTAATGCCAGTATCTGGTCGCCATTGACTAAATGTCCTTTTTCATCAATAACAGCCAATCGATCACCATCGCCGTCTAAGGCAATACCAATATCAGCCTTCTCCTCTAGTACTTTTTTAGCAAGTTTATTGGTATTAGTGGACCCACATTCGAAATTTATATTAGTTCCATTTGGTTGAGTAGCTATTTGAATAACTTCTGCACCAAGCTCCCATAAAATTAAAGGTGCAGAAATATAAGAAGCCCCATTTGCACAATCTATTACAATTTTAAGACCATCAAGCCGTTGTGATTTAGGAAAAGTACCTTTTAGGAATTCTATATATCTACCATTTGCATCTTCGAGCCTTTTTGCTCTGCCTATTTTTCCTGGACCCGCTAATGAATTTTCCAATTCAGACTCCATAAGAGACTCTATTTCAATTTCAGTTTCGTCTGATAATTTATTTCCATTTTTATCAAATATTTTAATACCATTATCTTGATATTGGTTGTGTGAAGCAGTTATCATTATCCCTAAGTCTGCTCGCATAGATTTTGTCAACATTGCAACTGCAGGTGTAGGTATGGGCCCAAAAAGAAAGACATCCATTCCCATAGATAATAATCCAGAGGTTAATGCCTGTTCAATCATATATCCTGATAGTCTTGTATCTTTACCAATAACGACCTTGTGACGATGTTCTCCAACAGTGAAGTGTTTACCTAGTGCCATGCCAAGTTTCATAAGCGTCAAGCCATTAAGTTTTTGACTATTCGAACTTGCTCTTACTCCATCTGTTCCAAAAAACTTTTTCATTTTATTTTAGAATAAACCTTAATTGATTGTTTTGTTGCATAAACATCGTGCACCCTAAATATTTGAACTCCTTCAGCTAATCCATGCAAAACTGTTGCTATTGAACCACCTAATCGATCCTCATATAATTCATTTTTTTCAATCTTGCCAATAAAACTTTTTCGAGAGCTTCCCAATAGCACAGGAAGGCCTAAGGAATGAAACAATGCGATGTTTGAAATTAGTTTCAAATTTTGTTGCAAAGTTTTACCAAAGCCAATTCCAGGATCTATTATAATTCGGCTTTTTGATATGCCATTTTTCTCACATAAAATGATTTGCTTTTCAAAGAAATCATAAATATCAAGAAGTACATCTTTGTACTTTATAGTTTTTTGCATCTTTTCAGGAGTTGAAATTGAATGCATTAAAACAAAAGGAATTTTATTCGAGTTTAAAAATTTTTTTGAATTTTTATCAAATCTAAGTCCTGAGACATCATTAATTAGATTTATATCAAACTTACATGCTTCTTTCATAACTTGGGATTTTCTTGTATCTACCGAGATAAATTCTTTCTTATATTTTTTTCTGATTTGAGAAATTATTGGAATAATTCGCCTAATTTCCTCATTAACTCTAATCTCTTTTGATCCAGGCCTTGTTGACTCTCCACCAATATCAATGATATCTGCGCCTTCTTTAATTAGTTTTTTAAATTGCTCAATTGCATTATCGCGTAATAAATATTTTCCGCCGTCAAAAAAGCTGTCAGGTGTTACATTAAGAATACCCATCACAAGTGATCGCTCAAAGTTAAACTTTCCTAATTTTTTTCTTTTCTTTGTAATATTTGAAATTTTTTTATTTATATTTCTCTGAATATCAGGTTCCAAATATTTTATATCATTAATTTTTAGAAACTTTGATCGAGTCTTGGTTTTGCCTCTTGTTATCAATTCAATTTCATTAAAGAATAATTTGGAGGACCCAAGAAAAAGTGAGTCTTTTGTTTTTATTTTTCTAAATATTGGTCGTACGTAATATCTATTCGAATTACGCACAAGGGACACTGTAATTAGTTAACTTGTTTGAGGTTTTGGCTTGAAACTAGGACCAACGGGAGCTGACTTACCACTTTTAGGAACAGATGGTCCAGCATTATTAATCTCTTCTTCAGGATTGGATCTGTCAATCTTACCTTCTTTTAACAATGTAGTTATTTCATCTCCA
The DNA here is from genome assembly GCA_902546615.1 of uncultured Pelagibacteraceae bacterium. Lineage (GTDB taxonomy): Bacteria > Pseudomonadota > Alphaproteobacteria > Pelagibacterales > AG-422-B15 > CACNXQ01. Next base: position 15,000 of record CACCKE010000016.1, read on the forward strand.
TTTAAAGTTTCATATTCAATTAAACCTTTTGCAAGAGCATGCAAATCGTCTATTTTTTCATTTAAGATTTTCTTTGCTAAATCATAACAACTATCAACAATTTGCCTGATCTCTGAGTCTATGAGTTTTGCTGTTTCTTCAGAAACATTTTGATGTCTTTGTACTGATCTTCCTAAAAATACCTCTTCCTCATTTTCACCATATTGTAATGGTCCTAATTTTTCGCTCATTCCAAATTTAGTCACCATATTTCTAGCCATC
>CACCKE010000017.1 GCA_902546615.1 uncultured Pelagibacteraceae bacterium
TTTTTTTTGAAAAAATCTTTAATTATGCGCTCGTAGCTCAGCAGGATAGAGCACAGGATTCCTAATCCTGGGGTCGGATGTTCGAATCATCTCGAGCGCGCCAATATAAGTCAGCAAACGTTCGATCCATTATCTACTTTTTGTTGTGGATGAAGCAAAATCACCTCTTTGTTTTTATTTATTGCGCCAAGAATTAATACTTCTGATTCAATTCCCGCGATATTTTTTTTTCCAAAATTACATACTGCAATAATTTGTTTTTGAAGAAGCTCTTCAATTGAATAGTTCGTTATTTGAGCTGAACTATGTTTAATACCAACTTTTTCACCAAAATCTATTTTTAGCACATAAGCTGGTTTTCTAGCCTTTTCGTTTATTTTTACTTCTAAAATAGTACCAACTAAGATCTCAATTTTTTCAAAATCTTCATATTTTACAATGTCTTTCATATTAAATTAAGCCACATTGGCAGTTTTTATAACCTCAAAATTGAAGATTCAAATTGTCTTTTCTTATTGAATTTGTATTTTGCATACATGTCAAGTTTTGATGATACAAATGAAATGAAATCTTTTGTTAAAAAAGCCATGTCTATTCCTCTACTTGAAGAAAATCATGAAAAGGTTTTAGCAAAAAAATGGATCAAAAACAAAGATGAAAAGGCATTGCACGAACTAACACAATCTCACATCAGATTGGTTATTGCTTTCGCTGTAAAGTATAAGAACTATGGTCTTAATTTAAGTGATCTAATTCAAGAGGGCAATATAGGACTAATGAAAGCTGCAGAAAGATTTGAATTGGATAAGGAAGTTAGATTCTCAACTTATGCTGGATGGTGGATAAGAGCATCAATTCAGGATTTTGTTCTTAAAAATTGGTCATTAGTGAGAATCGCAACTACCTCAAAACAAAAAAGTCTATTTTTTAGTCTCAGAAAATTAAAACAGAAAATTCATCAAACCGAGCACGGATCAATTGATTTTCGGACTGCGCAAGGTATTGCTAATGATTTAAATATTTCAACTTCTGATGTTATAAAAATGGACAGCAGAATTAGTCAAAACGATAGTTCTCTCAACCACAAAATTAATGACGAGAGTGAAAGTGAGTTTATGGAACTCATTGAGGACGAAGATGCAAGACCTGATGATAAGGTATTTGAAAAAGATCAAGTAAATTTTAAAAAAGACTTAATAAAACAAACTTTAGAGATACTTGATGAAAGAGAAGTAAAAATAATTAAGGATAGACACCTTTCAGAGGAAGTTAAAACACTAGATATACTAGGCAAGGAATTAAAAATTTCCAAAGAACGTGTAAGACAGATAGAAAAAGGCGCTATGATGAAGATGAAATCGTATATATCAAATTCACAAAAGAAAGAGTTCCTCTTTTAACTTACCATATTGGTAACGTAATCTCCAATAACAAGTGAAGAAGTCAACCCAGGTGATTCCATTCCAAATAAGTTAACAAGATTCTTAATACCATGTGTCTTTTCTCCTTGAATTGAAAAGTCACTTTTACCCTCGCCTTTATTCTTAAGTTTTGGTCTTACACCTGAATATCCAGCTTTAAGATCTTCAATTTTAATTGAGGGAATATATTTTATGACATCATTATGAAACAAAACTTGTCTATCTTCATTTACTTCATAATCAATTTCATCTACCCATTCAACATCAGGTCCAAATCTAACTTGCATTCCTAAATCTAATCCCAAATGTAAACCAAGACTTGCATCATTTGGTATAGGGTAAATTAGATGTCGAATCTTTAGGTCTTTTCCTGTTTCGAAATAATTACCTTTGGCGAAATATGTTTTGGGAATATATTTTTTATCTAAGGGTAGAATGTTATTTGCAATATTTTCAGCGTTTAAACCAGCAGCATTTATTATAACTGACGATTCTATAATTATTTCTTCTCCATCACTCAGTACAGTAGAACAATATTTCTCACCATGAATTTCAGAACGTAAGAATTGTGAATTAAAAACAATATTGCCGGAGCTTTCCTCCAATTCACCAAGATAAGACCTCATGAGAGAGTTTTGATCAACAATGCCTGATGATGGCACGAATAATGCCTCAATACATTCCACTAAAGGCTCTTTGCTGGTAACGTAATTTCCTGTTACTCTTTCTATTCCTTCAACGCCATTATATTCTGCTTTGGAGAAAATTTCCTCGAGTTTAGGAATTTCATTGGAAGATGTTGCGACAATGAACTTTCCTGTATTAATGTGAGGTACATTAAATTTTTGACAATATTCATACATTCTACGATTTCCATCCGCACAAAATTTAGCCTTCATTGAGTCCTTGTCATAGTAAACTCCTGCATGAATTACTCCGCTGTTTCTTGAACTGGTAACAGAACCAAAAGTATTTTCTTTCTCCAATACTATGACTTCAAGACCTTTAGCAGCAAAATTTTTAGCTATTGCTAATCCAATAACTCCTCCTCCAATTACTAGCACATCTACGAAATTTGAACTCATTATATATTTTTGACCATTAATGAAACTTTTTTTGTATTGTTTTCAGTAAACTGAAAACCAACATTCTTATAGTTTAAACTTTCATGAAAACTTTTAGAAATTGGGTTTGGAGGTTCAATGTTAAATTCGCATGCAATCATATTATATTCATCTAGTGATCTTTCGAGATCGAGATACAGACTTTTGCCTATACCCAATCCTCTAAATTTACTAGATATAGCAATTCTATCAATATACGCGAACTCACTATATCTCTCAGTAAACCACTTATAATTTAAACTCTGATAATCAAGTCCAGATGGTAAAACAAGTAAAAACCCGCAAATATTATTATCAATATTGATAGCTACCTTAAAATAAGTTTTTTTTTCATAAAAATTTAAAAACTCTTCATGTGATACGGAGTTCACAGCAGGTATAGCATCTTCATTAATCAAAATGATATCTTTTATATCGTCAATTGTGGCATTTCTTAATTTAAACATCACAAGTAACTTCATAACTATTTTTATAAATTTCTGGCATTCTTACAGGCTTAAAATTAATAAGACTCACACACGCATAGTCAACATTTGAGGTAAAGACAGTATGATTTTTTGCAATATTTATTATTTGAAAAAATCTGCTCAATCTAACTTTTTTATCAGTCTTTGTAATCCATGTTGAAATTGCAATTTCATCATCAATGAAAAGTGATCCAGAAAAATTATTTTCACTTCTAATAACAACACATGCACATTGATTTTTTTTATAAGTATCAGGGGTTATACCTAATTTTGCCGAATGATCCCAGCTGACACGTTCACACCAGTTCAAATATACTTTATTGTTAACATGGCCAAGAATATCAATGTCATCACTGACAACTTTAAATTCCAAGATATGTGGATTACTATATTTCCAGTTAAGATTATTTAAATTCAATTTAAATTCCTCTTGGTAATTTAAAACTTATGTTTTCTTCACCTGCACCAACTTCTTTAACATTAATTTCAAATACTTCTCTAAATTTAGAAATAACATCTTGAACAAGTATATCTGGCACAGAGGCTCCTGATGAAAGGCCAATAGTTTGATGATTTTTATAATTATCAATATTTAAATTACTTGCATTTTCTAAGAGTACAGAAAGATTGCATCCAGATTTTTTTGCTACTTCAACTAAACGATTTGAATTTGATGAATTTTTTGATCCTACAACAATGAAAGAGTCACATTCATGAGCATACTCTTTAATAGCATTCTGCCTATTTGTTGTTGCATAACAAATATCCTCTTTAGGCGATGATTTTATATCAGGAAACTTTTTCTTTAGGGTATCTATAATTTCCTTCGTATCATCAACAGAAAGTGTTGTTTGAGTTACATATGCAAGTTTATCTTCATTTTCAAACTTCAAATTTTGAATATCGTCTAAATTTTCTATTAACACAATTCCACCCACAGGTAATTGACCAAGTGTTCCCTCTACCTCTGGATGATTTTTATGACCAATTAAAATTATTTTGTAATCTAGATTGTAAAATTTTATTGCTTGAACATGAACTTTTGTAACCAATGGACAAGTTGCATCAACTACATATTTATTAATTTGTTTGGCTGTATCTAAAATATTTTTTGCTACACCGTGTGCTGAAAAAACCAGTGGTTTATCAATAGGAGCATCGTTAATATCCTCAATGAATATTGCACCTTTTGCTTTTAGATCATCAATTACATGCTTGTTATGAACAATTTCATGTTTAACGTAAACGGGAGGTCCAAACTTTGCTAAAACTTCGACTACTGTATCTATTGCTCGTGTAACCCCTGCACAAAAGCCTCTTGGTGAGATTAATAATATTTCTTTATTTTTTTTTATATTCATTATCTTATAATGAGGAATATATAGATCTAAACTTATGAATTTTAATTAAAAATTCATTATTTTATACTATATTAGCAAGACTTTTTTTAGACTCTTATTTCTCTGCTGTTTATTTTATTAAAAGACTCCTGATCTAGATTTAAATATTTTTTTTCATCACCTGAAGCAAAATAAATAGGATCTTGGATTTTAGTTGGATCAAAACCGTCTTTAACTAAATCAGTTTTTTTATACTTAAATGTTCCTGTTTTTTCTATTTCAGGACTTATTCTAATAAATACTGGAACACTATAAGCAGGTAATTGCTCACTTAGGTATTCATAAAGCTGTTCTAATTTAAATTCATCATTCACAACTAGGGAAGCCATACCCGCTCTTCCATCTTGATTTGGTACTTCAACTCCATAAACGTTGACTTCATCGATACCTTTAAATGAAGAAATGGCCTCACTCACCTCATTAGTTGATACGTTCTCAGATTTCCATCTAAAGGTATCACCGATACGGTCAACGAAATAGTAATATCCTTGCTTGTCTTTTTTTAACAAATCCCCAGAAGAGAACCATCGATCACCTTTTTCAAAAACGTTTTCAAGGATTTTTTTCTTTGTTGCCTCTTTGTCTGTATAACCCTCAAATTTACCAGTAAACTTATCATCATCAGGTATAAACCCAATCGCCTCACCAGCCTCTCCATCTTCGCACTCTATGCAAAAACCATTCTCATCTCTGATCACCGTCTCATTTTCTACATCGAATTTAACCACTTTAGTTGGCAACACACTTTTTAAATACGGAGGTATTCTGCCGATTGAACCGAACTTACTATCAACATTTGTTAGTGATATATTTCCCTCTGAGGCCCCATAAAACTCAACAATCCTATCAATACCAAATCTTTCTTGAACTATCTTCCAAACTTCAGGTCTGAGACCGTTACCATAGATGCCCCTAATTTTATGCTTCGTTTCGTATTCACTTTTCTTGGTGGCTACTAAATAACGAAACAGTTCTCCTATATATGTAATTACTGTTACATCATATTTAACACAATCTTCCCAAAAACTAGCAGCAGAGAATTTCTTTCTCAATACCAATGTGCCACCAGTACAAAATGTCGAACCAACACCAACAACTCCGCCCGTTGCATGATAGAGTGGTAAGACCATGTAAGTTTTATCAGTGGGCTTCATATCAAGTGAAAACATTTGAAGACCACATCCAACTAAAAATTTTTGATGGCTGAAGTTTGCAGCTTTAGGCATGCCTGTAGTTCCACTTGTATAGATATAAAACAGTGATTGACTATTTGATAATTCTTCTCGCAAAGAAGTTTCGGGTCTTACTTTACCATTTTCAATTTGTGAGCCATCTAAAGTTTCATAACCTTGAACATCCTGACCTGCTACATAAACATCTAAATTGCCTTCAATATATTCTTGAGCTGATGCAAGATTTTCCATTAAATCAGAACTTATGATTAGACTTTTACTTTCTGATTTTTTAATGCAGTGAGCAAGCGATTTACTCTTTATATTATTGTTAAGACAAGCAACTGTAACGCCGATCTTCGCAAGTCCAAACCATGTAAATATATACTCAGGTTTATTTTCCATTAAAAGAGATATTACATCTCCCGTCTTATAACCTTTATTAATTGCCCAGTTTGCAATCTGGTTCGCTTCAGCGTCCATCTCACGATATGTGTATTTCTTGTCTTCAAACTCAATAGCAATATTGTCAGGAGTTTTGTCAACTTGCTCCTCCATAATATCAGCAACAGTTGTGTATTTTTTTTTGTCGAAACTTCTTGATCGTCCAACTAATTTTAAAAAAAATTTAAAATAACTAAATTCTCTTGAAACTGCACTTACAATACTCATTTTAAATACCTAATTTATTCAAATATTCCGTAATTTTTTCAGTTATTGGCCCGTTTTTAAAAGAACGATTATTAATTTTACTAACTGGCCGCAAACCAATGCTATTTGTAAGAAATATTTCACTTACACTGGAGAGATTATTCAATGATATGCTTCTAACTTCAACCTTTTTCTTTTCTATTAAAAAACGCCTTACAGTGCCATCTAAGGCACCATCATTAATTGGAGGGGTAAAAATTTTATTTTTTTTAACAAAAAAAATGTTTGAGCTCGAGCAGCAGCAAATTTTGTCACTTTCGTTAAGCATTAGTGCGTCATCATAGCCATTTTTCTGCGCAATGAGTTTTGATTGGATATTCTCAAAATAATTGTTTGTTTTATTCCTGGATAACAAAGAATTTGAGAATCTTTTAATTTTTGAAACTTTAAGTTTCACTGGCTTTGTGATTGTTTGATTACTGGTTAATTTGGAAATAGTAATAAGAAAATTCGACTTTTGATTATTTTCAATGTCTAACCCTCTTCTCTTTGCATAACCTCTGGTCAATGTATATCTTATTGATAGTTTGCTGTTTAAAAGATTATTTTTTTTAATAAATTGAAATTAAAATAATTATTTCTTATTGATTTGTTAAATCTAGCAAAATGAAAATCAAATAAAATTATTTTGTTTCCATTATATAATAAAGTATCAAAAATACTGTCTCCTAAAAGTAAGCCACGGTCTTTTATGTTAATAGTTGCTTTTTCTTCATCTATAAATTTATTATTGAGATAAACTTTCATTATATTTGTTTTTTCTTAGACATAAACTTATTCAATGGCTTTTTATTTATCTCTAATAGATTCTCAACTTTTTTATTCAGTTCATGATATTCTTTTAAAGGTTTTGAATCTGCTACTATCCCTCCCCCCGAATTTAGAAAGACTTTTTCATTGTTGACAGTAATAGTTCTGATCGGGATATTAAAATCTGCATAACCACTAAATGAGATGAAACCTATAGCTCCACAATATACGCCTCTTTTGAAAGTTTCTAATTCTGAAATAATTTGCATTGCTCTTACTTTTGGTGCCCCAGTTACGGATCCTCCAGGCATACAGTGTTTTATAACATCAAATATATTCATACCTTTAGATAACGTGCCCTCAATGTCAGAAACAAGATGGTGAACATTATTATAGGTTTCTAGTGCAGCCAAACGAGAAACTTTTACCGTTCCAGGTTTACAAACTTCAGAAATGTCATTTCTCAAAACGTCAACGATCATTAAATTTTCAGCATTATCCTTCTTACTTGAAGATAATTGTTCTTTTAATTTTGTATCTTCGAATTCACTCTCACCTCTTTCAATTGTCCCTTTTATTGGCGAAACCATAATTTTGTTATTCTCTAATTTTAGAAATCTTTCAGGTGAATAAGAAAATATATTAAAGTCCTCACTTCTTATTAAGCATGAAAAAGGTGTCTCCGTATTTTTTCGATAATGCAAATAGTACCGAACTACATCATAGTCTTTAGGAATCTTAGATAAAAAACGTTGAGTGAAGTTAGCTTGGAATATGTCACCATTTTTTATGTAATTTAGTATTTTATTAATTTTTGAAATATATTTTTTTTTATCAAAATCTTTTTTCCACTGAAAACCAAGTAGTTTGTTAATTGGATTATTTATCCGCGGCACCAAGTACAAGTTTTTTGCATTTTGTAATCGAATGTGATGTGATAGCTCACTTTTAAATTCTTTATCTAAATTAATTGAAAAAAGGTAAGTTCTTTTCAATTTATTATCAAAAGCAAACACTATATCGAAGAGACCAAAAAATAAATTTGGCAGTATTTTTTCTAATGGATTTGCACTTATAATCTTTTCCTTTGCAAGGCCCGCTTCATAAGAAACATAGCCTGCTAAACCACACTGAAACTTTGGTAATGATTTAATTTTTTTTGATTTAAAACTTGATATTAATTTATTTATTCTTGCAAATTTTTTTGAATTTAAATAATTTTTGCTTGCATTGAACTTAATGGTATAGATAGGGTCAAATGCAATATAGGAATACCGATTATTTTCAGATATCGTTTTATTTGCACTATCTAAAAAAATTAAATTTCTTTTATCTTGAAATCTTATTAATACCTCTTCCGGATTAATGTAATCAAGTTTATTTATCTTTATCTTTTTTTCTCTCATATAAAATACTGGTAGGGATATCCGGAGTCGAACCGGAACGCCCGAAGGCACCAGATTTTGAGTCTGGCGCGTCTACCAATTCCGCCATATCCCCATTCTTAAAGACTTATTATACTTTACTTATATTCGTCATAAAGGCTTAGTAGAATTATGTATGCAAATATATATATTAGCAATGATATGTTAGTCTCAATTTATCAAAACTTAAAAGCGTATTTTGTCTCACTTGGTGAACGTTTTATAAAAACTAAGTTCGCTTATCCGTTTATCTTTTTGATGGGATTAGTTGAAGCAATTATTTTTCCATTCCCTCAAGAAATATTCATGGTTCCAATGATGGTATTAGACAAAAAGAAAATATTTAAAATTGCTGGACTATCAGTTCTTGGCTCAATCACTGGAGCGATAATTGCATATTTTATCGGTGTATATTTCTTCAATAGTATAGGAAATTTTATTCTTCAGAGTTTAAATTTGGTTGAGTCATTTAATTCATTCATTAATGACATAGATAATTATGGCTTTCTCTACGTTTTCATAGGTGGTTTTACTCCCATTCCTTTTAAAATCGTTACACTGACAAGTGGTTTTTTAGGCATAAATTTTTTTATTTTCTTAGCTGCGAGTGTGATCTCAAGATCAGTGAGATTTTTTCTTATTGGCTATTTAATATATCGATTTGGAAGTGTTGCGCTTGAATCATTTGAAAAGAGAATAAATTTATATTCATTTATTCTTATTACTTTAGTGATTTTAGGTATTTTATATATTACATACTAGAATTATGAGTCTTATTAATATCAACTTTATTATCTCAGTATTAGTAATAATTGCTGTATTCGTACTGCAATACGTATTTAATATGGCTCCTTGTGACATGTGTCTTGTTGAAAGGTATCCATACTATTTATTGATTATAGTAGGTTTGGCATCAATCATTTTTAAATTTGAAAAAAGAGCGACAGTTACAAGGGTCACAAACTATGCTTCAATTCTGATTTTGCTATTTGGATTTTTGTATACCTTAAGACATGTATTAATCGAAAGAGGATTGGTTAATTTAAATTCAGGATGTACCTCCAATTTGTCAGGTTTATCTGACAAGTCTAAACTTTTGGAAAGTCTTAATCAAGCTCCATTGGTAAGATGTGACGAACCTACGTATTTATTTAATTTTATTTCGGTAGCAGAAGCTAACTTGATTATGACTTTTTTATTATTATCTATTACTTTGTATTTTATGTTTTTAAAAAAATGAACGTTAAAGAAAATATTTTAAAAAAGATCATTAGAGTTGATCAAGCGGGTGAGCTTGGTGCTCAGCAAATATATCAAGGGCAAAAAATGATATTCAAACTGCAGAAGAATAAAAAAGATTTTGACCAAATATCAAAAATGGCTGTAGATGAAAAAGAACATTTAGACTTTTTTGACAATATCGCTAAAGAAAAAAAGATTAGACCCACAAAATTGAAAGGCCTTTTTGGTTTAGGTGCTTACGCAATGGGTGTAGGTACTGCCCTCATGGGTCCTAAAGCAGCCTATGTATGCACTGAGGCAGTAGAAGAAATTATTGAAAAACATTATCAAAAACAAATTGATCAGCTCGAAGGAGTGGACGAAGAACTAAGAAAAAAATTAGTTAAATTTCGTGATGATGAAGTTGAACATAAAAATACCGCTATTGATGAAGGGTCGCGAGAAGCTTTTGGTTATTCTATTTTAAGAAAAACTATAAATGAAACAACAAAAGCTGCTATTTTTCTGGCCGAGAGAATTTAATTATCTTTCTAATTGAATATCCCAATACAAGAAATCCATCCAGCTTTCATGCAAAAAATTAGGTGGAAAAGATCGGCCACATTTATCTAAATCGGCCATTGTTGGTGTTTTTGGAGTATTGAGAGGCTTCATACCTGAGTCTTTCAAAAGTTTTCCACCCTTTTTAACATTACAGCCTGAACATGCTGTAACAATATTTTCCCAGGTTGTTTCACCACCATGTGATCTAGGTATAAGATGATCAAATGTTAAATCTTTCTTTGAACCACAATATTGGCAACTGAACTTATCGCGCAAAAAAACATTAAATCTTGAGAAGATTGGATTTCTGTTTGGTTTGATATACGTCTTTAAACTAATAACGCTTGGTAAGTACATTTGAAAACTTGGACTTCTAATTTCTCTTTCATAATTGGATACAATATTTACTCTTCCAAGAACAACGGCTTTTACACTGTCTTGCCAGCACCACAAAGACAGCGGATAATGACTAAGAGGCCTGAAATCCGAATTTAGTACCAAAGCTGGACATTTTTCTAAAGGAACTGCAATACTCATTAGTAATTAATATATGCAATTGTATAAAAATTTCAAAAAATTTTTTAATTTGAAAATTTTTCTACTAAGAATTTAATTGCTATGTCTAAGCCGTCTTGAGCAATCGAATGCTGAGTGTTCGGGGAAATATGAGCTTTAACATCTAAACTTAATTCTGATAACTTTTTTTCAGCTTCAATAGTTTCTTGATAAGGAACCATAGGGTCCATATCTCCATGAATTAGGTAAATTGGAGGTTTAGACTTTAATTCATTTTTAAGAAGTTCTGGAGCAATTAACCTTCCTGAAAAGCCAACAATTGCTCTCATTGAATTTTTTCTTCTAAGGCCGACATGTAAACTCATCATTGTGCCTTGACTGAAACCTACAAGCGCCAAATTATCATCACTTAACTCATAATTCTTAAGTTGTTCATCAATAAAACCATTAAGTGTATCAGCTGCATTTAACACACCTTTCCAAATAGTTGCAGGATCACCCGATTGAAAATCAAACCATTGATATCCCATTGGGTTTAATCCACATTTTTCTGGTGCGTTAGGTGATAAAAAAACCGCATCGGGCATTTGAGGCTGAATATAATTAGCAAGGCCAATCAGATCGTTGCCATCTGCGCCGTATCCGTGACAAAATATTACTAGTTTTGAAGGCTTTGAAGAGTCTTGGGGTTCTAAAACTGGTCCACTTAAGATTGACATTAAGATACTTTTCTCTCAACAATACTCACAATGTCACTCATTATATCTTTCAGCTGATAATCCTTTGGAGTATAAACTGCTTGAACTCCATTTTTAATTAAGATCTTTTCATCTTCTGTTGGAATTATACCTCCTACAATTACCGGGATATCGTCTACTTTATTTTTTTTCATTTCATTCATAATTTCCTCGACAAGCTGCACATGAGAACCGGATAAAATAGAAAGTCCGATGATGTGTACATCTTCTTCAACAGATGATTTTACTATTTGTTCTGGTGTTAATCTAATTCCTTCGTACAAAACATCCATTCCACAATCACTCGCACTTACAGCAATTTGTTCAGCTCCACTAGAATGCCCATCAAGGCCAGGTTTGCCTACAAGAAATTTAATTCTTCTTCCCATCTTATCTGACAATGATTCAACTCTTTTACGTATTGGGCTGTAATCGTCATTATTGGATGGTTGAATATTAGTTATACCAGTCGGTGCTTTGAACTCACCAAAAACATCCCTAAGTATTTGAGACCATTCACCTGTTGTTACACCTGCCTTTGCAGCTGTAATAGAAGCTTCCATTATGTTTTCTCCAGATTTTGCTGCTTCGCTTAATTGATTTAAAGCGCTATCAACCTGTTTTTGATCTCTGTTTTGTCTCCAATCAATAACTGCTTTTACTTGTTCATTTTCAATTTTTGGATCAATTGTCTCTATGCCTCCATCATTTGATACAAGAGGTGACTCTTCAGTCTCAACAAACTCATTAACTCCAACAACGATTTGCTCTTTATCATTAATTCTTTTTAGCCTTTCTTTTTGAGAATTGACCAATTCCTGTTTTAAGTAACCACTTTCAACTGCAGCTACTGCACCACCAATTGATTGAATGTGATTAAATTCTTTCATCGCAGTCTCTTTAAGATTTTTAACCTTTCCATCAATTACTTCAGAGCCATTAAATATATCGTCAAAATGTAGAAGATCTGTTTCATACGCAACAATTTGTTGTAATCTTAAGGACCATTGTTGATCCCATGGTCTTGGCAATCCCATTGCTTCATTCCAAGCTGGTAACTGAACTGCTCTTGCTCTTGCATCTTTTGAGAGAACGACGCCAAGCATTTCAATTAATATTCTATATACGTTGTTCTCAGGTTGTTGCTCAGTTAATCCAAGACTGTTTACTTGCATGCCATACCTAAATCTTCTGTTTTTAGGATCCTTAACACCGTATCTCTCTTTTGTAATTTCATTCCACAAAGATACAAATGCTCTCATTTTACACATCTCAGTAATAAATTTGATTCCAGAATTAACGAAGAAGCTTATGCGACCTACTACATTTTCAAATTCTTCCTCTGATAATACATTTGAGGTTTTAACTTTATCGAGATACGCAACTGCAATTGAAAGACCAAAAGCTAATTCCTGCTCAGGAGTTGCGCCTACTTCAACTAAATGGTAAGGACATACATTGATTGGATTCCAATTTGGCATTTCTTTAAAAGTAAAAGTAATCACGTCAGATATTATTTTTAAACTTGGGTCAGGTGGAAGAATATATGTTCCTCTTGAGAGATATTCTTTTAAAACATCGTTTTGAGTTGTTCCCCGTAATTTATTTCTGTCTATGCCCTGTTCATCTGCAACGGCTACATATAAACTCAGCAACCATGCAGCTGTAGCATTAATGGTCATTGATGTATTCATTTTATCTAATGGAATTTGATTAAAGAGCGATCTCATATCGCCAATATGACAGATTGGAACACCAACTTTGCCAACCTCCCCTTTAGCGAGAATGTGATCACTGTCATACCCAGTTTGAGTAGGTAAATCGAACGCTACTGAGATACCTGTTTGACCTTTTGATAGGTTCTTAAGATAGAGTTCATTTGACTTTTTGGCAGACGAATGTCC
>CACCKE010000018.1 GCA_902546615.1 uncultured Pelagibacteraceae bacterium
GAAAGACCAATTAAAATGGCAAAAGCATAATGGTAAATAAATCCAGATTGAACTTGCTTTGCTTTTATTGATATTCTGCTCACTAAAGCAGCTATTCCGTTAGGTCCGTAACCATCAATAATTAAACCATCAATAAACTTCCAAAAAATCTGGCCAATTGCCATAGCTGGTTTTACAAAAATTGAATTATACAACTCGTCGAAATACCATTTATTTAATAGAAAATTGTAAAGCGGCTTATTTAACTCGGCTATATTCTTAGCCATATCTGATTTTCGAATATACATGAACCAAGCGATAATAAATCCAACTATGCCTAAAATTGCAGGCAAATAATATATTAACAAAGGAATTGAATGGTGATCTTCATGGTGGACGACAATTGAGCCATTCCAAAATACATCACTGTAATAACCGATAAAATAGCTTTTGAATAAAAATCCAAAAAACAAAGCTCCAATTGCTAAAATTATTAGAGGAATTAGCATTACTGAGGAAGACTCATGAACTTTGCTAAGGTCTTCTTCAGCCATTCTTGTTTTTCCATTGAAAACAAGAAACATAAGCCTCCATGAATAGAAAGATGTCATCACAACACCAACAGTAAGTAAGATATACGCATAGTCTGCGAAATTGGAATTAGATAAATAAGCTGTTTCTATGATTGCATCTTTTGAGTAATAGCCAGATGTGAATGGAAAACCCATAAGTGAAATTGTTCCAATTATCATCATTAATTGAGTTATTGGAACAAAATTACTTATACCTCCCATTTTCCTTATATCCTGTTCTTCATGAACGGCATGAATAACTGATCCAGCTCCTAAAAATAGAAGTGCTTTAAAAAATGCATGTGTAAATAAATGGAACATAGCTGCACCGTAAGCTCCAAGTCCAGCTGCAACAAACATGTAGCCTAATTGGCTACAAGTTGAATATGCAATTACACGCTTAATATCATTTTGAACCAGCCCAACGGTAGCTGCAAAGAATGCAGTACTTGCACCAATCAAAACTACAAAGTCCAGAGCAACAGGAGCCAAATCAAATAAAGGTGAACATCGTACAACAAGAAATACTCCAGCTGTAACCATTGTTGCCGCATGTATTAATGCAGATACTGGTGTTGGGCCTTCCATTGCATCAGGAAGCCATGTATGAAGAAATAATTGGGCTGACTTGCCCATAGCGCCAATAAATAAGAAAATACAAATTAAAGTCAAAGCATGTAGTTCAATACCTAAAAAATTAAAATTTACGTTCTTAAAAGATGAGACATTATTAAATACTGTCTGGTATTCGATGCTGCCAAAAACAATAAATATTGTAAAAATACCTAAAGCTAATCCAAAATCACCTATGCGATTTACTATAAATGCTTTAATTGCAGCGGCATTTGCAGTTGGTTTTTTATACCAAAACCCAATTAATAAATAAGAGGCAAGTCCAACACCCTCCCAGCCAAAGAAAAGCTGCAAAAAATTATCTGCTGTAACAAGCATCAACATAGCAAATGTGAATAATGATAAGTATCCCATAAAACGAGGCTTACTATCATCATGAGACATATAACCAATTGAATAAATATGAACTAACGCTGATACGCTTGTAATTACTACAAGCATTACTCTTGTAGCTGTATCTAGATAAATTGACCAATCGGCATTGAATGAACCAGAGGATATCCAGTTAAATAGTTTGATTGATACTACCGATGGGTCCCCAATATTATCAATAAAAATATAAAACGAAAATATTGCTGCAATAGTAATAAATAATGAAGTGATAATCTCTGCTGCTCGATCAATAAATTTATTAGATTTAAAAAATGATAACGAACAAGAAATCAAGAACCCGATCAAGGGTAATAAAATTATACTATGCGCCATTCAACATTACCCCTTTAAGGCGTTAATTTTCTCAATCTCTATACTGCCAGCGTTTCTATTATAAATTACAAGTATAGCAAGTCCGATTGCAGCTTCAGCGGCAGCAACAGTAAGTACAAAAAGAGAGAATATTTGCCCAGTTAGATCATTTAAAAAATATGAAAAAGCAATAAGATTTAAATTTACAGAGAGCAAAATGATTTCAATTGACATTAAAATGATAATCACATTTTTTCGGTTTAAAAAAATACCAATAACGCCAATTGCAAACAATAAAGCAGATAAAATTAGAAATTGATTTAATTCGATCATTAAATATCAACACCTTTTCCTGATTTTACATCTACTAAATTAATTTTGCCCTGTCGTTGTAGTTGTTCTGAAACAACTTGCCTCTTTACGCCTTCTCTTTCGCGGAGAGTTAATACAATAGAACCAATCATTGCAACTAACAGAATTACACCTGAAAGTTGGAAATATAGAATGTAGTCTGTGTACAAAACTGAGCCAATTGCTTCTGTATTAGACTTGCCAGTAAAATCTGAAAGAGGATTTGGTAATACTTGAATATTAGACAAGTCAAACTTTGTATTGATTAATACAATTATTAACTCTGCAATAAAAACTACACCAATCAAAATTCCTATCGGAATATATTGTAAAATATTATCCTTATTGATTGATGTTTTAAAATCTAACATCATTACAACAAATAAAAAAAGTACTGCAACAGCACCAACATAAACAATTATGAGTATCATTGCCAAAAATTCGGCGTGAAGAATAACGAATAAGCCAGCGGCATTCAAAAATGAAAGAATTAGGAACAATACTGAATGGACTGGGTTTTTAGTTGAAATAACCATCAATGAAGAAATTAAAATAACCCCTGAAAATAAATAGAATGTTAATAATTGAGCTGTCATTTATTTATATTTTGCATCGGCTTCTAAGTTCTCAGCGATAACTGTTTCCCACCTATCACCGTTTTCAAGCAATTTTTCTTTCGTATAATAAAGTTCTTTTCTCGTTTCAGTTGTAAATTCAAAATTTGGACCCTGTACAATTGCATCAACTGGACACGACTCCTCACATAAACCGCAGTAGATACATTTAACCATGTCAATATCATACCTAAGCGTTCTTCTTGTTCCATCATCGCGAGGTTGAGTTTCAATTGTTATCGCTTGAGCTGGACATACAGCCTCACACAATTTACATCCTATACACCTTTCCTCACCACTCGGATATCTTCTCAAAGCATGCTCACCTCTAAATCGAGGACTTAATTTGCCTTTTTCAAAAGGATAGTTGATTGTTGCTTTTTTCCTAAAAAAATATTTTTGTGCTAAATAGAAAGCTTTTAAAAAATCTAGAAGAAGGAACGATTTAAAAAAATTAATTATTTTCATTACATTCCTGGAGCTAGATTAAAGAAGAACAATATCGAAGATGTTACTACAACTGCAAACAGTGATAAGGGCAAGAAAACTTTCCAGCCAAGTCGCATTAGTTGGTCATATCGATACCTTGGAACAAATGCTTTAACCATTGCAAATAAGTAAAAAACGAAAGTTACTTTCAATAAAAACCAAACAAATCCAGGAACAGCATTTAATGGATAAATATCAATTGGCGGCAACCACCCCCCAAGAAATAGGATAGTAGTCATTGCGCACATTAATAAAATATTTATGTATTCTCCAAACATAAACAAAACGAATGGCATTCCTGAATACTCTGTTTGATATCCAGCTACTAACTCAGACTCTGCTTCAGGAAGATCAAATGGAGGTCTGTTCGTTTCTGCTAGTGCGGATATAAAAAAAACAATAAACATTGGAAATAAAGGTATGAAAAACCAAATTGTCTTTTGAGCCATTACTATTTCAGTCAAGTTGAGTGAGCCTACACATAACAAAACAGTTATTATTACAAAACCAATGGAAACTTCGTAAGAAACCATTTGAGCTGCTGATCTAAGTGCGCCAAAAAAAGGATACTTACTGTTTGAAGACCATCCTGCCATCAGAATTCCATAGACTCCAAGAGAGCTAATTGCAAAAATGTATAAGATTCCAACATTTATATTAGCCAATACTACACCCGCCTGAACTGGTACAACTGCCCAGGCTGCAATTGATAGAGCAAGAGTAATAATGGGAGCAATTAGGAAAACTGTTTTGTCAGAGCCGTCGGGTAAAATAATTTCTTTAAAAATAAATTTTAATCCATCGGCAGGAACTTGGAACAAACCATACGGGCCAACTACATTTGGACCTCTTCTTTTTTGAACTGCTGCCCATATTTTTCTATCCGCATATAACGCCATTACAACACCTAGAAGTAAGGGAACAAAAATAAGTAGGCAATAAAGAATAATAGTCATTACTTCGATAAAGTACGTTTGAGCTAAGTTAATC
The DNA here is from genome assembly GCA_902546615.1 of uncultured Pelagibacteraceae bacterium. Classification (GTDB taxonomy): domain Bacteria; phylum Pseudomonadota; class Alphaproteobacteria; order Pelagibacterales; family AG-422-B15; genus CACNXQ01. The sequence goes on from CACCKE010000018.1 coordinate 4,313, forward strand.
ATTATGAAGCCTTTTCCGTTACTGATGACCTTACTTCACTTCTAGCTCGGCTGCATTCGGCCATCGTACTAGAATGTCTTGTAATTGAATCGTTTATATAAAAGTCTTCAACACTGAAACTTAAGTTTTTAATTTTAAAGTTAATTTCTTTTGGTTGAGCATAGTACGCCTCCTGATTGTCGTTTAAAACGACAATTCCATCAGGTGAAAAATTTGCGTCATCTGCTAATCCAATTAAATTATTCTTGTTTCTTTTAGTATAGGCCCACTTCTTTTGATTATAAGTGAGATCATTCCAAGCTTTTCCGATACTATTTGCGTATTGGTCCTCATATGGTAACACGACGTTATTTTTCTTCTTAATATCATTAACAACTTTAAAGCCATAATGCTCTGTAAATTCTGACCACGTCTCAGGATAATTATATTTTCTCAGATACTCTCTCTGGCGATCATTTAGATCAGTCCAAGCTGTATTAAATATTTTTTTTGCCGAATTTTCTTCAAAGCTCTTAATGTTACCATTGATTGTATCATTCTTTTTTTCTTGGCTTGATCTTGTATCCTTATTAATGATTTCTATTTCTTCATTACCTTTATTATCAATAATTTTAACGAATCCATTGTTTTGATCATTAAAGTCCTCTTTAAGTTGAGGAAACTTGGCAAACATTTCATCTCTTACATCATACAATTCTAAAAACGACCATTTTAGTTCAAGGACTTCACTGAATTGATTAATAATTTTCCAATCTTCCCTGGCTTCACCTGGAGGAAAACTTGCTTTATTTGCGTATTGAACTCTCCCTTCAGTATTTATAAAAATTGCATCTTTTTCAGTATATGCTGCTGCTGGCAATATAAAATCAGCAGCGTTTGCACCTCTATCTCCATGTGTGCCCATATAAACTATTTTGCAATTGGAAAATTTTTCATAACTGATTTCATCAGCGCCAAATGAAACCACTAATTTGAATTTACCTTTTTCAGCGTCAGCGACCAAATCATCGACTGATTTATTTTTTTGTATAAGGCCCATCTCAAGAATACCTGCTCTTGCAGCGGCAAGCTGTAATACATTAAATCCATTCCAATCTTCCTGAATGAGATTGAATTTATCTGTAAATGTTTCAAGCAGTGAGTAAATCTGCAATGAGTCATCACGATTTAACACGGACTGGCCAATAATAATCATTGGCTTTGAGGCATTTGCTAACTTTTTATAAAATGAGTTTTTTTCATTTAAAAGATCTATAAGGATATTTATATCATCACCCAAGTGATTGTATTTATATGTAAGATCCACATTTTTTCCAATCAGTGCAACTGGAATTTTTGATGAAATAACTCTTTTCCTTATTCTTGAATTAATAATTGCAGCTTCTTCACGCGTGTTCGTTCCAATCATTAAAATGCAATCTGTTTCATCAATGCCTTTAATTTTAGAATTAAATAAGAACTGGGATCTATGGTTGAATGGAACTTTACATCCTTCCTGTCTTCCATCAACTGCCTTGATGCTTAGATCTTCCGATAATTTTTTTATCAAGTAGCTTGTTTCTAAATCAATAAAATCACCTACTAAAAACGCAATTTCGTCAGGATCTGTGTCCATAACAAGTTTTTTTAATTGAGAAAAAGTTTTTTCCCATGAAACTTGCTCTAATTTGTTATTCTTTTTTATGTAGGGCGTGTCTAGACGTTGATTTAAAAGTCCATCGCATGCATACCTTGTTTTATCTGATATCCACTCTTCATTAATATCTTCATTAAGCACAGGTAGTACTCTTTTCACTTTCCACCCGTAAGTATCAACTCTAATATTCGACCCTACCGCATCCATAACATCAATGGTCTCTGTCTTCTTTAATTCCCAAGGTCTGGCTTCAAATTGATATGGTTTCGATGTAAGTGCACCTACCGGACATAAATCAACGATATTAGCCGATAGCTCGGAATCTAATGTCTTTTCTAAATAAGTTGTTATTTCCATATTTTCTCCGCGATTTACTGCGCCTAATTGATTTACTCCCGCTACTTCATCTGCAAATCGGATACACCTTGTGCAGTGAATACATCGAGTCATATAAGTTTTAATCAACGGGCCCATATGCTTTTCTTCAACTGCCCTTTTATTCTCTTCGAACCTTGAATTTTCAGGACCAAAAGCAATAGTTTGATCTTGTAGATCGCACTCACCGCCTTGATCACAAACTGGGCAATCTAGTGGATGATTAATTAGCAAAAACTCCATTACACCTTCTCTCGCTTTTTTTACAGACTGAGTATTTGTATGAATTGACATGCCTTCGTTGATTGGCATCGCGCACGAAGCTACTGGTTTAGGTGAACCTTCCACATCAACAAGACACATTCTGCAATTACCTGCAATTGAAAGACGATCATGGTAGCAAAATCTTGGTATTTCAATTCCTGCCTCTTCACATGCCTGCAGTATCGTCATGCCATCAGATACTTCAATCTCGGACCCATTTATTTTTACTTTTGCCATTATGCAGCCTTAGTCTTTTTAAGTTGCTCTTCTATTTCATCTCTAAAATGCCGAAACAATCCTTGAATTGGCCATGCCGCCGCATCACCAAGTGCGCAAATTGTATGGCCTTCAATTTGCTTTGTCACATCAAGTAACTTATCAATATCATTTGAACTTGCATGACCGTTTCCAATCTTCTCCATCATTCTCCACATCCACCCTGTTCCTTCTCTACAAGGCGTGCATTGACCGCAACTTTCGTGTTTATAAAAGTGAGATAGCTTAGAGATAGCTTTGACGAGGTCAGTGCTTTTATCCATTACGATTACAGCGGCTGTGCCTAACCCACTTTTAACTGCAGACAGTGAATCGAAATCCATCAGGACAGTATCGCAAGTTGATTTTGGTATAAGTGGAACAGATGAGCCCCCAGGAATTACAGCTTTAAGATTATCCCATCCACCAGTTACACCTCCAGCATGCTTTTCTATAAGCTCCCTAAGAGGAATGCTCATTTCTTCCTCTATATTGCAAGGATTATTAACATGACCAGAAATACAAAAAACTTTTGTACCTGTATTTTTTGGTCGACCAAAAGATGAAAACCATTCTCCACCTCTTCTTAAAATTGTTGGAACAACAGCTATGGTTTCAACATTATTTACAGTAGTTGGAGATCCGTATAGACCTTTATTAGCTGGAAAAGGAGGTTTGAGTCTTGGTTGGCCCTTTTTTCCTTCCAAGCTTTCAAGTAGAGCTGTCTCCTCTCCACATATGTATGCTCCTGCGCCTCGATGTAAGAATATATCGAAATCCCAGCCCGACTTAGCAGCATTTTTCCCAATTAACCCAGCGTCGTATGCTTCGTCAATCGCTTTTTGAAGAATAACAGATTCATTGAAATATTCACCGCGAATATAGATGTAACAAGTATGAGCATTCATAGCAAAAGATGCTAACAAGCATCCTTCAATTAGCTTATGAGGCTCATTTCGTATCATATCTCTATCTTTGCAAGTGCCTGGTTCAGACTCATCTGCATTAACAACAAGGTAATTAGTAAGCTTTGAATCTTTAGGCATA
>CACCKE010000019.1 GCA_902546615.1 uncultured Pelagibacteraceae bacterium
CCGCAGAAGTTTGTATATTCACGGAAATTCCTAACTCAATCATCTTTTTTACGCTTTCAGGGGAAGCTGACACGCGTAATTCTGACTCACTTTCTTTTAAAATATAAGCGCGCATAAATTTAAAATTTAAATTAAAAAAATTGCCATCAAAACCAATACAACAACAACACCAACAGACCCCCATAAAATGAGCTTGCCAAAGAAACTATATGTTTTTTTCTGCTCTGATATATCCATGGTAAGCAGTTAATATATTTCTAAATATCGAATTTAACAGTGTTTTTTTTAGTTAATATTAGATTGGTGATGATTGATTTATATATAGTTTACAGTGCTTTAGATGGTTTTGAATGATCCCAATCAATAATTAATGATCTTAAAGCTGAAACGAGCGCTAAAGGTTGATCTACCATAATATGGTGATGAGCTTCTGGTATGTTAATTATCGGTGATTTCTTATCCATCAATTCATTCATATATTTTGCACTAAATCCTGGAAAGATAGATGATTTCTCACCCCTAAATACCGCAACTCTACATTTAAGACTCTTTAGTGTTTTTCTCAAAACTGCTTGCCTTTCCGCAAAATTTTCGCTTGTAAAAATATTCATATAACTTGGGTCAAATTTCCATGTCCATCCACCTCTGACTTTTTTGATAGATTTTTCTGCTATAAAATTCATCGCATATTCAAGCGCGTCACTCTGAGATGGAACTAATCTAAAACGTTCAATAATATCTGACATTTTTTTATAAACGTTGTTAGCTCTGACTTTTAAATCGAATTTAGGTGGATTATCAGTAGGAGGCATTATAGCCGTGTCTACAATGACTAAACCGTACAGTTTTTTTTTCATTAAAGAAGCAGCATACACACCGCACATGCCGCCAAGGCTATGTCCTATAAAAATAGGTTTTTTTAATTTTTCCTTTTTACATACACCAACTATTTCTGCGCCCCAAGACTCAACTGAATATTTTTTCTTCCATTCACTATCACCCATCCCACCTAGATTCATAGCTATAACTCTATGTGTTTTTGCAAAGTAGGGAGCAATAAAACTCCACCACTCTGCATGTGCCATGCCACCATGAATAAAAATTAAGCCCGGTTTTGATTTGTCGCCCCAGGCATTATAGGAGATTTTTGTTCCTTTTATTTTCACAGACAGCACATCAGGCTTATTAGCTATAGCTTTTTCAAACCACTTTGGAGCTACATTACTCATTTGTTTTTAAATCCTATTAATTGAATTATTAATTACTTGCTTTAATAGTACCGATACTCTGTGTATCTTAGTTGAGGAAGAAAGTAAATCGTTTCTAACCTCAATTAAAGTATGATGTAAACTATTTTTAAGACCGTGTTTATACATCGTATCACCTATTAAATTTCCCTCATACGGCTCATTGTCACCAACTTTTAATTTTCTTCGTTTCATTTCAGTAATTATACAATCACTCAGTCTTCTATCTTGATTTGATAGAATGCCAAAATGAATATTTCGTTTTCGCTTTTTGAATATTGGATTAAATGAATGAAGGGAGATTAATGCTGTTATATTATTTTGGTTTATAGATGTTTTGATTTTGCAATGATATTTATTGTAGATCTCTGAAATTCTTTTTTTCTTATCATAATTAGTTAGACTCAAATTTTTCGTTATTATTTTTCTATCAACAATTTCTGGAATTAATGTTGGATCTGAAATATCTCTATTTAAATCAATAATAAGTCTTGAGTATTCGCCTATAATATAATTAGAGTTAAGAAGATTAGACAAATTAATGCATAATTCTTTTACACCTACATCATACGCAATATGAGAATTTAGTTGATTGTCTTTAAGTCCTAAATTTTTTAATGAACTAGGTATATAATTTGATGCATGATCTGCAATAAAAAGAATTTTTTTATTTTTTTTAGACGACAAATATTATTAGCCTTGGCGAGCTTTCATTCGTGGATTTCTTTTATTAATTACGTATAAGCGGCCTTTTCTTTTTATAAGTTTATTGTTACGATCTCTTGTCTTTAGATTTTTTAAGGAACTTCTTACTTTCATTGTTGAGGCTCCGGTTGAGGTGCGTTTGCTTCTTCAATTTTTTTAAGTCTAACTTTTTCTTTACGAATGTTATTTTTTCTTGACCTCATTTTATTAAGTCTTGCTTCTCTGATTTTATTTGGCTTTTTCATAATATTGCGATCTTTTATCTAATTAAGTAATAAAAAACAACATATAATTCAGATTTATGGTGGGCACGGTTGGGATCGAACCAACAACCCCCACGATGTCAACGTGATGCTCTACCACTGAGCTACGTGCCCAAAATCGTGTTATATATCAATGGTATATAATTTTTTAATTGCTATCTGGCAAATCTTTTTAACCCTTCAGGTGTAAACATTTTTTCATCATGAGGCTCACTAAGCCTCCATTGAATTTTAGGTATATCCTTTGATCTGACATTGGTTAATTGATAACGTTTTGTAGCAAAGTCATACGTGGCACTATGAATTGATAAACACATAGGTTGATCATAAAAATTTATTATTGGAAACTCTCTGTATGCCATTATTTGATTTTCATCATCATAAGTTTCTTCTATAAGCATATTATGGCTATCTAAATCAAAATACATAGTTCTATGAGGAATTGTGTGTCTCTTATCTGATTTGAGATCTGCTTGAACAATATTAACATTAACTAATTCATATCGTAAAAATTCCTGATTAACATGATATGGAGTTAATGTTTCCTCTATATTTGTCTCATAAAATTCGTATGCATTGTACGGCATCAATTTTTTTGCCGTCCCTAAAAATGACCAATTGTATCTATCTTTTGCACCATTAAAGCCATCGAACTGGTCTGTGGTTGTTAAACCTTGATTTGCTGACGGCTTATAATCATAGGCTATATCAGGTGCTCTTCTTACTCTCCTTGTTCCAGGATTATATACCCAGGCCCGACGAGGAGTTTTAAGAGCATTTAAAGACTCAATTACAAGTAAAGAAGCGTCTGCTAGTCTTGGCGGGTGAGTTACTTTTGACATTAGCATACCTTGCAAGCCTTTATCGTTTTCAACAAAAGGATTCCAATAGTTGATTGCAATGACCTCACCAGTACCGAATGTAATAGAACTATCTGGATTGACTACATAAAAAGGAGAAGCACCATATATGTTTACTCCTCTATATCTTAAAATATGATTCCATACATGGTGAAGTGCTTCGCTAGGTTTTGGAAAAGGAATACTTCCTACAATGCCTTCTAATCCCTCGCCTTCATCAGTAAGTTTTGCATTTTCTTTTGTTAATTCCAAAACCTCAGGAGGTACTGCACAACTTCTTCTCGAGGGATACACATGCATCTTAAAAGTTTCAGGGTATGTCTCAAACATTTCAATTTGACCTGGGGTAAGAATGTTTTCGACGAAGTCGAAATAATTACTTTTATCTATGGTTAAGATAATTTGGTCATCATTAAATGGGTTTGGATAAGAGCTTATTTCAGGATCATACTGAGAAATTGGGCTGATGATTGGCTCTCTATCACCAATATAAATGTCATAAATTTCACTGTCTGCTAATAAAAATGATGGCAAAATAAGAAAAATAAATAAAAGGATATTTTTTTTACTCATTTTATTATGGTACAAAAGGATAATTAACCATTCAATACTTAATATTTATAGATAATTATGGTAAAAGATTTAAAAAAATTTGTAAATTTCTCAAATATCTTAGCAGATGAAGCTCGTCTTATTTCTCTTAAATATTTTAAGAGAAAGATAAGAGTTAAAAATAAAAAGAAAAATGATTTTGATCCGGTAACAGTAGCAGACATTAAAATTCAAAAAAAATTAAATCGCTTAATTTTAAAATATTTTCCAGATCATTCAATTATTGGAGAGGAAGAAACTCATATTAAAAATAGTGCTTATGAATGGTGTATTGATCCAATTGACGGAACAAAATCGTTTATACAAGGTATGCCACTTTGGGGCACGTTAATTTCGCTATCAAAAAAAGGCAATATTATTCTTGGTCTTGCAGATATCCCTGTATTAGATGAGAGATACATAGGATATGGAAAAAAATCGTATAAGATTATTAATGGTAAAAAAACCAAGTTGAAAATTAGAAATAACAAAAAAATTTCTGATTCAATATTAAATACAACTTCGCCATATTTATTTGCAAATAAAAATGATCAGTCATCATTTGAGAGATTAAGTAAAAGAGTCAAATTAACTAGACTTGGAGGAGATTGCTACAGTTATTGTTTACTTGCAGATGGGCATGTGGATATAGTGGTGGAAAGTGGACTAAATCCTTGGGATATAAGAGCTTTAGAACCAATAATTATTAACGCTGGTGGAATATTAAAAACTTGGGATAATAAGAAAATACTAAATGGTGGAAGAATTATTGCTTGCTCAAACAAAAAGATTTTTAATATTTGCAGAATAATTTTAGATAAAAAAAACCCATCTAAGAATAAGTCGAAGATGGGTTAATTTTAAAATTTAAGATTTAAGCAAGTGCATCCATAACAGATTGTAACTTCATTGCAATTGACATATCACCAGATACTTTCAATTTACCTTGCATAAATGCTGAGGTTCCGTCAACCTCACCTGATCTCATTTGTTCAAATGTTTCAAGAGACATAGATAAAGTACAATCAGCATCTTTATCCTCGTCAGAAACAGTATTAGGGTTAGATTTGCCATCAAGAAAAATGCAACCAGCTCCCTCAAAGTCAAATTTAACTGTTGCTCCAAGACCAGTGTCTTTTCCTTCGATACCTTTTTGAAACTCAGCCAATAAACTAGCAACGTCAGCCATAATTTTATCTCCATTTATTATTAAGAATGGAAAATAAAACAATTTACACTATATATGTCAATATTAAATTAATTTAAATATGAAGAAACCGATTTTTTGGGAAAAAGCAAAAAAAGTTCTAGCTAGTAAAGATAAAAAACTTGGTAGAATTATTGCGAGTTATCCAAAAGATTTTCTTTTTTCAAAATCTGATCCTTTTTATACTCTATCTAGATCAATTATTGGACAACAAATATCAGTGAAAGCTGCTCAAGCCGTATGGAGCAGGTATGAGTCTAAAGTGAAGATTGTCACACCCCATCGAACTCTAAAGATGCACTTTATGACACTAAAAGCTTGTGGGCTTTCACGTCAAAAAATTTCTTATCTTAAATCATTAGCGGAAGCCTTCATCGATAAAAAAATAAATCCAAATGAATGGTCAAAGTATTCGGATAATGAAATTATAAATGAATTAATAAAAATTAAAGGAATTGGTAGGTGGACTGCGGAAATGTTCCTTATTTTTAATTTATGCAGACCTGATATTTTCCCCGTAGATGACTTAGGATTGATTAAGGGTATCTGTAATTGCTACAATATGAAATATCCAATCACTAAAGATCATGCTATAAAAATATCTGAGAGATGGAAGCCTTACAGATCAGTCGCAACATGGTATTTTTGGAGAAGTTTGGACCCAATTCCAGTTGAGTACTAATATGAACAAAGTCAATATATCCTACGCATCAAAAACGGAACATAATTTTGCTCAAAGAATTTTAATTAAAACTATCGAGCAAATTACTGGAAAAAGAAAATTACAAAAAATTTATAATGAATTTTCAAAAAAAAATTTGAGCCCCAGGCATTTCTGGACTGGAATACTAAAGTCTATGAATATAAACATCATCGATAACTCAGAACAAGGTATTAAAATTCCTTCTAAAGGTCCATTAATAATGATAGCTAATCACCCTTTTGGAATTATTGATGGCTTAATTATGTGCTCTCTCGCTTCTAAAGTTAGATCTGATTTTAAAATTCTTACTCATGAAACTCTTCAATTTGCTCCTGAGTTAGGTAAATATATTTTACCAATTGATTTTAGTGATAACAAAAAAGAAACAATTAAAAATAATATTAAAACTACGCAAAAAGCTAAAAGACATTTATTAAATAATGGATTACTAATAATATTCCCATCTGGTAGCGTATCTGTAGCAAAAAACACTAAATCAGCTGCTGAAGATGATGAATGGAAGCAATTTACTTCTAAAATCTTAAAACAAACAAAAAGTGATATTTTACCAATATACTTTGATGGAAAAAATGGACTATTATTTCATGTCTTTGCGTCTAAATTAAAAAATCAAACTCTAAAATATTCATCTTACATTCATGAAACAAAAAAAATGATTGGAAAGAAAATTAATATCTATCCGGGAAGTGTA
>CACCKE010000020.1 GCA_902546615.1 uncultured Pelagibacteraceae bacterium
TAAATGTTCTAGCTTAAGGAACTTTACGACTTCAATTGCTTTCTCTTTGATAATAGACTCTTCTTCTTCAATAATTTTTCTTTTAAACCATGTATTAAGAATTTTCTCTCCTGATTGAGATCCGGGAACCACCATTAAATTTTCAAGTACGGTCATATTTGAAAACTCATGTGCTAATTGAAAAGTTCTCAGCACTCCTTGATCAAATAGCTCATGCGATTGAAGTCCTGTGATGTTCTTTTCATCAAGAAATACAGTACCATTTGTTGGAGCAATATTACCTGCAATGATATTGAAAAGTGTGGTTTTGCCTGCTCCGTTTGGGCCAATTAAGCCAGTAATTTTGCCTTTTTCAACATCCATAGTTGCATTATCGACCGCTTTAATACCGCCAAAATTTACCGATAATTGATTAATGCTTAACATTTAAATAATTAATAAATTTCCTATTTTTAAACCTCTTGCACTTACTTTGAAGATACATGATTGAGGTAAAGTGCAAATAGTATCATAGCGAGAGAAACTAGTACATTCACTCTGATTATTTCGTTTAGAAATAAAACTCCTGAAAAATAGGCAATGAGAGGTATCATAAAATTAATTAAAGATAAAAATACTGGTCCTTGAAGCTCAATAATTTTAAAAAATAATAAATTAGCAATTGCCGTTGCAAATAAGCCCTGAATAACAATTGCTATAGTTGAAGAGCTGGTGAAACTCTCTAGCCAGAATGGCTCATAAAAAAAAGCAAATGGACTGATAATTATTGTGCTTGCCATAGTTGTTCCTGTTGCTAAAGAAATAAAATTTATTTTTGGTACTAATTTTGAAACAATAGAATTTACACCATAGCAAATCGCAGCTAGCAATACAAAAATCTGACTAAAAAATTCAACTCTATTATTTCCACCTAATTTAGATAGATTCTCAAAACCAAAAAGCACAACTAATCCCAATGCCGCTAAGATAAAACTAAGTACTTTAATTATATTTATGTTTTGATCCTTTAAAATTATTGCAGACAAAGCAAGAGTTATAAGAGGCATAGGGCTCATCAAAACTCCAGCAATACCAGCATCAATAATTCTCTCCGCGTCTGATATTAAATAAAATGGAATTGCTGAACCCAATGCTCCTATAGCAATATAAAATGTCAGATATGTACGAGTAAGAATGATTTTATTTCCAGTATACTTCATACAAACGTATAAAATAATGGACGCCATAAAAAGACGACAAAACACATTAGTTATGGGACCAACGTCTATAACAGCAATTTTTATAAATAAAAAATTTACTCCCCATATGATAGCAAGTGAAAAGAGTAGTAGCCAACTAATAATACTTCGTTGATTTATTTGTTTCATTTAGTGTTTGAGAAAGGTATTATTTTAAACTTTCAAAGTAAATGAATAAAAAAATGAGATTATTTGCTCTTTTGTTTTTTAGTTTTTTAATTTTTTATGGATGTGCCAGTAAACCTCCTTCTCAGCAGGAAAATATTTGTTCTATTTTCGAACAAAAATCTTCATGGTATAGACTAGCCAATAATTCCTCTGAAAAATGGGGCGCACCAATTCATGTTCAAATGTCAATTTTAAGACAAGAGTCTGCTTTTCAAAATAGGGTTAAACCTGAGAGAACTAAATTGTTAGGTGTTATTCCTTGGACAAGAAAATCAAGTGCGTTTGGTTATACACAGGCAATAGATGCAACTTGGGATTGGTACCGCGATGAAAACAATAAACCCCTTGCATCAAGAGTAAATTTTGCCGACGCAATTGATTTTACGGGTTGGTACATAAATAAATCTCATCAAATTAATGGCATTAATAAAAGTGATGCATACAATCAGTATTTGGCTTATCACGAGGGCCATGGCGGTTTCAAAAAAAAATCATACCAAAGTCAAAGTTGGCTAATTGATGTTGCAAAAAAAGTAAAAATTCGTTCAGATAAGTATAAAAACCAGTTAGATAATTGTGAGCACAAGTTTCAAAAGAAATTTCTAGGAATATTTTAATGAGTAAGAATTCAAATATTATAGCCGTAACGATGGGTGATCCGTCTGGCGTTGGCACTGAAATTGCAATTAGAGCAAAAATAAAAAAAATAAAAAAACCAAATTTTTTTATTATACATGATCCAGATTTTGTAAAAAAAATCATAAAAAAAATGAAATCTAACTTAAAGGTTAGAAAAATAAATAACCCTTCAGAAGTAAAAAAATTACCTAAGAACTATTTAGCGGTTTTGCCAATAAAAATTAGTAAAAGCACACAATTAGGAAAAAAAAATTTATCTAATACTAAGCCTATTTTAAAATCAATTGATCTTGCAGTTAAACTAGCAAAAAATGGAGAGGTTGCAGCAATTGTAACGAACCCAATTAATAAAGATGTAATTGGAAAAAAAGTTAAAAATTTCAGAGGTCATACAGAGTACCTTGCTAAAAAAGATAGAACAAATGACCAATTAATGGTGATGATGAATAAAAATATGAAAACTATTCCTTTGACGACTCATATTGCAATAAGCAAAGTTTCTAGCAAAATAAATAAAAAAAATATCATCAAAGCCATCATTAATGCCAACTTAAGCTTAAGGAATGATTTTAAAATCAAAAAACCTCGAATTGCTGTTACAGCTCTAAACCCACATGCGGGTGACGGCGGACTTATTGGTGATGATGAAAAAGTAAAAATTCTACCAGCTATCAATTTTTGTAAAAAAAAGAAAATATCTGTTGAAGGGCCTTTGCCTGCTGACTCAGCATTTATAAAAAATAATCAAAATAAATATGATATTTTTATTTGCATGTTTCATGATCAGGCTTTGATACCAGTCAAGATGATAAGTTTTGATGAAACGGTCAACTATACCGCTGGACTGTCATTTGTAAGAACGAGCCCTGACCATGGAACTGGGCTTGATATTGCAAAGAAATTCATTGCATCACCTAATAGCTTAATAGCAGCTTTGAAATCAGCTTCAAAAATTGCTCAAGCTAGAAGAAAATGACACTGTCACTTTATTCTGCACTATTCATTTTTGCGACCATTATGGTTATAACACCTGGCCCAGCAAACTTATTACTTATGAGTGCTGGAGCGCAACATGGATTTTACAAGTCAGTACCCTTTGTAATAGGTGTAACTTGTGGGAAATTATTTTTAACAATTGGTTTAGGAATTGGATTTCTAACTATTTTGAATTCAAATCCGATATTGGTTAATATTATTAAAGTAATTGGTACAGCCTATATATGCTGGCTTTCGTGGAAAATACTTTTTTTAAGTTTGCAATCAACAGAAAGTAATCAAATTGAAAAGGCACCTAATTTCTTAAACGGTTTAATGGTACATCCATTAAATCCTAAAGGCTGGGCAATGGTAATCGCAGCTTATACACAATTCACTTCCTTTGGGAATACATACACTTCTTCAAGTTGGGCATTAGAAGTTATTATTGTAGCAGGAACCTTTTTTTTCATTCAATCAATTTCGCATTCTATATGGTGTTGGTCTGGAAGTTTAATATTTAACTTTTTAAGTTATAAAAATCTAATTAGACAAATTATAGTTACTATTCTTGCACTTCTTACAATTGGAACGGTAGTGTACAGTAATTTTTTTATCTAATTTTGCTCAGACTGTTTTCTTCAACTGATTTGCTAAAGCTAGTAAATAATTTTTTTGAAAAATCATCTGTAGTTGCTGAATATTCTGGATGCCATTGAACTCCATAAAAGTATCCGCTGTAATTTGATAAACTGATAGCTTCAACTGTTTCGTCTTTAGCAACACCTTCAATAACAAGATCATTTGCTATTTTATCTATTCCTTGAGTATGGAGTGAATTTACCTCAATAGTTGGCGTGCCGGCCAACTTTTCAAATTTACCATTTTCAGTTAAATAAACTTCATGCTGTTTTGAAAACTGTACTTCTGGGTCATCAGATTCTGGGCATCTGTGATCCATTCTTCCTGGTACATCATGAATATCCGCGTGAAGAGAGCCTCCCATTGCAACGTTAACTTCTTGAAAGCCTCTACAAATAGCTAACATAGGAATTTCATTTTTAAATATGAAATCAATCATAGGGAGAACAGTCTTATCTCGATCTATGTCTAATGGCTCAATTATTTTGTCTTTATTATAAAATTCAGGATAAACGTTTGAGAGACTGCCCGTTAGCATCACCCCATCAAATTTTCTAAGAGTGTTTCTGTAGTCAATTGTTGAACCAAGGGCTGGCAAAATGACAGGTATACAGCTTGTAGCTTCAGCCACAGCTTTTATATAGTTCGTTCCTGACGCATGATATGTCCGATGCAATTCTGCTTTTTCAATTACGTCGGCAAATACAGCAATTAGTGGCTTATTTTGAGTATCCATAAAAAAATTAGTTTACTAATATCAGGATAATATCATATAACAACTTTAATGGTTATAAATATTCAAGATAAACAATCACAACATAAGGCAATGTCTGCGTGGGATGACATACTAGTTATCGACGATCAACTTTCAAGTGAAGAGAAAATTTTAAAGTCGTCAGTGAGATCTTATTGCCAGGAAAAACTTTTACCTAGGATCATAGATGACAACAGAAATGAAAATTTTAGTAGAGAGATTTTCAATGAAATGGGTGAGCTTGGAATTCTAGGCTCTTATTTGCATGGATATGGATGTGCGGGCACGAATTATGTCTCTTATGGGCTTATTGCTCGGGAAATTGAAAATATTGACAGTGCATACCGGTCCATCATGTCGGTTCAAACAAGCCTAGTTATGTTTCCTATTTATCAATTTGGTACTGAAGCACAAAAAGAAGAATATTTACCAAGACTTGCTAAGGGTGAAATCATTGGAAGCTTTGGTCTGACAGAGCCTGATGCTGGTAGTGATCCTGGCGCAATGAAAACCAAAGCGATAAAAGTCAAAGGGGGTTACGAATTGACTGGTACCAAGACATGGATCAGTAACGCACCCTATGCGGATGTAATTATTGTTTGGGCCAAGGATGAAGATAATGTAATCAGAGGATTTATCGTGGACAGAGAGTCTAAAGGACTATCAACACCTAAAATTGAAGGTAAATTATCTTTACGCGCTTCAGCAACGGGGCAAGTTGTTATGGAAAATGTTTTTTGTTCGGAAGATAAAGTTTTACCAAAGGTATCAGGTTTGGGTGGACCTTTTCAATGCTTAAATAGTGCAAGATACGGAATTTCATGGGGCGCTCTAGGAGCAGCAGAATTTTGTTTCGCAACAGCTAGGCAATATGCATTGGACAGAATGATGTTTGGAAAACCCATTGCTGGTACTCAGCTTGTTCAGTCTAAATTAGTTGATATGCAGACAGAAATTGCTTTAGGTCTGCAGGCTGCACTTAGAGTTGGGCGTCTGATGGATGAAGATCAGTCAGATAGCAACATGGTAAGTCTCATAAAAAGAAATAATGTTGGAAAAAGTTTAGATATTTGCAGAAGTGCGAGAGATATTCTTGGTGGCAATGGTATTTCAGATGAGTATCATGTAATGAGACATATGGTAAATTTGGAAACCGTAAAGACATATGAAGGTACACACGATGTGCATACTTTAATTATGGGAAGAAACTTAACAGGCATACAGGCTTTTAAATAATTATGGCTTATCTAAATCGTACAACAAAGCAATGGCAGGAAATCGATACAGCTCATCATCTGCATCCTTTTACTGATTACAAGTCGCTTGCAAAAGAAGGCAGTATCATCGTTACAAAAGCAGATGGTGTTCACCTTACTACATCTGATGATAAACAGTTGCTTGATGCCATGTCTGGCTTGTGGTGTGTAAATGTAGGTTATGGAAGAAAGAATCTTGCAGACGTTGCTTATAAGCAAATGCAAGAGTTACCTTATTATAATTCTTTTTTTAAAACAGCGACACCGCCGTCAATTGAACTTGCTAAAGAGTTAGCTGAAATTAGTCCACACGATTTAAATCATGCATTCTTTTCTTCAAGTGGCTCTGAAGCCAACGATACTGTTGTAAGAATGGTAAGGAGATATTGGGATTTAAAAGGGAAGCCAAATAAAAAAACATTTATTAGTAGAGAATATGCTTATCACGGAAGTACGATGACTGGGATGAGTTTGGGCGGTATGACAGCGATGCATTCTCAAGGGGATATGATGCCTGGTTTTGAA
>CACCKE010000021.1 GCA_902546615.1 uncultured Pelagibacteraceae bacterium
TAATAATTTCTTTTACGAGGTGATCTACATCATTTTCAATCAATGAATTTTTTACATCATTTCCTAAATATTTAAGAAAATTATTAGCCATCCCACCAGCAATGACAATTGAGTCCATTTTTTGCAAGAGATTTTTTATAACTGTAATTTTTGTAGAGATTTTTGAGCCACCAATGATAGTTAATGCAGGAGTTTTAGGGTTATTAATTACATCATTTAAGTTTAATATTTCTTCATTTAATAATTCTCCACAATACGATGGTATGAAGTTTGTGATTGCTTCAATTGAAGCGTGAGCTCTATGAGAGCATGCAAAAGCATCATTAATATAAACGTCTGCTAATTTTGATAGCTCGGATGCAAAAAATTTATCATTTTGCTCTTCGCCTTCATGAAAACGACAATTTTCAAGAAGAATAATTGAATCCTGGCTTAAAGAATTTATTTTTTTTTTAATCTCATCGCCTATACAATTTGAAAGAAATATTATTTTTTTTTGTAATACGTTTTCTAATGAGCTGATTATTTGATTAAGTGAAAGCTCATCATTTCTTTTTCCTTTAGGTCTTCCTAGATGAGACAGAATTACAACTTTATTATTCTTATTAAGAAGGTTTTGTATTGGATTTTTAATTCTCGTAATCCGATCGCTTATTGTAGAGGCTTCTTTATTAAGCGGAATATTTAGGTCAAAGCGAATAAGTACGGTTTTATTTTTCTGATCAAATGTTTTTAGAGCTTTGACATTTAACATTCTATTTAGATCTTTTCATCGCAACTGCAGTATCACACATTCGATTTGAAAAGCCCCATTCATTATCATACCAACTTAAAACTCTTCCAAACTTTCCATCAATTACTTGTGTTTGAGTTAAATCAAAATTTGACGAGGCAGGATTATGATTAAAATCAGATGAAACCAATGGTTTAGAATTTACATCTAGGACTCCATTTAGCTTATTTGATTTTGCTGCAGCTGACATAGCTTTATTAATACTATCAACAGTCATTCTTTTTTTAGAAACAAATTTAAAGTCGATTAACGAAACATTAGGTGTTGGTACTCTAATTGCAGTTCCATCTAACTTACCAGAAAGCTCAGGCATAACGAGTCCTACTGCTTTTGCAGCTCCTGTAGATGTTGGTATCATTGACAATGACGCAGCTCGAGCTCTTCTTAAGTCTGAGTGAAATGTATCCAGAACACTTTGGTCACCAGTAAAGGCATGTATAGTTGTCATATATCCATGCACAATTTTGAACTTATCGTGTAAAACTTTTGCAACAGGAGCTAAACAATTTGTCGTGCAAGACGCATTAGATACAACTAGGTCTTCTTTTGTTATCTCATCTTCATTCACTCCATATACAATGGTTTTATCAGCATTTGTACATGGTGCGGAGACTAAAACCTTTTTTGCGCCGGCCTTAATATGCATTGCCGCCTTATCTTTTGAAGTAAATAATCCAGTGCATTCAAGAGCGACGTCAATTTTCATTCTTTTCCAAGGAAGTTTTTGAGGATCTCTCTGATTCAATACTGTAATATTTTTTCTGCCAACGATCATTTTATTGCGTTTGAACAATACTTTTTCAGTTAAAAGTCTCTCTCCAGTTCCATCTGTTCTCATAACTCCAATAAAATATTGTCCCTGAAAATTTTTTGTAAAAGCAATAAGATCACCTCTTGGTGACCATACGGGTGTAGCATAATTGCCTGATCCTTTAGAAATTCTTTTTTGGTTTCTGCCATTACTATCCATTACATAAATTTGTTGTGATCCGCCTCTATCAGAGTTGAATGTAATTCTTTTTCCATCTGGAGAATAACTTGGTGATGTATCAATTGCTGGGCTGTCTGTTAACCTTTCAACTACTCTGGAAACTAAATCCATTACATATATGTCAGAATTACCTTCTCTAGCTAAACTCATAATGATCTTATTTCCATCTGGAGAAAAACGTGGTGCGAATGTCATACCAGGAAAGTCTCCTACCACTTCTTGAATACCTGTTTGGATGTTCAATAAATATACTCGCGGAAGATTTTTAAAATAAGATAAATAGGTAATCTCTTGTCTTACTGGATTAAATCTTGGAGTCAAAACAAGCTCTTTACCTGTAGTTAAAAATTTATGATTTGCACCGTCCTGATCCATTATCGCAAGTTTCTTAATACGTTTATTTTTGGGTCCTTCTTCAGCAACATAAACTATTCTAGTATCAAAATAACCCTGCTCGCCAGTAAGGCGCTCGTATACCTTATCTGCAATCATGTGGCTAATTCTTCTCCAATTTTCTATTGTTGTAATTAGGACAAGTCCCTCTATTTCCTTTTCTGCTAGCGTGTCCCAAAGTCTAAACTCTACTCGAAGTCTCTCATTTTCAATCGATAGCTCCCCTGTTAATAGTCCCTGAGCCTTTATCAATCTCCAATCTGCAAAACGTGGATTTAAATGCATCGCTCTATTTTTTTGAATAAATGCATTTTCATCTACAGATAAAAATAACCCACTTCTCTCTAAGTCACCTGCTATAACTTTACGAATGTTTGATGGTATATTTTGATCCTCCAGAATACTCTCTGTGTCATGAAAAAATTCAGTAATAGCAATTGGTAGAGGTTCTCTATTACCTTCAGTAATATCAATTTCAATAATAGCGAATGAAATAGATGAAAAATGAAGAGCTACTACGATGTATAAAAGTATTTTTTTCATAATAAATTATCCTCTTAGTATCTCTCTAGGATCAAAATTCAACTGTAAATTTTTCCAATTGTCATATCTTTCAACATCTGGAACTTTTATTGGATCACAACGTCTTACTGCTCTTAGGGCACTTTCAGCAAGGGTTCTAAAATATTTTTCACTAGGCTTATTCATCCTTTCGTGTTGAACAACCTCTGGGGGTTTGAGTAAGGAACCATCTGTATTTAAATAAATCTTAATTTTTACAATCATTGTATCATCATATGGAATTCCAAGAGGTATGCTCCAGCATTGCATGAATTGAGCTCTGATAGCATCCTCCTCTGATAGAGTAAGTCGTTTGTCTAGACTAGGCGTTGAGTCTAACGCCTCATAATCTTTTTCTACAATATCTTCAGGGTTATCTATTTTTGTATCTTTTTGTTTATCGATTAACTCAGCTAATTTAAGGGGATCAAATTTGTCTTTTTTCTTAACTTCAGGTTTCCGCACAGGCATATTTTGTATC
This sequence comes from uncultured Pelagibacteraceae bacterium, assembly GCA_902546615.1. Lineage (GTDB taxonomy): Bacteria > Pseudomonadota > Alphaproteobacteria > Pelagibacterales > AG-422-B15 > CACNXQ01. The sequence continues at coordinate 3,220 of CACCKE010000021.1, forward strand.
ATTTTTTCTTCTAATTTTGTCTTTTCTATTTTTTCTTCATCGCTCGGGTCTTTTACTTTTTCGTTGGATTTTTCATCTTTGGGTTTACTTATTGGTTGGTTTAATTTTGTTTCTTCTTTCTTTTTTTCAACAGGTTCTTTTTGTTCTTCAATTTTTTTACTAATTTGTGGGACATTTGTTTTTTCTGCGATTTCTATTAATTCAACTTGTATGACCGGTGGCATTTCCAAATCATTATTATTAAATAATGGCAAAGATAAGACCGTGAATAAAAGTATAAAAACGTGAAGAAATATTGACCCTAAAACAGAAATTCTCATATATAAATAGCATTAATTATTTACTTAATGGCTTAGTAATCAAAGCAACCTTTGTAAAACCAGAACCAGAAAGCTCACCTAAAACCATCATTATCTGTCCATAATCAATTGCTTCGTCTCCTCTAACATAAATTTTTGTATCAAGCCTATTTTCTGTTATTGCTTTCATTTTTGGGACTAGTTCAGAAATGCCTATTTCAGTCTCTTGAATAAATATATTGCCGTTTGCATCAATTGTTACCTCAAGTGGTTCATTGTCAGATTGCAACGTATCAGCATTTGTTTCAGGTAAATCAACCTGAACTCCTACTGTTAACAAAGGAGCGGTTACCATAAAAATGATTAACAAAACCAACATTACATCAACAAAAGGTGTTACGTTAATTTCACTGAATGGTTTTGATCGTGTGTTACGTGTCACAATTTAAAATTTCTATTTTGTATTCAAGCCTCTTGAGAAAATGACATTAAAATGTTCTTTAAATCGATACATTCGTGCATTTTCATCATTCACCTGACTAGTAAATATATTGTAAGCAATAACAGCAGGTATTGCCGCTAATAAGCCAAGCGCAGTTGCAAATAATGCTTCAGCTATTCCAGGAGCAACTACTGCAAGGGAGGTATTTCTTGAAATGGCAATAGATTGAAAAGAATTCATTATTCCCCAGACCGTTCCAAATAATCCAATAAATGGCGTCGTAGCACCTATTGTTGCCAAGTAACTAAAGTATTCAGATAGCTTTTCATTTTGAAAATCTATTGCTGCCTCCATTACACGATTTAATCTATCAACTAAACTATCTATTTTTTTTGTAGTTTCCTGATTAGACTTTTCAATCTCATCAACAGCTTCATTGAAAACATACTTAATTGGACTTTCTGGTAATTCTCTTGTGCTACTAGTGATTTCTTTTATTGATCTTCCCGACCAAAATTCTTCCTCGAACTGCTTACTGATTTCTTTTAAAGAGCGAAATAAACGAATTTTATGAATTATTATAGTCCATGAGAAAATAGAAGAAGCAAATAGAATTAGTATCACCAACTTTACTACAATATCCGCTCTGAAAAAAAGTGAAATTAATGTGAACTCATCGTTTACTTGGCTAACACTTACTAAATCTTCGTTTTCCATAATTTTTCAATTATTATTAAATATTGTCTTAATTAGGGCAAATCCTAAAGTCCTTTTTTACTATTAATTAATATTCGATAAAGTTCTATAAAGTCGTCAAGTTTCAAAATACAAAGCGAGTCCCCAGTTGCCTCTCGATTTCTTCTCGTAATAACAACAGGAATTGAGTCTGACTTAGATGTTTCAATATTTTCGCAAACTTGTCTCATTGACTCATGAATTTTGAACTTTTCAGTTCTTTTAGCTTCGACGTATATATGAGGAGTATTTTTTAAATCACTACCTCCAGAAGATTTGATAGCGCCACCACCTGACAAAGGCATACGTTGGACTCTATCTTCTCCATTAAAAATTTTTTCATTAAGGTACTTCGCAAGCTCTCTCTCGTACCCATCACCTTTTCTTTTTGGAGAACTACCTGGCATAAAGCGAATCAGAATTACTTAATATCTTAAGATTAGTTCATATAAATTTTTTTGAAAGTGAATAAATTAAGCAAACTTCGCTAATTCTTCTTCTGATGCCTCAAAATTTGAAAAGACTTTTTGAACATCCTCATCATTATCAAGTTCATTGAGCAAGTTAATGAGGGATTTAAGTTTATCACCCTCAATAGCCACATACGTAACAGGTTTCCATTGGAAACCTGATGATACAGGTTCACCGAATTTTTTATCTAAGTAATTGTATAAATTTGATAGAGTTTCTGGTGTAGATACTGCTTCATAAGTATCTTCTTCGATAAAACAATCTTCAGCTCCACCCTCAATTGAAAAGTTGAAAAAATCTTCTTCGCTTGTCACGTCTTTTTTATAACGCACAAAACCATAATGATTAAATGCATGGGAGACTGAACCTGTTTCACCCATTGAACCTCCAAATTTTTGAAATGCAGATCTTACATTTGAGGCTGTTCTATTTCGATTATCCGTTAGTGCCTCGACAATTATCGACGTTCCGTTTGGACCAAATCCTTCGTACCTCATTTGATCATAGTTAACAGTATCTTTATCCAAAGATTTTTTTATTGCTCTATCAATATTTTCCTTTGGGAAGCTTGAGGCTTTTGCTAATTGTATAGCTGATCTTAATCTCGCATTTTGATCAGGGTCAGGTGCACCCAATTTAGCTGCTACCGTAATTTCCTTTGAAAGTTTTGAAAATAAACTAGCTCTCTTTTTATCTTGAGCACCTTTGCGGTACATAATGTTTTTAAATTTAGAGTGGCCTGCCATTTAATTACCGATTTTTCCTCCTATACGGATTGAATTAATGCTTTTTGCTAAATAGTTTTCAGTGTTTGATTCTATAATAACCCCGCATAATGTTCCTTCGCCATC
>CACCKE010000022.1 GCA_902546615.1 uncultured Pelagibacteraceae bacterium
GATTTTTACTAATTAATTCATCTACTTCAATATCACTGATCGATGTCAGTCTAAAAAATAAACCATTTACAAGTTTATTCCAGGCCATTTCACCCATCAAATAGTTTTTAAATTCTTGATAATTTATATTGTTTTCTTTTAGTAAATTTAATATTTCATCTTGATTAAATTTATTTCTTGTAAAAAAATTTATTTCAAATTCTTTGTATTCTTCATTCTTAATTTCTATTTGATATTCATCTATTTTACTTAGTTTGACTTTTTCACGTATCAATTCATCAACTACGTTGTTTACCATTAGTTGAGTATTTTGAGCATTTAAATTAATACCTTGGATAATTGCTGTAAGTTTTAATCTCTGAATAATATCATAAGATGTAATAACATCTTCGTTAACTAAAACTGCAATTTTATGCTCGACTCTATCATCAGATATTACGTAACATGAAGAAAAAAAAATGAAGAATATAACTAGTAATGATTTGTAAATGTTCATCAACATGCTAATTAATTAATGGACCAAAAACTTTGCTTTTCCCATAGTTTCTAGTTGATCCAAAAGGTTTTAATACCACAGTAAAGCTATATCCATCACTCTCTTTTATATCTCTATCAATTGTCAAATCTCTATAATAATTTAGATCAATACCAAGACAATTATCTTCATAAAGAATTCCGTACTGATACCCAATGTTTTTATTTGTATCTACATCTTTAGTGCCGGTAAATTTAAGAAAAAAATTATTTTTAAAATTATATTCTCCGCCAATAGCAACCTGTTCATTTATTGTTGAATACTTTCCAGATGAATAATCATAGTCTATCTTAAACCTTAGATCGTATATTTCGGAATATGTATTCATACTTATTGATTTTACATCAATATCATTTCTATCTACGACTATTGTATTGTTGATATAATTGTTGTTTATAGAAGCATCGGAAGAAAAGTAATAATCAGAAAGCTCTTCTGTTGTATCTGAATTATTTTTATTTAGCCTAAAACTCTGACCAAATGTTAATTTTAGGCTTTTGTCTACATTATTATCTAAAAACCACTCTATACCGTAATTTATTCTTGGACCACTTTCCCATTCTTTGATTGATATGGCTCGGTTAGTTGAAAAAAGGTTACTATTCGAAATTGTTTGAGCATCAGTATAATTATTATACGGTGATAATATTGGCATGACAATTGGAGTAAGCGTTTGATTAAAATTTTCAGCCGTCTTTAATAATGGCAAACTGATAGCACTGCTTATTTGAGGATAAAATCTAATATTATCAGTATCTTGAGTTGTTTTACTGTCCACTGAAATTGAAACAACTCTTAGATTAGCTTTATTTTCAAAGACTAGACCGTTTTCTTTTTCAATAATATTTTTGCTCCAGTTAATTTGAGATGCCGCAAGAGATGTATAATTATTATTTAAATCTTTATTAAAATCAAATTGATTATTTATAGAGAGTTTTCCATTAAGTATTTTATCTTCTACATTATCAATATTATATCTTACCCGAGGATATACATACTCCCATTGTTCACCATCCTGTATTGCTAAATGTTTATAGCTTACTGTATCTAATGATAAGAAACGATTTTCACGAGACATTTCAAAACTCAGACCTGACTTTAGAACAGTTAATTTATTTATTTTATTTTTTCTCATATAAGTATCGTTATTGCTAGTTTGCAAATATACATCTAATGAGCCATATGGATTACTTAAATCTCCTTCAAAAAATAAATGATTACTTGTACCACTATTATCATCATTATCATCTATACTTGTATCAATGTTAAATAACCCTTTATCGTTTAGCTGCCTGTAATTAAGTGAATAAAAATTATTACTTTTAGAGTGAATAGTTGGTGTTAATGTTAAGTCTAAATTACTTTTAATATTGTAAAATATTGGGACTGAAAATACATCCCCTAAATTCTGGTCAGTTTCAACAGTTGGCATTAAAAATCCAGACCTTTTATTAACAGAGGGGTCTGGGTGTGAAAAGTAGGGCAAATAAAATACAGGGACATTAAATAAGTGTATTCGCGCATGATCATAATGGATTGTTTTAGTTTTATTATCTTGAAATATTTTGTTTGCTTTTAATTTCCATCCAGGGCAGTTTTCGATTAGATAATCACTTTCTAAACAAGGGGTATACTCAGCTTCTTCAAGACTAGTAATGTGATCTTTTTTTATTAGTTTTGAACCAACTATTCTCGAGTCATCATCAAGTCTAGCTCTTACATTAATTCCTTTTAGATTTTTTATTTCATTATCTGTTTCAATTTTTTCAAAAAAATAAGTACTACCATCATTGTCATTTAATATTACATTTCCATCAGCTTTAATAAGAGATTGCTTTTCGTCATAAAGCATTGAATCAGATCTCATCTTTAAACCTTTTTCATCCTGGGCTACAGCATTTCCTTTTGCTTTTATAATTTGGCCCTCTTGCTCGATTTGCATTTCATCTGCTGTAATCCTTATCTTTTGATCAGCAGAGATTTTATTTGTAGTAACAATTGTTAACACGATAAATGACAAAAAGATGATATAGAAATATTTTAATTTAAGTAGTTCAGTCATTTTGAAATATTTTTTTAAGATTATCTTTTTGATATATTAAAATTGCAAAAAATGTAACAATTAAAGGAAGCGAGGCTTTTGAAATTATTGGATTTAATTGAGATGTTGATCCAAGAGCATCTAGTAAATTAGAAACAAAGTAAATTATGAATATAACAACAAGTGAATAAATAATTGTTTCAGAAAATCCATCATTTTGTTTGAGTTTTCTTACAAGTGCTGACGCTAAAAGAGCTAGGGAGGCCATAAAAAAAGGAAGAAAAATTAAGTCATATAAGTGCATTTTGAAATCAATCGCAGAATAACCCAACCCTTCTAAAAAATTTATAAAGGTTAACAGCCGCCATATTGATATATTGGTTGGTGAAGAGAGGCTGTCTGTTATGTCTTCAGGTTTTATATTTGTTTGGTATTTTAGAGATTTTTCAAAATAAGCCATTTCAAACTTCGGAGTTATTTGAATATTTTCCATCATCCAATATTCATTATTAAGTACTGCAGTCTTACCATCTAACCTTCCTTGAAATGACCCTTTTTCGTCATACTCAAGTATCATAAAATCAATTATGTACCTTCCCTGTTCTTTTATTTCGCGCGCATATAAAACGCTCGATAGATTTTTTTCTTGATTATCTTGTTTTAACCAAAGGCCATTTTTTGTTATTGAGGCAAATTTATCAACCCGGTCGATATATCGGTATTCCAATTCACTATATCTTTCGTCAAATAGGGCAGTTAATGGATTAATGATTGTTATAAAAAAAATTCCTAAAAAAATATATAAGGTTATTGCAGGTAAAGTTATTTTAACATTAGATATGCCGACAGAATTTATTATTATTTTTTCAGATCCTTTTATTAGTCCAAGGTAAGCTAAAATTGAGCTAGAGAATACTATTAATGGAAGAGTAAAATATATAAGACTAAGAAAATTAAGTAATGTAAGTTGAAATATTATACTTAAAGATACATTCTTACCTGTAGATTTTCTGAACTGCTCAACAAAGTCCCCAATAAATAAAATCACTGAAAAGATTAAGAAAGTCAGAATGAAAGAGTAAAAAAACTTTTTTAGAATATATAAATTTATTTTATTTAACATTTAAAAACCGTTTTAATACAAAATTATCTAAAAAGATTATCAAAATAATTATTAATAAAAAAGAGATAGGAAGAAAATAAATAATAAAAACTATATTACTTTTATCAATTAGAAGATTTGAAATTGTGATCTGAGTAATTTGTAAAATAAATGCAATTATTGAAACAATAGATATTGGCATCAAAAAACTATCACCAGGTTTTTTTGAAAACTTTAAAATGATCAAAGGTATTAATGCAAAGCAAAATATATACAAAGGATTAGCAACTCTAGAGTGTAGCTGAGCAAATTGTTCTTTTTCATATTTATTTAAATCTTTAATTGACTTGCCATTGAGATTATTAACAATTTGATATGTATATAATTCATCTGGGTAAATGTGTTCGCTTTCTTGTTTATTATATGGTGCTAAATTAAGGTCATAAGTTTGAAACTCTACCTCTGATATTCTTCTTTCATTTCTGTCAAAGATCTGGATATTCCCTTTAAATAATCTAAGTATTTTTTTATTATCTTCTTCAATAAATTCTCCATTTTCAGCGATATATGTTTGAGGGCTATTGGGATTTTTTATGTCATGTATAAGTAAACCGGTAATTTTATTATCAACTCTTTCTTGAAGGAAGATTGTTAAATTGTCTACAGGCGAAATAAACTTTTTTTCTTTCAGAATTGACGAATGAATACCTGATGATCTTATATCAATTATTTTGTGTCGTATCTCGTTTAGTGAATATGGAGTAATATATACACTCAAAATTATTGAAAAAAAATATATTAGCAAAGCAAGTAAGAAAACTGGTTTAAAAAGGCTTTCAAGATCTGATTTTCCCGCAGCCCATAGAACAATCAGTTCGCTATCATTTCTTAATCTGTTGATATTAAATAAAACAGATAAGAAAAGACAAATTGGAATAGTTATAATAAGTATTTTTGGCAATAATAGTAATATGTAAGAGATGTATGAAACAAAGGATACATTATCGGAAGTTAATAGTTCAATATGCCTTAGTCCTTGACCAAGCCAAAGAATTGAGCTTAAAAGAATTAATAATAATAAAAAACTTGAAGAGATTTCTCTTATCGCATATGTTGTAAATCTTGACATTTTCTCAATTATATCAATATTTTGCTAAAGGTATATATGTATGGATATTCAATTTAATAATTTAAGACAAGAAAAAGATGCAATAGGGGTAATTTTTTGTGACAATAAGTGTCGTCTTATAGGTTATGGAAAAAAATTAGATCAACTATCAAAAAAATACATATCAAACATTATTAAATCAGATATATCATTTCAGGAAAGAAACTCTAAAAATTTTGATTATTCAATAATACATCAACCTGTAAATTTAAAGCTTTCAAAATTATACGTATTTAAATTAAAAAATTTCAAGGACTATCAAATAAGGGATTTTCAGGTCCTAGGTGGCCATTTAAATTCTCTCATCAAATTCTATAAGGAAACCAATGTAATAGTATATCCTGATGGTATTTCTTCATCAAAAGTTGGTTCATTAAATGCCATAAGTGAAATGATTCTTGGGATGTCATTAGCCTCATATAGCTTCACAAAGTACTTTTCTAAAAAAGATGACAAAAAAAATAAAAATAAAACTGAAAAGAAAAAAGTAAAAATCTATTCATCTCAGCATACTCGACTTGCAAAAAATTATGAAAGTATAAGTGCAATATATCAGGGCGTTACTCTAACAAGAAACCTAGTTACTGAACCGCCGAATGTAATGACCCCTCCAAAAATTGCTGAGTATGCAAAATCACTTAGTGAACACGGGGTTGATATAAAAGTATTAGGTGAAAAAGAAATGAATAAGCTTGGTATGGGATCTTTATTGGGCGTAGGCCAGGGCAGCATACATGAATCACAGTTGGTTATAATGAAATGGAATGGTGCAAGAAATAAGAAAAAAAAACCAATAGCATTTATTGGTAAGGGTGTTTCATTTGACACTGGAGGCGTATCCTTAAAACCTTCAAATGGTATGGAAGAAATGAAATATGATATGGGTGGCTCAGGAGTTGTAATTGGTTTAATGAAAGCTCTTGCATTAAGAAAGGCAAAAGCTAATGTCATAGGTGTTGTTGGTTTAGTTGAAAATCATATTGGCAGCAAAGCGCAAAGACCGAGTGATGTAGTTAAGTCTTATTCAGGTCAAACGATAGAGGTATTAAATACAGATGCAGAGGGAAGATTAG
>CACCKE010000023.1 GCA_902546615.1 uncultured Pelagibacteraceae bacterium
TGATATATCATTTGAAAAATTATAAGTTCCAACTTTAACCGTATCATAGCCAATAAGTTGATTGTCAAAGGTATAAGAAATAATTGTCTTGTTTTTTTGAATATCAATACTTACCGCTCCATTATCTGCTTCTTCATCTGATAACACTGCAAGACTGCTAGCATAGTGACTCGAAACTATCTGTTTAAGGCTTATGTCTTGATTATTTAATAAATCTAATATTTTACTTAGATAGTCTTTTGAAGTTGATATAACATGCCATTTTGTATGAAGAGTTTCAGCTTTCATACCGATTGGATCTGATAAGCTTTTTTTATTATCTACTTTGTAACTTATTGGAAAGGAATGAAGTGGTTCATCAGTTTCAGTATATAGTCTTTTAAATTTTGTATCTTCGAAAAAAGATTTGATATCATTTTCTGTTATGATCCTACCTGAAATTTTATTTTCAAATTCAATATAATCTGATTTCATGTTTTCTGATATACTGACATAAACGTTACTAATCTGTATACCGGCATCTACTTCTGCTTTCGAAATAGCGGCATCAAGATGATTTTTAATTTCATCTATTTCCAATGAAAAGGGCTTTAAACAATTGACTTTAAGTTTAGAAGTACCTATTCCAATAAGTTGAAGAATTTTCCCTCTGTCTAATATTTGTAATTCTTGAGCAATAAGGCAAATTACTTTGTCGGCTCTTATGTCAATCGCACTAATTATTTTTTGACCCATTAAATCTCATCAATACCATAATTTATTTTTCCATCTAAAACTTTGAGGGCTGCTCTTCCTTGAATTCTTAAATCTATTTCAATAATGTTACTTTCCATTACTTCTTGCTCCTCAAAAAGCTGTTTTAAATTTTTTAATGATTGTTGAATGTTTTCATCTGGTAATTTTACAAGCAATTTATTATTTAATTTTAGATTCCACCTTCTTTTTTCAATAAATTCAACTTCTTCCAGAGTTTGAGTTAAATTTGGAAACGCAATACTTATATCCCTGATTAATTGCTCGAGTAATTCTGGCGAATTCTCACCCCTTACAAATAAGAGGTTATCTTCATAATTGTTTAAGTTAATTTCAGTAATGATTGATCCATCAAGATCTATAAGAAAAGATTTTCCTTCTTTAAAGTATATTGCATATGGATCGTTCTCAATTACATTTATTTTTAAAGTTGATGGTAAAACTTTTTTTATAGACGCCCGCTTTACCCATTCACTTGACTCTACGATTTCCTTGATGGAATTAAATTTTAAGCCAATAAGATTACCTTTGAATTTAGTTACATTATTTTCAATTTCAGATATATTTGATTTTTCAGAACCTTCTATAATTACATTCTTAATTTGAAATGAATTATTTAGTAAACTTGGAAATTTTAAAAATACAAAAATTGCAATAAGAGAAATAAATATTAAAGAGAAGGAAACAATGTTTATTATTTTAATTTTGCGTTGCATCTAATAGGATCCAATTAATAAGATTATCAAAGTTTATACCTTTATAATTTGCAATTTCAGGGACTAATGAAGTTGGTGTCATGCCGGGTTGGGTATTAAGTTCTAATATATAAAAGTTTTTCGTCACTTTATCTAATATAAATTCGGTTCGGCTAATTCCCTTACAACCCAATAATTTATGAGCATCTAAACCTAAACCTTCAACTTTTTTAATCAGGTCGCTCTCTAATCTTGGTGGAATTATATGTTTTGTTTTCCCAGCATCAAAGTACTTTGATTCGTAATCATAGAATTCGTTTTTTGGATCAATTTCAATTGAACCAGTTTTATTTGTTCCTATAACAGCAACATTTATCTCAGGACCCTCTATAAATTGCTGAAGCAATAATTCATTTCGAAATTTATTCTCAGACAAGTATTTATTTAATTCCTCATGGTTTCTAATAATGCTAACTCCAACACTAGATCCTTCATTTCTAGGTTTTAAGACATAGGGAAATTCAAATATATTTTGATCTTTCACTTCCTCTATCTTCATCAATTTCGTTAAAGGATGATTAAACCCATTTTCAATAAATAATTCAGCAGATTTGTATTTATCCATTGCTAATTTGGATGACTCAATTCCAGAATGAGTGTAGGGCACTCCATATTTTTCAAGTATTTCTTGAACACTTCCGTCTTCTCCCCATGTTCCGTGTAATCCATTGAATACTATGTCAGGTTTATGCAGTTCAAGGTCAGCTAACAGATTCTCATTTGCATCAATTTCTACAATATTGTAGCCCATGTTTTTAAGAGATTTGCTTATTTCTTTTGAGGTGATAATGCTTATTTCTCTTTCTGCAGAAATGCCTCCATACAAAAGCATAATTTTTTTGTCTTTATTCATCTTTCACCAAATATCTTTATTTCCCAGTTTAAGCTTATTCCCAATTTTTTCTTTACATCAGATCTAACATATTCTCCGAAGTCTTCGATAATGTTTGCTGATTTAGTTTGATTATTAACTATGAAGTTTGAATGCTTAGAAGAAAAATATATTCCTTGAAGCTCAAAATTTTTAAGACCAGCTTCTTCAATAATTTCCCATGCTTTTTTATCAGTCTGATCTTTTGGATTTTTAAATGTACTTCCTGCTGTTTTAATTTGCTGAGGTTGAGCTTTTTTTCTTTGATCATCAACTTCTTTCATTTTAAGGGAAATTGCATTTTTGCTTGCAATTTTTTTTTGCATATATACATCGCAGATAATCATATCTTGAGGTATATTACTTTCCCTATAAGAAAATAATTCCTTTGAATTCGATATTTCTGAAACTTGCCCTCTATAATCAACACACTTTGCTTTAATAAAAACATCTTTTGTTTCATAATTATAACAACCAGCGTTCATGCGAACTGCACCGCCAAGTGTTCCCGGAATTCCAAAATAAAACTCCATTCCGCCTATTTCGTTTTTCTGACAATAATTCGATAATACTCTATCGTAGGTTGCAGCCCCAACTTCAATACAATCATTATGTAATTTAATTTGACTAAATTCTTTTCCTAATTTTATTACAAGACCAAATATTCCACCATCTCTTATAATGATGTTCGATCCAGCTCCAATCACCGTTACTGGTAATTTATCTCTGTTGATTTCTAAAACTTTTGCCAATTCTTCAATATTTGGAGGCATATAAAATATCTCAGCGTTGCCTGCTACCCCAAACCAGGTATATTTTGATAAATTATGATTTATTTGAATTTTTCCAATAACATTGTTTTTTTTACAATTTTCTAAAAATTCCCTTTGGTTTTCATTCATAAATTTTCTTTAACTCTTTAGCAAAATTTTGAGCCCAATCTGTAACTGTACCGGCCCCTAAAAATAAAAAGATTACTTTTGATCTATTCTTCTTTGTTAATTCAAATAATTGATCATTTTTAACAAAATATTCAGCTTTGACTTTAGAATTTTTTGCAATGTTACTAATAAATCTATTTAAATCGAAATTTTTTGGTTTTTTCTCTCCCGCTCCATAAACATCCGAAATAAATACACGTTCACTATATTTGAAACATGTCATAAATTTACTTTTCAAATCTAAAACCCTTGAGAATCTATGAGGCTGGAAAATAGTAATTATTCTATTTTTTTTGTCTGCATCAACCAAACCTTTTAATACATTATTAATTTCAGTTGGATGATGGGCGTAATCATCAATAACTCTTATGTTATTATTACTCCATAACTCAGTAAGTCTTCTTTGAACACCCTTAAAAGAATTTAGAGACTTCTTAATTATTTCTGGTTTTACATTTAATTGAAGACCAACTGCTATAGCAGCTAATGCATTATTTACGTTATATGCTCCATGAAGTGGCAACTTAATATTTTTAATATTTTGGTTTTGCTCTTTTACAAAAACATCAAATATTGTTTCATTGGCTTTATGTATTAATTTAATACATTTGATATCACTTTCTTTATGGAAACCAGTTCTAATAATTTTTGTTGTACTTATATTTGCAGCTAACTTTCGAAGCTCGTTATCATCTATACATATAACTGCAAAGCCATAAAAAGGAACTTGTGTAATAAACCTTTTGAAATATTTTTTTAAATTTTGAAAATTTGAATAGTAATCAAGGTGTTCTTTGTCAATATTAGTTACCACAGAAATTGAGGCGGGAAGTTTCACAAAAGTTCCGTCAGACTCATCAGCTTCAACTACTAACCAATCACCTGATCCTAATTTTGTATTTGTACCAAACTGATTAATTATCCCACCATTGATCACAGTGGGTTTCATCCTTGCCCCATTTAAAACTGCTGAAATTAAGGATGTCGTAGTAGTTTTTCCATGAGACCCAGATATAGCTATCGTTTTTTTTAGTTTTACAATTTGAGATAATATTTTAGCTCTTGAAATTGAAGGAATTTTAATTTTTTTGGAATGTTCAAGCTCAATATTGTTTTTGCTTATTGCGGATGAATAAACAACTAAACTTACATTTTTCAAATTTGATTTTTTATGTGAACTGAAAGTTTTTATTTTCTTTTTATTTAATCGAATAATGTTTGCGTTGATATTTATGTCACTTCCTTGAACTTGATATCCCATTTCTGATAAAATTTCTGCAATTCCACTCATTCCAATTCCACCAACTCCTACAATATGTATTAATTTTTTTTTATTTAATTTCATCGACTTGCTTCTATATGATTAAAAATTTTTTCAACAGGGTTGCTTATATACTCTTTTTTTAAAGTTTCTTTAATAGACTCCCTCCTTTGGGGGTTGTTGATTATTTTATTGATCAGGCTTGATAATATGTGCGTATTCATATCTTTGTCCTCAATTATTTCGGCACAATTAAGGTTTTTAAGAACTGACGCATTATAATATTGATGGTTGTCGGCAGCATATGGATAAGGAATCAAAATTGAGGGAATTCCAAAGCAAATAATTTCATTTATAGTCGATGAGCCAGCTCGTGATATTATTAAATTTGTATTCTCTAAAATATCTGTCACATTCCTGAAGTATACTTTTACATAGCACTCAATACTATTTTCTCTATAAAGTTGCTTTACTAAATTTACATCTTCTTTCCTACATTGATGGTAAACAATAAATTCTTTCTTACATTCATTCTTAGATTTTATGATCGAATGAGCAATATTACCTGAAAGGTTTTTTGCACCTTGGCTACCACCAAGTATACATATTGTAAGCTGATCTTTTTTATTAGTTTCTTTATTTTCTAGATTTCCACTGCTCCTAGTTGGCAAGCCGACTCTGAATGAATTTTTATTTTGAATTAGCTCATCACCATACGTTTTGTTGAAAGTTGTAAAAATATTACCTACATATTTAAATAATAACCTATTCGCTTTTCCAATAAATGCATTGCCCTCATGAAGAAA
>CACCKE010000024.1 GCA_902546615.1 uncultured Pelagibacteraceae bacterium
CCCGTATAGACAGAGCTACGTGCAGGTGAACATATTGGCGTTGAGGTATAGGATCTATTGAAATAGGTAGAGACATTCTCCAAGTACCTGCGCGCTGGCAAATCAATGCTTTTTGGAATGTATGGCCATGCCCGCTCCTGATCATTTAATATTAATAAAATATTATAATTCTTAGGCTTAATATAGGCTGGCGCATTTTGTAAATGTAAAATAGATGCAAGGCCGCCTAAAGCAATTGAGGCTGCAGACTTTTTAATAAAAGAGCGTCTTGATATAGATTTCTTCATATATATGATAAAATAATATACATTATTTAAACTTGTTACAAATCCAGCTTTTAGGTATTTATTAATACAGTTTTATGAAATTAGTTACGTTTACATTTAATGGCACTACATCCATAGGCGCAATAAATGGAGATCATGTAGTGGATTTCTCAAATAGTTCATTACCTAACAACATGATAGATTTTATCGCTCTTGGAGATCAGGGTCTAGATACTGCAAAAAACCTTATTGATAAAAGTGAAAATAAAATTGAGTTAAGCAAAGTTCATTTAGAAGCTCCTATTACTAAACCAAGTAAAATTCTTGCGGTTGGATTGAACTATAAAGAACATCAAGATGAAGTTGCACAAACGGCTGCAAAAACAATAGGTAAAGCTCAAGAAAAATATCCAAATATATTTAATAAGCAAAATAGCTCTGTTAACGGTCCATACGATGATATTCATCGGCCTCGTGCTTCTGAGTTTTTAGATTATGAAGGTGAACTTGGTTTCATTATTGGAAAAAAATGTCGTCATGTACCTTATGACAAAGCAGCTGGAGTTATTTACGGCTATACAGTCGTTAACGACGTTACAATCAGAGATTGGCAGATGCGTGGTCCTCCTATGACAATGACTATGGGAAAATCATGGGACACCCATTGTCCATTTGGTCCCTATATTGTAACCAGTGATGAAGTTGGCAATCCACATGACCTAAAGCTTGAAACATATGTTAATGGAGAATTAAGGCAATCAGCTTCGACAAGTGATTTAATTTTTGACTGTTTTACATTGGTTGAGTACTTATCAACTGCTTTTACGCTAGAACCTGGAGATTTGATACCAACCGGTACACCGGCTGGTTCTGCAGTGATGACAAGAAATTGGCTTAAAGCAGGTGACGAAATAAAAATTGAAATTGAAAAACTGGGATTCATTAATAATAAAGTTATTGAAGAGCCAGAAGATACGCCTGCATACTAAGTCGCGTGAGTGATACTGAATATGATGTCATTGTAGCCGGTTATGGACCAGTGGGTGAAACTTGCGCAAACTTGCTAGGGTATTACGGTATTAAAGCGTTAATTTTAGATAAGGAAAAAGAAACCTACCCCTTGCCTAGAGCAATTACATGGGATGCGGAATGCCAACGAGCAATGGCTCATTGTAACTTTCTAACTGAAGTAAAAACAAGAAAAATTAGAGGCGTTGATAACAAAGATGCTAAGAAAAGATCAATTTTAAAAATTACGATGGATGGTTTTGATACATATAATTATCAACATTCAATACTATTCATTCACCAACCACAATTTGATCAAGCGCATAGAGAAAATGCGAAAAAATATCAGACTAATACTATTAAAACAGGAAATGAAATTTTAAGTGTTGATCAATCAGATGGCGTTGTGAATTGTTCCTACAAAAATATTGAAACTGGCGAAGAGTTTAAAACAAACAGTAAGTATCTTTTGGCATGCGATGGAGCAAATAGTACAATTAGAAAACTCAGCAATGTTGAACTTAAAAGTTTAGACGCTGATGAGACCTGGATGGTAGTGGACGGGTATACTAAAAGTAAATTTGACTGTTTCACAGATATTGATGCGATTCAATATTGTAATCCGTCACGACCAACAACAATTATTCAAGGAGTTGATAATTGCTTTAGGTTTGAAATAGCCTTTATGCCAGGTGATTCTGTTGATGAAATTCAAAAAGAAGAAGT
This sequence comes from uncultured Pelagibacteraceae bacterium, assembly GCA_902546615.1. GTDB lineage: Bacteria > Pseudomonadota > Alphaproteobacteria > Pelagibacterales > AG-422-B15 > CACNXQ01. The sequence continues at coordinate 2,001 of CACCKE010000024.1, forward strand.
TTTTAGACAATACATAGACCAATGGATCGGAGATAATGAAGTTGAATTTAGCAGAACTGCAGTATACTCATTTCATGCAGCTGATGCTGTTAAATGGCAAAATGAAAACATTTTTCTACTCGGTGACGCCGCGCATCAAATGCCTCCTTTTATGGGTCAAGGAATGAATTCTGGATGTAGGGATGCTGAAAATATATTATGGAAAATTAATGGAGTACTAAAGGGACTTTACTCACCACAAATATTAAATACCTACCATTCAGAAAGAAGGCCGCACGTCGCCCGAATTACTCGAGGGGCAATTAAAATGGGAGGGGTCATAAATGCTAAAAGTAAATTTAAAGCATTTATTAGAAGTGCATTGTTAAGAACACAAAGCTATTTAAGAGGTAAAGAAAATATTTTTCCTGTTTTAAATGGAAACCGTCTAGGACCCGGTGTTCATAAAATGCCAAAAATTAAGAATGTTTCTATAGAGAGATATTACTTCAATGAGATAAATGTTCGTCTTCATGATGGCAGGATTTTTGGCACCGATAATGTGCTGGAAAAGAATTTTGGCATTATTTTAAATAATTTAGAAGGCAATAAAAATATCTCAGAGGATAATCTTGAACTATTAAAAAAACATAATTTTAAGATCATAAATATAACTCCCAATTACGACCGTTCAAACTATGAGGGTTACATTGCGTGTGAAGAAACTCATAAAGATTTACAAATTTACTGTGAAAAGTTTGATTGCTCTGGAGTTATCTTAAGACCTGATAAATATGTTTTCGATTTATTTAACTTTGATAAAAGCGATAGTCTTGAAACTATTATTAATGGTGTATTATTAAATATTAGAGAGAAAATTGAATTTAATTGAAACACTGTTATTAAGGAGTAAAATATAAAAATGCCATTAGACGATCAAGATAGAAAAAAAGGATTAGAAATCCTTAAGAAGATGGATTTACTTAAAAACGATGAAACTCCTGTCTCTAAAGATTTGCTAAAGCAAATAATTGATATGTTGTATGGAACAATTTGGTCACGAACTGAGCAGCTATCGCTTCAAGAAAGAAGCATGATTACGCTCACAGTTTTGGTAGCACTTAATAGAGAGAATGAATTAAAATCTCATTTAAGAGGGGCAAAAAATCTTGGAATAACTAAAGAAAAAATTGAAGAAATGATATTGCATGTTGCTCACTATAGTGGTTTCCCCACAGCAGTGTCAGCCAGTCAATTACTAAATAAAGTATGGGATGAAGAAAAAGAATCCTGAAAAAAAAGATCTTACCGGTAAACAAAAATATACAGTATCAGACTCAAATTCTGAATGGGTGCTTTATCATAACAACTTCTCACTTTGCTCTCGTAAAGTAAGAATATGTCTTGAGGAATATAAAATTGATTACCTGCCAGTTCATGTACATATTATTGAAACAAAAGATTGTGAAAATTTATCAAAAGATTTCCTTAAAATTAATCCAAAAGCAACTGTACCAGTTCTATTGCACAACAATCACCCGATTTATGAGTCTCACGAACAAATAAGATATTTAATGGAAACTTTTCCAAATAAACTTGGGGAGAGTGAAACAGTTGATTTTTGGAATGAAAAAGGTTCATTAGTTGGAGACGACCCAGTTAGTGGGATAAAAGAGTACGCAGGTAATTGCGTATCCTTACTTACACAACCATTGTTTGTTTCAATGCTTAGAAAAATTAGTTTCTTTAAATTTTTAAATTATTTTATAAAGCACCCTTCAAAATTTAGAGCGCTTAATTTTACTTTATACCGACTATTAGGCTACTCAGTCTTTAATAAAAATTCACCGCATCAAAGGGTTGCTATAAAGGCATTTGAGAATCTTAAATCACATTTGACATCGTTAGATGATCATTTAGACGACAAGATCTGGATTGACGGGGATAAGTTTAGTATTGCAGACATAACCTGGATGACATTATTACACAGACTTGATGAGGTTAATCTAGTTGAGCTATTCACTGAAAAATTAAACAATTTAAGAGACTACTATTCCCGTCTAAAGAGTCGTGAGAGCTTTAGCAGCTGTATTATCGAATTCAATTCAGAAACAATTGACTCTGGCACGAAAAATCTAAGAGAAGACATCCAAAAAGTTTCAAATTTGAGACAATTATATAATAGTTTTGAATCTATTCCTCTGCCTTGAAAGTATAAATAATAGTTATTATTTATAGATTCTGTTATAATGAGATGATACTTATGATTTATATAAATCCTTTCGAAGAACTTATGACTTTTGTGCCCGCTTTTGCGTTACAAGGCTTTGTAGTTGTAATGATACTAATGGTTGCAATAGGCACTCTAGTGGATATGGCGCATAAGAAAAATGCAAAATATTTTTTCATTAATTTTAAAAGAGCAAAGGCGTCTGCAACAAATGAATTGAGTGGCTCTCAAAAGGCAAAAATTATAAGTAAGACGATTGCTAGCGATATTTTAACAACTTCAGAATTAGGTAGAGGGCAAAGAAGAGCTGCTCATCTTTTAGGCATGTACGGTTCGATATTATTTTGGATTGCTTCTGTTATCTTAATTTTTGGATATGCTAATACAGCCGCTCCCCATCAAATATCATTGTTATGGCATGTTGGCGCTATAATGACATGTCTAGGAGGTTATTGGTTTTGGTTTTTCTTAAGGGTCGATGTCTCAGCTGAGGCAAATCCGTGGAATAGAATTATAAGAGCAGATCTTTTTGTATTATCGCTTTTAGCTGCAGCAACATTTGGGCTAGCTTGGTCATTTACTCAGTCTTCGGGTGTCCCAATACTAGATACCTTGTTTTTAGTGCTCTTTGGCTTATCTAATATTGTATTGTTTGGTGGTGTTTATTGGTCAAAATTTGCTCACATGTTTTACAAACCTGGTGCGGCTATTCAAAAGAATTTATCTGAGGCAGACGGGCATAGAGATGACTTGCCTGCCCCAGCTGATGCACCAAAGCAATTTGGACTTGGAATTAAACGAGAATCGCCTAGGCATTACTAATAAAAACTGATTTACTAGGTCACGAGAAGA
>CACCKE010000025.1 GCA_902546615.1 uncultured Pelagibacteraceae bacterium
ATGAACCATCGCTAAATACAGCTGAATTTAAAGTAGCGTAGAAGTGATCAGTTACAGGAATAACGGACCCAATGTATTTTTTCACAAGCTCAGGATGTTTTTGAATAGCCTCTGAAATAGGGCAAAAAATAACTCCTATTTCGTTGAGCTTCTCTTTAAATGTTGTAGCAACTGAGACGCTGTCAAAGACTGCATCAACTGCAACGCCAGCTAAAACTTTCTGTTCCTTTAGAGGTATGCCTAGTTTCTCATATGTTTCCAATAACTTAGGATCAACTTCATCTAGAGATTTTGGCTTTTCTTTAAAATCTTTAGGTGAAGAGTAATAATATAAGTCTTGAAAATCAATCTCATCAATTTCTGCTTTAGCCCATTTAGGAACAGACATATTTTCTAGACGTTTAAATGCTGCCAGTCTCCATTCCAACATCCATTCTGGTTCATTTTTTTTCTTTGAAATCAACTTGATAACATCTTCATTTAACCCTTTTGGAATTTTTTCACTTTCAATTTCAGTAACAAATCCATATTTGTACTTTTCTTGCGTAAAATTATCTTTGCTTACTTTGTTCATGTTATTTTACCAACGTTTGTTCTTCTACTAAATCACTGAGATGCACCGTACTCAAATAATTACCAATAACTCCCTCAAGATTCTCCCAAAAATTATGTGTTAAACACTTTTTGTTAGTTCCTGAACAAAAAGCATTAGGATTATTGCCACATCCTGTAGTTTTTATTTTTTCATCTATTGCATTAAATATGTCCAAAATTTTAATTTCTTCTGTTTGTTTATTTAGAATATATCCTCCACCTGGTCCTTTTTGACTTTTTACTAATTCGGCCTTCTTAAGGTCGTTAAATATCTGTTCCAAATAAGACAAAGATATATTTTGCCTAACAGAAACATGTGACAAGCTGCATGGTTTTTGTGATCCAAATTTGGCAAGATCAACCATTGCCAATACAGCATATCTACCACGCGAAGTTATCTTCATTTATTTTCCTCAATTAATTTTTCAAGCTTTTCAATTCTATTTCTTAAATCAGAATTATCTTTTTCCAATTTTTCAACTACAGTAGCTCTGCTGTCATCTCCCTTACTGAGACCATATGCTCTGAACTTCTTTACTCCCGAAGAATTAGGTACAATTGTATATCTAGCTGGATTCCCAATTACACTTTTGTTCGACTCAACATCTTTTGTAACTACTGAATTAGAGCCGACTTTTGAATTAGCACCAATTGTAATCGGACCAAGAATTTGTGCTCCAGATCCAATTATTACTTTATCTTCAAGTGTTGGGTGTCTTTTCTTATCTTTCTGACTTGCGCTATCCTCACTTGGAGAAACTCCTCCAAGAGTTACTCCATGATAAATCGTTACATCATTGCCGATTTCAGCTGTTTCACCAATTACAACTCCCATTCCATGATCAATGAAAAAACGTTCACCAATTTTAGCCGCTGGATGAATTTCAATACCTGTTAATATTCTGCCAATGTAAGACAATAACCTTGCTAAGATTGTAAGCCTTATTGACCACAAAAAATTTGATAATTTATATATACCAATAGAATGCAAGCCAGGTGAAGTGACTAATGTCTCAATTCTGCCTTTAGCTGCTGGATCTCTATCTATATAAGAGTCAATTAAATCAATGATTTTACTCATTTTAAAAAAAAACCTTGAATTTCAAATAATAAATTTAGTATACCGTCTCTGTGGTTAAATATAATAACCTACTAATTTAGTCAACTATCTAGTGCTCAAAAATGAATAATCAAGTAAAAGAAATCGTTTTTACAGGACCTGACGGTAAATTGGTTGGAAAATATAAAAAAGGGCAGTCTTTAAACCCTCCAATTGCACTACTAATACACCCACATCCTCTTTATGGTGGAACAATGAATAACCCTATTGTAATGGAATTATTTTCTATTTTTGATTCTCTAGGATTTTCAATTTTTCGCTTTAATTTAAGAGGCGTTGGAAAAAGTGAGGGCAAGTTTGATAATGGGTTGGGCGAGCTTGCTGATGCTGCGGCTGGTCTAGATTGGATACAAAGACAGAATCCAAATACAAATCAATGTTGGGTTGCAGGTTTTTCTTTTGGTGCTCTACTCTGCATGCAACTATTAATGAGAAGGCCAGAAATAACAAGATTTATAAGTATTTCACCTCAACCTAATTTATATGATTTTAATTTTTTAGCTCCATGCCCAGCTTCAGGTTTAATAGTCCAAGGTAAAAAAGATGACTTGGTTCCTCCTGAAGAAACTACACGGCTTGCAGAAAAACTCAAATCTCAAAAAAATATAACAGTGGATTATGAAGAAATAACAGGAGCAAATCATTTCTATGACAATGAAACCGATAAGCTTGAAAAGACAGTTAGAAGTTACATTGAAAGAGAGCTTAATTCAAAGTATAGATAACTAATTAATTTTCCCGCCAGTTATCGGACTTTTAACACCTGTAGTACCTGGCAATGATATAGGTAAATTTTTAATTCTTCTTATACCTAAATAAGCAAATGCCTGGGATTCTATAAATTTTGCGTCACCATAAATTTCATCAATAGAGATTACTCTATTTCCTAAATTTTCTTTAATTAAATTTAAAATAAATTTATTCTTGGTTCCTCCACCAGAAATAATAATTTTTTGATTTTCTATTTTTTTTAGATCATTAATTATCGCATAAGCGGTAAACGCGGATAAAGTAGCGCATGCATCATAAAAATTTATTTTTAATACTTTATTTAATGAGAAATAATTTCGATCGAGAGATTTGGGGGGTTTCTTTTTGAAAAATTTATCATTTTGAAGTTGTCTTAAAATATTATTGTTAATTTTACCTCGAGAAGAATATATTCCGTTATTATCAAAAGGTTGTTTCATTTTGAAAAATACAAATTGGTCTAAAAGGCACATTCCTGGTCCAATATCATATGCTGTTAACTTACCTCTATTGTCTAATATGGAAATATTAGATATGCCTCCAATATTGATAAAAGAACAAGGCTTTTTAAGTTTTAGTTTATTGATTAAAAGCTTATGAAATATTGGTACTAATGGCGCCCCCTCTCCACCATTTAAAAGATCCTTTTGTCTAAAATCACTTACAATAAGGCTGTTGGTTTTCTCTGCAATATAAGAACTATTGCACAATTGAATCGATGATTTATTTTTAGATGAATGAAAAATAGTTTGACCATGTAACGCGATAAGATCAACTTTTTTGATATTTTTAGATTTTATAAATTTTCTTATGGCATTTACATAATCTTCACTAACTAAATTTTCGCAATCGATTATATTTGATATGCTATTTTTATTTTTTGTAAAGTTGTTCACAAGAGTATGAAGAGACTTTCTTGTTGATTCCCTAAACTTAAATAAAGATGAGCAATTATGAGTAAATGTGCTTTTTCCATCAGAACTAACGTATGAAACATCAATTCCATCTAGCGAAGTGCCGCTCATAATGCCAATTGCGTGAAGTTTATTGTTGCTCATATATTTTGTATAATTAGTCTAAATAATTTATACATTACTGAATATAGAAAATGACACTTATTGAAGAACTCAAATACCGCGGTTTTTTAAATCAATGCACTGATGAGGAATCTCTTAATAAAAAATTAAAATCTGAAAATATTACATTTTACATAGGCTTCGATTGTACGGCTAAATCATTGCATATAGGCAGCTTGATACAGATAATGGTAATGCGCCTATTTCAAAAACACGGTCATACTCCAATAATATTAATTGGTACAGGAACTACCCGCATTGGTGATCCTTCAGGAAAAGATGAAACTAGAAAAATGCTTA
>CACCKE010000026.1 GCA_902546615.1 uncultured Pelagibacteraceae bacterium
TCTTCGTTGACCTCTTCTTTTTTTGCAAGTGCGACAATCTGAGTTTCAGCTCGGCGCGTTACAGTTCTTGCGTTGTGTAAAAATGCCGCAGACTGAGACCCTCCCGGTAGCACAAAAGAATTAAGGGGTGCTAACTTTGCGTTATATTTGTCAATTGTTTTTTCAATTCTTGTAACCTGCTTGCTTGTAATGCGTAGCGGTTTATATTTTGGTTTTTTTTCAACTGGAGTTGCGAGATCAGCACCTAAATCAAATAAGTCATTTTGTATTTCTGAAATTATTTTTTTCAGAGATGATTTGGCACTCGTGTTTAAAATTCCAAGTATAGAATTCAGTTCATCGACAGTCCCGTATGCTTTTATTCTTATATTATCCTTAAATACACGTTTGCCAGATACTAGCCCTGTCTTGCCTTTATCACCGGCCCTTGTATAAATTTTATTGAGTTTTACCATTAAGAACTAGTTGAAAAGTAAAGAGCACTCATAATTATTACAATCGCAATAAACTGCAGAGTAATTCTAAGTCTCATAAGTTTATTTGAGTACTTTTTATTAAAATCTCCACCTTTAAACATAGCGTAAATACCTGTTCCTAAAACCGCTAAAACAGCAAGAAGTGATATAGGAATTAATAAGTAATATAAAAAACCTGGCATATAAAATTAAGCAGGGTTCGTAGAAACAAGTCGACGTGTTACAATGTCGGCCTGTATCTCTGCAGTTCCTTCAAATATATTTAAAATTCTGGAGTCACATAAAATTCTACTTATTGGATACTCAAGCGCAAACCCATTACCTCCATGAATTTGGACTCCGTTATCTGCGCATGCCCAAGCAACTCTAGCAGCCAACATTTTTGCCATTCCTGCTTCCAAATCGCATCTGTGTCCTTTATCTTTTTCTCTTGCAGCATAATAAGTTAATTGTCTTGCAGCCATAATCTCAGTAGCCATAGAAACAATTTTCGATGCATTTCTAGGTTTGTCATACAGCGAACCGCCATTTGTATCTAGCCTATCTATTGCGTATTGCATTGCAGTTTCAAAAGCTGATTGTGCCACACCCAGTGCTCTAGCTGCAGTTTGTATACGAGCTGCTTCAAAAGTTTCCATCATTTGTTTGAAGCCATTTCCTTCTTTTTCACCAAGTAAATTTTCTTTTTTAACTTTAAAGCCGTCAAAAGCCATTTCGTACTCTTTCATGCCTCTGTAGCCTAAAACCTCGATTTCGCCACCACTAATTCCCTCATCAGGGAACATATTATCGTCATCACCCCTCTGTTTTTCAGCAAGGAACATTGATAAACCTTTGTAGCCTTTTTCATCAGGGTTTGTGCGTGCTAATAACATCATCACGTCACTTCGAGCTCCATGTGTAACCCATGTCTTGTTTCCTGTGATTGTATAGTGCTCTCCATTTGCAACTGCCCTTGTTTTGAATGAGCCCATATCAGATCCTGAATGAGGTTCGGTTAAAACAGCACATGGAAGCATTTCACCAGATGCAATTTTCGGTAAATATTTATTTTTCTGTTCTTCGGTGCCACCTGTAATCAATAATTCGGCAGCTATATCGCCGCGTGTACCAAGTGAGCCAATGCCAATATAACCCCTTGCAAGTTCCTCAGTTACCACACAGTCAACAAATCTTGTCATTCCAAGTCCACCATATTCTTCAGGTATCGTCAGACCAAATACACCAAGTTCAGACATTTTTTCAATTACAGACATCGGAATAAGGTTATCTTTAAGATGCCATTCATGAGCGTTTGGCGTCACATCATCTTCAACAAATTTTCTAAATTGTTCTTGAATTATTGATGTAGTTTCATCTAGGCCGCTATTACCAAAGTTTTTACTTGAAAATCCATCTTTTAATAATTGAGCAAGTTTCATACGATCTGCAGTACTATTGCCATTCAAAATCAGATCATTAAATTCTTCAGTCCCTGTTTCTTGAAAGAGACCATTTTTTAATCCTAAATCTTGAGGACGAACATACTCAAGTTGTGACATTGGTATCCCAGATTTAATTTGCGCACAGTATTCCGAAAAAGTAATTTGCAAAATTAATTGCTCTGTTTCATTAAACGTCCCGGTCGAGTCTAGGTTTGAGGCCCAATTAACCATTTCTTTCAAAGTAGCTCTATATGCAGCAACCCAAGACAAGCCATGTGCAGCATGTTGTTCCCTATCTAGATTATCACGAGATAATTTTCCATTAACAATTAACTCACCTCTTACATGTTGCAGGGCAGCATCGTAATACTTATCGACAGTAATAAGGGATTTTTGACATTTAGAAATTAGTTCGTGCATGTTTAGGTTTCTAGTTTAGAGATTTTTGTCCTTCTTTTGCAGCGCCAACAAGGACGGCCATATTTCCACCTTTATGTTCATTGTTAAGCATCTTTTCATGAGCATCAGGAATATTGTTCCATGCAAAAAGCTCTGACATACAAGGATCTAATGTACCGTCAATAACAAGTTCATTTGCTGCATTCGCTTGCTTTGAATTTCCAAAGTGTGAACCCTGAAGCCTTTTACTTTGCATCCAAAGGTATCTAGCATCTAATGTGAGATTATATCCTGTAGTACCAGCACAAATAACAACCATTCCTCCTGGTTTTACTACAAAACATGAAACAGGAACGGTAGTTTCGCCCGGATGCTCAAATACCATATCAACATTATTACCCTTACCTGTGAATTCCCATAAGGCCTTTCCAAATTTTCTAACTTCTTTCATATAGTTTGCATATGTTTCAGCGTCATCAATATCAGGATGTTCACCCCAACAATCAAAATCTTTTCTGTTTAGAACGCCTACAGCTCCTAGATCTTTTACATAATCAATTTTAGAGTTATCAGAAACAATACCAATTGGTTTAGCGCCAACAATTTTTGCAAGTTGTACTGCCATGCTTCCAAGGCCTCCTGATGCGCCCCATATTAAAACAAACTCACCCGGCTTTAATTCATTGGGAGCGTGGCCAAATAGCATTCTATATGCAGTTGCGAGGGTTAACATATAACAACCACTTTCTTCCCAAGATAAATTTGGTGGCTTACGTAAAACTTGGTGCGCTTGAACAGCTGTGAATTGAGCAAAGGTTCCATCAGCTGTTTCGTAACCAAAGACCTTATTTGTTTTTGATATCATTGGTTCACCACCATTAACCTCAGCATCCTCATGATCCCATTGCATACCATGAATGATTACCTCATCGCCCACTTTCCATTTTTTTACGCCAGAACCAACTTTCCAAACAA
>CACCKE010000027.1 GCA_902546615.1 uncultured Pelagibacteraceae bacterium
GGCAATAATTCTTTAACTCCATCTATGAGCTTTCGTTTTACATATTTTGGATATGATCTACAAATTCTGTAGAGAAGCTGCTGAAAGAATACATTTCGTAACCTAACAAGAGTGTAAGACATTTTTTGTGGTAAAACTTTTTTTAAAAAATTTGCAAATCTATCTTCATCTGGACTTGGAAAATAATATGTTGGTGAGCGTTGTAACATCGTTACGTGTTTAGCTTTTTTTGATAGTTCGGGAACTATAGTTGCTGCTGTTGCGCCACTACCGATAACAACCATTTTCTTATCTGTGTAGTCAAAATCTTCAGGCCACTTCTGAGGATGTATTAATTTACCTTCGTACTTGTCTAGGTCATCAAATTCAGGTGTGTATCCTTCATCATAATTATAGTATCCTGTTCCCATGAATAGAAAATTTGCTGTTAATGATATTTCTTGCCCATGATGAGCAGCTCTTACTTCCCAGTTACGCTCTGCTGAATTCCAGTTTGCGCTTAAGACTTTGTGACTAAATTTTATTTTTTCACGTAAATTATTTTCTTCAACTGTTTCTTCTAAATAACTTAAGATGGAAGGTCCGTTTGCAATTGTTTTTTGCTCTTTCCATGGCTTAAATGCATACCCAAGTGTGAACATATCGGAGTCTGATCTTATTCCTGGATATTTAAATAAGTCCCATGTACCGCCTATATTCTCTCTCCCTTCAATAATACAAAAGGATTTATTAGAACAATTTTTTTTTAAGTAATATCCAGCTCCTATACCCGAGATTCCAGCGCCAATTACAATTACATTAAAATGATTGCTATTTTCCATTGATATTAATTCTTAATCGATATTTCCACTGCATCATATATATTATTTCTATACTCTAATTTCGAGCTAAAATTTTGAGACAGATATTCCCCGGATTCTCTCACATGGTCGAAATATTCAGCCATTTCATCTTTAAAAATCCCAACATTATCAGCAAATACTACAGAATTTTTGACAATTATGCCCTTTGATTCCAAAAGTTTTAAATCCGAAAGATACTTTTTCTTCTCATGGTCAATAAATACAAAATCAGCATTGAAATTTAATTTTGGTATTATTTCCTCAGCACTTCCGTGCATCAAGTTTACCTTATGATCCAGTCCAGCAAAGTTAATTAATTCTTTCGCTATTTCTATAGAGTGAATGTCTGAGTCAATCGAAGTTAATTGACTTTTTTCTCCAATAGTTGATGAGATTAATACTGCTGAATATCCAATAAAAGTTCCTAACTCTATTACATTATTTGGTTCTGACTTTAAAAGATGATTTTTTAAAATTTCTCCTTTTTCTGGACCGACATTCATTAAGAATTGACCACTCTCTAACACAAAATTATCTATTGTTTGCAGTATAGATTTCGGATTGTTTCTTTCAGCATTTGAAAAAACATAATCCAAAGTTTGTCGCATCAACATAACTTATTTTAGCGGACTAGCGGCGCCCCAGTAATGATAGCTTAAAAATTTTGGTCCAGGAACATACATGCTGTCTATTTTATCTATTTTAAAATTAGCTTTCGTTATTTCATTTGGAATATCTACATCAAGATGACAACCGCCCGCTATCCTTTTTTGAAACCCGTTCATTCTTTTTTGCCATTTCAAAACATTTGAGTCAGGAGATTTGCCATGTTCAGAGAATAGAAATTTAGCGTTTGGTTTCATAACTCTGTTTATTTCAGACATAGCACTGCCTAAGCCAGGAATGGAACACATTGTGTAAGTGCTAATCACTGTATCAAATGAGTTATTATCGAAAGGCAACTCCTCAGCCTTAAGTTGTTGGATATTCAAATCTATATTGTTTAATTCTGCATTTTGTTTTGCTTTTTTCAACAATACGCCATCTGGCTCAACAGCAAACACCTCAGATACATTTACTTTATTGTAATAATTAAAATTTAATCCTGAACCAATACCTATTTCTAATATTCTACCAGACGCAAAGGGTATTACTTTTTCTCTTTGTTTTCTAAATGGTTTCATTTGCATCGCATAATTAATGAGATGTGGACAAATATATTTATCGTATAGTTTTTGCAGCAATTATTTTACACCTAATTTTTTTTGAATATCGCTTGATGAAGTTGTGTATCGAAAAGTTAGCGTTTCATCTGGTCTAGCGCGTATAAATGCTTTCTGTGCTGCTAGGGCGGCTTCATGAAAGCCTGATAGAATTAACTTTAGTTTACCTGGGTAATAAGAAATGTCTCCCATTGCAAATACACCTGATAAATTCGTTTCAAAATTTTCCGTATTCACCTCAATTTGTTTTTCATTCAAATTTAGGCCCCAATCATTAATGGGTCCAAGCTCCATTTTAAGTCCATAAAAAATTAAGATTTCGTCACAATCTATAATTTTTTCATTTCCATCATTATCTTTTATGATTGCTTTTTCAACTCTATCACTGCCCTTAACATCACTAATCTGATTTTTTGTGATCAAGTCAACTTGACCTTCTTTAACAAGTTGTTTCATTAAATTAACTGTGTGATTAGCTGCTTTAAACTCATCACGTCTATGAACTAATGTTACATGATAAGCAATTTTTGAAAGTTCAACAGTCCAGTCAAGCGCGCTATCACCTCCACCAAAAATTATAATCTTTTTGTCTTTATAAAAGTTTTTATCTGGTATCGAATATTGAATACCTTTATTTTCATATTTAGATACATTTTCAATTGGTGGTTTTCGTGGCTCGAATGAGCCAACGCCACCAGCTATAAATATATTAGGAGTTTCAAAAACTTTATTGCCAGTAGTTTTAAGTTTCCATAAGTCACCAGTATTTATTATTTCATCAATTCTTTCATTAAGGTGAAACGGTGTATTAAATGGCTTGATTTGTTTTTGTAAATTTTCAATTAATGATAATCCAGTACACTCTGGAAGCGCAGGTATATCATAAATTGGTTTGTCTGGATATAACTCAGCACATTGTCCTCCAATTTTGTCAAGATTATCTACAACGTGACTGTCTAGTCCTAATATACCTAACTCAAATACTGCAAACAGACCGACAGGGCCCGCTCCAATAATTAGACAATCAGTCTTGATAGTTTCAGACATATATTTATTCCTTGTTATATGATAATAAATAATATTACTTATTGATTATACAATGATTTTATTGCGCAGATACCTATTATATTTAATTGCAGTAATATT
>CACCKE010000028.1 GCA_902546615.1 uncultured Pelagibacteraceae bacterium
AATTTAATATTCTGTCGAATTAAAAAAATGACAAGGCTATTCTTTTTTGGAATGAATAAGCATTTCTAATTTGAAAACAAACGCTCATCAAGCGGATAAGTAGAAATCGTTTCGTAACCATTATTTGTTACGACACCCTGATCCTCAAGCTTGACCATGTGGTCCCCATTAACTTCACCCACCAAAGCCTCGACACAAAGAGTCAGTCCTGGTTCCAGAACAGCGTCAAAGGCATTTTTAACCAAACGGTCTGGGTAGGCGATCAATGGCCATTCGTCACACATCCCGACACCATGCATAGGTGATGAATACTTGAGCGCCTGATACTTGTCCTGCAACACGTGCAAAGAATGAGTTAAGTCTTCCATGTGGAGGCCGGGCTTGAGAAGCCTTGTGTTATAGCGAATGTGTTCTACTGCCTCTGCATAACTCTCGCGCATATTAGCTGGCGCTAAACTATCTCCAATCCACCAGGTACGACTGAGATCTGCACAAATCCCATAGGGGCCGATCAAATCAGTATCAAAAGCAAGAATTTCGTTCTCAGATATGATCCTTGGCCCACATTCTTGAAACCATGGGTTGGTGCGTGGCCCTGAAGTAAGCAGTCTTGTCTCAATCCACTCGCCACCTCTTTTAATATTTTCTGCATGGAGTACCGCCCAAACATCATCCTCTGTCACACCACCTTTTGGAATTTCTGCGCGTGCAAACTCCTCCATAACTGCCATCGAGCGTTCACAAGAATAAATAGAACAGCGCATTGCTCGTAATTCGTGCTCGGTTTTGATAGCTCGTGCACGTTCTGTAACTTCCTCACCGTCACAGTACTCAAGCCCTGCTCGACGGACCGCATCTAAACCTGCAGGCTGAATTTTGTCTATACCGACTTGTGTACAACCTGGAGCGTGAGTGGCAATTAAGTCTAGTACCTCAGCTGCGAAAGCGTCAGCTGCTGGCCCAATCCGGTCACCACGGGCGAAGTAAAACATGTCCGCACCTGAGCGGCTCTCCCGAACAAGTGGATTGTATTGGGCGAGGAATGGTGCGTTTTTATAATCCCAGAGTACCATATACCCATCAGCACAAAGCAAGCACGCCCGGAACGGATTGTGGGTGTTCCACAACTGCATATTTGTCGTGTCAGTTGCATAACGAATATTAAGGGGATCAAACATCAATAAGCCCCCATAACCCCTGGCTACAATTGCATCAGTCAAGCGTTTGTGTCTGGCTTTGCGCATCTCAGTCAGATCTGGCAATATAAGCCCTGCATCTTGCCATTCAGCATAGGCTAATGCAGTTGGGCCAATTTCGACACGATCGCCATCATTGATTGTTCCATCGCCCAGATGCACCCCCTGGCTTGGGTCTATCTTATGATTATCGCTGTAGTAATTATTTATATTTGGTAATATTTTACGATTTATCTTCATTTTATTAATTAAGGATTAATTCTATTCAAATAATTTAATCTACCTACGATCTCATCCCTATCAATATAATATCCTTGGAGGTGTCTATTACCTGAATTGGCATCGTATTCTTTTCTGCCATGCAAGACTCTTCTGTTATTAAAGCTAAAAATATCTCCAGCTTCTAATCTGAAATTGATTTCAAACATAGGGTCATGTAGCAATGAAAGAAGTTTACGATATGCTTCATAGAAGCTATCCATAACTTCAGGACTGCAATCCATTATTCCCATATAAGCAACGCTGAACCGTATATCATTAAAATCATTGTTGTGATCTAGAGTAAATATGGGTTTATGCATTACTCTAATTGTGTTTGCGGTGTAATCTCTATTTACAAATTTTACAGGTGTATCAAGAAGAATCTTGAAATATTCAGTAAAATTTTCTTTCATATAGCTTGCAACTTTAAATCCATCTAACGCAACTGATTCACCACCGGTTGCATCATTTATTAAACAATGAAGGAACTGGTAGCCAGGAGCAATTTCATAATATGGTAAGTCGATGTGATTTCTTAGAGCTGCAGCTGTATATGCTGAATTATTTGGATTAGGAATATCGATTACTTCAAATGGTGTTTTAAAAAAAGTTTCTCTATGATGACTTATATTAGATAGAACATCAAAACCTGACTCTTTTTCAGTGGGTGCATTTTTTACAATTGAAATGCCCTTATAGTGAAGTTGTTCTAACCATTTTTTTATTCCTTCATCTCCACTAATAATTTCTTGATAATCTATTTGAATATCTTCAAAATTTGATTGCATACTATTATCCCACAAAAAATAAGGTGAACTATATTTTTTCTTACTTTTCATCGTGTAACAGTTATGTCGAAGCCATTCGACGTCATAGTGACTTATATGGCCTCCTTCACTCCACTCAATCTCCAACTGCCCTTTATCATTTATTGTAAACGCTTTTGGGTAAATATTTTCTGAAACATTTAGCAAGTTAAAGGTTCTCTCCCTTGCAGTAGGGTGAACTTCTGATGGACAATTATCCCTTAACCATAAAAAATTAAATTTACTCTGCTCACCATCACTCCAATCAATTAGAATCGATTTACCATTCTTTTTTAATGATGATATTGATGGATTCTCATTCATATCTTATTTAAATGTATTATATTTTCTGTCCCAATTCGGAAACTTACCTTTTTGATTCTTATTTAAAGTTTTCATAATTTCAATCAAAAACAAATCTCTTTGTTTTTCTAATTCTTTAATATTGAATTTTCCTGCTTGTTTTTTTGTTCCTGAAACCATTGCTTTTTTAAGTTTGTTGTTTAATTCAGGTGCTTTCAATTTTGTCCAAGGGAGTTTTAGTGCAGGACCAAATTGTTCCAGCATGTGTTTCATGCCAGTTTCTCCACCAGCTAAATGGAACGTTAAACAAACCCCCATAAAAGCCCATCTCAATCCAGGACCATAAACAATTGCATCATCAACTTCATCCGTTGATGCTACCCCGTCATTTATAATATGCAAGGCTTCACGCCATAACGCTTCTTGTAGTCTGTCTGAAATATATCCTTCTATTTCTTTTTGAACAATAAGTGGTCGCATTCCAATATGTTCATATAATTTTTTTAATTTTTTAACACTTATATGACTAGTTTTCTT
>CACCKE010000029.1 GCA_902546615.1 uncultured Pelagibacteraceae bacterium
TATCCTTGTCCTTAAGTGGTATTAGAGGAGGGCAACCATCAATTATACATCCAATAGCTTCCCCATGAGATTCCCCCCATGTTGTAAATCGAAAATTTTTTCCAAAAGTATTAAATGACATATTTATTTTTTATTTGTCTCTGATTATTAAATGATCCACCAAATCATCAAGATACACTTTATATTTATTTCCTTCAAATTTATTAATCTTAGTTTTGGCTTTTTCTGCATATTTTCCAACAAATTCGATTGAACTTTTATAAGTATTTGTTTTCTTCATCAGATCCAGAATTAGTGCCAGATCTTTTTTACTTCTTTTTCTCTTAAAAAATAGCTTGGCTATAATTTTTTTTGACTTTTTATCAGATTTTTTGAAACAATGAATGACTGGATATGTTACTTTACCCTCAAAAAAATCTTTCCCAACACTTTTACCCATTTTGCTCGAGTCACCAAAATAATCTAATATGTCATCAGATAACTGAAAGGCCATGCCAAAATTAAATCCAAAATCATTAAATATTTTTTGAGTTCTTTTATCTTGGTCAGTAATTATGGTTGGTAAGAAACAAGATATCCTAAAAAGCTCAGCAGTTTTAGCATCTATGATAGATAAATACTTTTTTTCTGTTAAGTTAACATTTTGATTATTGCCTACGTCTTGTATTTGTCCTCTTGCTAAAATGAGTGATGTTTGGGATAATATCTCTAGTAATTTTAATGATTTATTTTTTACCATTAGCTTAAAAGCTCTACTTAACAGGTAATCTCCAACTAAAACACTTACTTTATTTCCCCATATTTGATTTGCGCTTAATTTTCCTCTTCTGATCTTTCCTGTATCAATTACATCATCATGCAACAAAGTGGCGTTATGAATAAACTCAATGCAGACAGCAAGTGTTACATCCGCGTTACCTTTATAATTTAGCATTTTTGATACAATTAATGTAAGAAGCGGCCTTATTTTTTTTCCCTTAGCTTTAATGAGATGGCCTGCTGTTAAAGTAATTAATTTTTCTTCATCCTTGATGTTCTTACTGATTTCTCTTTCAACTCTCTTCAGAGAGCTTTTAAGTAAATTCGATAATGATTTTACTGGTGTATTCACTTATTAATTATGATTTTGTTTTATATTTAGATGTACTTATAATATAGTCTCATATAATTAAAAGTTATTGATTTCAGGCAAAAATTAAAAATGAGCTTTATATCCTCTAAAACAAGAATAAATATAGTTGGCTTGCGAGGTGTTATTGGAGATCTCGGTAGATTTCAAAAGGGACTGACACTTGAGAATTGTGCCTCTATTCTAGATAAAGCTTTTAGCTTTAAAAAGCCATCTGTAGTAGTCATTAAGATCAACTCTCCAGGTGGTTCACCGGTTCAATCCGAGCTTATACACAACCGTATAAGAAATTTATCGAAGAAAAACAATGTGAAAGTGATTACAATCGCGGAGGATGTTGCTGCCTCAGGAGGTTATATGCTGATGTGTGCAGGAGATATTTTAATCGCCAATAAAAGTTCAATAGTCGGATCAATAGGAGTAATCAGTGCCTCTTTTGGATTCAAAAAATTAATAGATAAACTAGGCATTAAAAGGCGAGTTTTTACAAAAGGAGATAGAAAATCGTTTCTAGATCCATTTGAAGAAGTCTCTAAAAAAGACATAGATAAGCTGATCAAAGTTCAGGATAGCATATTTGAAAATTTCAAAGATTTAGTCTCAAAAAATAGAAAAAAGAAAATAGACCCAAAAAAAGTTTTTAATGGGGAGTTTTGGACAGGCGAACAAGCAAAAAAACTTGGTTTAGTAGACTCGAATGTAGAACTAAACTCATACATTGAAAAACATTACGGAAAAAAATTAAAGATTAGGAACATAGAAGAAAAAAAATCATTCATTAAAAATATTTTAAATAATCAGATTTCAAATAACGATATTGTTGACCAGCTTACAGAAGCTCTAAGGGAAAATTCATTCTGGAGTCGATATGGCCTCTAAAAACATGGAAGACCTCGTTTCATTATGTAAAAGACGGGGGTTTATTTTTCAATCAAGTGAAATTTATGGTGGCTTGCAAGGAATATATGATTATGGTCCACTCGGAGTAGAATTAAAAAACAACCTTAAATCTTCGTGGTGGAAATCAATGATCTATGATCGAGATGACGTTGAAGGACTTGATGCATCTATTTTAACAAGTAGACACGTATTAAAATATTCAGGCCATGAAGATACTTTCTCTGATCCTTTAGTCGACTGTAGAAATTGCAAAAATAGATTTAGATCTGACCAGGCCACGGATGGAAAATGTCCAGCATGTGGGTCTAGCGATCTAACTGAACCTCGACCATTTAATCTTATGTTTAAAACCACAGTTGGTCCTGTAGATGATGGCAGTAATTATGCTTACCTAAGACCTGAAACCGCACAGCAAATTTTTACAAATTTTAAAAATATATTGGACTCAACAAGTAAGACTATTCCTTTTGGAATCGCGCAGATAGGTAAAGCATTTAGAAATGAAGTCACTCCAGGCAAATTTATATTCAGAGTTAGAGAGTTTGAACAAATGGAATTAGAATTTTTTGTTGAACCAGGTAAAGATGATGAGTGGCATAAATATTGGGTAGACAAGAGGTATTCATGGTGGATTGATCAAGGCATATCTGAAAAAAGATTAAAAAAGCTAGATGTTGAAGACTCTGACCTATCTCACTATTCAAAAGCTACTGTAGATCTTATGTACGAATTTCCACA
>CACCKE010000030.1 GCA_902546615.1 uncultured Pelagibacteraceae bacterium
CCAGCTCCACCTCTACCTTTTTGTGCTTTAAAGTGTTTTTGAAATCGAAAGTCTACAAGTGTGTTTAAAGATTTTGTTCCTTCTAGAATAATATCTCCACCTTTTCCACCGTTGCCGCCATCGGGTCCACCGAATTCGATATATTTTTCTCTTCTGAAGCTCAAGCAGCCATCACCCCCATCACCACTTTTTACAAAGATTTTAGCTTCATCAATAAACTTCATTTTAAGGAAATATTTTTAGAAAAAAGATTTAGATTTACTGTTTGGGAATAACAGAAATAAATGTTTTTCCGTTTTTTTTCTTACCAAACTTTACAAAGCCATCAACAAGCGAAAAAATTGTATGATCTTTTCCAAGGCCTACATTATCACCTGGGTGCCATTTAGTACCCCTTTGTCTAGCTATGATGTTACCAGGTATTACAGTTTGACCACTGTATTTCTTTATACCCAATCTTCTTCCAGCTGAGTCTCTTCCGTTTCTCGATGAGCCGCCAGCTTTTTTAGTTGCCATTATTAGCTATCCTTTTTTTTTACAGTTTTCTTTTTAACTGTAGTTTTCTTTTTTGTAACTGTTTTCTTTTCAGTTTCTAACTTCGTATCACTTGCTTTCTTCACAGCTTTTTTTGAAGCGAATCCAGGTATATCAAGTGAATTAATTTTTAAAAAAGTTATATCCTGTCTGT
This sequence comes from uncultured Pelagibacteraceae bacterium, assembly GCA_902546615.1. Taxonomy (GTDB): domain Bacteria; phylum Pseudomonadota; class Alphaproteobacteria; order Pelagibacterales; family AG-422-B15; genus CACNXQ01. The sequence goes on from CACCKE010000030.1 coordinate 689, forward strand.
GACCATTAAGCCTTCGATAGTTTTTTCTTCTTTTCTTCTTAAATACTAAAATTTTTCTATCTCTGTCTTGTTTAACAATTTCAGCATTAACTTTCGCGCCACTGATTTGTGGAGATCCCACAGAAAATTGTTCTTTATCACAAGCGAAAAGGACATCATCGATAGTGATCTTATCACCATCTTTGCCATCAATTTTGCTCACACTCAACATAGTGTTTTCGCTAACTTTATACTGCTTTCCGCCAGTTGAAATAATCGCAAACATATTAGAAATTACTATTTGATATTAAAAGTGGCCTGAATATAAACGTCACTTTTCTTATGTCAATAGCCATAATTTCAGATAAAAAAACTTAAAATCTGCGAGATTTATGCATAAAATATACATATAAATACCCTACTTAATCAGCGTTTTATCAAATAAATAAATATGACCTTATCAATAAAACCATTCAAAGCCTTTAGGCCTTTACAGAAAAGAGTTGAGGAAGTGGTATTGCCAACTTTTGATAATTTAACGAACAAACAGTTAAATAAAATTTTAAAAGAGTCAGAATATAATTTCCTAAACGTAGTAAGCCCAAGAGCATTTTACCCTAACATTACCAAAAAAAATTCAAAAAAGCACGCATACGAGCACTTAGAATCTATGATTAAGAATAATATTATTTTTCAGGAGAAGGAAGAATGTTTTTATATATATTGTTTAGATAAATATAATAAGAAGCAGTTTGGTATAGTTGCATCAATAGAGTTCGAGGAAGGGAATAATAAAATTCTGAAACATGAAGCAATATTTAAAGCACGATCGAATTCTATCATGGAAACAATTGAACATACAAAAATGCAAATAGGTCCAGTTTATTTATCCTATAAAAATCAAAATAGCAGACCTATTGATTTTAAAAAATACGAAAGAAAAAAACCTCTTTATAAATTTAAGTCACCAGGCGGTACAACTAGATCCCTTTGGAAAGTAAGTGAAAAAAATGAAATCCAATCTTTGAGAAAGAAATTATCAAAAATTCGAAAATTTTATATTGCTGATGGGCATCACAGGTACTCCGCTATTGAAAATTTAAATAAAAAGAAAAATATTAATAAAATTAAAAAAGAAAAAATAAACCTTCTTGCGGCAATATTTGATGAGCATTCTGTTAATATATTGAGCTTTCATCGACTAGCTAAATTTAAAAATTTTAATCAACAAAAAATAATTCAGGCCTTAAAGAAAAAATTTAAGTTAGAAAAAAAATTAAAATTTAAAAATCCGTGTGACCCAGGCAGTGTGATGATATATTTAAATAAAACTTGGTACAATGTTTCACTCACATCAAATAAAAAACTCTATACTAAATATGAAACTGACACTGACATAGTTGAGAAAATAATGATAAATAGTATCATTAAAAAACAATGTAATTGTTCTTTAG
>CACCKE010000031.1 GCA_902546615.1 uncultured Pelagibacteraceae bacterium
TACCAATATTTACATTTCGTTGTTTAAATATTCTATTTTCAGTCAACATGCTTTCAATATCATCAATCGCTTTTGGGAAATTATTACAAAAATTAAATATCTTATCAGTTAATCCATCTGGTAAATCTTGATGAACACCACCTGCTCGAAAATAAGCTGCATGAAATCTAGATCCAGATACTTCTTCGTAAAAGTCTAATAGCTTTTCTCTTTCGTCAAAACCCCATGTGATTGGTGTCATGGCTCCAACATCCATTGCTGTAGTGGTAACATTTAGTAGGTGGCTTAAGAGACGCCCAATTTCGGCAAATAAAACCCTAATATATTGTCCTCTCAAAGGCACTTCTACATTTAGCAATTTTTCTATTGCTAATGCAAAAGCATGCTCCTGGTTCATGGGTGCAACATAATCCAGTCTGTCAAAATATGGTATTGCTTGAAGATAAGTTTTATGTTCGATAAGTTTTTCAGTGCCCCTATGTAAAAGCCCGATGTGCGGGTCAGCCCTTTCTACAATTTCACCATCTAGATCAAGAATGAGTCTCAAAACGCCATGTGCTGCGGGGTGTACTGGTCCAAAATTAACAGTTACTGTTTTATTATTACTCACTTTCTTTTGCTTCCTTATCTAAATACTTTGTTCCTTCCCAGGGACTTTGAATGTCAAAATTTCTAAAATCTTGCTGTAGCTTAACAGGCTCGTGAACTATTTTTTTATCAATTTCGTCATATCTGATTTCGACATTACCTGTTAATGGAAAGTCTTTACGTAGAGGATATCCCTCAAAACCGTAATCAGTTAAAATTCTTCTTAAATCAGGATGATCCGTGAAAGTTATTCCATACATGTCAAATGCTTCTCTCTCAAACCAATTAGCTGCAGGAAAGATTGATGTTATGCTGGGCAAGGACTCCTCTTCACTTATCTGGGTTTTTACTCTTAACCGTAAATTGAACCTAAAACTCAAAAAATGATAAATAACTTCAAATCTTTTTTCATTTTCTGGAAAATCCACTCCAGCAATATCTGTAATTTGCTTAAATTCACAGCTTGGATCATTCTTAACAAAATCAATAACCAGTATTAAATTCGCTGGATCAACCGATAGTTGTAACTGTCCTAAATTTACATCTATATCATTCAATTTACAGTTTTTTTCAATGGCAGCTTTTGCCATTTCAATTTGCTCGCTCATTATCTTTTGATGTTGCCTTCTCTTCTTATTTTTTTCTGTAACTGTAATAATCCATAAAGCAAGCCTTCTGCTGTAGGCGGACACCCTGGCACGTAAACATCGACAGGTATTATTCGATCACAACCTCTAACAACAGAATATGAGTAGTGATAATACCCTCCACCATTCGCACAACTTCCCATGGAAATAACATATCGAGGTTCTGGCATCTGATCGTAAGCTTTTCTTAATGCCGCTGCCATTTTATTTGTCAACGTACCTGCCACTATAAGAACGTCTGCATGTCTTGGTGATGCTCTTGGAGCTGCGCCAAAACGCTCAACGTCGTAGCGCGGTGTTCCTACATGCATCATTTCGACAGCACAACAAGCTAATCCAAATGTCATCCAATGCAGAGAGCCTGTTCGAGCCCAGTTAATAAGGTTATTGATACTGGTGACAACAAACCCCTTATCAGCATACAACTTCTTTAGTCTTTCTAGTTCTGGACTTGTCTCTTCAATATTTGTATTTATTGCCACTCCAATGCTCCTTTTTTCCACTCGTATATGAAACCAATTGTTAGAATAGCTAGAAAAACCATCATTGAAACAAACCCAAATAAGCCCAAGGTTCCAAATGTAACGGCCCAAGGAAATAGGAACGCGACTTCGAGGTCAAAAATAATAAAAAGTAATGTGACTAAATAAAAACGAACATCAAACTTCATTCTAGAGTCTCCAAACTGTTCAAATCCGCACTCATACGCAGAATTCTTTTCAGGGTCAGGGTTATTTACTGCAACTAAGAAATTTGCCAAAACAAATAGACAGCTAATCGCTAACGCAACAAACATAAAG